>CALIVT010000010.1 GCA_938048185.1 uncultured Arenicella sp.
CGGTCAATACGTCATCCTGGTCGAAGAGCTTGATCTGCTGATTGTGGTTACAGCTTCGGATAATGACAATAGTACATTGCAAATCACCGCAGAGAGAATTCTGCAAGCGTTTATCTAAAATGAAATCTAAGTATATAACACCTATTTTTACGATGTCTTGTTTGTCTCAAAATTGCCCATAACAGTCAGTTGTTAACCGCTTATTAAGCAGTTCTGTATAGTAATTAAGTCATATCACTCTAGACCAACTTTATATACTTCGCTTGGCTGGAGTATTAGCCTTTGCATGGCGTTAACTTTTTTCGTTTCAGTTTTCTAAATTACGATTTAGTACTTCTTCAGAAAATCGTTTTTCTAGATATTTTTTGTCCAATGTTTCATGCCAAAGTCCCTTTTTTTGTCCTCTATCTCGAGCAATTTCACCGATCCTTCCCGGGTTATAAGGGAAAATTCGCCTTGATTGATACTGAGCTATTTCATCGGTATAAGCCTCCCCAGGAGAAATTATTTCCCAACCTTTCCGGCGGAGTTCATCCACCAAATCTCCTACATACAGCGCTGAGATATCCATTTCATGTAAGAGAAGTATATGTTTTGGAGAACGTCCCAGATTAGCCTGAGCCATTTCATCATAGTATTCGATGCTTTCCATCATAACTTGAACATAAAATTTACGCATACGTTCCAAGTCTACCGAAACCCCTTTCTCTATAGCGGCCTGAAACATAGTTTCTATGTGCCAGTCGTAATTGTTTAACGTAATATAGGCATTAATATAGCCGTGTTTCTTCAAGGCATCTCTCATTCCATCTCGCTTTTTATTGTCATTCCCCTCTCGTAAGAAAGGAAAGCGGAAAAGCTTTTTAAAACCCTTGAATTGGCTTAATTTCGAATCCGCAAGCAAGAAATTCTGAACATAATCATCCAGACTCATTTTATTAAAATCAGGGTGATTATGCGTATGGTTTGCGATGATATGTCCAGCGCGGCTGTAAGCCTGCAACCTTTGTATGCCTTCGGCATTAAGCTTATTACTGTTCGAAAAGAATGCCACCTGTTCTATCTCGTGGCTTTTTAATTCTTTGATCAATCTTTCTGCCCTATTCGGACCACTGAAATATCCTTCGGCCTTTCGAGGGGAGTCATCAAAAGTAATCGCTATCTGTTTTGACTCGCACAATGGACTAATGCAAAGCTGGAGGATTAATAGTAAATATAACTTCATGAAGATGTCTAATATAATAGTTAGTTGTTACCCATGACCCTGTCGCAATATGTGTTGGCAGCAATTTTACAACTATTAATCTAGCATCATAATGATTAACTCAATATGTGTTTATTGTGATTTTTTCGTGTAGTCCGAACGACGGTTTTGAGTATGATTCTGCCTTTTTGAAAAGTAAAGTCTAGTTGTCAGACTTCATCTCACCTCGATTTTTATAGCGCCAGATCGAGTTCAAGCTTTTACAACTAAGGCCACTACTTTTGCCGTGATTCAATGCGTAAAAAAAAGGCGTTACCGACTGGTAACGCCTTTCTTCTGGGTAAAGAAGTTTAAAGGTTTAAAACTTTTTGCTGAACTCTACACCCCAAAACGCGGGCTCATTAACGAACGCAGTTTGGTTTAGAAAGTCGAGTGCGCCTTCGGCTACAATTTCATCGGTGATGTTGCGGCCAATCAAGGCGATATCTAAGCTTTCATCTTGATTTTTATAGCCAAGTCGCACCCCACCAATTACTCGGCTTTCGGCGACGAACTCAACCGACTCGTAAAGAAAGATATTTGAGTCGCTGCGATAGTTCCAATCCGTTTGCGCGTAAATTTTGCCGCTTTGAATTGGGTGCTCGTAATTGATTGAGAAGTTGGTAAGCCACTCGGGCGCGCGAGGCAATGGGTTGCCGTCGACTGACACTAGATTGACCGTTCCAAAGAAGCCTTGAAACGTATCCACTATTGGGTCGAGTGATGTGCAGCTCGGGTTTGATGAACACAGTTCGGTATTCAGATTCGGGTCTTTGATCTCAGTGTCGTTATAGCTAAGATTGACGCTAAAGCGTAGGTTCTCAGACACCAACATTTCAAACTCAGTTTCAAAACCTGCGCCATCTACCTTCGCGGCGTTTAGCAATTCATTGGTGTTGCCTGTGCCGCCGGTCGCGGTAAGCTGTTGATCATCAATGCTGTAGGTATAAATTGCTGAGTTCCAGCGCGCGCGGCCGTCGAATAAGTCAGCTTTAAAACCGACCTCAAATGACGTGATTTCCTCGGTTTCGGCTTGGCTGGTGAAACCAAAGCGGCCCAAGGTTACCGGGCCGCGTGAGGCGGTTGCGGCACGGGCGTACGCGCTCCAGTCATCACTAAGGTTATGGTTGACGGCGAGTTCCCAATTTACGTAATCGTCAGAAGCTTCAATAGTTGCCGCAGGCGCAAACGAACCTGGTCCGGGTACCACTTCTAAGTCTTTCTCATCATCGGTGTAGCGTAAACCTGCGGTAACCGACGTCGCCTCGTTTAGCGCGACATCGATTTGGCCAAACACAGCAAAAGATTGGGTGCCTTGTACTGCTTGAGTAAGTTGTGTGCGCGCCCCAGAGTTATCGAAATCAGCGCTATCAACCGTTATGTCTTCGTCTAAATAGTAGATGCCTGCTTGGTAGAAAACGTTGCCGGCCTCGCCTGACAAACGCAGCTCTTGCGTTAACTGGCTGTGATCGGACAAACCGTCGCCGGAAGATACGCTAAAAAATGCTTGGCCGCCTAGCTGGCCGATTGCTTCAGGGCCTCCTTGAATGCCGCCATCTATATCCGCTTGGCTAAAGCTATCGAGTGAATCGTAGGCTGTGATAGACGTGAGCTTCAATGTCTCGCTAAGGTCGTACTCGATCTTAGCACTGCCACCGAAGTGATCTAGCGTGAAGCCAGAAAGCAATTGGTCATGTGATGCCCGTTCGACATCAAAACCGGGGCGCAGACCTTCGACACCAGGCGTGAATGCATTCGCGTAGAACAATTGTGGCTGGTCACCGTCTTGTTTAAAGCCATGTACTTTGAACAGCGCAGAGAATCTGTCATTGGGGTTGACCAATAGCTGTAGACGATATGCGAATTCGTCGAATGAGCCAAAATCGTCGCCGGGGCCGTTGAACGTGTTATCAATCCAAGCGCCGCGATCAAGGTATTTGAATGAGCCGCGCGCGGACACCGAGTCAGATAAAGCACCACCAAATGCCGCTTCAGCGCTCAAGGTTTCTCGACTGCCGTAGCCAAGCTTGACGTACCCTTCTTGCTCTTGAGATGGTGCTACTGAATCAACCTTAACCACGCCGGCGGTCGTGCTGCGACCAAACAAGGTTCCTTGCGGGCCTTTTAGCACTTCTACGCGAGCGATATCGAAGAGTGGAAGGCTTTTCAATACTGAATTCTCTAGGGCTACCTCGTCGAAAATCAACGAGACTGGCTGCGTCGCGTTTACGTCAAAGTCGTAGTTACCAAGGCCTCGAATATAAAATCGTGGCGACTGACGCCCATTAGATGATTCGATCTGTAGGCTCGGGACTCGCCCGGCTAGCGCTCGAATGTTCTCCCCTGCGCTTAAGAAATCGCGAACACTTTCCGCGGGGATAGCGGAGACTGCCGACGGTACGTCTTGCAAGGATTGCTCGCGTTTTTGCGCTGTAACCACAATTTCCTCTAGCGCCAGCTGAGCGTTCGAGTTTGTTGCAACAAGTTGGGCGCAAACTAATGACGCAATCGATAGTTTTACTCTCTTCATAATTGAAACCTACTGGTAAAAAGGCCGAAAATTTGAAGCGCGACTTTATCATTCTTGTATCGCTAAAGTTAACTTGAAACATTCGAAAGTTAGCTTTTTCGAGCTTTTATCTGTAATTTACTTTAGAATTTGCGAAATTTTCACGTCGTATTCTTACACTCCTTCACAACTGTAAAAAGGCAACCTTTAACCTCCCTAACACGTCGGTAATAAAAATGAAAAAACCATTACTCTCTGGACTTATCCTTGCATCCACATTGTTCGCTGTTCCCTCTTTTGCTGCCCACCATGAGGGCGACAAAGATAAAGAAATGACGAAGACCGCAGAGGTATGTCAGGGCTATGGCCCACAGACTCCGCGCGATATCGATAGTGTCGCTGGCACCAACAAGGTTAAATTTCAGCTCGCTGGTGACAGTGCGGATTTGAACCTTTGCAACATCCATTTTCACAACAACGCTGAGCATAAGGCCAAGGCGTTCTCAATCTACGCGGGCGAAGGCGAAAAAGGCGTTGGTGGTGGTTATCAATGTGGTATCTCCAAGTCACTTACCGACGCTGAGATGAAAGCTCCGAGCAAGGAGATCTGTAAAGGCTTGAAGCCTGGCGATACAATCGAGGTTCACTGGGTTCACTCTAGCTGTGATGTGCAACCTGGTCCAGGTCTGGGTTCTTGTCTTTCCGATGCTTGTGCTAACCCTGACCTACGTGTAGAAACTCAAGTTTTTACGTTGGTAAATGACGCGAATGCTTTAGACTTTAATGACATGGATTACGACGGCAACGTGGTTAATGGTTATCACCAAGCCAAAGCGATTCCGTCTAACACGGGAACACCGGTTGTATTCGCCGGTTCCACTACCGGGCCTAGCTATGATGCTAAATCGTGCTCTGCGCTACAAGTTACTTGGAGTGTTCGGCCTGAGTGTGCAAAGGTTGATATCAATACCGTAGGCGCGTGGTGTGAGAGCAATGATTTCAACGAAGATCACGCACACGGTGTTCGTAAATTGGTTACTGATAGCGTTTTGCTCGCGCCGATTAATTGATTTGGCCTGCAATTTGATCAGTCGCTTGATTTAAAAAACTAAAAGCCCGATCACTTGTGAAAGTGGTCGGGCTTTTTTGTTTTATGTTTAAGGCCTCTGTGCTGAATCTACCGCGACACAGCAACACTTTTGTGTGAACCATCTAAACGCACAATTGTTGCTTCTTGGTTGCGTTCGATTGTGCACAAGAACATCCCTTTATCTGTACTCGACGTGACGCGAAGCTTTGCTTCAAACGTGCCGCGAGTGTTCTTCATTTTAGCCAACTTTACTTTCTTGACATCCTCAAACTGGGCTTTTGCAAGGGTTTTGCATTGGCCGAGTAGTTGATTATCTGAAAGTGGTTTGGCGGCGATAGCGTTGCTCGAAAGTAAAATAGCAGTACTTGTAAGGGCAATGTTGATTAATGTTTTCATGATAGGTTCCAAAATTTAAGTTGATTCGAATTCGCTTTTAATAAGTTTGATATTTCAAGCGGTTGACTGTTCGAGATCTATTGGAACGTTTCTGGGAATGTATCTCTGCCGAATTACTCGGTAATTGGACTGAATTTTAAAATTCGGCTGCTATTTCAAGAATTCGATAGAGCTTGAGCGCGGTATTTTGTTGGCGATACGCCAAATTGCCCTTGAAAGGCCGTGTTAAAGGATGAAATAGACCTAAAGCCGACATCGAGAGCAATACTCAGTACCGGCGTGCGGGCGTCTTGGATTAGTCGTTGCCCAGCTTCTTCAATGCGGTAGCGGTTGACGAACTGATTGAAATTGCGATAACCCAGGCTCTGATTTATTTTTTGCCGCAGTTGGTATTCGGGTATGCCGACTATGTCTGCGAGGCTTGCTACTCGTAAATCATGGTCTGCGTAAAGCCGTTCGTCACGCATGCGTACCAACAGCTCGTCAATAATTGGGTCGCTGACGTCTTTTTCTGCCAGTACGATCTGTTTGGGGTCACCAACCAGCTGCAAAGTCGGGTTCATCTTTATAAATGCAAGATTTCCGAAAAGCGCAAGCGACAACATCCAAAGATTAGCTAAGATACTGCCAGGTAATTCTACGTTATAGATACGCAGTATCTCGTTGACGCTAATGCCTAAAACGGTCACGGTAAGCGCGCCAATAAACACTAAGCGAACCTTTAGGCGTACTTCGACGAGGTCGTTTTCGCGCCCGCGCCAGACAATATAAATAGCGTAGGTTGCCGCAAAGACCTTAAGGAGCTGGGCAATTACCTCAGATTCAACGAAGTTATAACCATGCGTTGCGCGCCAAATAGCCAGACTAAGATCGACTAGCAGTAAGCCGATCAGCCACGGCGGAATTTTACAGCTCTCTTCAAACACCGCCCAAACGAAAAGCAGTGTTAGAACCGGGATTAAACTTGGAAATGCGAACACGATAAACAGGTTTTCAGCACCGCTTTGTACAACGATGAGTGGCGCTAGAAAGTAGGCCACAATTGCGCTCATCAAGGTCATGCCGATCGCCCTAACATGTGGTGGGTTCTTCGAGATAAAAAGAATGCCGATGAACAGCATGACCTGGGATGCGGCTAGAACCTTTACTAGGGTATTTGCGAATTCCATAATAATAATATTGGCTTATGCGCCGTCGAAAACGCAGCCGCTTCTGGTGATTTGGCATTAAGCCGTTATAATCACGTTTCTTAGGTACGAAACTGAAATAGTCAATGAAGCTCTATCAATACCCTAATTGCAGCACTTGCCGCAAGGCCATTAAGTTCTTAAACGAGAACGGCGCCCATTTTGATTCAATCAACATTACTGAACAGCCACCGACTAAAGCCGAGTTGAAGGCCATGTTGGCGAGTTATAGTGGTGAGGTTCGTAAACTATTTAATACATCAGGTATGCAGTATCGTGAGCTAAATATGAAAGAGAAGTTGCCAGTCATGAGCGCTAAGCAGGCAATTGACTTACTCGCCGAGAATGGCAAGTTAATAAAGCGCCCATTTTTGTTGAAGGCGGATAAAGGCATCGTCGGATTCAAAGAGGAACTTTGGGCCGCGTTTGTTTAAGTTTGTTCGGCTTACCAAGTTTTAGTTCTTAAAATAATGTCGATTCTCAAACAAATGGGTATTCAGCAATGGCGCTTAAAGCATGCGGTCAGCGTGTCTGAGCCTACTGCCGACGTAAGCCAAGCGCTGGCGCGCCAAGAGATACAGAGCCTCGAGTCGAACGAGAGCAAGAACGCTGTGCCTGAAATTGCCCAGGTTAAAAGTTCCACCACCTCGGAGGTCGGGTTTGATAATCGTCAGGCGTCAGCCGCCCAATCACGGGCTTTAAGTTCAGCCCCAGAGCCCGTACCCACATCGCCGGTTCCGATTTCCGCGCCGCTCGCAATGCCGACTCCTGCGCCAACGCCGCCGGTCAACTCGATTGCGACACCGTCGCCAGTGCCTTCGCCAGTGCCTTCGCCCCTATCGAGCCCAGTACCGACGCCGCAAACACTTGCCGAGCCAATTGCGGAACTCGATTGGCAGGGCCTTCAGGCTTTTGTTGATACCAGTACACAATGTGCTACGTGTGGCGAAAACCGGTCTTTGCTCGGAGCGGGTGACCCGAATGCAAATTGGTTATTTGTTATCGACGCACCAATTAGCCAAGATATTATCGCCCAGCAATTGTTAGGTGCTCGCGCTGGGCAGTTATTTGAAGCGATGCTAGGTGCTGTTGGGCTAGATCGCAGTTCAGTGTATACGACCAGCGTTTTTAAATGTGTTGCATCCGATGATCTGAGCTTAGCACCTAACTGCGACAAAGTTCTGCATCGTCAAATCGAGTTAGTGCAACCGCAAGTGGTTATTACATTTGGTGAGTTCGCGGCGCAGTCGGCGATTAAAGCCAATGAAAGCTTGGATGTTTTGCGTAATAGTGAACAATTCTGCTTTCGCACAAAAGTACCCATTGTGCCAACTTATACGCCTGCCCAAATGTTAGACGATGCCTCATTGAAAACTAAGGTCTGGCAAGACTTGAAGCGCTGCTTATCGATAAGTGCTACACATTCTTAATACGCCTTAGGTGTAAGGTACAATAACAATCTTGAACCCAAATGCGCAAGCGATGCCCCAGCGTATTAAAAACCAAGTGCGGTAAGACTCACGTGCAACAAACCCCTCCCTCACTTTCGCGCCAAGAGCTTTTAGATAGAGCTGAACGTGGTCAGCTTGTGCTGCGTGATATGCGCAGTGCAGACCTGAATCAGGTAGTGCAGATTGAGTTTAATGCGCAGCTGAGTCCTTGGGGGCGTATATCCTTCGAAGAATCACTTACTCGTCAGCACACTTGCCGAGTACTGCTCTTAGGTGAAAAAGTTGTTGCCTATCACGTGGTGTGCGCGATTGCGGATGAATTGCATGTTCTGAATGTGGTGGCTGCGTTACAACTCCAAGGCCTTGGTCTAGGGCATCGTTTAATGCAAGATATTGTTGAAATAACTGAGGCTCAACGCCTAGCAAAGATATTTTTAGAAGTTCGAGCGAGTAATCACGTAGCGCAAAACCTGTACGCGCAGTGGCAATTTAATCAAATAGCGATTCGCAAGCAATATTATCGACCAAACAAAGACGGCCTGCGCGAAGATGCATTAATATTCGTACGTACGATGGGTAATCAAATTCGAATTCCAGGCTGAGCTTCTACTTTGTTAATGCTAAGTGTATAGACTTAAGGTACGCTAGTTTGCGATTACCTTGATGATTTGATTCAAGCTTAATACATGATTGGCGGACAGGTTATTCCACGTCAATAAGTTCTTGAGTTGCACGTTGTAGCGTCGAGAAATAGACCACAAGGTGTCCCCGCGGCGCACCCGATGCGTAGATGCGGTTGACGCATCGCTATAAGCCGCTGCGGCTACGCGGCTAGAATCTGTAAGTTGGCCACGCACCGGTATCAGCAAGTTTCGGCCAGCTCGAATTCGCGTGCTCGTCAAGCCATTGCTTTTTTGAATAGCGCTGACACTAACTCCGTACTTACGTGCTATGCCACCGAGTGAATCGCCTTGTGCAATGAGGTGGCTCTTAAAATTAACGGACGGTGCGCTGCGAATCGCAACTTCGGCATGGTCTACATTGCCTTCAGCGTTTAATGGAATAAGTAGTCTGTGCGGGCCATCTGGCGACGTTGCCCAGCGTTTAAACCCGGCATTCAAATGGCGCAGGTCGGCTTGGTCTATGCCCGCATCGTCAGCGAACTTCTTTAAGTCAATTTGACCGTTCAACTCAACAATCTTGAAATACGGGCGGCTCGCAATATAGGGCAGGCTTACCTTGTATTTTGCTGGGTCGTTGATGATGTTCTTTAGCGCAATCAACTTAGGGATATAACGACGCGTTTCGAGACGCAGCTTTAAATCTTTATAGCCGGTGGGCTTGCCCCTAGCCTTATTCGCTTTTATCGCGCGTGATACCGTGCCCGGGCCAGCGTTATAGGCTGCTAAGGTGAGAAACCAATCGCCGTCGAACATTTTATTAAGTGATGACAAATAGTCTAACGCCGCCTTAGTTGACGCTAACGCGTCGTAACGACCGTCGTACCACCAGTCCTGACGCAAGCCATAGTAGCGACCGGTCGACGGGATAAACTGCCATAAGCCCCCAGCTCGAGATCTCGACACTGCTTCCGGTTTGTAGGCGCTTTCGACCGCCGGCAATAACGCAAGCTCCATCGGTAGCTGACGTTTGTCCAACTCTTCGATAATATGATACAAGAAGGGTGTGGCGCGACTAAACAGGTCTTTGAGGTATGTGCTGTGAGTCGAATTCCAATGCTCTTGTTGAGCGATATACTTAGACTCTAAATTGGGCAACTCAAAGCCGCGACGCATGCGACCCAGAAGGTCGGTTGGCGTTGGCGCAATTTGTGTTTCTGTTGGTCCCTGTATGTCGCTTTCAATATCGGCCAAGATGACTTCATTGACTGCCGCATCCGTGTTTTTTTGCGCCGCTGGCGGGTCAACGATCACGCCGCTTTCTGGTTCGGGCAGCACCGTCACGTCGGGGCGCGAGGGTTTAGAAATACAGGCACTCAAAGTTAACAATGAGAACACAATAATTAGGGCTTTAAACTTCATCGGCGAATAGTAATGAGCTGCTCATGTGTCGTCAATGTGTTGTTCTGACATTTCATGTAAGATAGGTGAACTTTTATCGTGTGGCAACCAGCCAATTGATAGTCAATTGACTAGTTGTTACTGGTTAATAATCTATTTAAGCATCTTAACCACGAAAACCTGTCGACGTACGCTTTGTGAATCAGCCAATTATTACAAGCCAAGACTGGCATAGTAGTGAGTATGCGGCGCGGTATTTTAGCTGCGAGCGACCGTACTTAGCCACGGGGTTGCGTCAAGCGATCGGGCCGAGTGTGTTACAGATTGGCGAGTATCTCGAGCAGTCAGTAGTCGCAGAGCTAGACCTACCGTTTTTGGTACGCTCTCGGTGCGAACAAGGTGAGTCCGCTGACCTGATTGCTGACCCTGCTTTTTTACCCTTCGAACCTGACTCTTTCGCTGCGATAGTGTTGCCGCATGTACTCGAAGGTCATCAATTACCGCATCAGGTTTTGCGTGAGGCTCATCGAGTACTCATGTCCGAAGGGCATATTGTCATCACCGGCTTTAACCCACTTAGTTTAATGGGCGCGCAGCGATTATTGCGCCCGAAAGCTGTGTGTAACGGGCGCTATTATACCGTCAAGCGCGTTACAGACTGGCTGCAGTTATTAGGCTTAGAGGTGGTTGCAAGTTCCACATTTCAATACGCACCGTTGTTTAAAAGCAATCGGCTCAGGAATACCTTTCATTTTCTTGAGGCCATAGGCGAGCGCTGGTTGCCGATGACCGGCGGTGGTTATATGATCACCGCCAAGAAACGAGAAGCCAGCGGTACTCTTGTCGGTAGAGTTCGATTTAAAGCCGCTAAGCGTAAACTTGTTAGGGCGTCTGCGTCTGCGAAGTCCGCTAGTGACCGGTCGAGCAGCACATCAAATGAAGCCTCATAAGCGCGTATATGGTTTGACTGCTGGGTTGAGTTGCCCGGCACAACGACGGCGATACCCGAATTAGCGATAGTGAAACCTGAATTAGCGATAGTGATATAAGCAGCGTGAGCAAACAATTAGAAATTTATACCGACGGCGCGTGTCGTGGCAACCCCGGTCCCGGAGGGTGGGGCGCCTTGTTAATTTATGGTGGTGAGCGCAAGGAGATTTGCGGTGGTGAGCACAACACGACCAACAACCGTATGGAGTTGTCAGCGGCTATTGAGGCTCTAGCGTCGTTAAAACGCAGTTGTGAGCTAACGCTCTATACCGATTCGCAATACGTCATGAAAGGCATGCAAGAGTGGATTAAAAATTGGAAGGCTCGTGGCTGGAAAACTGCCGCTAAACAACCGGTCAAAAATGCTGATTTATGGAAGGCCTTGGACGAACAAGTTGCACGCCATACCGTAAACTGGGTGTGGGTTAAGGGGCACGCTGGTAACGAGGGCAATGAGCTAGCCGACCAACTAGCAAACCGTGGTATTGACGAGCTGGGTGATGAATAAATGAGTGATAAGTACGAACGACAAATAGTGCTCGACACTGAGACAACCGGTCTTGAGCACCGACAAGGGCATCGAATTATTGAGATAGGCTGTGTCGAACTTATTAACCGTAAGCTCACGGGTAATAACTTTCATCAATACATCAACCCTGATCGCGAAATCGATCAGGGGGCAATGGAAGTCCACGGGATTACTAACGAATTTTTGGCGGACAAACCCTTTTTCGCGGACGTTGGCGCACCAATGATGGAGTACCTAAGCGGGGCCGAGTTAATTATTCATAACGCCGCGTTTGACGTCGGCTTCTTAGATGCAGAGCTCGAACGACTGGACCCTAATTTACCGAAAATTGCGGCTGTGTGTGGTGTGCATGACACGCTATTGCAGGCTAGAAAAATGTTTCCGGGGCAACGTAATGATCTAGACTCGTTATGCCGGCGCTTTGAGATCAACAATAGTCATCGCGAATTACACGGCGCACTGCTTGATGCTGAAATACTTGCCGACGTCTATCTGATCATGACTGGCGGCCAAGCCTCGCTTTCTCTCGATGCGTCAAGCGATAATTCTTCGCAAGGCTCATCTGCGCGACAAAATGTAAATTTTTCTGAGTTGGCCCTTCCTTTGGTTGCGCCAACCAGCGCAGAACAGCAAAATCATGTAGAATGGCTGGCTCGGTTAGACGAAAAAGCCGATGGCCAATGCGTTTGGTCGCGCCTCAACGGCGACTCACCGCATTAGCGCCTTATCTCTAGAATTTTCAGGGCGTCGCGTATTCAAGGTTCAATGTTTTTCGATGGGTGTATTTTGCTTAGGGTTTTTATCTAAGCGTTTTTATCTAAGCGTTTTTTTGCTATAGCCCCAGTTTTCTTGAGACGGCCTATTTTCTTGAGACCGCGTATGCGATGGCTTCTATAATTGTGCTGCTGCTACACGCTAACCAGTTTCAAACGTCTGAGAGTAGGCTGATGACTCACACTAACGGGTATTTATTAGACACACCGCAATGAGCGACGCATCTGTCATAAAAAAACTATCTGGTTACGACCTATCAGGTTATAGCTTGATGGGCAGTGATCTTAGTGGTGCTAAATTAGCGCAGGCTAAGTTGCGGGGTGCCAATCTGGCCGGTGCAGACCTGTCTAACGCTGATCTAAGTGAAGCTGATTTGACCGGGGCAGACTTGTCTGGTGCAGACTTGTATCAAGCGAAACTTGCTGGCGCTAAGCTCAACGGCGCGAATTTAGGGCATTGTGATGCTACCTCTGCGAATTTCTTTGAAGCGACATTGACGGGCGCCAGGTTGGTCGCCGCTAAGCTACCCAGTGCTAATTTTAAAAACTCAAAGCTCTCTGGTGCCGATTTCAGCGATTGCGACTTGTCCGATGCTGACTTCGGTCACGCCCAGATTAGCGGCTCGATATTTCAGCGCACGAACCTAACTAATGCCAACTTTAGTGATAGCAAGTTGTTTGGAGCAAACCTCCAAGACGCAAATCTAAGCAACACTCAGTTTCGCAATGCGGATTTAAATTCAGTGCGCTTGCGCGGCGCTAAGTTAGAAAACGCGGACCTAGTAAACGCAAGCATGTTTAACGCCGATTTAGCCAATGCCAGCCTGTTGAACAGTAATTTTGAAACAGCCAATCTGCGTTCAACCAGCATGACCGGAGCAAGCCTGGAAAAAGCTATTTTTGATGGCGCCAATTTGTCGCACAGCCGTTTGAGCCGTGCCAATCTGTCGGGAGCGTCCTTAGAAGAGAGTAACCTTTGGTCTGCGCGAGTGTCGGGCAGTGTATTTACGAAGGCGAATGTAAAAGCAGCGAATTTAATGGCAACCGGGTTGAGTAAGAAATTTGCTCTGGATGAGTTTCCTGACCTGAAGTTTTCTAATCGAACAACGTGGGATGACGAGCTAATAAAGCGTCACAATGTGTCTCGTGCGCACGCCGAGCATATTCAAAAGGAAGTGAGTAAGAAAGGGTTTTTCTCGCGGCTCTTTTCTCGCTGAGGCTCTTTTCTCGCTGAGGCTCTTTTCTCGCTGAGGGCTCTTTTCTCGCTGAGGGCTCTTTTCTCGCTGAGGGCTCTTTTCTCGCTGAGGGCTCTTACCTAGCTGAGGGCTCTTACCTAGCTGAGGGCTCTTACCTAGCTGAAGGTTCTTTTAGCTAATAACCTCTTTCTCTGGCGACGTGGCTGGTCTGGTTTTTATCCTTAATCGATTTAGCTGCTTTGGCGACTACTATCTAGGCTTGTGCCTAATCCGTCGGCTTAGTTTACGTCTTTACTGTCTTAAAATAGAAGGGGCTCGGATGAGCCGAACCCCTTAATAATCAAAAGCTTAGAATGCGACCATGATCGCTGCGCCGCCTACGATGCTTAATACAATGGTGTATGGTAGCGCCATCACTACCATTTTCATGTACGACAAGCGTATTAATGGCGCAAGCGCTGATGTTAGCAAGAACAGGAACGCTGCTTGACCGTTCGGTGTTGCAACACTGGGTAAGTTGGTGCCGGTATTGATCGCGATTGCCATCACCTCAAAATGTTCACGGCTAATAGCGCCGTTCTTCAAGGCTGCGGCCATTTCGTTTATATACACCGTTGCCACAAAGACATTGTCACTGATCATCGATAATATCCCGTTCGCCGCGAACATCATGATGGGTTGGCTGTCGATTGGCATGCTCAATACAAATTGCGTAACTGGCTCGAAAAGGTGCTGTTCATGGATCACTGAAACGATTGCGAAAAATACGACTAGCAGCGCGGTAAACGGCAGGGCCTCTTCAAACGCATGTCCGATTTTGTGTTCTTCAACGACCCCGTTGAAGGCGGTTAGTAACACAATGATCATCAGCCCGATTAGGCCAACTTCAGCGACGTGCAGCGCTAACGAAGCCACCAGTACTAAGCCAATCAGGGCTTGCATAATTAGTTGAGCTTTATCCCTGCCATTGCGTTTGCTTTCTTGCTCAGCGTCAAATTCTGACAATACTGAGCGTACTTCGTCGGGAAGTTTACCGCCGTAGCCAAATATTCCGGTAATCTCTAGAGCAATACAGGTAAGCAACCCCGCTACAAATACTGGCATGGTCACAGGCGCCATACGCAAGAAGAACTCAATGAACTGCCAACCGGCTTTTTCAGCAATCAATAAATTTTGAGGCTCGCCGACCAGTGTGCAGACACCGCCTAAGGCCGTCCCCACCGCGCCGTGCATGATCAAGCTACGAAGGAACTTGCGAAAATTATCAAGGTCTTCGCGCTTGTACTCATGAACACCATCGTCGCCTGAGTGGTCATGGTCTTCGCTAAATTTTTTGCCGGATGCAACTTTATGATAAACGCCGTAAAAGCCGACACCAATGCTAATCAAGACTGCGGTTACCGTTAACGCATCTAGAAAGGCTGACAGAACTGCGCCCGCAAAGCTGAATAAGAATGAGAGTAGTATCTTATTTTTGACGTTAATCAGAATCTTACTAAAGGTGTACAGCAGTAACTCGCGCATAAAGTGAATGCCCGCGACCATAAACACTAAAAGCAGAATCACTTTCAATTGACCTTCGACTTCGTGGTAAACCATCTCTGGCGAGGTCATGCCAATTGCAACCGCCTGAATAGCGAGCAAGCCGCCAGGTTGTAATGGATAGCACTTTAACGCCATTGCCAAAGTGAAAATGAATTCGCCAACCAATACCCAACCAGCCAAAAAGTGCAGACCCGAGAACCAAATGATTGGATTGATAATAAGAAACGCGATAATTACGTTCTTGTACCAGTCGGCAGAACTACCCAAGAAATTTTCACGGTACGAACTAAAGGTCATTGATGACATATTGGTGGTGCCTCCTAGGGCATGATCGTATTATTAGCTATTATTTTTGCTGTTGCTCGCTAAGCGGAGCTGGCTAGCAAACACCTTCTTGTATAACTGGCGTAATAATAGCAACGTGGCTATAGAGCTACAATCTTTATCGGCCAGCAGGGCGGATCATTCAAGCCCTAAAAGCGTGAATCAAAAGGGTCTTTAGCAAACGCATTCGTCTGTAATGAAAATTCAAAAAAATCTTAATTTAGTGCTTGACCAAATTCGCCTCTGCGCGTATCTTACGCGCTCCTTCGAGGTCTGGGGCTATAGCTCAGCTGGGAGAGCGCTACACTGGCAGTGTAGAGGTCGGCGGTTCGATCCCGCCTAGCTCCACCATTTATTCGCGGAGTTCGCTTTGCGAACGGAAGCTTAGCTTCCCGCGTTGAAAACTCTAAAGTTAGAGTGCTCAACGTGAGAGGTGACTCAGACCACAGGTGAAAGTGAAGGAACCGGTTTGCCGAAACGTAAACCATAGACGTCCCCATCGTCTAGAGGCCTAGGACACCGCCCTTTCACGGCGGTAACAGGGGTTCGAATCCCCTTGGGGACGCCAATAAAAAAGCCTTGCTCGTAGAGCAGGGCTTTTTTATTGGTTTTCGCAAGTGATTTGGTAGGGACCCCGCGGTTCGACAAAATCGTCGGGAACGATTTTGGATGGCCGTAGGCCAGCCGCGAAGCGGTTCGTATCAGGAAGATACGAACAATCCCCTCTATGTGTATTTCAAATAGTTGGCCTAAAAGCAGTAGGGCTTTTTTATTGGTACTTTCTAACTGGCATGGCACTAACTGGCATGGCACGAAGCCCACGGTTCGAAAAAAATGCTCGGCGCAATTTTTAACAGCCGAAGGCTGCCCGAAGGGAGAGACGAGCAATCCATGTGCTTAACGATGGTTTTAAAGATCCACGAATTGCAGTTGTTAGACATATTGGAATCTTCACCGTTGCGTTTTTTGCTCAAGATACGAGATACTTTGGTTTCAGGAACAAGTAAAAAACATTCATTAGGTACGAGGAATTATGGAGTTAGTAAAAAGGATTGCGCTCTGCCTTATAGGTGTGGCGATTAGTTTTAGTGTGGTAGCTCAGGAAAAGAGAGTTAATTTTCAACAGAAGTTAATGCTTCAAGAGAAACAAGAGCGTGAACAAGTAAAGCAGATGATTGAATCGCTTTCAGATGAAGATTACCGATCATATTTGAATGGTCGGCTCTCGCAATTAATGAAATCGGCAGCTACTAATAGAGCTACCGTTATTGTAGATGTTACAGATATGCAAACTTCTACAACAGCTTTAAAAAAATCGTCTGAAGTATTGCTCGGCGCTATGAAACTCAAATCGATAATGGCCCAAGAGCCGCTAGCCAAAAACAAGCGCGCTGGCAATCCAAATTTCGATATGACTATTACCAATAAGCAGTGGGAGTTTTCAAATAAGGCTGGGAGCCAGCAATTTGAACAACTTAATATTGAACTTGGCGGTGGTGCGGCAGAAACGTTACTCAACAATGCTGATGTCAAGGATGTTTTTATCACCACCGGTTCGCAATTTGGAAGCAAGTACTCGGCAATTAACACTGAGCTGGGTAGGTTTTACCCGCCGGTTGTCGCTAAAACCTACGATGAAGATTTTCTACGTAAAGGTTATTTAGAAGACTTGTTAATCGCGTTGGAACAAAAAAAGGTTATGCGCATAAACGTTACTCTAAAAGGTGACCCCAAGACCGATACTTTATCGGACGAAGACTACATCAAGGGTGAACAACTCACAGAAGAGGTGTTGAGCGACTTAAACCTTGATGACTACAAGGTAAGATCGAAAGGTCCATATGGTTTTTTTATTGTCGGAGGCAAAAAGGTTGTCGAGCAACTTAGCCAAGACTATCGGGTGGATATGATTTCTGAGAAAACGGCGACTTTGATACTTAATTAGAACATTAAAATGAGACACAAGGATGAAAAGTCTGTCCGTAAGCGTTGCTACGTTTTTAGTTTTTACACAGGCTAACGCCGTAAACGTACATATTATCGACGGTGGTATAAATCCGTCCCACTATTCGTATATTCAGGAAAGGATTATTACCGAGGCTTGATATTCATATTCAGGAGCCGATAGCCTGTCTTTTAGAGGTCGAAACACTGGCGTTACGGTTTATGGGTATAAGACAGCTTCGCTTTGCAGGAATGAACAGTCAACGATGCGTGGTTCCAACGCAGCCATTATTCGCACAACAAATTTGCCAGGTCAGAGAGGCGGAAACTTTCCACCAGTAGATATTCCTATCTTACAAAGGTTTGGAGCAACGCATCAAGCGATGGTTGGCAGCATTGTTGAAGATCTTACCTCTGATTTTAACTTGTGGTGAGAAGTTTAAAAACAGTCTAGAATACGAGTTCTAAAATCAATACAGGGATACACATGAAGGGTCGTTTAAGGATGACTGCAACTTCCGCAGCAGTTTTAGCTTTACTGGGGTGTTCACACGCTCAGGCAAAAAAAATACATGATTTTCAGGTAGAAGCGACCCAACAAAAAGCCGCGTTTTCACCTCATAAATATCAAGGTAGAGCAGAGTCTAGCTATACCGAGCAATATCAGTTTTTTGTAAATCTTAACGAGATTAGCTCTTGGTCTGACTATAGGGGGAGTAGTAAGGTTGGCGAAAATATGACCAATGAGCAACTCGATATAGTATGGCAAAATATTTCACAAGAACTACCTGCAGAGACAGATTTTTCGATCAGGAAAGCGACTATCGAAGCAAATGATCAATCAACCGTAGACGTCTATTTAGAGGAGTCTGTAGCTGAGCTAGAGATCTCTCTTAGTGATCTAATTACTGGCGTATTTGAAGGTGGGAATTCTGGTTTTGGTGTTGAATTTGTATCTGGGCTCAAAGATTATGTAGACACAAGAAAATGGGATAAGGAAACAGGCTTTAACGCAACACAAGGTTTCCTGCTAGAAACTCATCCAATTGTGCGCGTTACCTTCGTAATTGGTAAAATTGAAAAGGACGGAAGCCTAGATTTAGATGTGTATAAAAAAGTGATTAAAAGGCTCGGGATACTCGTTCCACTAAATGAGCTTGTAACGCTTTCTGATGGTTCGGTGGCGGCTGAGGTTTTTGCCGATATCAATCGATTAAACGCGCTTTATAACGAGCAAAAAGTAATAAATATTATTCCAGATTTATCTGAACAATAACTAGGGATGGTTAAATATGAAAATTTTAGTTTCCACGGCAATTATGCTGAGTTTTTTTTCGTCGTGTATTGCTTTTGCGCAAACTGGGGTAGGGCAAAAAATTGCAATTATTGATTCAGGTATTTATAGCGATGCTCTCCTAAAAAGCTCTAGAGTCGTTGATGAACTTTGCTGGTCGAGACCAGATCAAGCATCGCAAGATACTGGCTCCCGGCCCGGTGTTAATGATTTAGAAATCGGATCGTTGTGTAAAAATGGAGATCAGAGTGATTTCCAGTCTAGTAATGCTGCGACATTGCCACGTATAACTAGACATAGCTCCTTAAGCAATGAATATGCAAATCATACTTATGGGACAGCGCATGGAACGCGCGTATATGAAGAAGCCCTTTCATTCGCTCCAGACTCTAGATTTATCATAGTGGCGAATGGCTACTATGACGCGTCTAATAGAATTACGTTTAATGGTGTAGATGACACTCCCTGCGGGGTTCATGGTCCAAATGGAAATGTCGATGATGATGGCAGCGTTAAACCTTCAAACGATTCGCGATGCTATAACCCTGAAGAGTCTTTCAGACAGATTGAGGTTATTAATCAAATAAGGAATTCGGGCAACGTCGCTGCTATCAATTTTAGCGCGGGCAGTATCAGTAACAATTTAATTGCTACTAACTGTTCGTTAAATAGCTCAATTTTTCAAGACCTAAAAAGTGATAATATTGCGTTCGTCGCTGCTGCCGGTAATCGAGGAGCGAGCGCTCCAGTAGAGTACCCTGCATGCAATCGAGACGTTATTGCTGTAGGCGCTCTAAAAGCTGATGGAACGATTTATAACAATACAAGCCGAGGGATAGGGCAAATAGATTTTTTCGCTAGTGGCCAATCGTCAGGCTCAGTTTCGATCTCAACATCGTTTGCAGCACCAAGGGTCTCGGCTGCATTTGCGCTCATTCAATCTGCCGAAGCAAAAGTGCGAACGGTTGAGGAAATTAAGTTCGCCCTAACTGAGTCAGCAACTAACTCGGTAGTGGTTGGCGGACGTAATATTCCAGTCGTTACAATTGCGTCAGCGAAAGCCGCTGCAGCTTGTTTAATCGACGGCACATGCACTGATACGACTCCTGACGGTCTCAACGAGTTAGACTATGCTGACACCGATGGGTTTGGTGATCTTTTTGATAACGACGAAATTAAGTATGACCTTCAATTTGATTATAGATTGATATCGCCACCAGTCACGCCGGTGCCACAAAATACATTTTTTAACTCTAGTGATTTAGACGCACCTACAACCGCTTTTGCAAGGTTGGGTGATGTTGTTCCGAGTGAGCGAGATATTATCTTAAGGTTCGAGGGTAGGGCGGCAAGTAATAGAGCAAATAGGATCGATGTTTTGATTAATGGTGTTCGTCGTTTTTCAACGCCCAATTTTCTAAACGCTAGAAACGCTGAATTTATAATTCCTCGAACTATGTTCAACGCGGGAGCAAACACAATAACGTTACAACCTCGTTCGGCGAACCGTCCTTGGGGTGTAACAAATATAACTGCGGATTTCATGCCAATTGTGCCGCTAGTGCTTAACCTCCCAGACCGAAATACGTATGGTTCGAATCAAAATCCTCGGCGGCCAACAGGAATGAGAGCTTCTTTTGAATTAGCCGGTATCGATAACGATATTATGGTCGCCGCTACCGGTGAAGACGTAGATGAGCGTGATGAAATAGAGGTGTACGTTAATGGCCGGTTCCAAGGCCATTTAGATAATGGCTCTAGGTCTGCTTCGTTGGCTGAACCTAATTTTTTCACGGTTGCACAAGCAGGGTTACGCGAAGGTTTGAATGTCATTGAATTCGTACAGAAAGACGGCGCCGTAGGCGGCTGGAAAGTCACGGATATACTGGTGGCAGGTGATGCAGGCAAACCAACTTTACAACTCGGACAGCTTGATCCCACTCGATATGGTAATGATTTTGGTACAAATGAAAATGCACTTCAACTTGAAGTTGATTTTAGTTCTCGCTCACAAAGCGATCATAAAATTTCATGGAAGGCGTTTGATATCGAGCGAGCAGGGGATTTAGAAATCCTCTTAAACGGTACTTTTCTAAAAAATGCTAGAACAACGGGCAATAACCGTTTTGGAGCTGTTGAAACGGTAACTGTAGCGTCGAGGCTATTTACCTCTGGTTTGAATACACTTACCTTTAGATCGAAAGTAAATGCATTTGATGCAAGATGGGGCATCACCGATTTATTAGTTAATACCAGTAAGGTTATTAACCTAGAAAATCCTAGCAGTCTCAATAAAACATATGGGTATTATCCCCTATATACTGGCGGCATTCCTGCGGGCTGGGTTCGAGATTACTCTCAAGAAGAATATCAAACACGACTCAACGCACAATTTAACAATACTAGAAACGAAGATAGAACGCTTACAGTGGTTGGTTGGGATATAGACTCGCCTGAAGAAGTAGCGGTTTATCTTAATGGTGACTTCTTACAGTATTTGAATAGCGCCGCGTTATCTTCAATTTTTAGCTCGCCGAATAAAATAACGTTACCAAAAGACAGTTTGTCGCAAGGGATAAACACCGTTTCACTTAGAACGAAAGATAATGTATTCGCTGGGTTTCAGAGTGAGAAGTGGGGTGCTAAATTTACTCGCTTTAGCTCATCTTCTGGTGCTGCAACGGTAACGCCAGCTATCATGTTATTGCTTGACGAGTAATCCATGTGCTTAACGATGGTTTTAAAAGTGCCTACTTTCTGCGGCAAGCAACCCTGTAAACTTGAAAAATCTTATAATATCGTTTGTTCCTAAAGGGCAAATTTAGACCAACTTTAGAATATATAAGGGCTAAGTTGATCATGTTTTAATGAAGCTAGAAGAGCATGGCATGAGATCAATTTGTTATTGGACCCAAAAAATGATCGGATCAACTATACGACAGCCAAAGTAGATAATGACTTTTATTCATTTTTTGACCTCATTTTTGAAGATCAGAAGATAGGCCCGACCAACCGATGGGCAGTATGAATTAAGCAGATGATTCGCCAGCAGTAGACTTTACGTAGCGTTGAGATAACGGTTGTTTAGGGCTACTTCGAGATAAAAGCGGCTGCTTTTTAAATACTCGACGTGGGCGAATTTCGGGCGGTCGCTAATCTCTAACCATGGATGCTATAATAAATGGGTAAGTATAGTCAGCGCGCCTGAAAATTAGAGATAGTGAAAGTGGTAAGGGAGTGTTTGAAATTCCGTGTCAGTTCTCGAGATTAGAGGATGCTGATATGCGGAGAATTGATTATGAAGGAAAAATGAAATTACTTAATTTTCGAAGGAGTTTTGCGGCCATTTCTGGGTTGTTACTCTCGATATATTTAGTTGGATGTTCCGTTGATAAGGAACCAAAACCCGTACCTGAAAAATATAAAAACTATCGACCTCTAACGAGTGATAGCGTCACTTCCAAATCGTTTAAGACAATAAAGCTTCTTGACGATAAAAAATATAACGACGTGTTTTTATCCAATGTAACGTTTGATACGTCGACCAAACAATACACTCTGTTTGTAAATTATGTTGAGGACGAACAACGTCAAACTCAAGTATATCGTCTTAATGAAAACGGTCGATTAGTCGAAACCTTTAGCGTGGTCAAGGAGGAAAAAGCTCGCAATATACAAAGCTCAAATGGCGACAAGAATAACTCTGATGGTCCTATATTTTATTTAAGCCACTATTCAGATGCGTTTCGAGACAATGAGGTACTTTTTTTCAAATACACTGAAGAGCTTGACATGAGCGCCCTTACCGTAGAGAAATTTGCGGCGTTATATGAAAGTGCAAGTTTGGTTTACTACGGAAGCGTTTTCGGTGGCTCAGAACGTGTCGTAGTAGAATCAGATCCGAGCTCGACCGAAGCGCACCCGACTACTATTCATTTCGACTATTTTATGACTTACATGAAAATAGAGAAAAACTGGATTAAAATTGAGGCAAAGATCTGGAGTGATAGCGGCAAAATAGATAGCCCTCAATTACGAAGACAGCGCGAGGCGACAGCCTCTGCTCTTGACCTATTTTCCCTGAGCTACAAAGTTGACTATAGCAATATGTTAAGAGACGTTCTGATTCAGCCCGAACGCTTTCCCGAAAAACAAAGACCTGACGTAATCTCGTTAAATTCGTTTAAAGGGTCCGACTTATCTGCTCTGGTACATAAGTACCAAGCTAAGGAACTTTATCGAGACTGCCCCAACTCTGGTTTAGCGACAACACACTATTCGTGTAAGCATGGTTGGACTGGAACTGACTATTATAATGTAAAACTTGACGATGAAACCCTAGAATTTAAGAGCAAGGCTAGGGTTTCTGTTTTCGAGCCTGACCCTAGAGAAAAGGGATATTCGAAGGCAATAAAGCAAACCAAGGTGTTTATTCAAGTCAACGACGGGCTACTCTCAGAAAACGGGTTGTACCTAGTGGTACCGGTTGGAGGTAAGGGTATCTAGGTTTTTAGCTAGTATCAGATCACCGTTTTAGACCACGTGTTTAATCGACGGACACAATACATACGTTAAATTTTCAGTGAAAATTTAGTGTCACATCCTTGTCAGTATGTCTTCAACAAAGCGACCAAAGCTAGAATAATAGCCGGGCTGATTGTTGGCTGACTTTTTTAACTCATATTATTTATCTTTGTTCTAATAGGTTTTACTATTAGGAACTAATTATTAGAAGGTATTTAATTGAGGTATTTAATTGAGGTTTTTACTAACGCCAGCGCTTTTAGTTTTACTGTTTTCAACTATCGTTCATGCAGAGAATAAAAATACGGATAGATCACTGATAAAGCCGGTCGAAGAAGTTGTTGTTAGTGGACGTCGCCCCGGCCCGCCATTGTGGCAAATTAAAAATGGAGAGAATACTCTTTGGATTTTTGCTGTAGTGGATACAATGCCAAGATCATTAGAGTGGGATTCATCAGGTATTGACCATGTCCTTTCTAACGCACAACAGTATTTTCCACCGATCGAGAGACGTCTTTCCGCTTCTATTCTTAACCCGATCAAGGCCATTGGCATGTTGCGCAGGTTTAACAAGCTAAAAAAAATACCTGATGGGCGAACAATAAAAGATTACCTATCTGCGCAAGAATACGATAAGTTCTCGAGATTAAAGGCGCAGTATGTACCAAATAATAAAAAAATTGAGAAGCTCGCGCCCGTGTTTGCAGCTGATGAGCTTTTTAAAGGGGCTAAAAAGGAGTATGGATTAGTTGATGCACATAAAATATCTAAGGCTATATATAAGCTAGCCAAACGGAATAAGTTAGAGATTACCAAGATAAAAGTTCGAGAGAAGATTGAACCAAAACCACTTTTTGCAGCGATTGAAAATTTGTCGGAGACTGATCATTCCACATGTTTATCTTTGGTCATGGAGACCTTAGATGATGAGATTAGCTCATTGATTGATTACTCATTGCTATGGGCTGATGGTGATCCGCAAGCTCTAATTGATAATAGTATTCCGCGTCTTCAGGACTCATCATGCGCTGACTTTTTTCTAAATAGCGAGCAAGCACAACGCATCATTCATCAGTCAGAGGAGTCTTGGTTGAACGAGACACAAAAAGCGCTTGAAAAAAATGGTTCGAGCTTTGCGGTATTAGGGTTGCATGATGTGATTGAGTCCAACGGGTTGCTTAGCCGGCTCGCGGCGCGTGGCTATAAAATCGTCGGTCCGGTTCGAAGCACTGACCTTAATACGAGCTACTCGTATTAGTCACTTCGACGTCAATTTAATTAGCGAGAGACTTGCAAGCGCGCAGCAGTATCGATCTGCTTTTTGACTTCAGTCATCTTGCGTTTAACTGGCCCGCCGAACTTCCTTGGTATAGACCATTAGTCAGCGATGCCTATAGAAGCCAAATGATGCTGGTATTACCAGCCTAGTAGGCTCATGTCTCTATGAGTCATCATCCAGCAATAGTGTAATGGTCGGCACCACACCTCCTATTGTGTTTGATGACGGTGGGTTAACTGGCGGCGCCGGGTTACTTGATATAAATTTGAATATGTCTCCGTCAAAGTCGACGATATACAGATTGCCGTTGGCGTCTTCGCCGAACGAGGCGACATTATTAACGTTGCCAAGATTTGGTGTTAGTTGGTCGGACCAAAATGTGAGCTGACTGAAGCCGTTGGCACTGGGAACTAACGACCATATCCGACCATTGGCAAAGTCTGCAAAAAAGTAGTTGCCGAGTATTTCGCTTACAGGGCCACGATAGCGATAACCACCGGTTACTGAGGTGCCGGCGAAGACACTACCACTGCGTTGGTATGTATAAATAGGCTCACGATTATCGGATGGGCGCGCACCGCCAACCGATGGTGTTGCAATCTCGCCTTCGCGCAGGCGCCAACCATAGTTTTCACCACCGGCGCTGCCACCGGGCTGAAAGTTTATTTCTTCTCTGGCACCTTGGCCTACGTCGGCAATAAGCAGGTCGCCGGTTTGGCGGTCAAAGCTTGCACGCCACGGGTTGCGAAGACCGTAAGCCCAAATTTCGGGCCTCGCGTTTATGCCGTTAACCACGGTATTGATAAATGGGTTGGAGTTAGGAATGCGATAATTGCGGGTATTGTCATTCAGGAAGTCATCGCCGTTAACATCGATGCGTAAAATTGTGCCTAGCAGGGTTGTGAGGTCTTGGCCATTTTCTTGAGGGTCGTTACCACCACCTCCATCGCCTGACGAAATATACAAAAAGCCATCTGGCCCAAAACCTATCCAGCCTCCGTTATGGTTGGAGGCAAATTGTGGAATGGTGAGTAGCACTTCTGCGCTATTACTATCAGCACGGTCTGGGTTGGCGCTGAGAGTGTAACGGCGAATTTCTGAATCCCCATTGAGATTAGTTACGCTGACATAAAATTCTCCATTGCTCGCGTAGTTAGGGTGAAAGGCTAGGCCGAGTAAGCCTCGTTCCCCTTGAGTGCTAATACCACTTACGCGAAGGAACGGTTCGGCTACCACCGCGTTATTAGCAAGCCGAATAATCTTGATGTTGCCGCTGGCTTTTTCAAGCACAAAGAGGCGGCTTGAGTCGCCGCGAGGGGCGGTCGCATACAATGGTTGTGAAAATCCGGTGGCAATTCGCGCTAATTGAATCGCGTGA
Organism: uncultured Arenicella sp.; assembly: GCA_938048185.1. GTDB lineage: Bacteria > Pseudomonadota > Gammaproteobacteria > Arenicellales > Arenicellaceae > Arenicella. The sequence continues at coordinate 25,674 of CALIVT010000010.1, forward strand.
GCTTGAGTAGAAATTAGTGCTAAGCCGAGAACAATCAAGCCGGGCAGTGACAATACTGTGATTGGTTTCATCGGATCAAGCTATCACAGCGTTGACTAATTGGGAGCAAAGTAAACTTATTTTAAAAGTGAGAGATCAGCGACGACAATCCTTGTTATTGAAATTTTTTGCGCTCTTAATAATTTGAATTTTTTCTGATTAAAAACCTTAAGTCTCTTGATGTTGTCAATTAATAATGCTATCCATGCAGGCGAGTTTTACTGAGTTGCGATTCTGATTGGTAGTGCTACTGCAACATTGAACATTATTCGACCATTAATTACGTATTATTTAGATGCAAAATTTCCCTAACATCGAACCTTTAGATCGGCACGTTATTGTGCGGTCTGGAGATATTGACGATGCTAGTGAAATTATTTCTGAGAAGGTGAGCCCGCACATAATTGAGGTCGCGGGACATGCAAATTTAGTGGATGTTAATTTTAGTGGTGTTGAATTGGATGGCGTCGCACTTTTGCATGCTTACTACGGTTGTTCGATAAAAGCAGAGCCTGAAAATAGCGAATATTATTATACGCACACGATGTTGCGAGGAAATAGTGATATTCGACATGGTGATAATCAATGCGACACTGTCGAAGGTGATACCGTTGTGTTGTCACCGTCAGTGCCTTATTCGATGCATTTACATGAAGAATGTGATCGCATAATAATGCGAATTGATCCGGCTAAGGTTAACTCGTATTTATCACATCTCTTACATGACGATATCGATGATAATCTGATCTTTGATCTTAAAGTAAAAAACCCTGCGTCGTGGTGGAATACCGTTAACTATGTTCTTAATCAATTAGATTCAGAGCCAAATATTTTAGAACATAAGCACGTGTTGCGATCTTACTCCAGAATAATTATTTCGAGCTTGGTTGAGTTACATGGGCACAATTTTTTAGAGAATGTGCGAAGTCGTGGTCAAGCCATGGCGTGTCCAGAGATACGCCAAGCGTCTGAGTTCATAGAGCATTCTGTTAAAAATAATATTGCTACGATTGATGTGGCGAAGCATTGCAATGTGTCAGTTAGGACATTGCAACGCAGTTTTATAAAGCATCTTGGTGTCACACCAACTGTGTATATTCGGAACGTCAAATTGGAAGCAGTTCGCAAGGAGCTTCAAGAAGTGAGATTCGTTGTAAAAGGGGGCGTGAAGCGAATATTGTTGGACTATGGAATTTTGGATTTTGGACGATTCGCGCAATATTACAGAAAAAAGTACGGCTGCACGCCTAAGCAAACTATTCTAGAGTCTCAACCTCTGAGTGTTTCGGTTCCTTAAAACGAGTATCTTCTCTTCACGATCAATTTTTAGCAAACAGTCCTCTTACCTGAAGCCATTCTGGCTCGTTCGCATATATTGCAACTGAACTTTGTATTCAGTTACGTTACCTCCTTCTCGAAGCTTCTCTTAGCTATTCGTAATATAAAACATCACTCTTAAGCGCTTAGTGGATCACTCTGATGTATTTAAGGGGTGGGTGACGTGTGCTCGTTCTAACTAGGCTCGGCTGAGAATGGCGCAGTTTGCATATCGATTGTCGTAATCAGTATTTTGTGTTTTTTTCCTGTCCTGTAAGGTGCCAATAAAATTACAAGAAAATTATATAAATAATATTGGAGGAGTAACACAATGGGCAGTTTTAAAAAATCTAGTATTGCTGTGTCAATAGCCGCGATGGCTGCAATGGCCTCAGGTTCGGCCTACGCACAGGCCAGTAAGATACTCGAAGAAGTTGTTGTGGTCGCACAAAAGAAGGGTTTTGCTGAGTCCGCGCAAGACGTGCCAATTTCGATTAGTGCATTCACCGGAGATCAAGTCGAAGCGGTTTTCGCTGGCAATCTTACCGACATCGGGTTGGTCACGCCAAATGCTAATTTGATCGATATCGCAACTTTCCCGGGAGTGGCTAACTTTGTTATTCGTGGAATGGGAACCGTAGGCCAAAGTATTCCTTCAGCTGACCCAGCTGTAGGCGTGTCGATTGATGGTGTTTCATTAGGCACTATCTATGGCGTTGTTACCGATTTATTTGATTTAGAAGGTATTGAAATTCTTCGCGGGCCACAGGGAACTCTTCTTGGTCGTAACGTAACCGGCGGTGCGATTTCTCTCAGAACGACACGACCGACTGAAGAGTTTGTTAGCAAAGTTCGTTTTGGTGTGGGCAATTTTGGCAAAACCGATGCCTCATTACTATTATCAGGCCCTCTTAACGATAAGTGGGGAGCCAAGATCGCCGTTCTTGATAAAAGTAACGATGCGATGTTTCCAGCACTTAACCTCCCTGGGGGAGAAACTGGTGCAAGCGAGACGACCTTAATTCGTCCCGCAATCAGCTATAAAACTGAAAATTTTGATGCTGTTTTAATTTATGAGGATGGCAGTATTCAAGCCGACGGGTTGGTTTCAAATGCTTTTGCTCTTGATGGCGTAACGCTGTCAGATCCATTTCAACGACGAGAAACTCGTCAGGATTTGCGTGGTTCTAGTGATTTAGAATGGTCTCAGCTAACTCTTGAATCCAATCTTGATATCTTTGGTGGGCAGGCAACTGCGGTCTTAGGTCTACGAGACCTCGAGCAAAACGGCTTCAGTGATGTGGATGGTAGTAATCAAAGGAGACTTCATTTTAACAATACGGGTCTGGAACAAGATCAATCAAGTTTCGAATTACGCTGGGCCGGTAGTGTTAGTGAACGGGTTGATTTAACCGCTGGTGTCTATTTTTTTGATCAAGAGTACACCTACAATGAGCGACGTATCATCGATATTGCAAATAGAGACCATCGAGGGTCTTCATCGATTGAACACTCTACTCAAGGTGTTTTTGCGCAGGCTGATATCGCGTTAACTGAAAACCTCTCAATGACGCTTGGTGGGCGTTATACGCAGGAAGACAAAGATGCCTCAATTGGAATTATTGGTGATCCAAATGGTGTAGGCGATTGTGCAAATCAAGTGCCAATTTTGCCTGATTTGATATCGGTTAATTTTGCTGACTGTCAACCAGCGCAGGTTGATAGTGAAGATTGGAGTAACTTCACGCCTAAAGTTGGTTTGAGTTGGAACGTCAATAACGACGTATTGGCCTTCGCGAGTTTCACGCGCGGCTTCAGAAGTGGCGGTTACAACGTTCGATTTACCGATGCAACTTTTGTTACCAACCCAAGTAACCCTAATAGCCGCCCGGGCCCGTATGATGAAGAATCAGTGGATGCATTTGAGCTTGGCCTTAAGACTACGTTCAGAGATGGCCGGGTTCGTGTTAACGGTTCAATTTTCTCGAACGAGTTTGATGATTTACAACGTACTACGCTCGGAAGCGGTGGTGGTCAGGAAATTCAGAACGCGGCCAGTGCAACGATTCAAGGTCTCGAGCTTGATCTCACTCTTGCCGCCACTGACAACTTAGTATTTCAAGCGGGCTTGGGTTACATCGATGCCAGTTATGATTCTTTTCCAGGTATTGAAGCGACAGCTGTACGGCCGGTTCGCGAACTAGAGCTTGTTCTCGCGCCAGAATTATCCTACAACCTAGCCGCCACATACGATTGGAACTTGTCTTCGTCGTCATATATTACTGGCCGTATTGCCTATGCGTACACAGACGGAACCGCGAGTAACGATGCCAATTCGGTTGTTACCGATGACTATGATTTTATCGATGCCAGTCTTACTTACAAAAACGACTCAGGCTTGAAGGTTGCAATTTATGGAAAGAATGTAACGGATGAAATTTACTATAACTTTGGCATTAATCTAGTGGGTAGCGAATCATTCTTTATAACCCCGCCTCGTACATACGGAATTGAAGTGAGCTATGAATTCTAGGCTTCATAGACCAAGTCTAAAAGGCAACTCAAATGCAGTTACAAAAGGCTGCACTTTGAGTTGCTTGTTTCCCAGAGAGGTTTTATGAGTACAAGTAGTATTACGAATAGCCATGTAACAGGCGCTGATTCTCCCCCGTTGTTGGATGTGACGATAGGTCAACTATTGCATAAAGCCGCACTAGATTATCCAGATAATTTAGCAATTATTTCATCGCATCAAGGGTCAGCCATCACCTACTCGGAATTCAACATTCTGGTTGATTCCGTAGCAAGAAACCTCATTGCTTTGGGTTTAAAAAAGGGTGATCGAATAGGTATCTGGTCTCCGAATAACTGGGAATGGATTACGCTTTTATACGCGGCTGCGAGAGCTGGCCTTGTACTAGTGAATATCAATCCCGCTTATCGCGTTTCTGAGCTTGAATATGCTCTGAACAAGGTAGAGTGTCGTCTTTTAGTAATGGTCAGCAAATTTAAGACTTCTGACTACGTAGCAATGATGAGCGAATTGATACCTGATATTCACACATCAAGCGCCACCAGTTTGAATTCGGAACGCGTTCCCAGTCTTGATTCGGTTGTTTTGATTGATGTTGAGAGTGAGCCCGGTTTTTTGGATTTTTCACTTCTAACGGCCAAAGGCAATGATGAGAGTATTAATCTAGATAGCTCGAGTTGCTCCAGTAAACCAGACGATGTGGTGAATATTCAATTCACAAGTGGTACTACGGGCAACCCCAAAGCAGCCACCTTAACGCACAAAAATATTGTCAATAACGCCTATTTTACGGGCAAGGGAATTGGACTTTTGAGCAGCGACAAATTGTGTTGCCCGGTTCCGCTGTACCACTGTTTCGGGATGGTATTAGCAACGTTGGCTTGCTGTAACTACGGAGCCACATTGGTGCTTCCCGCGGCTTATTTTGACCCAGTGTCTACGGTAAACGCGATTGATAAAGAGGAGTGCACCGTTCTGTATGGTGTGCCTACTATGTTTAGTGAGATTTTGAATCACTCGACTCGCGCTGGGATGAGCTTCCCCTATTTAAGGACGGGTATTGTCGCGGGCGCCTTGTGCCCAAAAGAGTTAATGGAAAGGATTATCGGTGATTTAGGAATGACCGAAATCACGAACTGTTATGGAATGACGGAAACTAGCCCGGTTAGTTTTCAATCTGCTACTGACGAAGATTTAGACACTAAGACTACAACCGTAGGGTCAATTCACCCGCATGTAGAAGCTCGGGTCGTTGGTTCAAATGGTGAAATTTTGAATCGTGGCGAGCGTGGGGAGTTATGTGTTCGTGGTTATAGCGTAATGAAAGGCTATTGGGGTGACCAGAATAAGACTGATGAGGTCATTGTTGATGGATGGATGCACACCGGCGATGAAGCCGTAATTGATCAGAATGGTAAATGTTCCATTGTTGGACGAATTAAAGACACGATCATCAGGGGCGGTGAAAATATTGCTCCCAAAGAAGTCGAAGAGTTTCTTTTGACCCATAGTGGCATAGATGAAGCACAGGTATTTGGAGTTAAAGACCAAAAGTATGGGGAATTAGTAGCGGCATGGCTTCGATTAAAAGAAGGCGTCTCGCTGACTAACGAAGACATACTTGATTACGCTCGTGATCAAATTGCGCATCATAAAATTCCTTCACATATTAGATTTGTAGATGAGTTTCCGATGACAGTCACCGGGAAAATACAAAAGTTTATGATGCGCGCCGAAATGGAAAAAGAATTAGCAGAAAGTAAGAAAACTTAAGCGAATTAACGAAACTACTGGATAGAAAATGACAGATTACCAAAATGAGTACGACAATTTCGAGTGGCCTCTTCCATCAAAATATAACTTCGCAACCGAAGTCATTGACGTATGGGCCAACGATAAGTCCAAGCGAGCAATGTTATGGGTGGACGACCATGCGAACTCTGTCTCACGTACTTACTATGAGCTTAGTCAAACGTCCAAAAAAATATGTAATGTTTTAAGCGCTTCGGGCGTTAAACGTGGCGATACGATTGTTCTGATTTTGGGTCGCAAAATTGCTTGGTGGGAGGTGTTCACCGCTTCTTTACGAATGGGGGCTGTTTTGTCACCAGGAACAACCCAGTTGTCATCTAAAGATTTGGCTTATCGAATTAATGCTTCGAAAGCGGTATGTATTATCACTGATCAAGCAAATGCCTCTAAACTCGAAGAGGTTGAAGGCGAATGTGAAACTCTAAAGTCTAAGGTGGTTGTCGACGGTGCGCGAGATGGTTGGATAAATCTTCTTGCTGAGGTTGAGAGCGCCAGTGATGACTTTGACGCTGCGGACACGGCTGCCGATGAGGATGCTTTGTGTTATTTCACTTCGGGGACAACTGGCTACCCTAAAATGACTATGCATACTCATGACTATGCTATCGGTCATCGAAACACCGGTAAGTATTGGCTTAATCTGACAGAGAATGACCTACATTGGAATATTAGCGATACCGGTTGGGCGAAGGCGGCTTGGAGTAGTTTCTTTGGGCCACTTAATTGCGGCGCAGCGGTGTTTATTCATGATTCCGCAGGTTTCAGCCCTAAAGACACACTGGATATGTTTAGCGCCTATCCGATTACGACCATGTGTGGCGCACCTACAATCTATCGTTTATTGGTGCTCGAAGACCTCAATCGCGTGAACTTCGGAAGTTTAAGACACTCAGTCGGAGCAGGTGAGCCGCTCAATCCTGAAGTTATCGAAATCTGGAAACGAGCTACCGGACTAACAATCCGTGATGGCTACGGGCAAACAGAATCAACGATTTTGTGTGGTAATTTTCTTGGTGTAGAGCCTCGGTTTGGTTCTATGGGAAAACCAACGCCAGGGATAAAGTTACATGTCATTGATGAACAAGGAAATATCTTGCCGCCAAATACGGAAGGCGATATTGCGGTTCATATTCATCCACAAAAGCCTCCCGGTTTATTTAAGGGATACAAGAATGAGCCAGAAAAGACGGCAAAGTCTTATCGAGGTGAGTGGTATCTGACGAGTGACAGAGCGTATGTTGATGACGATGGTTACTTTTGGTTCGTTGGCCGAGATGATGATGTGATTCTTTCATCAGGTTATCGAATCGGCCCATTTGAAGTCGAGAGCGCGCTAATAGAGCATGACGCAGTTGCAGAATCAGCCGTTGTTTCAAGCCCAGATGAAAAACGAGGCGAGATTGTTAAAGCGTTCATTATTCTGACCGACGGGCATCAACCCACACCTGAGCTGGTGCGTGAACTTCAAGATCATGTTAAGAGCGTGACAGCGCCTTATAAATATCCTCGCCAAATCGAGTTTGTAGAAACGTTGCCTAAAACCGTGAGTGGAAAAATCCGACGCGTTGAATTACGCGAAGCCGAATGGGCAAACAACAATGGGAACAAATAGTAATGAGTAATAATGAGCACACATTTGTTTCCCCCGGACCAGCGGGCCTAGGGGCACTAGCCGTCGCATGTTTTGGGTTTGCCGCTGTTTTTTTGGGGATAGTTCCAGTGGGAGGCTTACCTATTCTGGCGGCATGGTTGATCGGTGGTGGCATAGTTCAATACACGGTTGGTGTAATGGAATTGAAAGATCACAACATGACCGGCGGTAATGTTTTTCTCTTTTTCTCAGCGTTTTTCATGTTCGGTGCCGCACTGAGTACCATTGTGAAATTTTTAATGTTAGTGGGCGTATTCGGTGATGTTTCACCTCATGTTTTGGTTGAAGGGTATTGTTGGTTGGCGGGCGCGTTATTCTTAACTGTGGTTACGCCAGCTTATCTCAAAGGGCCGGCGTTGCTGTGTGTCGTGGTGTTGTTAGTTGATGTGATTCTCTGGCTGATTGTAGGGCTCGATCTTGGCATTTTGGGTGCTTCTTATCGCCCCATCGTCGCCTATCTACTGTTCGCCGCAGGAGCCGTAGCACTCTATCTCGCGGGTGCGATTGTTAATAACCATGTTTATGCGAAAACTGTCTTGCCGATACCCGGCCCGATCATTAAGTAAGCCCTCACAATCTTTGTAGGTCGACCTGCCTATTCCGAAAGGGATAGGCAGTAATTTTTTCGCCCTAAATTTAGACGTGACACCTCAACAGGCAATTATGGATTATTCTTTAAACGACGAGCAGCAACTCATACAAGACACGGCGCGTGACTTTGCTAAAACCGTACTAGAGCCGGCCGCAACTTGCGTTCATGAAGATCGGGAACTTTTTCTTCAAAATCTAAAGGCCCTATCTGAATTGGGTTTTATGGGTTTAAATGTGAGTGAAAAATACGGTGGAACCGGTGCGGGTGTTGTTGCGTTTAGCGTCGCAATTACGGAAATTGCCAAGGCATGCGCGTCAACAGCTGTAACCGTATCGGTTAATAACATGGTCGCTGAGACGATAGAGGCCAAAGGCAGTGACGAGCAAAAGGCTCGGTATTTGCCGCAACTTTGTGGTGGGGGTTTTCCTGCAGGGTGCTTTTGTCTCAGCGAAGCTGAAGCTGGATCAGACCCATCGTCAATGAGAACCAAAGCCACAAGAGATGGAGACTCTTGGGTGATTAACGGTACTAAGTTGTACATCACAAGTGCCGAATACGCGGGTTTTTTTATTGTCTGGGCCGTGACTGATAGTAAGGTGCGCAAAGGGGCCGGTATATCCTGTTTCCTAGTTGATGCCGACACACCAGGAATCACTATTTCGCCAGCCGAAAATAAGCTAGGACAAAAAGCGTCGAGCACGAATGAGGTTATTTTTGATAATTGTAGGGTGCCTTTAGATGCGATGATGGGTGAAGAAAACGCTGGTTTTCGAATTGCAACTTCTGAACTAGCTGGAGGCCGTATTGGCATTGCATCGCTTGCGTTGGGGATTGGGTTAGCCGCGATGGAGTATTCGACAGAGTTTGCCAAACAGCGCAAACAGTTTGATAAACCTATATCTGAGTTTCAAGGGATCCAGTGGATGATTGCCGAGACCTATACAGAACTAGAGGCGGCACGATTGCTCACCTTGCAATCGGCCTATCTTAAGGAAGCTAAGAAACCTTACGCGCTCGAGGCGTCGATGGCGAAGTTGTATTCGGCTGAAAAAGCGAATGACGCGTGTAATACAGCTGTTCAATTGCTTGGCGGAGCGGGTTATCTGGCTGATCACCCCGTTGAGCGATTTCTCCGCGATGTTCGTATAACTACTATTTACGAAGGGTCTTCTCAAATCCAAAAAGTAATCATCAGTAAACAGTTGCTAAATAGAACATGAGCCATCTAACAAGCATTGAATAATATGAAAATCGAAAACACGGTTGTGGTCGTTACCGGCGGCTTGTCGGGTTTGGGAAACGCCTGTGTAGAGTACTTGCTAAATTTGAGGGCCAAGGTTGCGATCTTTGATCTTAATGCAGAGACAAGCAAGATGTCTGTCGAACATGCGGCGACTGATGATTTGATCTTTTGTGATGTTGATGTCACGAACGCAGAAATGATAAGGCTGGCGATCTCGCGAGTCACTGCAGAGCTAGGCGATATACGCGCCTGTATAAATTGCGCAGGAATCGCGCCGGGCGGAAAAACGGTTGGACGAAATGGAGCGCTGGCCATCGAAAAATTTATCAACGTGCTTAATATTAATTTGATAGGTACGTTTAATGTCACCCGTTTGATAGCTGAATCAATGTCACGGTTGAGCCCAATTGACGACGACGGTCATCGCGGTGTTATTGTTAACACTGCGTCGGTCGCAGCATTTGATGGGCAAATCGGTCAAGCGGCGTATGCTGCGAGTAAAGGCGGCGTTGCCTCTATGACCTTACCGATAGCTCGAGATCTTGGGCCAATAGGAATAAGGGTAAATACGATTGCACCGGGTGTGTTTGGAACGCCAATGATGTTAGGTATGCATGAAGACGTCCGAAAGCCACTTGAAAAAGCGGTGCAATTTCCTAAACGCTTGGGGTATCCGGTCGAGTTCGCAAAGATGGCCGCGCACGTCATTGATAACAACTATCTGAACGGTGAAGTGATTCGTTTGGATGGCGGCATTCGCATGGCACCAAAATAGTACGGTTTAGTACGCCGTTAAAATCGATCTAATAGGAATAACGAAATGGCAAAAAATACTTATATTTTTGGAGCATCGAGAACCCCAATGGGCAGTTTTCTGGGTGCGCTATCCGACTGTAGCGCGCCACATCTTGGTGCGCACGCAATCAAGGCCGCGATAGCGGGTATCCCAGATCTGTCGATTGACGAAGTTTATATGGGTAACGTGATTAGTGCCGGCGTGGGTCAAGCACCGGCTCGTCAAGCTTCTTTGCTGGCGGATATAAGTATCTCGGTTCCAGCGACCACTGTTAGTAAAGTCTGTGGGTCTGGAATGAAAGCGATCATGTTGGCGAATAACTCGATACGAGCAGGAGAGTCAAAATGTGTTGTTGCCGGTGGCATGGAATCTATGAGTCGCGCTCCATTTATTCAAAGCGGAGCACGTGCCGGATATCGAATTGGCCATCAGTCGGTTAAAGATGCCATGATGGTTGACGGCTTAGAAGATGTTTGGACAGGTAAATCAATGGGGTTGTTTGGTCAGATGGCCGCTGATAAATATCAGATATCCAGAGAAGAAATGGATGCGTTTGCTCTAGAATCTTTGAATCGTGCCGTGAGTGCAACTGCCGCGGGTTACTTCGAAAATGAAATAACGCCAATTAGCTATAAGGTGAAAGCCGATGAGCTTGAATTGAATTCAGATGAATTAGTGGCGATGGCTAAGCCCGAAAAAATACCGCATCTAAGGCCTGCATTTTCGAAAGACGGATCGATTACGGCTGCAAACTCCAGTGCCATTTCAGACGGTGCAGCCGCTTTGCTACTCGCTGACTCTGCCGATGGTTTTGGTTCAGCCAAGCCTCTGGCGCGAATTGTTGCTCAATCAAGCCATGCCCGTGAGCCCGCCGAGTTCACGACAGCGCCCGTCGGAGCGATCAAGAGCGTTCTTGAAAAAGCTAACTGGCGTGTTGATGAGGTGGATTTGTTCGAAATAAATGAAGCCTTTGCTGTTGTGACCATGATCGCAATGCGTGAGTTAGGTATCGAGCACGATAAAGTAAACATTCACGGCGGCGCATGTATTTTGGGGCACCCACTTGGCGCATCCGGTGCTCGGATTGTGGTGACTCTTTTACATGCTCTAAGACGTACCGGTAAACGAAAAGGTATCGCGTCTTTGTGCATAGGCGGTGGTGAGGCCACGGCCATTGCGATTGAAATGGTGTAAGGTATATTTTAAGAGTTTTATTGAGTTCCCTCGATAACATGGACCCTCATCGAGGGAACTGCAAGTTAGCCATCGTACTAGGTAAAAATTCTACGCCCCAAGAGCCAAGCCAACTGAAGCCGGACTCAGCGCGTTAGCGCTGAATTAAATTAAATAGTTGTTTACTGGCGAAGTGCCGAGTCATCATTCTTAAATGAAGATTGAGTTTTAGTAACTCTTTCTATCGGTTTCACTAGCTACCCAAACCACGCTCTCTCCTGGCCTGAACCTGGTGTTTAACTCACCGGAGCGCGATATTTTTATGCTCACTTTAGCTGTTCGGTCGGATCCAAAAATATCGGCCTCACCGGTCCAACGGTTTTTTTTCACACTCACCACATCGCGAAAAAACTTAGTGCCAACTAACCCAGGAGACCAATCACTGCGAATAATTTCAGCTTCGTATACACCATCAACGTTAGCGATGAGGATATAAAAAGAGAGGTCGTCTTTTTTCCTCCAATACCCAGCTAATGGATCAGTGCTGACTTCATCTTGTGCTATCGCAGTCCCTAAAGTTGCAACTAATCCTATTACAACGAAACAATAACGTAACCATCGATCACTCATAAACCTACCCTCAGTCGAGCTTCATTTGTTAATGGTTTATGTCCTTATTAACCACCTTTGTGCATATTACACCACCCAAACCCTAGATTAGCACACCGAAAAAAGTGAGTATAAGAAAATTGTCACCCTATTTATTAGCGACCCATTGGGGACGGCCATAACTAAAACTCGCAAAATGAATATAAATCCGAGCTTCTAATCATTCAGGGGAATTTCGGTGAGTTAGGATGACTCGAGCAAGAGAAACACTCGATTCCGGTTGGCGGGACATCTTTTTATCATTGAATTTAACGCTGCGTGCGCCGTGAATTTTATGAATTGCTTGGGTTTAGAGAGGTATTTAAGTGTGTCCCATATTATGCCACCCCTGTTTTTCTATTAAGAGTACCTAATAAAAAGAGGCGTGAGACCCCGTCATTAGGCTCGCTTACAAAAAGTGCTGAAACAAATCCCCCTTGAGGTTAAAGCCTCTCCTAAGGTCCTAATTATCTTCCTCCAATGGCTCGACGTACCCTTGGTAACTCTCAACTGCAATAATGTCGGCAGGCCCAGCGAAATACCAACGTTTAGGGTCGTTTGAAATTGGCTCACCGTTATCATTAAAACCGACAGGAAACTCTTTTTCGATCCAAACATGATACCGCTGGTGGCGATCGAAAAGAATTGGATTAGGCCCTTGACGGATCATCGTCACATGCCAACCATGCATGCCCGCGCCTCGATCATCGTATCGACCAATCAGTATTCTTGCTGGATCATCGAGTGATTTTTTTAAATAGGCGTCGGGCTTAATATTTCCCACGCCCATCGATGGCTCCAAATACTCTTTTAATTGATACTGGGTGTGCTCACCCGATGTTTTCCAAGGACTATCGGGCACTCGCCTCAAGAGCAAGGTATTCGGAAAGGAAGAGTCAATCTCGGTCAACAGCGTTGTTTGGAAATCAAAGTCGGTAAGATCTTCAAGCGCTGCTTGACGTTTTACTGGTTTGGGGACAATAACCAGCCAATAAAGCACCGCCAACACAATAACTGTGAGCGTAATGGTAATTAGAAGTTTAGTCATATCTCCCCACAGGATTAAACAGTTAAACTGGATCGCGCTGTTAGTCGAAAACTCAGATATAAACTAGCACGATTACCAAACCAAGGAATTTTTTTAATCCCAAACCTATCGAAACGAAAGAGCCAGTTTCCAATTTAATCTCATTTATCATATAATTAAGCTCGAGGCTTTTGATTCTTGTAATCATGCCACCATTTCCTCATGTTAGTGTGTCGAATCACTATTCAGGCTTGCGGGTGTTACTTTTGTAGAAAGCCCGCGTTATTTTTAGGCAAATTACAGTCATGGATTTACGCGAAAGCAATATCGATCGCCTTAAAGAGGGCGATAAAGTGTTTGATGTGTTGGTACTTGGGGGGGGCGTTAACGGAGCCGTCTCGGCGGCGTCATTGTCGGCAAAAGGAGCTAAAGTAGCGCTTATCGATAAGGGTGATTTTGCTGGTCTAACCAGTTCGAATTCGTCGAATTTGGCGTGGGGTGGTATTAAGTATCTCGAGTCACACGAATACTTCCTAGTCAATAATCTGTGCAAGAGTCGCAATCATTTGATGCGCAGTTACCCGTCGACGGTTAAGGAGATTCGATTCCTTACCACGATTGAAAAGGGCTTTAGATTTCCGTCCTGGTTTGTCTATTTGGGCACCATTTTTTATTGGATGATTGGTCGTTTTTTTACGCAAGCACCTGACTATATGACGCCGAAAACGATAAAGGCGCGTGAGCCTGCAATTGACACGTCTAATGCGGTGGGTGGTTTCGAGTATTCCGATGCGTACCTATATGATAATGACGCGCGGTTCGTATTTAATTTTGTTCGCTCAAGCATGAACTATGGGTGCGTCGCGGCCAATTACGTAGAGTCCTTAGACGCCGTGCGAAAAGATGGGCTTTGGGAGATTAACGCGCGTGATAATATCTCGGGCGACACGTTTACTATCAAATCTAAAGTGCTGGTAAATGCGTGCGGCCCCTACGTTGATCAACACAACAAACTGGCCGAGCAGGAGACTGAGCATCAGCACTTGTTTTCAAAGGGCATTCACCTAATTGTTGATCGGATAACTAAAGACGAGAGAATTTTGGCGTTCTTTGCCAGCGATGGGCGTTTATTTTTTGTGATACCCATGGGCAATAAAACCTCTGTTGGCACCACCGATACGCAAGTCGCTGATCCGAACGTTGAGGTTACGGAGGAAGATCGTCAGTTTGTGCTCGACAACATTAATGAGCTGCTTGATCTTGAAAAGCCGATTACGCGTGATGACATTATCGCCGAACGCTGTGGGGTACGACCGTTAGCGCAAAAGGGTGGCGACGGTGTGGCTGACTGGGTGAAGTTGTCACGTAAGCACGCGGTTGATAGCAACTTCGCTGACCAACACTTGAGTATCTTTGGTGGTAAAACCACGGACTGTATCAATGTCGGCGATGAAATCGCTGGTTTGGTGCAACAAATGGGTGTTGCATTGCCATTTGAAAATTTTATTTGGTACGGTGAAGACGACGACACCGTGCGTGATGAATTTTATCATCAGGCAAAATTAATGGATTTAGATTCCTACACCGTAGAAGGCTCTAGCGAGCCACTGACGCAGCGCTTGTGGCGACGTTACGGCGGTAATGCCCTGGAATTGTTAGAAGACATTCGCCGCGACCCTAATCAGGCAAAGCGTTTGATGAAAAGCGCCGAGTATCTAAGGTGTGAAATTGAGCACACGGCGCGCCACGAAATGGTTACTAAGCTTGAAGACTTCTTACGCCGTCGATCAAAGATAACGCAAGTGGTTCGCCACGAAGACATTATCGACGCGCCAGGTTTGATGGAGGCGTGTAAGATTTTCTTTGGTGATGAGGCACACGCAAAGCGTCAAGAATACATCGACTCCTTGGGTGACTAACTGTCCGTCGCTGCTCCCTCAGTTTAGCCTGCGAATGCGTGTTCTGCGAGGCCTTGAAATTCTGTTTCGAAGATAAAGAAATTCCCCGCTTGCGGGTCTTTTACGCGCGCAGGCGGCCCCATGTCTTGCCATGCGGAGGTGACGCAGAGCAGGTTTAAGTCTTTGCCCCCAAACGCGACGCAACTAGGTTGCGATGTTGGAATCTCGAGGACTAAGTCTTCAGTGCCGTCCGGCGCATAGCGCACTACCTGAGCGCCGCCCCATTGCGCGTTCCAAAGATAGCCGTCGGCGTCAACTATTGACCCATCTGGATAGCACCCCTTATTGGTTTTGGCAAACAGCTCTGCGTCGCCAAATTCACCGGTTTCGGGGACAAAGGTGTATTGATTGATCTTTCTACTGGGCGTGTCAGTGTGGTACATGGTTCGACCATCCGGACTCCAACACAGGCTATTGGTAATTGTTAGGCCCTTGAGTGTCTTTCTAAGTTTGAGGTCTTTATCTAAGCAATATAGCGAGCCCTTGTATTGAGCTTGGTCTGCGTTTTCCACCATGGTGCCTGCCCACATTCGTCCTTGCCGGTCAGTACGGCCGTCGTTGAGACGAGTGCCCAAGTTCTCGCTTTCGACTTTGTGCTGCCATTCAAGCTGACCGGTTTCGGGTTGGTAAAACGCGAAACCCGATGCAAACGCCGCGATAAGGTCTGTAGAATTAGTGCGCGGGGCAAAGCAACACAAGCGCTCAGGGGTTTGCCATTGGTCCAGTTTTTTAGTTTCAGGGTCGTAACGATAGAGCTGGCTTAATTCAATGTCGGTCCACCAAATCTTGCCCTCCTGGTGATCCCAAATAACGCCTTCGCCTAGTTTATTACGGACCTCTAGAGTTTCAATTAGCTGCATAAACTTACCTTACGGCATTGATTGCAGCCACAATATCTTTGCAGCGCTGACTTACGTCTTCGGCACTGCGTCCGGCTTTATAAATTTCACCGCCGATCCCAAAGCCATCAATGCCGGCTGCCAGCCACTCAGCCGCGTTGTGGGCGCCAACGCCGCCAACGGCCAGGATTTTCACCTCGCCTGGCAATACCGCTTTGACCGCTTTGATGTGACCAGAGCCAAAGCTCGATGCTGGGAAAAGTTTCAAATAATTGGCGCCAGCACGATGTGCGGCAAACGCTTCAGTTGGTGTTGCCCAGCCCGGCATAGGCGTCATACCCAGCTCTATACAACGTTTTATTACGGCTGGTCGAGTATTCGGAGTCACCGCGATTTTTCCGCCCGCATCGGCAACGCGTTTCGCGTCGCTCTTATTGAGCAGCGTACCGCAGCCGATTACACAGTCTTCGCCCAACTCAATGCTTAAGCGTTTAATGCTTTCGAATGGTTCAGGCGAATTCAATGGAACCTCAATAATACCGATGCCTGCTTCGAATATTGCGTGACCAATATCGAGTACTTCGTCTGGCGTGACGCCACGGATAATAGCCACTACGGGCATCTTGTCTAGGCAATTGTCGATAGTCGTCGTCATGATTCAGGGGTCTCGATTAGATAAAGAGTAAGTTAGTTATTAGAAAGGAGCAATTGCTCAAAGATTGCCTCATAACCCGCGATGGCAATGTCTGCCGGGTTGCAGCAATCATTGTTTACGCCAAAGTGGTCGAACACTTTAGCGTAATGTTGGGCCAGGGTTGGTTCGCCGATAATCGTAACACTATCGGTCTCGCCGAAGAGGTCTTTCGCGCCCATGATATCGGCCGTAATAATTAAACCTGACAAATACGATAAGGCGTCGGTACTCGCCATTTCGCCAAGCACCTGCTTACTCCGGGTCGAAAATAGGGCGTGAACTAATTGCGCTTGCCCCATTTTTGCGACATTGTGGACCGCGTCCATAAAGACATCGGTATTAAAGCTAATAGTATTGTCTTCAGTGACTAAAATGCTGTTGCTACGCAGTAGAGAAAATAGCTCGCCAGTGAACGCGGTGAGGAAGTTAGTGATGACTCCGTCTTCCACCAAGGTCCATTTGTTATGCGTGCCAGGCAGCGCAAAAAGCTTGCGTTTGACGGCAATCTCTTGGGAACGCAGCCAACCTAACATTTGCAGTTCTTCACCACGCATTACGTCGGGCGTGCCCAACGGGTTACGTGTGCGTAGGCCCGCGAGTATTGAAAATTGTATGCCGCGCGCTTCAAACTGCACGCGACCATCGGCAATTTGCTTAGCGTCTACTGGGCAACTTAAGTACGGCGCATCCTTCCAACCTAGAGTTGAGCCGATCATGCCAGACAGCAATACGGGCAACGCGCCGTGCAGATTTAACCAGTCTTGCGCCAAGTTGAAAAATTTATCTTCAAAGTCATTTGTGATTTGACTTATCCCCGGCCCGAAGCGGGTATCGAGAATTTTGGACGTTGTTTTGTTGTGGTCGCTCGCCCCTTTGCCGCCGGGCGCTGGCTTGTACTCGCAAAGATATAGGCGTAGATTACTTGTGCCCCAATCTCCAGCGATGAATAGCGTGTTTTCAGTCATGGGTTCTCATTTTCGGAAGCTCACGTTTAAATTTATTGAGATTTTGCCGCACAGCGATCAGGTTAATTATAATATAAATAGTATTTAAGTAGCCACATGTTAACTACTAATCTGTTAATTGACACATTAGTTTATTCGATGAGACAGTATGAAACCACAACTAGGAACTTGCTACTACCCCGAGCATTGGCCACAAGATCAGTGGCTTGACGATGCAAAGCGCATGGTGGATTTAGGCTTGAAGATTGTACGGGTTGGTGAGTTCGCGTGGTCGCGCTTTGAGCCTAAGCCGGGAAAGCTGGATTTTAGCTGGATGGACAATGCTGTCGATATTTTAGGTTCGCAAGGTTTGAAGGTTGTAATGTGCACCCCAACAGCCACTCCACCGCGCTGGATGCTAGACAAGCACCCGGATATGCTGGCTGCGGACGCTGACGGCCAGATTAGAAAATTCGGTTCCCGTCGTCACTACTGTTTTAGCCATCAAGCCTACCGCGATGAATCGGTGCGCATCGCCCGTATTATATCCGAGCACTATCGCACGCACGAAGCCATCGTCGCGTGGCAAATCGACAATGAATATAGCTGCCATGACACGGTTCGTTCTTATAGTGTCGCGGCTGGTCTTGCATTTCAACATTGGCTACAAAACAAATATCAGACCATCGATGCCTTAAACCAAGCGTGGGGTAACGTGTTTTGGTCGATGGAGTACGCAGAATTCGAGCAAGTAGAGCTACCAAATCAAACAGTGACTGAAGCCAACCCAACGCATTGGCTGGATTTTTATCGCTTTAGCAGCGATCAAGTAATTGCTTACAATGCGGCGCAGGTTCAGGCGATTCGTGAACACACTCCGGCGCCGCTAATTCACAACTACATGGGGCGTATTGTTGATTTTGACCACTACAAACTGGGTGATGATCTCGATATAGCCAGCTGGGACAGCTATCCGCTGGGTTTTTTAGTCGACAGGACTGATGCCACACCTGAGTGGAAGAAGCGTTTTGAGCGCCAGGGCGATCCAGACCTGCAAGCATTTCACCACGACTTGTATCGCGCGGTAGGTAAAGGCCGTTGGTGGGTGATGGAACAGCAACCTGGCCCGGTCAACTGGGCGCCAAATAACCCGGCCCCGTTGCCCGGTATGGTGCGCCTATGGACAATGGAGGCAATTGCTCATGAGGCCGAAGCGGTGTGTTATTTTCGCTGGCGGCAAGCACCGTTCGCACAAGAGCAAATGCACGCAGGCTTATTAAGACCCGATAGCGCGCCATCGGCGGTATTCGAAGAGGTCGAGCAAACCGCTCGTGATATTTCAAGCCTAGGCGATGTTAAAACTCAACAAGCGAAAGTCGCTATTATTTTCGATTATGAGAGCGGTTGGGCGTGGGAAGCTCAACCGCAAGGCGAAGACTATGACAATTTCGCGCTGTGCTTGGAATTTTATCGTAGCCTGCGACGTAACGGTTTGACCGTAGACGTCTTGCCTGCAACCGTTGATTCGCTCGACGCTTACCAGTTGGTTCTAGCGCCGAGCTTACTAAGCTGGCCGAGTGCTTTGATGCAGGCCCTCCAGAGCTTTAGTGGTATTGCTGTGCTTGGCCCGCGGGCGGGTTCGAAAACCGACAACTTGAGTATCCCGATGAATTTGCCACCCGCGATTCCCGGTTTCGAGTGCAAGGTCAGCTACGTCGAGACGTTTCCGGCAGGGTCTGAGCGCCCAATAGAGGGTGGTGGTGCCGTTCGAACTTGGTTAGAAACTGTGGAAACCAGTGAACAAATACTCGAGCGTACCTCAGATGGAACGCCGCTATTGTTGGCCAAAGGTAACCTGCATTATTTAACCGGCTGGCCGGATCAGTCTGCGATGACTCGGATTGTCGCCAAGCTTGCAGTGCAAGCGGGTTTGGAAACTCTCAGCATGCCCGAAGGCGTGCGCCGCAGGTGTACCGCATCGCACGAATTTGTATTTAATCACAACGCCGAGGCGATGGAGTTTGATGGCCAGACCTTGGCGGCCTGTGAGGTTCGTATTCGGTCATTGGTTTAGGTCATATTTGGCGGCGTCTTACGCGGAAAGCGTTTTCAATTTAACCCTCTTGCGCGTTACAATCGGCCAAATCTTTTCAAGGCGTATTCTTTAAGAATGAAAGTAGAGCAAACTAAGTTAGAGGGCGTTTTGTTGGTCACCCCTCAAGTTTTTGGCGATGATCGAGGCTTCTTTATGGAGACCTATAACCGTGAAAAAGCGCTGCAATCCGGGTTGCCTGGTGAATTTGTGCAAGACAATCACTCCAAGTCAAGCAAGGGTGTGCTGCGTGGTTTGCACTATCAAACTCCACAGTGGCAAGGCAAGCTGGTGAGAACCGTGCAAGGAGAAATTTATGACGTCGCGGTTGATATCCGCGATGGCTCAGCGACTTTTGGTGAGTGGGTTGGTTTTTATCTTAATGATGAAAATAAACAGCAACTGTATGTGCCCGAAGGCTTTGCTCATGGCTTTGTTGTGACCAGCGATACTGCCGAGGTGGTCTATAAATGTACGTCGCTCTATGCCCCTGAACAAGAGGGTTGCGTGTTGTGGAACGACCCGGACATTGGCATCGATTGGCCAATCGATTCGCCGCTATTATCCGCCAAAGATGAAATCGGCCAGCGCCTTGCCGATGTGCCTGTCCTGCGCGTTTAAGCATGGATAAAATTCTATTGATTGGTCAGCATGGCCAAGTGACGACCTATTTACAGCGCGCCCTTGTTGGTGACTATCACGTTGAAGTCGCTGGCCGCGCACAACTTGACTTAAGTAACGTTGACGCTATCAGCGGGGCGCTTGAAGCGTCTAAGCCTAGTTTGATAATTAACCCAGCCGCCTACACCGCGGTGGATCTGGCTGAGCAAGAACAAGAGGCAGCGTTTACCATTAATCGCGATGCCGTTGCGGCTATCGCTAAGTATTGTGCGAACACGAATACGCCGCTCATTCACTTTTCCACCGACTATGTGTTTGCTGGTGATGCTAACACTCCTTATTTAGAAACCGACAGCCCAGCGCCGACTGGGGTTTACGGCCAAAGTAAGTTAGAAGGCGAGCAAGCGATTATCGCCTCAGGTGCGCCGGCGATAATCCTGCGTACCGCCTGGGTTTATTCGAACCACGGTAAGAACTTTTATAAAACTATGTTGGCGTTAGCGCAGACCCGTGATCAATTGTCGGTGGTCGCTGATCAGGTCGGCGCGCCAACCTACGCCGGTAGTATTGCCGACGCGACGAAAATTTTAGCTGAAGCCATTCTGTCTCGCGGTGGCTTGATGCCCGCGCAAGTTGGTATCTATCATTTTTGCTGCCAAGGTCAGACCTCGTGGTGCGACTTTGCGCGCGCAATTTTCGTCGAGAACGAAGTCAGCAAGATACGCGTCACCGGAATCACGACTGACGAGTACCCGACACCGGCTAAGCGCCCGGCGTATTCGGTGATGAACGTGGATAAATTGACCGCGACGTTTGGCGTCTCGTTGCCACATTGGGGAACCGCACTGGCCCATTGCGCGGCAGAGACAAAGGCGGGTTAGTCGCTAACATGGACAAGGAGAGCGCCGCAGATATGCTGGGTGAGCACGGGCCATTTGCCAAAGCGATCAGCAATTATACAGTGCGCGACTCGCAATTGGCGATGGCCACTGCGATTGAAGAGTCCATCGCTAATAAGCAGACGCTATTAGCGGAATCGGGTACCGGCACCGGCAAAACATTTGCCTACCTAGTGCCTGCATTATTGTCGGCTAAGAAAACATTAATTTCGACCGGAACTAAACACTTACAAGAGCAGTTATTTCATCGCGATATTCCGTTGGTGCTCGAGAACCTCAGTGTGAACGCCAAAGTGTCACTGCTAAAAGGGCGCAGCAATTACCTTTGTCTACATAGGATGATGCTAACGCGCGGGTCATCTCGACGCTTGGATACGACTCAACTTTCTGAGCTCGAGATGATTTCGTCATGGTCTTCAAAGTCGAAAAGTGGTGATATTGGCGATCTTGTTGAAGTACCCGAAGACTCAAGGATATGGCCGTCGGTTACGTCAACCGTCGACAACTGTATTGGGCAGAACTGTTCTTATTTTGAAGACTGCTTTGTCAACAAAGCGCGCAAAGCCGCGCTGGTCAGCGAGGTTGTGGTGGTGAATCATCATCTTTTCTTCGCCGACAAGTCGCTTAAAGACGATGGTTTTGGGGCACTGTTGCCTGATGTCGACACGGTGATTTTCGACGAGGCACATCAAATTCCTGACATAGCGTCTAATTTTTTAGGCAATAGTTTTAGCTCATGGCAGGTTATGGAGTTGGCTAATGATGCGCGCGCCGCTGAACTAAAAGAGAAAAGCCTGATTCCCAAACTTGTTCTGTGTGCGGACGAGCTGGACAAGCTTACCGCCGACTATCGTTTAAGTTTGGGGCTTAATGAACGCCGTATTTCGTGGTTGGACCTGATCGAAGAAGCGCCTAATTTGCCCAAGAAACTAAGCGCATTGGCGAACAAGCTAAGCGAGTTTTCCGACGTGCTTGAGAAAGCGGCGGTCGCAGGTGAGGGTTTAACTCGGTGCTATGAGCGTGCGCTGGAGTTGTCGCAAGACTGTCATAAAATTGCCGACGACGCTGACAACGAAGAGGTAGTGCGTTGGGTAGAGGTCGCTAGACGAACCTTTCGAATTCACGAAACACCGCTTAACATTGGCAACGAGCTTAGCGCTTATTTTGGCAATAAGGAACAAGCGCGAGTATTCACCTCTGCGACCTTATCGGTTGGCGGCGATTTTGACCACTATAAACAACTCGTTGGTTTGAACAGCGATACGCCCTTTCGTACGTGGGATAGCCCGTTCGATTATTTCAATCAAGCGGTGCTATACGTGCCTGAAGGCATGCCGTTGCCCAAAGAGGACAATTTTATAGACGCTTTGTTTGATGAGGTTTTGCCAATTCTTCAAGCGAGTCAAGGTGGTGCATTTGTCTTGTTTACCAGCTTTAGAATCATGCAGCAGTTCGAGGAGAAGTTGGCCGATTACGAATTTAATATTCTGACCCAAGGCGACACGAGTAAACGTGAGCTGCTCAAAAGTTTTGTGCAGGTCGACAACTCGGTGCTGCTGGGTACCATGAGTTTTTGGGAAGGCGTAGATGTGCCGGGCGACGCATTGCGTTGCGTGATTATTGATAAGCTGCCATTCGAATCACCTTTTGACCCCGTTATTAAAGCGCGCTTAAAAGCCATGGACGACGCAGGCGAAAACCCATTTATGAATTACCAGGTTCCAAGAGCGGTGATCACGCTGCGACAAGGCGCTGGCCGCTTGATTCGAAGCTCACAAGACAAGGGCGCGTTAATGATCTGCGACGGACGCCTGCGCACTACTCATTACGGGCGTGTGTTTTTGAATAGCTTGCCCAATATGCGTCGCAGTAACGACCGAACTAAAGTGACGGCTTTTCTAACGCGTTTAGCGTCAGCGGGGGAGTCTGAATGACAGCGAATATTATCGCCATTGAAACAGCCACCTCATCCTGCTCGGCTGCGTTGCGTGTCGACGGTGAGATTGTTGAGCGTAGCCAGCTTGGCAGCAATGTGCACTCGCAAGTGTTGTTAGCTATGGTGCAAGAATTGTTGGGCATCGCGGGAATTAGTCCACAACATTTAGATGCCGTTGCCGTTGGTCAAGGGCCTGGATCATTTACGGGCTTGCGCATTGGCGTTGGAGTAGGTCAAGGCTTAGCTTATGGGTGTGATTGCCCAATGCTCGGGGTGTCGTCTCTCGCGGCGTTAGCGCTGGCGGCGCCCGGCGATGGTCGTGTGATTGCGGGTATAGATGCGCGAATGAGCGAAGTCTATTGGGGTGAGTATTCAAAGCAAGGGCAACGTATTAATCAGCTTGCACCACTAAAAGTGAGCCCGCCGAATTCAATTTCGAGCTTACTGGAGCATTATGCCGACACGAAGCCGGAATTAGTGGGCAATGCGTGGAGCGAGTACTGGCAAGAAATTGATGAATCGTTTAAGCAATCGGCGACACTGCAAAAAAGCATTGTCTATCCTAGTGCCACGCAGCTTCTACAACTGGCCGAGCAACAATACAACGAAAAAAAATGGCTAGCTGCAATCGACTTTCAACCAATATACGTGCGCAATGACGTTGCTAAGAAGTCCAGTAAACCCGTTATTTGATGATGAAATGCGTGCTTCTAAAATGTGCGTTCAACCGAGAATTCAGCCAGTTTTAACAGCGCGTCACGGTACGTTGAATCGGGCACAACCGCCAGTGCCTCCTGAGCCAGTGTTGCTTGCTCACGAGCAACTCGAGCGGTATACGCAATAGAGCCTGTTTGCTCAATAATTTTTAATACGGCGTCTAAGTTGTCACGGCTGGCGTTAGTGATCGCGTTTTCAAGAAGTTCTTTTTCACTGCCCGAAGATCGATTTATTGCATTGATTAGCGGCAAGGTCGGCTTGCCTTCGGCTAAGTCGTCGCCGACATTTTTACCCATCGCTTGCGCGTCTGCAGTGTAGTCGAGAATGTCGTCAACCAACTGAAAAGCGGTTCCTAGGTGCAGCCCGTAGGCCGCCATTGCGTGTTCCACTGGGCTCGCTTGTTTAGTAATAACGGCGCCCAGTTGGGTCGCGGCTTCGAACAAAATAGCCGTTTTAGACTGAATGGTATCCATGTACTGGGCTTCAGTTGTCTCGGCAGAGCCGCAATTAATCAACTGCATAACTTCGCCTTCAGCAATCTGATTAGTCGTGCGCGAGAGAATTTCCATCACCCGCATGCTGCCGACATCCACCATCATCTGAAAAGCACGAGAATATAGATAGTCGCCAACTAAAACGCTGGCCGCATTTCCGAATACCTCGTTGGCGGTTTCACGTCCGCGACGCATCTCTGACTCATCGACTACGTCATCATGGAGTAGGGTGGCGGTGTGAATGAACTCGATAATTGCGGCAAGCAGTGTTTGGTCTTGAGAGACCTCAGTTTGTTCAGGGTTAGTAGCTTTAGCTGCGAGTAACAAGGCGACGGGGCGCAGGCGTTTACCGCCTGCTTGTACAATATAGGCGCCCAGCTGGTTAATTAGGGCGACGTCACTGTTTAGGTTGCCCGCGATACTTTGGTTAACCACTGTCATATCCGCTTCGACTAAGGAAATAATCGATTGAATATCAACCGGTTTTGCCTTGGTGTCGGAAATTGGGGAGCTATTGAGTGTCATGCTTGAGATTATAGCCTAGGGTATACTGGCTGTGGTGAAAAGCCGTTATTTTTGTGGTATTACGCACCGCAATTAAATTGTGATTTATTGCTGTGTTGGAGTTGACCTAAAACCGCGTAAACACTAGAATTCGCGCTCTGTTCGCTGGGTCCGCATTAGGAAGAAAGATAAACCTGCATAGTTCGCAAGGTTTAACCCCTTCAGAACGCAATAAGGCTGTTATAGCCGGAGTATAAATATGTACGCAGTAATTAAAACTGGCGGTAAGCAATACCGTGTCGCAGTTGGCGACAAATTAAAAGTAGAGTCTTTGAACGCACAAGAAGGCGACAAAGTGACTCTTGATCACGTATTAATGATTGGCGACGGTGATACCGTTGAAGTTGGCACGCCTACCTTAGATAAGGCTGTTGAAGCCACTGTTTTGAGTAATGGCCGTGGCAAAAAGCTTCGCATCGTAAAGTTCCGTCGTCGTCAAAATTCTCGCACCCGCACTGGTCATCGTCAAAATTTTACTGAGTTAGAGATTACCTCTATCGGTGGTAAAGCACCGGCTAAGAAAGCTGCTGCTCCTAAGAAAGCTGAAGCTCCTAAAAAAGCTGAAGCTCCTAAGAAAGCTGAAGCTCCAAAAGCAGAGAAAAAAGCCGCAGCGCCTAAGAAAGCCGCGAAAGCTGAAGGCGCTGATGATTTGAGTAAAATCTCAGGTGTAGGCCCGGTAATTGTTGGTAAATTAGCGGCGATGGGAATTACTACTTTCCAACAAGTTGCTGAATTCACAGCAGACGACATCACTCGCATCGATGAAGAGTTAAACTTCAAAGGCCGTATTGAGCGTGACGAGTGGGTTAAACAAGCAATCGAATTAGCTAAAGGCTAATTGGTTGTTGTCTAGAACTGATTGAGGTAAAAAGAAAATGGCACATAAGAAAGCAGGCGGTAGTTCACGGAACGGTCGCGATTCAAATTCGAAACGTCTAGGTGTAAAACGTTACGCTGGTCAACTTATCAACGCAGGCACAATCATTGTGCGTCAGCGCGGTAGTTCATTTCACCCAGGTACTGATGTTGGTATGGGCAAAGACTACACGTTGTTTGCTTTGAAAACTGGCGTGGTAAAATTTGAAATCAAAGGACCTAAAAATCGTAAACACGTGAGCGTAGTTGCTGCGTAGGTTGCAGTCTAAGTAGTTGCTGCGTAGGTTGTTACGTATATTGTTACGGAATACGTTTTAAGTACAACGTTTGATTTACCAAAAAGCCTCGCTAACGCGGGGCTTTTTGGTATTTGTTATCTTTTTTTACTGTATAGATACATGTAAGGTACATGAATAAAATTCGCCAAGTAAAGTTCAAACAGGTTATGGTTAGTGCTCTGCAACTTTTTCGACCACGATGATACGCTTTATCTTTACTTTAATGACGGTGCTACTGTTTTTTCCCGTTGCTGCATCCGCGAACTCCTCCGCGAACTACGTAAGTAAACTCTCCGACTGCAACGCTGAACTACCCCAGCTAAGTCTGTATACGATTTTAGATAAAGGTCGAAACACCTTGGCTGGCTGGAGCCATATTAGAACGAATAAAGAGGGTGGCGAGTTTCGCTCGCTAAGCTTAAGCGATGCTGATTACGCGATTACTCAAGACTATTATGTTGCCGACAAATCTTGTGGCTACGCCAAAGTGCAAAATGGCATCTTAGCGGTCAAATTAAGTGATTCAACCCGCCAACATAGCAATGGCATTGAAGCCAGTATCGATGCAAATAGCATAAGCTTCGGAGAGGTAGGCTACGTTTTACTCGATTTAAAAGTAAACCGTATCGGCTCCTCTATTCCTAGTCTAGATGCTTTGCGCACACTGTATCGCGATTTTTTAACCGAAGAAGAATTTGAACAGTTTGATCTTGGCATGGCGAGCCTCGGCATCACCTTATTTAGCCAAAGTAGTGCGAGCCAAGCCAGCGAGCCGCTAAACGCCGAGTTACTATTTTCAATTGATCAAGAGGTCTTTTTTGATCAGTGGCTTAGAGTGATTTTGCCTCTCGATGAGTTTCAATTCTATATAAAGGAAAATTCGGTTCGCGTGCCACAAGAAAGAAGCAGTTATAAGGCAAGTGATATAAGCGGTTTCAGGATAAACCCTGAGACCAGTCACGGGCGTCAGTTACGCGAAATACTAGGTGATAAATGGAGCGAGCATATCCCCGAGGCGTTTAAGGAGATTTCCATAAGTCTGCGACGTATTGAGCTACTTAAGCGCCGTTGATTTGGAGCTCGTTGGCAAAGTGCTCGGTCTCGCTTTTGTCTCAACCAATTTATTGTCCCAAGTAAAGCCGCGAGTCAACTCGATGGCTCGCGGCTTTATTCGGGCTACTGCGATTCTTTAAACCAATAATTTAATCGCATAGGTTAAGGCGTCGTTGTAACTGTTCACGTGCATTTTTGCGTATAAGGTACGCAGGTGCGAGCGAACGGTATTAAGCGAAATTCCTGCTTCATATGCGATTTCTTTGGGTTTTAAGCCAGTCACCATCATCTTCACAATTCTGGCTTCACTTGTGGTCAGTGAAAATGCGCGCGACAAACATTCCATCTTACGGTCACAGCAGGTAATGTCTGCTTGAATTGACAGCAGCAAATTATCGCCGTCATTCGACTCTCTGGTCATCGTGTAGGGACGACAAACCATATCGAGGTTGCGTAAAATAAAACGTTCGCTGCGTGGCCCAGACAATTCTACACCGCCAAGTGGTGCGCAAAGTCGTTGAGCAATGCACTTTACGTACGCATTGTTTTCACTGTTATTGAAATGCAATTTGCCATGTATTACGCCTATCCATTGGTGGGCAATTGCTTCTTCCCCTAGGTCATTGGTATCAAGTAAGGTCATGTCTCTACTAAGTAGAAATATGGCCTGGGGGTAGTGTTTTAGCGACGCGAGCTGTGAATGCTGTTGCGCCGCTAACCCCTTACTGCTGTAGCCGCCACGGTAGGGCAGCGTCATTGTAGTTGTCATTGAAGACTCTCCGTATATCCCATTAACGTGTATACCCATACACGTAAGCACCGAGCCTAATTAATATAGGCGATCGAAAACGGTACTATTACCCACTATGAAATCCGCGCGACCGAAAAAAACGGCCTTATAGCAGACTCATAACTGAAACAACCTAAATGCCTATATTTAGGTTAAGGGGTTTTCGTTTTAAACTGTCCAAGCTTGGCATCACGAAGAACCTGCGGGGCTCTGTTAAACCCGGATATTCCTCGATAGCGTATTCTGATGGCGTTCTAACATGCCCCGTAAAAACGATCTACGTCGTTTAAGTTCAAGCAACCCTTTTTTTCTGTCTACACTTTTTTCTGTCTACATAGGGTTCAAATTAATAGTGTGTCTCTGCTATTAATTCTCTCACTTATATTCAAACTCAGTTCACTGTCTAAGTAAATAGTCCAAATGGGTTAGTTTTATCAAAAATTAACATTTGATCCGTTCGAGCATTAATGTTGATGGACGATTGACAAATATTGGCGCGAATCTAGCCGCTTACTGGCCCTGTGGCTTGAACCAGGCGAGGTTCTGTTGGAGAGATACAACCTCTCCAATTATGATTAAGGTGGGTGCTTTGATCGATTGGTCTTTGATCGATTCTGAAAAGTCGCACAGTTGTCCAGTAAAAACACGTTGTCTCTGTGTTGTTCCCTGTTCAATAAGCGCAATTGGCATGGTTTCCATCACTCCATGTGCAATCAAGTTTTTGCAAATACTCGGCAGACCGACCAAACCCATATAAATCACTACGGTTTGATTTGGTGTGGCTAGTAATGGCCAGTTTAGGTCAACTGAACCGTCTTTTAAGTGTCCGGTTACAAACATACAAGACTGCGCGTAGTCTCGATGGGTAAGTGGTATCCCAGCGTAGGTTGCGCAACCACTGGCGGCGGTGATACCCGGAACAATTTGAAATGGTACTCCTGACTGCGCAAGCAATTCGATTTCCTCGCCGCCTCGTCCGAAAATAAACGGATCGCCGCCTTTGAGTCGCACCACACTTTTCCCTTCTTTGGCTAAGTCGACCAAACGCTGATTTATTTCGCCTTGCGGAACGGCGTGATCGGCTCTGCGCTTACCAACATAAATGCGATCGGCGTCGCGGCGGCACAAATTTAATATGTCATCGCTAACTAAGCGGTCGTATAAGACCACATCGGCTTGCTGCATTAAGCGCAATGCCCGAAAAGTTAGAAGGTCTGGGTCTCCAGGGCCCGCACCGATCAGCCAAACTTCCCCCACGGCATTGTCTGCGGTTGGTGAGCGGTCAATGCGACTTTGCAGTGCTTGTTCAGCTTCTTGTTTACGACCAGAAAAAAACAATTCGGCCACTGGGCCTTGTACGATTTTTTCCCAAAACATTCTGCGGTCGCGTTCGTCAGGCATCGCGTTTTTGAGTGCATCTCGATAACGGCTCATGGTCGCCGCTAGATCACCATAGCTCGCGGGGATGAACGCTTCTAATTTGGCTCGCAGCATACGGGCGAGCACCGGCGCGCCGCCGCCTGTAGAGATCGCGATTAGTACTGGCGATCGGTCGACAATCGACGGCGTTATAAAGCTGCACAACTCAGGTTGATCCACGACGTTAACCGGGATGTTGGCCGCCTGCGCGAGTTCTGACACTCGTTTATTAACTGCAGGCACATTGGTCGCCGCGGTAATTAAACGATAGCCGTGAATATCATCGTCCGCGAATTCACGTTGTACATGGGTAATTGAATCGCCGAACTCTGTGCGAAGATCGTCGCAAAGCTCAGGGGCGATAACAGTAATGTCCGCCTCAGCTAGACGCATTAAGCGAATCTTACGCAGTGCCACGGGGCCACCACCCACCATCAGGCAGCGTTGCTGATTTAGGTCGACGAAAATAGGGTAATTCTGCATCACGCTATTTTACCTTAGGCGAGCATCCTTGTGGCATTATCTGCACTATGACGTTTAAGCAAAAAGATACGAATTTAACTGCGACTGAGGCCATGCGCGAGGCTATACAAAATATTGCAGTTGGGCCTGATCGTGGCCGCGATATTCCTAGAGAACTGGCGCAGCAAGTTTTGTCCTCAGTGTTAGCTGGAGACATTGACGAGGTTCAAACTGCGGTGTTTTTGATTGCACTGCGCATGAAGCGTGAATCGCTTGACGAGTTTTTGGGGTTGTTCGATGCCTTATCAGAGCATACCTACGCTGTGCAGGCGCCGGTCGATAACGTGATTTGTCTTGCCGACCCATTTGATGGTTATGTGCGCACGGCGACTATGACGCCCTTTATTCCTGCAGTGCTGGCTGCGTGTGGGCACGCGGCTGTGATTCATGGTGTTGAAACCGTCGGCCCGAAGCACGGCGTAACGGCGCACAAAGTCTATAAAGCGGCTGGTCTGAATACCCACTTATCTGCGAAGGATGCTGCGACAAAGCTGACCAGGTCTGGTTGGACTTATGTCGATCAACAAGAATATGCACCCAAACTATTTAGTTTGCAGGGTTTGCGTGACAAGCTTATCAAGCGTACTGCGTTAACGACGCTGGAGCGCTTGATATTGCCAATTCGCGGTGCACAACAAACGCACTTAGTGTTGGGCTATGTGCACAAGGCTTACCCCGCGATTTATGCACGAGTTGCTAAGGCCGCTGGCTATCAAAGCGTGTTGCTGCTAAAGGGCGTCGAGGGCGGGTTAGCGCCCGCGCTGAACAAGCCTTTGCGTCGTTTTTTGTTTGCGGGCGAGTTGCCGAACGACATCGATGCAGAAAAACAATTGCTTGAGTCTCACGCATTATTTAGCTCGAAGGTAGCCGCCATGCCGATAGGTTTGTCACCGGCTGAGGATGGAGAGTTTTGTGTCGACGAGGCGGTTCAGAAATGCTTGAATGTAGGCTTGGAAGTGCTCGGCGGCGAACAAAACAAATTTACCAATAGTGCGCGCGATAGCTTATGCTTAAGCGTAGCGCAAATATTATTAGCCCACGAGCCGAAACTATCATTGCCTTCGGCTGTTGAAAAAGTGCAAATGTGCTTGGATAATGGGTCAGCCAAGCAGCGTTTTGAGTCCTTAAGTTCCGAAAGTTCAGAAAGTTCAGAGGCCTTGTGAGAGAGTACTCAAGGGCTTTGACTGCTAAATCAGTGCTAGAAAAGGGTTGAGCTAAGAGTTTGAAACCAACGCCAGAATAACGAAAATTAGAAACAATTATGCCTGATAGTAACCTTAGTAGAACCATTCCACAGCAAGACACACCTCAGGTTAAAGAGGCATTAGAGTTCTTGACCAGTATTGTCGGCTCAGCGTGTCAGTTTAAGGCGTCGGATATCCATATACGCGCTGGGCATCAAATTATGATGCGACTTGACGGCCGCATTCGACAGGTCAAAGGTTCGCCTGAGATGAGCGACGAAATGATCGAGCGCTTAATTTTCCCGTTAATGTCTAAGTATTATCTAGGCATTTTCAAAGAAACCAGCCAAGTCGATTTGTCTCTAAGTGACAATGAAGGAAACCGTGTTCGGGTTAATATGTTCCGCCAGATGGGGCGCATGGCAGTGGTTATGCGAGTCATTGAAAATAATATTCCCGGTCCTGACCAACTGGGTCTGCCGCAACAAGTTAGAACAATCGCCAAAATGCGACAAGGTTTAGTGATTTTCTCGGGTGCTACTGGCTCTGGGAAATCCACCTCGATGGCGTCGTTACTTAATGAGATCAATCGCGATCGCTATCAACATATTCTTACTATCGAAGACCCGGTTGAATATATTTTTACCGAGCAACGTTGTGTGATTTCACAGCGTCAAGTCGGCATTGATGTGCCGGACTTCGCGCTGGCGATGAAAGCCGCGTTGCGTGAAGACCCTGATGTGATACTGATGGGTGAAATGCGTGACCCTGAAACAATTGAAATTGCGCTAACAGCCGCTGAAACTGGCCATTTGGTATTCAGTACTTTGCACGCGCCCAATTCAGCCGATGCCATCACGCGCATGGTGTCGAGTTTTGACGGCGAAGAGCAATCGACGATCCGCGCTAAGCTTGCGCACAATTTGCGCGCTATTGTTACGCAACGCTTATTGCCAAAGAAAGAGGGCGGCGGCCGAACGGTAGCCTGTGAAGTGCTGACTGTAACCGCTTTAGCGCGTGAACTTATTGAACAGCCTCAGCGCATTAAGGAGATCAAAGATTTGATCAAGGGTGGCGACAAAGTCGACGGCATGTTGCATTTTGACGAGCATTTAGAGCAATTGGTAAAAGAGGACGTGATTTCCGACGAAGTGGCGCTAACCAACGCGTCAAGTGCGACCGATTTAGCCTTAAAGCTAAAAGGCTTCTAACCCCCGAGGGTCAATGGCTATGCGACTCGTTATCGGTAATAAAAATTACTCAACCTGGTCTTTGCGGCCGTGGATGCTACTTGACGCCTTTCATGTTTCGTTCGACGAGCAGTTGGTGTCACTCAACGCTGAGCGTTTGAGTAATCGGCTTAGTGAGTTTTCTGATACCGCGCGTGTGCCGGTGTTGCAAGACGAGGGCCTCTCAGTTTGGGACTCGTTAGCGATTTGCGAGTACTTGAATGACAATTACTTAGCTGGCCAAGGCTGGCCCGAGGGCAAAAGCGACAAGGCCATTGCTCGTGCTATTTGCGCAGAAATGCATGCAGGCTTGAGCGCGATGCGCAATGAAATGCCGATGAATGTTCGTGCATCTCGATATGTCGAATTGAGTGCGGCCGCTCAGGCTGACCTACAGCGTGTCGACGCTATTTGGTCTGAACACGCGAGACCTGACAGCCACGGTGATTTACGCTTGTTTGGTAAATTTTCAATTGCAGACTGTTTTTTCGCACCGGTGGTTATGCGTTGCGCGTGCTACCAGCCTGAACTGTCAGCCGCCGCTCAAGCCTACGCCGACAGCATGCGGCAGCACCCATCCTTACAGAAATGGATAGCTGACGCGTTAAGTGAGACCGAGGTGATTGACGAAGACGAAGCGGGTATTGATCGCTGAGTCAGCTTCCAGCTTTTTTAGAACACGGCAGCCGGCTATTTTTGGTGTTAGAGTCTTATGCTAGGTTTTGCACGAGGCCCAGTACTTCGTCAACATGGCCTTTGACTTTTACTTTGCGAATTTCGTGAACGAGTTTGCCTTTCTTATCAAAGATAAAAGTGCTTCGTTCAATGCCCATGTAGGTTCTGCCGTACATGCTTTTTTCTTTAATCACACCCATCGCATTACACAACTCTTCTTCCGGGTCTGAGATTAAATCAAACGGAAATTCCTGCTTATTAATAAAATTCTGGTGTGAGCGGATGCTCTCGCGCGACACGCCCAATATGTCCGTGTCCGCTGCTTGAAAATCAGCATAGGCGTCACGGAAGTTCTGGCCCTGCGTCGTGCACCCAGGAGTGCTGTCCTTCGGGTAAAAATACAACACAAGGTTTCGGCCTTTTAAACTCCGTAGCTTAAGCGCTGAATTTTTCGTGGTCGCGACCGTTAGCGCTGGAATGGAGTTACCAATTTTAATGCTCATGAAGTGTCTCGGTGTGATTGATTATGTTGAGATTATAAGGTCAGTCTATGATTTCCCAGTGATGTTTTTCCGCGTGAGCACGCAGTTGGTCATCCGGCGTGACCGCAATTGGCGTATCGACAAGCTCGAGTAACGGCAGGTCATTGATCGAATCGCTATAGAAGTAGCTATTTTCGAATTCTTTATTGTTTTCGCTAAGCCACTGGTGCAGCCGAGTGACCTTGCCGTCTTGATAGCACGGTGTTCCAACAACTTTGCCGGTATAGGCGCCATCCGCGAGTTCGGCTTGGGTCGCGAGTATGGTGCTAACTCCAAGGCGTTGAGCGATTGGGGTTGTCACAAAGTCGTTGGTGGCGGTAATAATTAAGATATCGTCACCGGCGTCTCGATGCTTGTCGAGTAAGTACGCCTTACCCTGATTAATCATCGGTTCAATAACGGTTTGCATAAAACCGGCGTGCCATTCATTTAACTGCGCGCGCGAATGATCACGCAATACCGTGAACTGGTACTCGCAAAACTCGATGATATCTAAGGTTCCATGTAAATACTGCTGATAGAACTGGTCTTGTTTGAGGCGCTGCTGCTCGGCGTCTACCACACCAATTTCGGCTAGGTACATCCCCCATCCATGGTCGCTGTCACCATTAAGCAAGGTGTTATCAAGGTCAAATAGGGCCAATGCCATGGTGAGCTCCAAAAAATAAGTTAATGCATAAAACGCCGCACTTTGATTATAATGGCAATACGTTACAGAATTTAAGCTGAGACACTTAAATTACCGCATCCCTTCATGCATAACTTTGAACCTATCTTTGCAAACGACGGTTATAGACCGAATGTTGGCATAATTATCTGCAACCGCGCAGGGCAGGTTTTTTGGGCGCGTCGTATAAATAAGGATGGCTGGCAATTTCCGCAAGGCGGGGTGAGCCGAAATGAGTCATTGGTCGATGCGATGTATCGTGAGTTGCATGAAGAAACTGGTTTAGAACGAGAACAGGTGCGCCTGGTCGCTCACACTAAAAACTGGTTACACTACGATTTGCCTCAACGTTTGCTGCGTAATCAACGGCGTCGGGCCCAAGGCCCTGGCCGAAAACGCGTGAACTTCAGAGGCCAAAAGCAAGTCTGGTTTTTGCTTGAGTTGACCGAAGATGATTCGGCGGTCAATCTGCAAGCTGGCCCCGAGACCCCTGAATTTGATAGTTGGCGCTGGGTAGAAACCGAGCACGCTATTGATAATATTGTAGAGTTTAAGCGCGGTGTTTATCAAAAAGCCCTGTCTGAGCTCGAACAGTTCCTCCCGAGAAATTAAGTTTAATGATTATGTCTATGTTTGCTAAACGCCCACGTTTGGCATCACTCCCTTTGCTGTTTCTGTCATTATCAACTGTTTGCTGTGTAAACGTCAGCGCTGCTAAGCAAAGCGCGATAGGGCTCAATAAGCAAAATATAGCGGACGCCGTTACCCAGCACGCGCGC
This sequence comes from uncultured Arenicella sp., assembly GCA_938048185.1. Taxonomy (GTDB): domain Bacteria; phylum Pseudomonadota; class Gammaproteobacteria; order Arenicellales; family Arenicellaceae; genus Arenicella. The sequence goes on from CALIVT010000010.1 coordinate 60,277, forward strand.
AAAAGTCGCTTTCCGAATAAGTTGACTTTTACCGGTGACGGAGGCGAATCGCAGACCGGCATCATCGAATATACGTTTGATGACAAAGTGCACAGTGATATGGCGGGCGTGTATTTAAAGTATCAGCCAGATTACGCCTGCTTTGTTGCACTGGATGTGGAAACCGGTGCCATTTTGAACCTCACCAGTTTTATAAAAGCGAACGAGCAATACGACAACTTGGTTATGCGCTCAGACTATCCGGCCGCGTCAGTCTTTAAAATGGTGACCGCTGCTGCAGGTATCGACCTTGGCAAGGTATCACCCGCGACCGTGATCCCATTTAACGGGAAGTCCACCACGCTTTACAAGAACCAAGTGCTAAAGCATAAAACTAACAAGTGGACGCGCAACCCAACCCTAAAAGAGTCATTTGCTAAATCTATTAATGCTGTGTTTGGCCGAATCGGCGTGTTTGAACTGGGCGCGAAGAATCTCAGCCGCTACGCAGATAAATTTGGCTTTGATCGCCCGATGCTCACCGACTTCAACTTGCCGAGTAGCAAAGTAGGCTTAGACTTTGAAGACACGTGGGAAATCGCCGAAGCCGCGTCCGGCTACACCAAAGACATCACCTTAAGCCCCATTCACGCCGCGCAAATGGCCGCAATTGTGGCTAACGACGGTAAAATGGTGACGCCCTACATGGTTGAGTCGGTTCGCAGTGAAGCCGGCGCAACTCTTTACGCGGCTGATAAGTCGCTCGGCGCGCAGCAGGTGATTAGTGAAAGCTCGGCTAAGGCACTACGCAGCCTAATGCTGGAAACCACCCGCATTGGCTCTGCGAGAAAGTCCTTTCAAGGATTAAACCGATATAAAGTCTACAAAGGCATGAAAATTGGTGGAAAGACCGGGTCACTCACCGGTTATTCACCACAAGGCCGTCATGACTGGTTTGTGGGTTACGCCGAGAAAAACGGCCGTAAAGTGGCCTACGCTTCACTCATTATTAACAAGGAAAAATGGTACGTACGCAGCGCCTACGTCGCCCGTCAGTTTATTTATAACTACTTTACCGACTTAGATCAGCAGGCTGAATTAACCGCATTAGCGAAGTGATTTTTATTGGTCAAACACTAGGTGAGTTTGACCACTAACTTCGAATCTTCTCTAATATTGAGGTTGTTGAGCGGTCAAACTGGAAGTCGATGGAGTGCACTTGTCCGCCGTTGGCCGCAACTTCTTTGCCGCCGACAATGTCGGTAATTGCCCAGTCGCCACCTTTGACTAAATGGTCAGGCATTATCGCGGTGATAAGGTTGAGCGGTGTGTCTTCATCGAAGGCGACCACCGCATCCACGCACGCTAAGCTAGCCAGCACCGCCATGCGATCTTCCAGTGGGTTAACAGGGCGGTCACTGCCTTTGTTCTGGCGTCGCACCGACGCGTCGCTGTTTACGCCAACCACCAACGCCGCGCCTATATTTCGCGCTTGTTCTAAGTAAGTTACGTGGCCGCGGTGCAATATGTCAAAGCAGCCGTTTGTGAAAACTAGCGGCTGTGGCAGCGTCATTGTTCGGTCGCGTATCGCATCCAAGCTGCAAGTCATGGCGATGACTTTGTCTTGAGAGCTCAGCACAAAGCTACTTCGGCTCTTGGTATTCAAATACTTTAACAACACGTTTTACGCCACGGACCGTTTGCGTGTATTGCGTTGCTTTCTCAGCTTCTTCGCGAGTGACAATACCCATTAGGTAGACACTGCCGCGGGTAGTAACTACTTTTACGCGGTTGGCGTCTAAGCCGGTTTTTAATACCAAACGACTTTTCACTTTGCTGGTAATCCAAGCATCATTACTGCGAGCTAGTAAGCGAGTTTTGCCGGTAATGCTGGTCTCATCGACCACCTGGCGCACGCCTTGAATATTACTGAACTTGCTAATCAGTTGCGGCTTAACTTGTTCGCTATCGATCTCGCCGGTAACCAACAAAATGCCGTTCCATGAGGTTGGTTTAAGGTGTGCGGCTTTGCGGTACTCAGGCTTCGAGACAACGATATTTCTGGCAGTCACTTCGATAGCGCTGTCGTCTATATATTCTCCGACTGTGCGACGGTCGTGCAGTATATCGACGGTTGCGATCGCTACACCGGCAACTAGCGCGGTTACACAGCCGCTCAGTGTGACGAGCAGGGTAAGGCCAATCACGACATTTCTTGAGGTGTGTATTAGGTTGCTTTTCAGCGATGAGAGTAAAATGATCATTGATGCTCCGGGGTAGCAGGCAGACGTTAGCGCCAAAATTAGGTTTAGTCCAGAATATAACTGTCGATTAGTTCGCATATGCAATGTATGACTAGGCCGTGTACCTCTTGAATGCGTGCGGTGACATTGCCTTTCACAATTAAGTTAAGGTCGCCGTCGGCCAGTGTGTCGTTTAATTTTCCGCCAGCTTTGCCATTGAGCGCAATGACAGTAACTGATTTGTCATGTGCTACTTCGACCGCTTTTATAATGTTCGCCGAGTTACCCGACGTGGTAATGACCATTAAACAGTCGCCGGCTTGTCCAAGTGCACTCACTTGTTTAGAAAAGACCTCGCTATAGTCATAATCATTACCAATTGAGGTTAAGGTTGAACCGTCGGCGGTCAGGGTGATACCCGGTAGTTCGCGGCGTTCACGTTTGTAGCGGTTGAGTAGCTCCGAGGAAAGATGTTGAGCGTCGGCCGCCGAGCCGCCGTTACCGCAAATCAACAGTTTACCGCCGGCCTCAAAGCTCGCATAAATTGTCTTAGCTATTTGTTCAATCGTCGCTTCTAGATGTTGATTATCTAAAATGCTGGCGGCGCTGGCTTGAAAGTGTTCTGAAATAATTGACATGTCTAATTCGCAATACATTTAAGTTGGATTAAAAGGCATTTTCAATCCACTGGTAGTTGGGTTTGCGTAGATTACCCGACACACAAAGTATATCAAATCGGCAAGGGCAGTCGCCGGTTTTAGTACGTTGTAGGTAAAACTCCGCGGCGCGCCTTAGTTTGTTTTGTTTGGCGACGGTTATGCTTTCCAATGCACCACCATAATTAGTCGAAACGCGGTAACGCACCTCAATAAAAACCAGGTAGTCATAGTCGCGCATCACCAAGTCAAGCTCACCGAGCTTGCAGTTGAAATTTCGTTGTTCTAGCGCAAAGCCTTTACTGATAAAAAAATTAAGGGCTAGGTCCTCGGCGAAATCTCCGCGCGCGCGCTTCTCAGTTTTCGGGCTCTGAGCCTTTCGGTTTTGCTGTTGATGGGTTCCAGCTAGAAGCGTCGTAAGTTTTGGAATTCGAACCATTGTAATTTCCTTTTACATTGCGGTTAGATCTTGAGCGACCATTAAGCGACCGAACGGCGTTAATGTCAAGTTCCATTAGTTCGTCAGTGACGACGTCACCCGCGCGAAAACGTGCCCATATTGGTTGAATGATGGCTTCGCCGCGAGCGCCGATACTGATGTCTCCGGTGCGTCCACTAATCGCCAGCTCAGGGTTCGAGCTGAGTTTAGAATAACCGCCAGCAAGCGAATACGCGTCACTGCCTAAGGCAAATAAGCGATTTAGTTGGCCCGCATACGGTGCAATATCTATTGATTGAATCTCCCATGGCATCGCGGGGAACCGCGTGTCATTTAGGTCAACATTCTCTACCACATCGCGTATGCCGTTAAAGACGGCTGAGCTTGAGTAAACAGGAATTTTAGAACCGGTGAAAAAGTTGATTTGCGGGCGTACTAAGCGACCTGTTTCATTGTTTGCAAGCATGAAAATGAAATCAATATCGGCGCGCTGATACGCCGAAAACTTAGGCTTGAAGCCCAGCGTGTTGCTTATTTGGCTGTACCGGTACTGACTTTGGTTAACACTAAAAAGTTGCTTTAGCTCAACGCTGTGGTCGTACTGCTGAGGCGAGTAGGTCATGGTGCCGCTGATCTTGCCGCCGAGGCTTAGCCACCGTTGCTGAAACGCCTCAACCATGCGTTGGTTTGTACGCGAATCGGCTGTCAAAATTGCCGCGCTTAGGTGGCCATCGCGCCATGCACGCTCCGCGACCGTGCGGCCTTCTTGCTCTGGGCTAAGGCTTAATCGTGAGGTCATCATGTTAAGCGGTGCATCGCCGCCAAGCAGCAAGGTTGGCAAACGTTGCCCACCGTAGTTGCTGATGCTATTGGCGTAATCCATACCCAGCGGACCGATGATAAAATCTGCGCCTGATTGTAGGGCCGCCGTGTAATACTGCGGCGTTTGATAGGCTTGATCGCCAATGTCGTAGAAACGAAGTTGCGGGCGATACGGTGATTGATTTTGTTGATGTTGGTAGTTAATGCCGTCTTGCAGCGCGATTGCGGCAGTATTGAACTTTGATGTGATTGGCAGTAGTACCGCGATGCTTCGCGGTGAGCTCGCCGACCATTCGCTGACCAGGCGTTGTTTTTCACTTGAGTCTTGCTCTTCACGCCATTGCGAAAATTGTTGCGGTGAGTCTTGCACTGCTCCGACTTGGCTGCCTAGGCTTTGTTCAACTCGGTTTCGAACCAAGCGGTTCTGCGTGTTGTCGATGAGTAGTAGTCGACGCTGCTCGCTAAGCGAATTGATGATTTGCCAAAGGTAGCGCGTAGTTTCCGAGCGCGCGGGCCCTACCAATGAGCGTTCACGTTGAATTAGGGCGGCAATTGCTGCATCGTAGTCGTCTAATGCTTGATAGCTGAACGACGCTAAAAGCAATGCGTCAACTTGTTGCGTGCTTAGCTGAGGCCTACGCGGTTTCTCGTTTGGGTATTGGCTGTCGCTTTCGCTGTCGTTTTCTGATGTTAAGCGTTCTTCTGGAATAGCTGCGCGCATCCAAATAGGCCGCAGCAATGAAATTACACGGGCATGCTCTCCTCGCGCATTCGCGGCATAGGCGTTAACCACGGTGAGTCTGTCAGCTTGAACTTGGTTCAAACCTGCTTGGTAAAGGCCGCTCACTGCGCGTTCAGCGCTCTCAAAGTCTTGGCCTTGAATATAATATTCGGCCGCGTTCAGTGCGTTATCGATGCGGCGGTCGGCGCTACCACCGCTTTGCGCTTGTTGTTCGTAATATTCCCCGCGGCTAACGTTGAGGTCTTCAACTTCTAATCCACGCGACTCTAAGTTAGGCGCTTCAACCTCGATTGATTCATCTACTGACGATTGGCCTATCAACACATCACGTGTTTCTACTTGAGCAGGCGATCGGCTTGGTTCGCTGGCACAACTGCTTAGCATTAACGCGGCCAACATCGTTGCGGCAACTTGCACGCGGCGGTTTAACCGCTCGCGAGTGTTAAATTGGTCTTGGTTTGCAGTGAGGACTTTCAATTGTGGATGCATTTTTGGAGTATACCGATTATTCTGAACGACCTTTATTAACATCCGAAGTATACCGAGTGTCTGACTCAGATAGCAAAGACAGCCTTGAGCAAGTGAACAGCCTTGAGCCGACGGACAGCCTTGAGCGGATCGAAAACCTTGAGCGGATCGAAAACCTTGAGCCGATCGAAACCGACAAGGGCCAGTTGTTTATTGTCGCAACACCTATTGGCAACTTGGGCGATATCACACATCGCGCGGTTAAGGTGCTAGCGTCGGCCGATATGATACTGGCCGAGGATACTCGCCATAGTAAACGTTTGTTAAATCACTTTGCTATTGGCACCAAGTTGCGCTCGTGCCACGAGCACAATGAAGCCGCTAATATTGATTGGGTTAAAAGCCAGCTTGACGCAGGCGCTAAGCTCGCGTTAATCAGTGATGCGGGCACGCCACTAATCAGCGACCCCGGTTTTGTGTTGGTTCGTGCTCTGCGCGCGCAGGGTTATTCGATTGTCGCGGTGCCGGGCCCAAGTTCAATTATTGCGGCGCTGTCAGTCGCCGGTTTGCCGACCGACGGTTTTGTGTACGATGGGTTTCTTCCGTCTAAAAGTGGCGCCCGGCAAGCCGCCTTAAAGCGCTACGATAATCAACCGCGCACCGTTGTGCTGTTAGAGTCATCGCATCGTATCAAAGCATGTCTGGCTGACCTTGTTGAAGTGTTAGGTGGCGAGCGCCAAATAGCGTTGGCACGCGAGCTGACGAAGCGTTTTGAAACCGTTTTGAGCGGCACGGCGCAACAGGTTTTGCAGACAATACTCAGCGACGACGATCAAACTCGCGGCGAGTTTGTTTTGATGTTGGCTGGGGTCGAGCCCCTGCCTGAAAGTGATGCCGATATTACCAGCATGCTTAAAGTGTTGCTTGCTGAACTGCCGGTAAAACAGGCCGCAGGCCTTGTTGCAAAGCTCTCGAGCAAACGCAAAAACGAGGTATACGAACTTGCGCTCGCCGTTAAAAAAGAGTTAGATGCGTAATCTGCTTATTTTCTTGCTGTTGGTTACTACTGGCATTGCAGATGCCAAACCAATCTTTGACGGCATTGGGTTTAAAGCTCAGGATTCTATTTTAATTAGCGATGAATCTGGTCAAGCCCTTTATAGCTGGCAAGCCGATAAAGCGCTGGTGCCCGCATCGTTGGTGAAGCTGGCCACCGCAAACTTAGCAATTAGGCGTTGGGGCTTGTTGCATCGTTTTAAAACAGATTTCTTTCGTGACGGAAAAACGCTTTGGGTAAAGGGTTACGGTGACCCATTTCTTGTCTCCGAAGAACTGGATTTAGTGGCGACTAAATTGCGGGCGTTGAATGTTGACGATATCGAGCGGATAAGCATCGACAATAGTCATTTTCAGTTCGCCGTTGTGCCAGGCCGGTCCAGCGTTGCAGACCCGTATAACGCGCCGTTATCGGCTGTCTCGGCAAACTTTAATACGGCAAAATTGACGAAGCACAACGGTGCCATAACAAGCGCCGAACCTCAAACGCCGCTGACCAAAACTGCCACCAAACTGGCAAGGTCTTTG
>CALIVT010000011.1 GCA_938048185.1 uncultured Arenicella sp.
CCACATAGTCAAACTCGGTACTTACTAATTTCAACCGTCTTCCCCAACAATTTCACGCAACACAGATGTCGCGTATTGACCCGCGCTCAACTCGAACTTTAATACTAGACTATTACCCTCAAAACGCCACGAAAAATCGTGCGGCACTACTCGGGTAGAGCGTCGCTGATGCGCCAAACGCGCAGACTCTAGTCCTCTCAATAACGGTCCAAAGGGTGCTAAACAAGCACGCTCGAATTCGGCCAAGTCTGGGCAAGTTAAGTTAAAGTCTTCTCGACCTTCACCCCATATGGGAGCGGTAGGGTGAATATCGAAGGCACTAATTCGGGCGCGTTCTGCTTCGGAATTAACCGCATTAAAACAACTATTACTGCCGCTCAAATTCGCAGGCTCCGAGGCAAATAAGCAGTCCCATGTCGCAGCCGCAACCCGTGCAGATAAAACGTGATTAAATAACCACGAACGCGCCGACGATAAGAGCAAACCCCGTAAGTGACGGTCTTTAACCCGTTTGCGTCCAGCGAACATTGCAAGCGCTTGTGGCATATTGTTTGCATTGCGTCCAAAGCGTTGTGGGCCAAAGTAATTCGGCGCGCCTTGTGTCCCTATTTCTGTCAAACGAGACTCTAACAAAGCCACACCGGCCTCTTGGCTGTCATGGAAACTCAAGTCTCGTATTCGAATATCAAAGCGGTTGCGGCTATGCGTGCCACGCTTAATCTTGCGGCTATGCCGTTCAATCTGCTCTAAGCGCACGCCGTCAACACTAAATTCTGACCAATCGAGAGGCTCGCCTTTAGGCCGCCATACGCTAAACCATTGGCGTGTACACGCTTGAAAGTCTTTCAATCCGGAGTAACCAACATCACGGTTTGCAACCCCAGAAAATTTCGCGAGTTCACGCGCAACTTTATCTGTGTTATTGCGGCGTTTGCTAATATCAAGCCAAATATGCTCTCCGACACCGCTGGGTACCACGTCCATTATTTCAGTAACAATAAAGTCTTCCGGTTCCGTTTTAATGCGGCCTGATACCGTCGGGCGGCCGTGCGCGAATGCTAGCTTTCCGAGCTCGGCATGCCAATCATAGTGATCTAAATCGCTGCTAAGGTTATTAGCTACGGCCTTACTCATAAGGGGTTTCCGACTCGAGTTGCTCGGGTTTTGCTTGAATTGTGTGTCTGAGACCTCATATTATAGTTCAAATAACGTGGTTTAGGTCATAGAGGAGAAGGGTATGGAACCATTTGCGATAGGCGCGATAATACTCGCAGCAATCATTGTTAAGACGACCGTGGTGATGGTGCCACAGGGTTTTGAGTATACGGTAGAGCGATTCGGTAGGTACACCAAAACATTACGCCCCGGCTTGTCGTTTATCATTCCAGTGTTTGACCGAATAGGTCAGAAACAAAACATGATGGAACGTGTGCTCGACGTAATGTCGCAGGAAGTAATTACGCGCGATAACGCGGTGGTGCGGGTCGACGGCGTGGTGTTCTTCCAAGTGGTCGATGCGGCTAAGGCGTCCTACGAGGTAAACCAGCTGGAGCTTGCGATTCTAAATTTAACCATGACTAATATACGGACCGTATTGGGGTCTATGGACTTAGATGAGTCGCTTTCAAAACGCGACAACATCAATTCGGCGCTGTTGCACGTCGTAGACGAGGCCACCACTCCGTGGGGCATTAAAGTCACACGCATAGAAATTAAAGACATCGCCCCGCCCCAAGATTTAGTCGACGCAATGGCGCGGCAAATGAAGGCAGAACGAGAAAAGCGCGCCGCTATTCTAGAGTCTGAAGGCTTTAAGCAATCGGAAATTTTGCGCGCTGAAGGCCAGAAAACCGCCGCCGTACTAGAGGCCGAAGGCCGTAAGGAAGCAGCATTTAGAGACTCAGAAGCGCGCGAGCGAGAGGCTCAAGCCGAAGCGAAAGCAACCACAATGGTGTCTGAGGCAATTAGCAAGGGCAACGTGCAAGCGGTGAACTACTTCGTGGCCCAAGAGTATATGCAGGCCCTAAAGGCAATTGGCGGTGCCGAGAACCAAAAGGTGATCTTCATGCCACTCGAAGCCTCGAGTGTAATCGGGTCGATTGGCGGTATCACTGAGTTAGCCAAAGAAGCCTTTGATTCGACCAAGGCTGAGAAATAAATTTAGGACGAGAATTAGATGAACGAGACTTTTTACAACCCAAGTTTCTGGCATTGGTTAGTGCTAGGCACCGTACTTTTAGGAATTGAAATTGTGGCGCCCGGGGCCTTCTTTTTGTGGCTCAGCTTTGCAGCGGCTGCATCAGCGCTGTTAAAGTTTATCTTCCCTGAGCTTGGTTGGGCTGTCCAGCTGCTCGCCTTCTCAGCGTTTTCTATTATCTCGTTGATTGCCTGGAAGCGCTTCGCCAAAGACAGTCAGGAAATTGAAACTGACCAGCCTGCACTTAATCAGCGAGGTCAATCTTACAAAGGCCGAGTTCTAGCCTTGTCTCAAGCGATCGAAAACGGGGTTGGCAAGGTACGCGTTGATGACAGTCAATGGACCGTCATGGGCGCCGACGCCGAGATTGGTACCCAGGTTCGAATTGTTGACGTGCAAGGCAGCACGTTTATGGTCGAACACGCTTAATAAAAGGCGCGCGAGTGGTATATCAAAGCTCGAAAAAGGTTTTTACAGCGCGCCGAAAAGCCATGCGAAACTACATTAATGTGCCGCGTTGCTTTACCTAATGGAAGTACAGTTCAGCTATAATCTCGTTCCGTTATAGTTCGGCATAGTTCGACAGAGTTCAGCGAGAAAGGTTTATGCGCCCTTACAAACATCGACAAATTGGCAAGTCTTATTTTCTATTTATCTTAATCGCGGTTGTCGCTATTGGCTCAGGTCTATTGGTACAAACCTCGACCAAACCGCCCGCCGAACTGCCTGAATTTAAGAAAACCATCCTATTGCCCACGCCCAAAAGCTTAGGCGAAGTAAACTTTACCGACCACAATAGTCGGCCGTTCACACTCGAAAATCTAAAAGGTAAGTGGAGCATTTTATTCTTTGCCTTCACGAATTGCCCAGACGTATGCCCAACCACTATGCAAACTCTAAGCCAAGTGAAGGCGGCGGCTAGTGAAGCCGGCGTGTGGAATAATTATCAAGTTATTATGGTGACAGTCGACCCCGAACGTGATGACCCAGAACGGCTTAAAAGTTATGTGCCCTACTTTGACCCAGAATTTATTGGGCTCACTGCGCCAGTTGACTACACCACTGCATTCGCCAAAAACGTCGGTATCTTATTCTTTAAAGGCGAGGTACTGGAAAACGGGGGCTATGACATGGACCATGGTGCGTCGCTTATTTTACTCAACCCTCAAGGCCAATACGCCGGAGTCATGACCGCGCCGCACAATGTAAATGAACTGAGCGCCGACCTGATTGACTTAGCCTCCTACGCAGGGGTTCAGGCAGGCAATGCGAAAGCGAGCGATGATGCTGCTCAGACGACCTCAGTGGCAAGCTCACCACAAGCGCAAACAGACGCCTTAGGCGCGCTGACCATCAGCAACGCCTGGATTCGCCCAGCACCGCCTACTGTCTCGACCATGGCCGCGTATTTTGACTTGAGTAACAACACCGATCAAGACATCACCATTGTCGGCGCCAGCAGCCCGGAATTTGACGAAGCGATGGTACACCAAACTAAAGTCGAGGACGGTTTAGCAACTATGAGCCATATAGAAGGCTTGCTCATCCCCGCAAAGTCCTCAGTGACACTCACACCTTTAGGCACCCACCTCATGTTAATTGATGCTGATAAACCGCTTGCAAAGGGCAGCTCGGCGACTGTGACATTGACTACGGCCGATGGTCGAAGTTTCTCGCAAAAGATAGAGGTCAAGCAAAAGCAAAACTAGCTGTATGCCACTAAATTATAAAATAATTCCGGTTACTCCGTTTGCGCAGAACTGCAGCATTGTCTGGTGCAGTGAGACCAATTTGGCCGCTGTAATCGACCCGGGTGGTGAGGTGCTAAAGATCAAGAGCGCTATTGAGGCCGAAGGCTTAACACTGGATAAAATCTTAGTTACACACGCGCACCTGGACCATGCCGGTGGCACCGCCGAGCTTGCTCGTATGACGGGCGTGCCTATTGTTGGCCCGCATACCGATGATCAGTTTTGGATAGATTTACTGCCCGAGCAATGTCGACAATTTGGCTTTGACGGCGAAAGCTTTGTGCCAGACCAATGGCTACAACACGGCGATTCTGTTGTACTGGGTAGTTTGTTATTTGAGGTGCTGCATTGCCCCGGACACACTCCCGGTCATGTTGTTTTCGTTGAACGTGACGCGGCTTTCGCCGCGGTCGGCGACGTGCTTTTTCAGGGGTCGATTGGACGTTCAGACTTTCCGCGTGGTAACCAGCAGCAGCTCATTGACTCGATTCGCGACCGTTTGTTCCCGCTCGGTGATAACATTAACTTTATTCCGGGTCACGGCCCCATGTCGACCTTTGGACATGAACGCGAAAGCAACCCATTTGTAGCGGATAAACGCTTCGGCTAGTTATCTGGATAAACCATGCGTGAGCATGCTGAGACCTTATCTCAAATCTAGACGTGACATCAAAAAAGCCCGCTTCTTTCAAAGCAGGCCTAATGTTATTAATAACTATTGACGAGCGCGCGAATCAGACGCTCAACTCTTCTCTAAGCTTAAGCCTAGATACTCCAATACATCGCTTCTTCTAGTTGAGAGTCGGCTTCTTGCAAGGCTTTATTCGTTCGACTAATGATAATCAAGTTGCCACCACGAACCGGTTTAACCCGGCTTAAATAGCCTTCATAACTAACGTCCAACAATTCGCCAACTGATTCACCTTTGATATAGGCAAAGGTTACTTGACCGTTAGGCGTTTCTAAGCTGGCATGCAAACCTTTGTACTGTCCCATTGGGCATACGCGGCTAAATTGTAAGTTACTCAAATGCTTGAGCTGCATTTTACCGTCATAACTAGCTAACAATGTGTTTGCTGTCTTGTTTGCGCGATCAACATCCCAAACCGGGGTGATTGATTGTTCGTTCATATGCTCAACCACACCCGATAGTAGGGCTTGATAATCCTGAGCAATATCGTTATTCGATCCAAATTGGTTGCTGGCCATAAAGCCCGCAACAAATAATGCCAAAGCAAAACTAGCGGCAATCGCGTAACGCTTAACCGGCGCCTGCAAGGTGATAATGTTGTTGCCTGAGGCTTCTTGCGCTTCTTCTACCAATTCTTGGTTCAATTGAAGTCGAGCAATTAAGTCTGACGGCACGTCGGTATCAAGGCTACTAGCCAGATCGCTGTCCATCTGGCGAACACCGCCAACATACTTAAGACAATCTGGGCAATCCGCACTATGAGTCACAAAGTCGTTGTTACGACTATTGGGATCTGAGAGGGCCAACCTTTTAAATTCTAGACAATTCATTCTTTATTAAACTCTAATGTGTTATTTCATTTTAAATTGGTGAAAACTACGTCACCGGTCACAATCAAAAGTCGACCTAATCGCCAACAACTCCTAATTGTGGAGCGGATTCATGCCCCAAAATTTGGCGCATTTTTTTACGCGCTCTAAATAATCTAGTCATTACGGCACTGGAACTAATGTCCAAAATGCTCGCAATTTCATCGCAAGAAAACCCGCCTAATACTTGCATCTCAAGCGGCTCTCGATAATCTGCTGGTAAACGAACTAACGCATTGCGCAAAGCAAAAGCTTCAGGTCGGTCGTCGTAGCCCATTTGCGCGGTATCCGCAATTGTGTCCATTGACTCAACGTCAGTGTACTGGAATTGCTTGCGCTCAAATTGGCGTGCATGCTCCCGGCGAAAGATGGTAAACAACCAACCTTTAGCAGCCTTGGCTTCACGCAAACTATCTAATGACTTCCAAGCACGCAAAAACGCTTCTTGCATTACGTCTTCGGCCATCGCTTTATCTTTACAAAGCCATAGCGCATATTTATATAAGTCTTTTGAGTGCGCTTCTATCAAAAGCGCGTATTTTCGTTTTTTATCCATCATGTCGTAATTGACCTGATCGTCTTCGCTTTCATTACTTTTATCAGTCATTTTTTTAACTTTTTTCTAAAAAATTCATTAGTGACGCAATAACGGCCTGCGGCTGCTCTACATGTAACCAATGGCCTGCATTAGCAATGCCCTCAAAATAGGCACTTGGGAAGAGCTTATTGATGATCTCATGGTGCTCGGGCCTAACATAATTCGACTTATCACCACTCATGACCAGAGTTTTTACAGAATTATGACGAGCGGCAAGTTTCTCAATTGGAAAGCCCACTATTGTCTGCATTTCGCGGTGCAACACCGCTAGGTTGATACGCCAAGAATAGGACCCTGAGCTGCCCACCAGATTTTGCAATAGAAACAGTCGAGTAGCCATATCCGGAATCGCTACTCTTAACGCTTTGTCAGCCTGGCTGCGTGATGTTAGGCCCGACAAGTCAATCTTTAGCAACTCTTCCAAAAAAGGCGCGTGACTGTGCGTGTACGTTACCGGTGCAATATCGAGGATAGCTAACTGGCGCACTCGCTCTGGGTGTATTAGGCTAAACGCCATAGCAGTTTTACCACCCATACTATGCCCACATAATCTAACTTGATCAAATCCGTATCGATCTAATAGCGCCAGTAGATCTGCCACCAAGTCAAAGTAGTTATTCGAATCTGCATGCGGCGAACGGCCGTGATTACGCTGATCAATCACCACTACCGGGTATTTAACAGAAACCCTCTTAGCGAAACTACGCCAGTTAGACGTAGACCCAAAGAGACCAGGAATGATGACTAACGGAGCGTCGTCAATGTCACTGGGCGCTAGGCCTTCCGGGAAAGTCTGATTGTAAAGCTGCATAAGCTATAAGTTTAACAAGTTAATGCGTTTATCGCTCACTCATGTCACCCTACTTTGGTTACAATCCCGAGATGTTAGAGCTTTTACTATTAGTCTTCACCGGCGTCGCGACCGGTTTTTTAAATGTAATGGCGGGTGGTGGCTCCATGCTGTCGGTGCCAATTATGATTTTCTTGGGCGTGCCCGGCACCGTCGCCAACGGCACCAATCGAATCGCTATCTTGCCGCAAAACATCTCGGCGGTATGGGCATTTTATCGCAAAGGTTTTTCTAACTTTAAACTGAGCTTAAGCTTGGGTGCCTGCACGATTCCGGGCACGTTAATTGGGGCCACATTGGCCGCCAAAGTCGCTAACGATCAGTTTAATACCCTGCTAGCAATCATTATGGTCATTGTGTTGATCGTAATGTCGCTACCACAACCAAAGACCATAGAAACAAATGCCAGTCCGAGCAGAAACCGACTAATTGCAGGCCACGCGCTCATGGTCGTAATCGGCTTTTGGGGAGGCTTTATCCACATCGGTGTAGGCTTCTTGTTGATGCCAGTGTTGAACCGGGTCATGCAACTCGATTTAATCACCACCAATGCACATAAAGTCTTTATTGTACTTTGCTACACCGTGGTCGCCTTAAGCGTATTTGCCTCGCAACTAGAATTGGTTTGGAAATACGGAATTGCCCTGGGCATAGGCACTTGGATCGGCGCATGGCTCGCGGCAAACATGCAAGTTAAAAAAGGGATAGGCGCGATCAAGGTAACGCTCAACATCGTTATCGTTGTGTTTATTATTAAGCTGTTGTTTTTCTAGAGAGAGACGAAATTCAAATCTGTGCTCTTAGTACAAATCTAACCGGAGTAGCACATTGCCTATTAGGTGAATTTTCGGAACACCAGACACTCATAATATTTTCGAGCCTGTTTAACAACGAATATTCACACCATCAATTCAAGAACTTAGGTATAAAACTTAGGTATAAAACTTAGTCTAAACCCGCTTCTTTTTAAGCTCACTAAAATAGTCAACGTTGGTTGGTAACCCTAAGACTTCGCGGCGCACCAAGTCCATTGCAATTGCGGTCGCGGTGCGCTGAAAACCTGCGCGACCCATTGGCAAGAAAAAGCGGCGTGCTTTGAGTTGCTCGGCCTTACCCCATGCCATCCAGACGAGTCCAACGGGTTTTTCGGGGGTGCCGCCGCTGGGGCCTGCGATACCGGATATCGCCAGCGCAATGTCTGCACCTGAGGCGTGCAGCGCGCCACTGGCCATGGCTAACACGGTGGCTTCGCTAACCGCGCCATGTTGCTCGAGTATGCCTTCGTCAACGCCGAGCATACTTTGCTTCTGACGATTAGAATAGGTAACGTAACCGGCTTCGAACACGAGCGAGGAACCGGCTTCGCTGGTGACCCCAGCGGCAACCAGGCCGCCAGTGCAGGATTCGGCGGTGGTCAACACCCACTCTTTGTGCGCTAACGCTTGATTGAGCGCTTGCGTTAGACGTAAGTCGTCACGACCAATTACGTAGTCAGAAAATAGCGCGTAAAATTTATCGGCCCATAGTTTATTCAGGTCAAGCGACTCGTCGCCGACAGTCGTAAACTTCACTTCAATGAGTGGCAACTGAACCCGGAAACCCAGTTCAACGTCAGCTGGCCAGTCGGGAAACTTTTCATTCACGCTGTCCTGCAAACCCGACTCGGTGATACCGAATAAACGCAGACGCGTAATATGGCTGGTAGCATCAATAGCACCAAACTCTCGAATGAGTGGCAACAAATAATTCTCAACCATCGGCTTAAGTTCGCTTGGCACCCCTGGTGTACACATAATTAAGCAGTCGTCATATTCGCAGCGAAAACCAACGGCTGAGCCAACGGGGTTATCTATGATCTCGCATATTTCGGGTAAATCGACTTGTTTGAGATTAGATTCGGTCATGACGAAACCACGGCGAGTCGCCCATTCATCTAATTTCAGATAGGCATCAGCATTGCGTACCAGTGGTGAATCAAGCGCTTTAGACACAGCCAATGCCGTCATGTCATCGACCGTCGGCCCCAAGCCTCCATTAACAATAAGCACGTCGGAAATGGCCGAAAGTTCCTTAATAGATGAAACAAGTAGGTCTAAGTCGTCACCTACCACCTTCTTGATATAAGGCACTAAGCTCAGGTCCTTTAGCGACTGGGCAATATAGGCCGAGTTCGAATCAACGGTGTCGCCACTCATTAGTTCGTTACCGGTAAGCAGTAGAGAAATTTTCATCTTGGAAAGTCGGTTATAAATTCCGGTTATAAATCATAGGTGCGCCTGCTGCGAGAAATCGCGGCACTACGCAGAGAATCTAATCAGCACGCGCTTTACCTTTTAGTGGGTGTTTTGTGACAACAAATTGCGAGCTGCATTTTGCATGCGCGTGCGCTCCCACAGCAATCTAAAACGACCACCGCCTTTTTGCTGCCACAATACCGCTGAACGTAATGCCGCCAATAGCATCGCGCGAACTTGCTCCGGCACACCCTCGGTTTGTAGATGCGACTGTTCACCTTGCACAATAATTTGCGGGCGCATTACGCTGATATGGCTTTGGTAGACTTCAGAACAAGCGCTCACTAAGTCATCTCGAGAGTGACTGCTTAAACGCTCGACCGCTAACCCAAATTCGCCAAATTTTTGCTCATCTCGATACAGCTGAGTCTGTAAAGTTAACACTGTGTGTGCGTAGCGCAATACTTCTAAATCTGTCATTACGGGTGAATTGAGAACACCTTGCTCGAGCATCGACAAACCGGTTCGCACACCGCTGACACCCCCATAAACTGACGCGGTGCTTAGCGCATCAAGCACCAACACTGACTGTAAGCTGGCGTTCAACACCTCATGCTCGGCAAAACCTTGGCGCGCTAGGGCTTGTACTAATTTGCAGGCTTGCAGCACGCCTGCAAGCGCGATAGTTCTTTCTTCAATAGGGTCCATATTCGTTTCTCTTAGGCGCTGTAACTAGTCGGCTAATATGCGCCGGTAAAATGCCAGCTCTTTTTGCATGGCATCAATGCTGTTGTGGATTTGTCTAAAGCCGTGCGCCTCGTCGGCGTACTCGACGTATTCATAATTCAAGTTCGCTGCTTTTAAGGCGCTCACCACTTCTTGTGCAACCGCCGGCGGAACAACCTTATCTAAGGCGCCTTGAAAGACGATCATAGCACTGCCGATCTGATCAATTTTATTGATGGGCGAACGTTGAAAAAACTTACTATTAGGCAAACTTGCCAACCTGCGGTCAAAAACCTCATCGACTAAATGATCGGTATAATGTTTCTCAAACTTATGAGTTACCTCGGCTAGAGTCACCAAATTACCTATGCCGTAGTAACACGCCCCGGCCTTAAATACCTCAGGGTATTCTGTAAGCGCGCGCAGAACGGCATAGCCCCCGGCGCTTTTGCCACGTATGCAAACCCGTCGTGCGTCGACTTTGCCTTGAGCAATAAGATGTTCAATGCCGTCAATAATATCACTTGCATCTATCTCTCCCCATTGCCCGTATAGAGCGTCTCGATAGCGCCGACCATAGCCTGAGCTTCCGCGATGATTTACATCCAAGATTGCAAAACCGCGGGACGTCCAGAACTGTTTTTGTAAATCGAAGTGCCCATATGCTCGAGCGGTTGGCCCACCATGCACCATCACAATTAAGGGCGGTTTAGCGCCATCTCTGGTCTGTAACTGACACTCATCGTTGCGCGGCGCATAGTAAAACCCGTAAGCTTGCTCACCGTCACGCGTGGCGAAAGTTGTATGTTCAGCTTGGCTGATATCAAAATTTATCGCGTCAGCCTTGATAACAATTTTTGGGCTAGATAATAACCTCGAGTCCGTATTAACGTTCAGCTCAAGCAAACTCGGCGGCGCATCTTTTGCCAAACTAGTCAATAAGCATCGGCCAGCCTGATTAGTTGCCAAGTGTTGTAACGTGGCGTCAGAATTTCCTACTGGGCTTATTTGATAGCTATCTTGATCTATCACGAATAACTGGTCGCCCCGCGGGAGACTGCCAACAGTGAGCAGGCGGTGGTCATCCAATTGCACCAAACGCGCATCACCATATACCCAGTGCGGGTAACCGAATTCTAAGCCCTGCTCTGGCCGCTCTTCCAACTCTTGAGTCGCGAAAAGCTGATCAGGATTTGCGGCAATTTTTTTGATCTCATTCGAATCAAAATTTAAGACATGAAGATTCCAGAAGTCATCTAAACCGCTGGCGTTTTTATAGTCTGCAGAAAAGAATAAACGGCCATTGTTCGCGAATAAGAGCTGACAAATACTGGGTTCAAAACTGCTCTTCTCAGCAACTCGAACCTGTCGAGCATTACTAAATTTGACATGATGTTGAGTCGCCAGTTCGGCTGTCCACAATTGCGTTGCGTCCCACGGCATGGCCGGGTGATGCCATTGCACCCAAGCAACTCTTTTACCAGTAGGGCAAACAACCAGATTCGAATAAAAATCCGCGCCGGCGCTGAGTGCAACCGGGGCAGCATCACGGTCGCGACTGATCAGCCCGATAAACATTTTATTTTCCGCGTCACTTGTAGAGTCTTCCAGTTCGACAATCGCGATAAAATGACCATCACCCACTTGCTGCACATCAGTATACATGTAGCGCTGTGACTCAGTTGGCGTGGGCGTTAGTCGTTGTGGCTCGGTGGCGCCGTCCGCTTCTAAACGCTGCTGATACAAACATTGGTCGCGTTGGTTCGCAAAGACAACCACATTGCCGAATAACCAATACGGCTTACCGCCATACTCGTTGACCTTGGTCTGCAAACTATATGAACTTGGCGTAAGGCAATGGGTGCCAGAGTCATTGCGCAACATCAAAGCAGAACGACTTTTCTCGTGTTTGATAACCCCCAGATAAAGGCAGTCGTTGAGCGGCGTATACACTGGATGAGAAAACGTCTCGCCGCTGGCGAATACCTGCTCAAGCGAGAGCGGTGACTCCCAATCAAGGTAGTCTTGCATCACGACTATTTGAGGTCGTTTCGCGGCTTGCTGTCAGCGCGCTTCCAGCTCATGGTGCTATCACGCGAAAGACCATGTTTATCAAAAAAACCGGGGGCGACTTCTAACGCATATTTCACCGGCTGTTTGGGCCGCCATAGCTTTTTTTCCAATTGCAACACCGAGTAGGGCTGCATCGATTGAATACTTTCAATGCGACCGCCCTGCTTGATAAACGCGATATCAATGGGCGCAACCACATTATTCATATGAAAGCCGGGCATCTGTTCTACCTCAAATTCAAAAAGAATAGGCATCGCGGCTATTGTCTCAGCGCACACCCTCTGAAAGCCGGCGGCGCGTGTGGCATTGGTACTGGCTAGCTTCGCCAACATGCGGTGTGTAGTGCCATCTTCACGGCTTAATTCGACGGTGATCAATGGCATGGCTCGTAAACTGGCATTGTCTACTTCGCAGACAGACCGCGCGTCGTCGACGCGTGATGCTGGTTTAAGGTCCGCCGCGCAGGCGTTCAGACTAAGCGAAGCCAGTAAAAAAAGGACCACTTTCTTGTTCATAGCGTCGCCACCGAATCCAGCATAATCGATTGAATTTGTTCAGCTAATTGCAAAGCGCGCAAGCCTTGCAAACCGGTTACCATGGGCATTGCCTGACCCTGCGCTACTTCGATGAAATGCGCCAGTTCAACTTGCAGCGGCTGCTCCGCTTCAAACTTGATATGTTCCACGTCTAAATCAGGAAACTCGCTGCCGGTTGGCACCTTGCCCTTGGTTACGATGTCTAACTCTTGGTCCATCAAATTGATACCGTAATAGCCTTCAGGGCCAAACACTCGAAACCGCCTAAACCGCTTATTCGAAACCCGGCTAGCGGTTATATTTGCAACCGCACCGCTGGGGAAAGACAAACGAACATTGGCTAAATCAACGTGATCGGTGATCACGGACGAGCCGATCGCTTGAACATCATCCGGCTCCTCATCAACCAGAGACAAGACTAAGTCTAGGTCGTGAATCATCAAATCGGTGATCACATCAACATCGGTCGCTCGCTCGACAAATGTACCTAAACGATGCACTTCAATATATTTCGGCTCGGCAACTTTGTCAGCCACCGCACGCAACGCCGGATTATAGCGTTCGAGGTGACCGATTAGAAAAGGTGCCTCGTTTTGCGCTGCTAAGTCAACAAGTTTGCGAGCTTCATCAACCGTTGCCGCAATTGGCTTTTCCATCAAGGTTGCGACGCCAGCCTCTAGAAAAGGCTGTGCAACATCGTAATGCAATGATGTTGGGACAACAATACTGACCGCGTCCACTTTATCGAGCATATCTAAATAGTTTGACGTTGCCTCGCAGCCGTACTTCTCAGCCAACTGGCCAACAGTATCAAGCTTAGTGTCGGCTAACATAACCAACTCAACGTTGTCCATCTCATGATAAATTTTTGCGTGGATTTGGCCAAGATAACCAACCCCTACGACGCCTACTTTGGTTTTTTGGGTCATAACCTAATTAATAAGTTTTGCGTTAATCCGCTGTGCTTAACGATTATACGTCAAATCTGCCGTAGGTGATGAGTAAGTAATGCAATGGATTATTGGGAACCCGCCCTGCTTGGTGTAAACTCTGCTCACCATAATTAGCCTGACCGCTAAGACTCAAACCAAACGTAATTCTACGGGCATTAAATTAGCTGCCGCTGATCAGCCTCGACATTACTCGCATTTATCGTGACAAATATAATTCTGCTCAACATTTCTGGCGAAGACAGAATCGGTTTATCTGCTGATTTTTATTCGGTAATTGGCGAAATTGATGTTCGTATTTTAGACATTGGTCAATCCGTTATTCACAACCAAGTGTCGCAAGGCATGATGTTGCAGTTGCCCGATGAACAAGACCCTAAAGGCTTGAAAAAACAACTCAAGCAGCGCGCTGAATCACTCGGATTAAAACTTAGAATAAAAGACGTCGCTGAACAAGACTATGCGCACTGGGTGCAAAAACAGGGTGACGATCGCTACACACTTACCTTACTTGCGCGCGAAGTATCAGCAGAGGAAATTGCCCGGGTAACACAGGTTACCGCCGAGCAAGGCTTAAATATTCACGACATCACGCGCTTAAGTGGGCGAATTCGACTCGATCAACCGGTCACTAACGACACCAAGTCATGCATCGAGTTTACAGTGCAAGGTAAGCCCAAGGACCCAGCTAGCATGCGTGCCAGCTTTTTGAGTATTGCCAGCGAATTAGACGTGGATATCGCGATCCAGCAAGACAACGCCTTTCGGCGCAGTCGGCGCTTGGTGTGTTTTGATATGGACTCCACGCTTATCGAGGCCGAGGTAATCGATGAATTGGCCAAACGCGCAGGCGTGGGCGAACAGGTTGCTGAAATCACCGAACGTGCCATGCAAGGCGAAATAGACTTCACTGAAAGCTTTAGCCAACGCATGGCCCTATTAAAAGGCTTAAGCGAAGATGTGCTCGTGGATATTGCGAACAACTTGCCGATGATGGAAGGCGCCGAAAAACTAATACGCAACCTAAAAGCTTACGGGTTTAAGATCGCGATTCTATCCGGTGGCTTTAACTATTTCGGTAACTACCTCAAAGACAAATTCGGCATTGATCACGTTTACGCCAACATTTTAGAGATCGAAGGCGGCAAGCTAACTGGCCGCGCTGTTCACCCGGTGGTTAACGCGGAACGCAAAGCGGAGCTATTGAAGAAAATTGCCACTGAAGAAGGGATTGATCCGCAGCAAACGATTGCAGTGGGCGACGGTGCGAATGATTTGCTGATGTTAAGTGCAGCCGGTCTAGGGATTGCATTTCGAGCCAAGCCGCTGGTGCGTGAATCAGCCAAACAGTCTTTATCGACACATGGCCTAGATAGCATTCTGTACCTATTGGGCTTTAAAGACCAAGATATAATCTAATGCTTGGCGCAGTCTAGCCCTTGACCCTATTGGAGCACGAATCACTGATAATCTTAGCGTCCAAGTGCGAGCTCTAAGTTATCAATTAAACGTGCTTTGCCAAGCTGCGCAGCCGCTAAGATAACTAATTCTTGATCTCCTTTTTTCGCTGGTTTTAAATCACGCTGTCTACATACTGTAATGTATTGCGGCTCAAACCCTTTTGCTTTAAGAGACGCTTTAGCTTGATCTTCCAGTACTTTAACTGCGCTCTTAGAGACCACCACAGGTTTCTCCTGAAGCTGGTCAGCGATAGTTTGCAGCGCTTGTTGCAGACTTGGCGCGACCACAAGTTCTTTCTTGCTTAAATAGCCGTTACGCGAAGACAACGCTAAGCCATCTTTGGTGCGCACCGTATCCACACCAACCACTTGAATCGGATAGGCTAAATCCTCAACCATGCGCCTAATGATGGTAATTTGTTGATAATCTTTATTCCCGAACACGGCAATATCCGGCTGCACCATATTGAATAAACGACTCACCACCGTGGTAACACCATAAAAATGTTCGGGCCGATCTTTGCCGCAATATAAATCACCAATCTTCGGCACATACACGACCGTCTGGCCTTCTAAGGCACCGGGATACATCGTTTCTTGCTCAGGCAAAAACAGCAGATCTGCACCGAGTTCGGCGAGCATTCGCGCGTCTTCCTCAGGTGTTGATGGGTAATTATCTAGATCTTCATTTTTGCCAAATTGGGTTGGGTTAACGTAAATGCTGGCGACCACAAAATCAGCACGACGTTTAGCAACCCGTATTAATTCTAAATGCCCTTCGTGCAAATTACCCATGGTCGGCACAAAGCCAATCGTTTTCTTATCCTTGCGTGCAGCTTGCACGGCGGCTCTTAAGGAAGAGACGCGTTGTACTTTATTCACTTTAACTACCTAATGTGGTACTGACTAAATCGTAGGTTCATCAGTCAAAACTGTGTTCTTGGGCTGGAAATGCGCTGCTTTTCACTTCCCCAACATACGTTTCAATTGCATTGGCGATGGTGTGTGCGCCATCCATATAATTCTTACTAAACTTTGGGCTTTTCTTGGGGTAAATGCCCAGCATATCTTGTAATACTAAGACTTGACCATCACATTTCGGCCCTGCGCCAATCCCGATAGTCGGAATGCTCAAGCGTTCGGTAATTTCAGCCGCAAGTGCCTGTGGCACTGCTTCCAACACCACGCCAAACGCGCCCGCTTGCTCTATTGCAACAGCATCTTCGACTAAGCGCGTTGCCGCGTCACCTCGACCCTGCACCCTAAAGCCACCAAGTTGATGCACCGACTGAGGCGTTAAGCCAATATGTGCGCATACGGCAATGCCTCGCTCCACCAAAAACTTAATCGTCTCGACTTGCAGCTCACCACCTTCTAGCTTGATGGTGTGCGCCCCAGCTTGCATTAACTTAACCGCATTCGTATACGCCTGCTCTTTATTGGCCTGATAACTCCCGAACGGTAAATCCCCAACCACCATGGCATTTGACACACCGCGTGCAACACATTGGGTGTGGTACACGCTGTCTTCGATCGTCACGGGCACAGGAGTGTCATGCCCTTGCATAACCATACCTAGCGAATCACCCACTAGAATAGCGTCTATGCCAGCGCCATCTACTAGTGAAGCAAAACTATAGTCGTAAGCGGTGATCCACGTGATCTTATCGCTTGCGTCTTTCATTTTCTTTAACGTCGTCACCGTTACGGACATCGAGTAATCTCCAAAAATTTAACTACACTAATTGTATACAGTTTACCTTAAACCAGCTTGCGTTAAAGCGAAGTTAAACAAAACCGCGCAGCGCTAAACCGCGAGCGGATTGAAAAAATGCTTACCGGCATCAATCCGAGAAACTTGATCGACCAAGGCTTGATAATGCGCATCGTTGTCAATTGGATTGAACTCGGCCGCGTTAACAATGAGCAGCGGCGACATGGTGTAATGGTGAAAGTAATCGGTATACGCGTCGCTAAGCCGCTTTAAATAAGACGCTGACATACCCTGTTCAAATTTTATACTGCGTTTTCTAATTCGCTGCTGCAGCACCTTAACCGGAGCCTGTAGGTATATCATCAAGTCCGGCCGTGGCACATCAACACTCAGACTCTTATAAACCTGTTGGTAAAGCGTCAATTCTTCATCGCTAAGCGTCAAGCTGGCAAATATTGGGTCTTTACTCA
Source organism: uncultured Arenicella sp. (assembly GCA_938048185.1). GTDB lineage: Bacteria > Pseudomonadota > Gammaproteobacteria > Arenicellales > Arenicellaceae > Arenicella. The sequence continues at coordinate 17,120 of CALIVT010000011.1, forward strand.
ACATGAAATCCGCCACATGCTTTATCTCTTCGTCGACATCTGCAAGCTGCTGAACTCGCTGAAATAAAAAGAACAACTGAGTCGGCAGTGCATGTTGCTTTGGTGATTTATAGAAGCGCTCTAAAAAAGGGTTCTCGGCCGGTTTTTCTAGCAAGGTAGACGTCGTAAAGGTATTTGCTAGCTTATGCGCCAAACTCGACTTGCCAACCCCAATTGGGCCTTCAATAATAATATTTCTAGGGGAGAAATCAGATTCCATAAAGTGTGGTCAAATTACGTTTATCAAATGCGTTATTATATTAAGTATAGATAACTTTAATTCAGGGCGGTTTGTTTTTTGAAGTATCATCCGCTTACATCCAATAACGACCGTTACAAACACGATGAAGAGATTACACACCCTTTTAGTTGCCGCCTCGCTACTACTGATCAGCGCGAACAGTGCAGCTGAGTCACCGAGCTTTACCTATGTTGGTGCTGAATACATTGCCAATGGCACTCTCTCAGCCTCTAGAGGGTCACTATCAGCAGACCTAGACAGTAGTGGTTTCGCGGTAAATGGCAGTGTCGAGCTTGGTATATTCTTCCTGCAAGCAAGCCGCTTAGAATTAGACAATGATGAGGTCTTGGGTATTGAAAGTGATAGCAGCTTAACGGCTGTCGCTGTTGGCCTGACATTCGAACTGCCCCAAACTCAAGTTTACGGACTCATTCGCGGGCAAAATGCCGAGTTGTCGATTAACGGCGGCGGCTTTGCCGATGAAGTTGACGGTACCATCGCAGGCTTTGAGGTAGGCGCACGAGTTAACATCACCGACCGCTTTGAAATAAACGCCAACATCGGTAAACCAAGCGCCGATACGGGTAATAGTTTTGGCGTGGGCGCGCAGTTTTTCGTCACCGATAACCTCGGCATCACCGTAAACTTTAACTCACTTGAAGCCGAAGAGGATGACGTTAAGGCGGAGTTCGACACCACGGCTGTTGGCGTCCGCTTTACATTCTAGGTTTTCAGTATTTGCGACTAGCTGCCAAGGTTCGCACCGTCAAAGCACTATTCGCGTATAATTACGGTTTTTGTAGCTCTGTTTAGGCGCAATAACTTTTAGACAATGACTTTATATGAATGACGCCCCCGAAACTGCAGAGCAAGCCCCGGTTAAGAAAAAAGCGGGTTCGGGCGGGGTGTTCGTAGACCTAATCGCCTGCGTCATCATCCCAACCCTGATACTAAAAAAGCTCAGCGGTGATGACATGCTGGGGCCGAATTATGCGCTAATACTAGCGCTATCTTTGCCCTTTTTAGTTGGACTATGGGGCTTTATCAAGCAACGTAAAATTAGTTTCATTCCGGCATTAGGGTTTATTAGTATTTTACTCACCGGTGGCATCGGCTTATTACAGTTACCGAAAGAGTACATTGCCTACAAAGAAGCATTAGTACCTGGGCTTATCGCGCTGGCGGCGATGATTTCTATTTATACCAAACATCCGTTTATTCGCGCATTTATTTACAACGATGACTTTGTTGATACTGATACCGTTGGAGCACGCTTGGCGCAAGCAGGCAAAACCGAAGAGTTCGATCAAATGATGGTCACCGCGACTTGGATCATGACTTCCTCGTTTATTCTGTCGTCGGTGCTTAATTACCTACTCGCCAAATGGATCGTAGTGGCAGAGTCGGGCACTCCAGAATTCAACGACCAATTGGGTACGATGGCGCTGTGGAGCTACCCTGTCATTGCTCTACCCTGTTCGGTGTTTACGATTTATGCGCTGTTTTACGTAATGCGTAACATCAAACGACTCACGGGTATGGAGCTAGAGGAAGTTTTTCGCGGCTAACAGTCTACTATGTTGTGCGGCTATCCCGTTGTTTAGCGGGTTCAAAACAGGTACATTAGCGGGCTAATTAGACCCTCATTTTAAAGCTAATGTCCGCCGACAAGTCTCAACGCAAAATCCTAATCACCAACGCGCTGCCATACGCGAATGGCCCCTTACATCTAGGCCATATGGTGGGCTTTATGCAAGCCGATATCTGGGCTCGTTTTCAGAAAGTACGTGGGCATAAAGTGACCTTTGTTGGTGGCGATGATCAACATGGCACGCCAATCATGTTGGGCGCAGAAGCGAAAGGCATAAGCCCACAGCAATTGATCGATGATACCGAAGCCTTGCACAAAGAGTCACTGACGGGGTTTTCCATCGACCTTGATAATTATACTGGCACACATCACCCCGAAAACCAGCGCATCAGCGCTGAAATTTACACCAAATTGAAAGAACGCGGGCACATCGATGTGCGCGTGATCAAGCAAGCTTTTGATGAAGAAAAAGGCATGTTCTTGCCAGACCGCTACGTCAAAGGCACGTGCCCTAAATGCAAAGCAGCCGACCAATATGGCGACAACTGTGAAGTTTGTGGCACCACGTATGACACCACCGACTTAATTGACGCCTATTCGGTGTTGTCAGGTAAAGCCCCGATTGAAAAAGAGAGTGAGCACTACTTCTTTAAAGTCAGCGACTTTGAAAAAATGCTGCTCGAATGGAAGAACTCAGATGCTCTGCAACCCGAAATCGCCAACAAACTGGATGAATGGTTTGAAAGTGGTCTGATTGATTGGGACATAAGCCGAGATAAACCTTATTGGGGCTTTGAAATACCCGGTGCACCCGGTAAATATTTTTACGTGTGGTTAGACGCACCGATTGGTTACATGGCAAGCCATCAAGTGCATTGCGAAAAAACTAACGACGATTGGCATAGCTATTGGAACGCCGACAGCGACGCCGAGCTCTATCACTTTATCGGTAAAGATATCGTGCGCTTCCACACCCTGTTTTGGCCCGCAATGCTTAAGGCCGTCGATTATCGTCAACCGAATGGCGTGTTTGTACACGGGTTCTTAACCGTTGATGGCACTAAAATGTCTAAGACACGCGGCACCTTCATTATGGCCGAAACCTATCTCAAACATCTGAACCCAGAGTATTTGCGCTACTACTTTGCTGCCAAGCTAAGCAGCAGTGTGGTGGATATGGATTTAAATCTTGAAGATTTTTCAGCACGCGTAAATTCCGATATTGTCGGCAAGATGGTTAATATCGCCTCGCGTTGCGCGGGCTTTATAAGCAAGCGCTTTGACGGCATGCTGGCCGAAGAATCGGCCGCGCCTGAATTGCATGCTGAGTTTGCCGATGCTGCCGACAGTATTGCAGCGCGTTATGAAAAACGTGAATTCTCACAAGCAATGCGCGACATTATGGCGCTAGCAGATAAAGCTAATCAATTTATTGATGAACACAAACCGTGGATTCTAATTAAAGACGAAAGCAAGCTCGACGAAGTGCAGCAAATTTGTACCGCTGGTATTAATGCTTTTCGCTCGTTGTGTATTTACCTAAAGCCGGTGTTGCCCAACTTAGTTGCCGACGCCGAAGTGTTTTTAAACGACGGTGAGTTGAACTGGAGCGACCTACAAACACCGTTACTCAAACATCAAATAAATAAATTTAAACCGCTTATAACACGCATTGAAAGTGAGTCTATCGAACGCATGGTTGAAGAAAGCAAAAAGTCCCTAGAACCAAAACCTGCGCAGAAAGACGCTGTAAACAATGAGCAAAGCACCGCGTTGGGGCAAGACCCAATCTCGCCTGAGATAAACTACGATGAATTCGCCAAGGTTGACTTACGTATCGCCAAGATAATTAAAGCCGAGCATGTCGACGGCGCGGATAAATTATTGCAGTTGACCTTAGACATCGGTGGCGAAACGCGCAACGTATTCGCAGGCATTAAATCGGCCTATAAGCCTGAAGACTTAGAAGGCAAACTAACCGTCATGGTCGCAAATTTGGCGCCACGAAAGATGCGCTTTGGTATGTCCGAAGGCATGGTGCTCGCCGCTGGCCCAGGCGGTTCTGATTTATTTGTGCTAAACCCTGATGACGGTGCTGAACCTGGCATGCGGGTTAAATAAACGTCATTCGAATATCTAGAGTCGCCGCTAACAATAGCTATGGAACGCGAAACAAAGATCAACGCCATCGACGAATGGTTGCCACAAACCCAATGCACGCAATGCACTTATCCACGTTGCTATGATTACGCAGTGGCGATTGCCGATGGTGAAGCGGGCATAAACCAGTGTCCACCCGGTGGCGATGTTACCGTTAGAGGGCTTGCGAGCTTACTTGGAAAAATCGGTAAGCCGGTCGACCCAAAATACGGAGTACATAAGCCAAAACAAGTCGCAGTCATCGACGAGGATGCCTGTATTGGCTGTGTGATGTGTATTAAGGCCTGCCCGACCGATGCGATTATCGGTTCAGCTAAAGTGATGCATACGGTGATCGAGCGCGATTGCACCGGCTGCGAGCTCTGTCTCGAACCTTGCCCCGTAGACTGCATAGACCTAGTGGATCAAATTCAAAATCCGGACCTAAATTGGCGTTGGGAAGATTACTCGCCGACTGCGACACAGCGCGCGCGTGAGCAGACTAATGCTAAGCTTGCACGCGAAGCAAAACGTAAAGAATCAAAAAGCTCAATGCGTAAACTTAAAGAGCTGCGCAAAGAAAAAGGCAGTGAGCAAATCAAACTTGATATTGCCGCGGCGATTGCGCGCGTCAAAGCGCGGGATGCACAATGAAGCGACTACCCGCTTTGGGCTTTTTAATACGAGCTTTGGGCAATTTAATACGAGCTTTGGGCAATTTAAGACCAGCTTTGGGCAATTTAAGGCCAGCTTTCGGCAATTTAAGACCAGCTATAGACAATTATGAATAAGCAAAAGCGCTTTGAGATTTTTCGGCGTTTTCGTGAGGCTAACCCGAAGCCGGAAACCGAATTAAACTACAGCTCAAATTTCGAACTACTGGTCGCGGTGACCTTGTCGGCGCAAGCCACCGACGTCGGAGTGAATAAAGCCACGGCTAAACTTTTTCCAGTGGCGAACACACCTGAAGCTATATACGCCTTAGGAGTAGAGGGCCTGAGCGAGTATATAAAGACCATTGGCCTCTATAACAGCAAAGCCAAAAACGTGATTGCGGCCTGCAAAATGCTGATCGAGCTGCACGACAGCATCGTACCGGAAGACCGCGAAGCCTTAGAAGCGCTACCGGGTGTTGGTCGCAAAACTGCGAATGTTGTATTGAATACTGCGTTTGGGCACGCTGCAATGGCCGTGGATACGCATATTTTCCGAGTATCCAACCGCACCAAGCTTGCGCCCGGCAAGACGGTATTAGCAGTCGAAAAAGCGTTAATGAAATTTGTACCTAAAGAATTTTTAGTCGATGCCCACCATTGGTTAATCCTACACGGCCGCTACACTTGCATTGCGCGCAAACCTCGTTGTGGTTCTTGCATCATTAGTGACCTATGCGATTACAAAGACAAACAAATAGATGATTAAACGACGAGTCGCCACCGGTGTTAGCTACGGCGCTACAGCGAAAGACGAATATGCGCGCGAAGCTGTGCAAGATGCGCTAAAAAAAATGCGCCCATGCACCGTAGGCAGCGTTCTGCTTTTCCTTAGTAGCGCCTATGCACACAATCCGCAGAACGCGATCAAAGAAGCTGCCAAGGCCGCAGGCACCCCACAGGTATTCGGTTGCTGTGCCATGGGGTTGCTAACCGAGCAAGAGTGGTTAATCGACGCCGAAGGTGCGGTCGCGATGGTGTTCCCGCAAGAACTTGGTTTACAACCACTGCGTGTCTTGAAACCACAGGGCATATCACCTGATTTGGTATTTACCTTGGCCAGTCCGAACGCCGCGGATATCGCCATGAACTCCTGCGACTCCGTTCAATTTGGCTCGGTAACCAATGATGAATATGGCCAAGGCCCCTACTCTGTCTGGCAAAGCGGCCGTATTGTCGAGCAAGAGTTTAGCCAAACCGTATTCAGTCAATCCTTACAGTCTGAACTGTTGCTAGCTGAGGGCATTGAGCGCTTATCGCCTATCATGCAAGTCAATAAGGTTAGAGGCAACAAACTGTTAGAGATAAACCAACAAACCGCGAGTAACAACATTCGCGGTCACGTGAGTATCGATTCGCCGTTTGATCTGTTTTGCGCGGTGTCCGAAACGAGTAGTCCAGAATCAATCATAGAGGGTCACTATTCTCTGGTGCATGTGATTTCAGTCGACACTGAGACTAACCAAATCACCTTAGCCGACGAAGTTAAAGCCGGGCGACATATTTTTTGGGCCAGACGCAACACCAACTCAGCGCAAGCAAGCATCGAAACCGAGCTTGCTAAAGCACGCAAGCGACTCAACAAAGAACCAGAATTTGGCCTCATGTTTCCGAATGTAAGCCGCGGCCCCGAATTTTTTGGCGGTATCGACATGGACCTTGAAGCATTCAAACAATGCTTTCCAGACACGCCATTGATTGGCTTTTATGGTAACACCGAGATAGCGCCTGGTTTTAAAATGCCGGCCTTAGCGCGTCATCATGCGACGGTCTCAGTTTTATTCGCATGATATAGTCCCTGACAACGGTCTTACCGGTAAGACCGACATGAAAGCAAACATTATGAACAAAATAAGCGCCCCAATTGAACAGAGCCTTAGATTCGAAAACGGCCAATTTGTGCCCAACGACGTTGCGCTCGATAACAGCCTTAATGTGCCTAACAGCGGGCCACACTTTCATGAAGTGTTGAATTCGCATGAATTGAGTTTACGCCACGAAAAACCACAAGAACTGCAAATCAACCTTGGCAAACTATGCAACTTAGCTTGCCATCATTGTCACGTGGACGCGGGCCCTAAACGTACCGAGATTATGACCTGGGACGTGATGGAGAAGATTCTCGCATGGGCTAAAGAAGCGCAAATTCAACGTGCAGATCTCACCGGAGGAGCACCTGAACTAAACCCCCATTTCCGTCAATTTTGTGACGAGTTAATAAAGCTCGGCATTCAAATCACCTCGCGTTGCAATATCACAGTTTTATTTGAGCCGGGTCAAGAAGATCTGGCGCAATGGTATCGAGACCGAGAGATTCGTCTCGTTTGCTCGCTGCCATGCTATACCGAAGACAACGTCGATGCACAACGCGGTAAAGGTGTGTTTGATAAGAGTATCGCCGGACTGCAAATGCTCAATCAGCTAGGCTATGGCCGCCACGAAAACTTGAGCTTAGACCTTGTCTATAACCCAATTGGCGCGCACCTACCACCACCTCAAGCCAGCCTTGAGCAAGACTATCGGCGGATGTTGGGCGACAATTTTGATATTGTTTTTTCTAGCCTTTTAGCCATTACCAATATCCCAATCAATCGCTTCGCTCACGCCTTAAAACGAGACGGCGAATTAGATGACTACCAACACCTCTTAGTCTCTAACTTCAACGCCATGACGGTCGATAATCTAATGTGCAAGAGCCTGATCAACTTAGACTGGGAAGGTCGCGTGTTCGACTGCGACTTTAATCAAATGCTTGACATACCCATGAGCGGTGGCAAAGAACGCCACCTATGGGACGTGAATGTAGACCAAGTAGCCGACGCACCCATCGCCACCAATCGGCATTGTTTTGGCTGTACTGCGGGTGCAGGTAGCAGTTGCGGTGGAGTACTTGCCGACTAGAGCACAAACAACCGGCATCAGCGTATTGATGCCGGTCCACAATGGAGGCCGCTATTTACAGGCTGCGGTCGAGAGCATTCTTAGTCAGAGCCACACAAAATTAGAATTAATCCTAGTTGACGATCACTCAACCGACAACGCAATTGCGGGTATAAAAGTAGATTCGCGATTACGAGTTATAAAGTGTCCCGCGAAAGGAATTGTTCCCGCTTTAAATGAAGGCATTGCACACGCCAAATATCCAATCGTCGCGCGCATGGACGCAGATGACATTGCTCTACCAAAGCGCTTAGAAGTGCAACTCGATTTATTGGAGCGCCGACCTGACGCGGATATTGTTGGAGCTCAAGTTGAGCTATTCTCGGAGGAATCAGAGGTCGCGGGTGGCTACCGCCGCTATCAAGACTGGATTAATCAACGAATCGATTCGGATGATATCGCGCGCAACTTTTGGATAGAAAGCTGTATTCCTCACCCTACCGCCATGATGCGCCGTGACGTTTTATTACAGCTCGGTGGCTATCGGAATTCGCCGTGGCCAGAAGACTACGACCTTTGGTGTCGCGCCCACTTAATGGGCTATAAGTTCGCAAAGCCCGAGGGCCAAATTTTATTAAAATGGCGAGACTACCCTAGTCGAACCTCGCGTATTGAAGCGCGCTACAGCACCAAGCAGTTTTTGCGCTGCAAGGCCCGCTACCTGAGCGAATTTTTATTAAGAGACGGAATCAAAGAGTGCATGATTTGGGGAAGTGGTCCAACCGGCTCTAAACTGCATAACTATTTGACCGACTACGGCATCAACGTCACCGCGTTTATTGATGTAAATCCCAAGCTCGTAGGTCGTAGAAAATACGAAAAACCAATCCACGTTGTAGGAACGTCACCCAGCGTAGAAGATTTAACAATTATAGGCTCGCTTTGTTTAGTCGCGGTTAGTTTTTGGGGGGCTCGAGAAAAAATTACTGCAACGCTGATTAATGCCGGATACGCAGAATTGACGGACTTTATTGTTGCCGCTTAAGAACGAACCATTCAGCGTTACCCCCCCTCTTAACACTTGGAAATAACCGCAAGCTCTAAAACGAGTTAGTCACCTAAATTTTATCGCGTTCGAAGGTGATCTCCATATCAACCCTATGCATGTCAATCCCCCAGCCATGGGGAATGTTTTGTCGCTCTTGGGCCCCAAAAGCCTTAAAAAAAGGGGCCGAGAGATGGCTCGCCGCTATATCTAACACCGTCGCCCCTTTTTCTTGCGCAATTATTTGAGCACGCGTCATCATCTTATTGCCAATGCCCAGCCCTTTTTTGCTTGGTGAAACCAAAATCCAGGATAATCGTGCTCTTTTCGTTTCGGGAGTATTACTAACGCCAAACGCAGAGACAAGCTGATTTTCGATTACACCCACGAAGTAACCTGATGGCTCGGGCTCGGTTTGAAGAAAGCGTATATAGTCTTCCCTCTCATTTTCAGCGAAGTAGCTTGGGCAGTTTTGCTCAAACAACGTGACGCATTCGTTAAAATGGGCTGCGTTGTAACCGATAAACTCCATTCGCGGCTAGTAGATGTTGAGCGATACCATGAGCGCAGCGGAACGTTTAAATTCCGTTCTCGCGCATCATTTTGTCGCGTTCCTCTACACTTTGATTTAATACATCCTCTACCTCTTTCGCCTTTTCAAGAGCATCTAGCTGTGGTGAAATTGTTTTCTCTAGCGCGGTCTTGCCTTCGGATGACGTATTAGATGTCTTGTCGGCAGCGTCGCCGCACGCACTCAAGAAAAAAACTAACGCCAGCCCGACGGTAATTAATTTAATCATAACTAAACCTGTGACCATATTTTAGAGAGCTCGAGCCGATCATTAGGCGTCTCATTATTACGCTGCTCGTCGCTCAATTCATTGAGATCGGCGAGTTTGCCGATTGTAAACCCCATTAATACCTCGGCCTGATCAGTATCGACCTGGAGGTAGTCACTCGCTTCGCCTTTTTTGATGCCACCCAAACCATGTGTATATAAACCTTCCATGCGCGCCTGTAATGTCATCGCCATCCAGGCTGCACCACTGTCAAAGTCATAGTAAGAGTTTGGCTTGCCGTTGTGCTCAAAATGCTTTTGCCCCACTAAAAACCCAATGACCGATGCGTCTTTCGCCCACGCTTGATTCGCGTCAACCAATAGCGCCAGAAAATCATCAAAGGTGTTTTTAGTCGACGTATAGAAGCGCCAAGGTTGCGCATTAAAGCAGGACGGAGACCAGCGCGCGGCATCCATCATGCGATGCATTACCTCGTCACTAATTTCGTGCTTCTGAAACGCTCTGGGAGACCAGCGTTCTATAAACAACGGATCAATACCTGATTGGTTTGCTCGTGCCGCGAAGTTAATTTCTGAATTGCTCATAGCTCTAGGTTTTTTCTAGGTAGCGGAATTTATTGTCGGACCTGAGCAAGAATTAGTGTACGCATTTAAATCGCGTTTACAAACCAACGCTAAAGACCAAACCCGAAAATCGAACCTAGGAATCGAACCTAGGAATCGAACTTAGCTTTTTCGTACGTAGCCCGTAAGCGAGCAGCGCGTGCAGCACCGTTAACTCGCGACCAAATCTTGTCTCCGACGACTAATAGTGACGGTACCAACAATAGCGTCACAAAGAAAGCAACGAGTAATGCAAATGCCAAGGAAATGACCGTAGGCTTCAAAAATGCCGATTGGCTAGACTGCTCTAACATTAAAGGTATTAAGCCGATGAAGGTAGTAACCGAGGTAATTAAAATGGCGCGAAAGCGTGACTTGCCGGCACTAACAATTGATTCTTCGACGCTGAAGCCTTCGGCTAAATTCCGCTTATACGCATCGACCAGCACTAAATTGTCGTTGATAACCACGCCGAAGGCTGCGATCACGCCAAAGAAGCTAAACAATGAAAACGACTCACTCATAATAAAGTGACCGATTACTGCACCCGCGAACGCGAACGGTAGGGCCACTAAAATTACCACCGGTTGAAAATAGCTTTTAAACGCAATCGCGAGTAAGAAAACCACTGCGGCCAACGCGATCATGCCAAGCCGCCCCATTTCAGCGCCGAACTCTTCTTGCGCGACTTGTTCACCAACGGCCGCTCGCGTGAGGCCCGGGTACCGTTTTTCTAACTGCGGGAAAAAATCTTCATTTAACTCTTCCATAATTTGCTCGAGAATAGGCTCGCTTAGATAGCCCTGTACCCGGCCTGCGCGAAGCCCGTCCCAATGACGTATTTGCTTTAATCCCGGGCCGTATGAAATGTCGACAATTGACGTTAAAGGTACTTCTCGGCCATCGCTGGTTCGCACCCTAAAGTGTTTTAGACTCTCCAGTGAATTACGGCTTGCACGCGGATAACGCACCATAACTCGTACATCCTGCGATTCTCTCGGGAGGCGTTGTACTTCTTGCCCAAAATAGGCTTGACGAACTTGCTGTATCACTTGCCCTAGGTTTAAACCCAGTTGCTCGGCGCCCGGTTTTAAATCAAACCTAAGTTCCTCGCTCGCACTGTCGAGATTATTTGACACATCGTATAGAGCAGAATAACCACGTAACTTTTCGGTAATTTCGTCGATTGCTAGCTGCAACTGACCGAGGTCTGAGTGACGCACGGAAATATCCATATCGGGGCCGTCGTTATCCACCGAATACCCAACCGTGACTTTTTTGGCCTCGGCGATGGGGCCAATTCGCTCACGTAAATCTAAGGCTACTTCTTTGGCGCTCATAGCCCGTGTTTCTGGTGGCGCGAGTCGCATTATTGCAAGCACACTGTCGCGTCGAGAGCGGGTATACCAGTTTTCGATAACGTCGCTATTGCCACCTTGTTCCGCGTTTTCTTGAACGTCAGCGATTAAGCCTTCTTGCGCGGCTTGTAACTGTGCCAAAATCTCGAGCGCCCGATCATACGTGGTGCCCTCGCGTAACTCGATATTGACGTCGACTTGCTCAGATTCAACTTCGGGATTAAATGAGGTTTTAACGTAGTTACCACCCATTAGGCCGCCGACAACCACCACAAATATCGCAAAAAAGCTGACGATGGTAATAACAGGTGCCTTTAACGCTTTTTCGAGAAAGGCGCCGTACTTAACTTGACCAAACCAGACTATGCTCTCAGACACCCGATTTTGCATCCGCGCGATGCGGCTCTTAGGGTTCACCGGCTTAATGTTTGATAAATGCGCAGGCAAAATAAACAGTGATTCGATTAGCGAAAACGCGAGAGCGAGAATGACCACCCAAGTTATTTGACGGGTGTACTCGGAGGTAACTCCACTGACAAATAACCACGGTAAAAACGCTATAATCGTGGTTAACACACCAAATATTACCGGTTTGGAGACACGAAACGCACCATTGGTGGCACCGCTTAGACCAACGTTGCCGCGTTCTACTTCAGTGTGTATGCGCTCGCCGACAATAATCGCGTCATCGACCACAATTCCCAGCACTAAGAGAAAAGCGAAGGTAGACAACATATTTAGCGAAACGCCAAGGCTCGGCATGAGCACGAATGTGCCCGCATAGGCGGTTGCAACGCCAGCGGAGACCCAAAACGCAACAATTGGGCGTAAGGTTAGAAACAACACCATAAACACTAGAATCAAGCCGGAAAATGCGGCCCAGCCGATGCTAGACATGCGCGACTTGAAGTCAACTGCGGCGTCGGTCCAAAGGGTTAGACTTACGCCGTCAGGCAGCGCTTCGCGACGTTTTTCCATCCACTCGTTAACCGATTGCGACATCTGTATCACGTCCATTTCTTCACTGGACATAACTTGAATAAGCGCAGCCGGCTCGCCATTTAAGGTTGCAAGGATTTCATCTTCTTCAAAACCATCAATGACGGTGGCAACGTCGCCGACTTTAATCACCCCGCCTTGCGGTAGTTGTCGCACCACAATACTCGAAAAATCGACCTGATTGTCAGCCAGGTTATCGGTCCGCAGGGTGTAAGCGCCGCCCGAAGTGTAAACATTGCCGGCGGCGACGTTAATCGATGAACCGCGAATGGCACTGGCTATTTCATCGATTGAGATTCGATATCGTCGTAGCGCGCTTTCACTTACTTCAATCGAAATCTCCTCATTGCGGGTACCAAAGGTTTCCACCACCGCGACGCCTTTAAGTTGCGCGACCTCGCGTCGCATCTCATCCGCCATTCTCTTAAGTGCTGCTTCGCCGATCGTGCCGTGCACAGCCACACGAATGACTTCCTCGCGATTTACCCACTGACTAATACGAGGCTGCTCGATATCAGGCGGAAGGCTTGAAATGCCTTGCACGCGACTGGTCACGGCATCTAACACAGACGAAAAATCTGAGGTGTTTTGCGCCATGATGAACACACCGCCCCAACCTTCGCGAGACTCAGAGCGCACCCAATCCAAACTTTCTAAATCGCGTAACGATTCTTCGATACGTGAGACGACTTGCTGCTCAACGTCTTTCGGGCTAGCGCCCGGCCAGGTGACAATCACCTGCATTCCTGGGAACGGTATGGTGGGGAAAATTTCACGCTCTAGCTGTTTAAAGCCAAAGATACCCGCCAGTAAAATACCGATCATCAACAGATTCGCAGCGACATGGTTATCGGCCCACCAATGAATAATACCTTTCATAGTGTCGCTCCTAAGCCCTTGCTTGTTGTGGATCGGCGGCCAGCGACTCGCGCTCTTGGCCCGACACCTCAGGAACGACTGATTGACTACTCTCTTTTATTTCGTCAGGGCCAGCTTCCTCTTGCTGCGCGTCTCGCTCAGCCTCTGTATCGATAGCGTCAACGTTTGCTGGTTGAGCACTCGCATTCATTTCTTGAGGTAGCTTTACCGGCATGCCGTCGTACGCACCCGGTACGGGCGACACAATCACACGGTCACCAACCGCTAACTGCGATTGGTCATTGAAACTAACAATTACTCGGTCTGCCGACGTGTAAATTGGCTTAACGGGTTTCAAACGCAAGGCTTGATCTTGATACACATAAACTTGTGACCCATTGCGCAAGGCCGTGCGCGGTATTTCCAAACCACTAAGCTTACGGGGCGACGCCAATTGCACGTCTACAAACATGCCCGGAACCAGCGGCAAAGCACTAGAATCTATTACGCCAAATGGATTCTCGACCACAATTGTGGCGAACAGTAAACGAGTCTGGCTATCCACACTGGCATCAACCCCTTTGACCTTGCCTTGCCACACGCGCTGCTCTGAGCCAAAAAGCGTCGTGACGGTCGCACCTAAGTCATTCCCATCTTGCGCGTCAGCGGAGTAACCAAGCGTTAAACCAAGCTCGTCGATTTGCACATCGGTCATCGGAATGCGAACTTCCATTGCATCAGTCGCGAATACACGACCGATACTCGAACCGCGAGATAAAAACTGCCCAAGCTCCGCTGACTTGCTCATAATGCGTCCATCAAACGGAGCGCTAATTTTAGTCCGATCGTAATTCAACTTGGCCGCAGATAACTCGGCTTTAGCGGCGTTTAAGCGTGCCGTCGCTCGGTCTATTTGGGGTTTGTTGAGTAATAAGGGGTTAGCCTCTGAGATAGGCCTGTTCTGCAAACGAGTCCATTGATCAATATTACTCTTCGCCGTGGCTAGCTCAATATCGACGTCGACCTTCGCAGCTGCAACCGATGCTTCGGCTGATTTAAGCGCGACTTGATAGTCTGCATCATCAATCTGTAGCAGCGTCTCGCCGGCCTTGAATTCACCGCCTTCAACAAATTTACTCGACACCGACGTAACCTTGCCGGCTACTTGCGTAACTAGCTCAATATTGGTTTTCGCCCTGACTTCACCTTGAAAGCTCGCAAAAACAGTCTGTTCCTTGAGGTCTGCGTCTGCGGTTCTGACGACAAGAGGCGTCTTAATCGCCTCTTCCTCTTCTGCTTCTGGTTTCAAGGCGATCATTGCCGAGGTCACGCCTATTGCAATAGCGCAAATGCCTAACCCAAGTAAAAAGGGCTTAAAGCGACTGGTTTCCATGGTTAGCTCCTAAAGTGCCTTACTGGTTTTTCGATAAAAACCAAGTATTAACAAAGGTTATATAGAGGCGAGCCTAAAAATTTAAACGACCCAAGCAGCAACAATATAGACTCGACGTCTACTTTTAGCGCACCACTATTATCCGCCTATAAAATGTGTCTGCCATTAAGATGCGATTAAACAGTGTTTGGATTCAAAAAAATAGAATTTATTTTCTCGATTGTAATAGTGCCCAATTTACTTCGACCTCACCCGCCTCTCCCGCGATAAAAGCTGACTGCCCGGTAATGGTTACAGACAAGTCCAAGGTGCGTTGCAATAGGGCCGCAAAGCGCTCTATTTCAGTGTGGTTGATGCGTATAATTTCCGCATTAAGCAAACCAAATTTGCCCTGCCCTTGTTGCCACCACGTATCCGATTTAGCGTTAAAGCTATAAATTTTTACGTTTTTCGCTACGCGCGACGCTTTCTTAACCCGCTCGTGCGCGGGCTCACCAACGTCAATCCAGAGCGACGTCTGGTCATCCATCGTTCTTACCCACAAATCGGGCTGCTCGACGTCGCTTAAGCCTTTGGTAAATGCCAAACCTGCTTGCGCATTGATACAATACGCCAATACGCGTGTCATCATCCGCTCCGGGGTTTCTGAGGGGTGTAAAGCCACGGTTAAATTCAAAGTGTCGTAGTAGTTGCGTTCGAGGTCAGACAGTGCAATCCTCATCTTGTAAATCGTTGGTTTTATGGCCACGAGACGTATTCCTATTTGTTGTTTTAGGCACTGGGTTTAGAGCGCTGCCCTGGGATGCGGAATTTATAACGTTTATTTATCACTAACGCGAGGAAAACAATGACTATCGGTGTCGGCGGCAGCAATGCAGAAACTGAGTTAGCTCGTTTGAGCGACATGACGACAGGCTTAGAGCCAATTTCCAAGGCTGAGTTCGCAGAACGAATTCAGCAGGCCTGCGCCTTAATGCAGGCCAACAATATTGACGCGGTGTACCTGAATGCGGGTACCAACCTATATTACTTTACCGGCACCCGTTGGGGCGCGAGTGAACGCATGGTTGGGGCATTGCTCTTGGCTACGGGCGAATTGCACTATATTGCGCCCTATTTCGAGATTGCTACCATCAATGGCTATATGCTTATCCAAGGTAAAGTTCACGGTTGGCAAGAGCATGAAAGCCCGTACCAATTGTTTGGCGACATGCTTGCCACGCTAGGCATAGAAAACGCCCGCGTTGGCTTAGATGAAGCCTGCTCATTTTTTATTAGTGACGGTTTGGCGCAAGCTTGCCCCACGGTTAAATTTGTCAACGCCAAATCAATTACGGCTGAATGCCGTATGCGCAAATCATCAGCCGAACTCACGTTAATGCAGTGTGCTAAAGACATGACATTAGAAGTTCACAAAAGCGCCGCTAAAATTCTGCGCGAGGGCATATCAACCACTGAAGTCAGTGAGTTTATTCATCATGCTCATCGAGCGGTGGGCGCACCTAAAGGTTCTTATTTTTGCATTGTGCTGTTTGGCGAAGACAGCGCCTATCCGCATGGTGTTAGCAACCCTAAAGACCTAGAACACGGTGATATGGTATTGATTGATACTGGCTGCCAAGTTCAGGGTTACAATTCAGACATCACGCGCACCTATGTATTCGGAGAACCTACGGCACGCGACCGCGAAGTATGGAACCAAGAAAAAGCCAGCCAAGCCGCCGGTTTCGCAGCGGCACAACTCGGTAAAGGCTGCGGCACGGTCGACGACGCTGCGCGCGCTTACTTGATAGACCAAGGCTATGGACCCGGCTACGCAACCCCGGGCCTGTCACACCGTACCGGTCACGGCATCGGCTTAGACATACATGAATGGCCGTATCTAGTCAGCAGCGACACTACCCCCTTAGACGTAGGTATGTGTTTCAGTAACGAGCCGATGATCAGCATTCCTGGAGAATTTGGCATTCGCCTCGAGGATCACTTTTACATGACCGAAGACGGCCCGAAGTGGTTTACTGAACCCTCCCATTCGATCGATGACCCGTTTGGTCTAAACGTTTGAAGGCCCCCCATTGATTAACTGGCAAATCAAAACTTTCGATGAACTGAGCAACGATGAGCTCTTCGAGGTATTGCGGCTAAGACAAGCCGTATTTGTCGTTGAACAAGAGTGCGCCTACCCTGATATTGACGCGACCGATAAAGTTGCCTTACATCTACTGGGCTATTTAGCGGGCGAGCCGCACGCTGAACTCGCTGTGTATGCGCGCCTAATCAAGCCTGGCGTGACTTACGAGTATGCGTCGATTGGCCGTGTCGTTGTGGCACCACAAGCGCGTGGCAAAGACTACGGACGAGCGCTGATGTTACGTGCAATTACTGAGGTCGAGCAACGGTATCCGCACGGCCCGATCAAAATTGGGGCGCAACAGCATTTAGAAACCTTCTACGTGAGCTTAGGCTTTGAGCGCGTCTCGGAAATGTACTTAGAAGACGATATTCCACACATCGACATGATGCGCGGCTCGCCACCCTTTAGTCAGCATTAAATACGCTATTAATCCATTTTCCGATTTCGATAATCTGCTCCATCGCCACCTGATGCTCCATTGGGTAAGTCTGCCAACGTATGTCGTAGCCCAAAGCCGCAAGCGCATCCACGCTGGACCTACCTAGGCTGAGCGGTACCACCGGGTCATGAGTGCCGTGGCTGGCGAAGATCGGTGTCTGCTTATTGGCCTCCTTTTGCGCACTTTCTGTGTCTTCTAGAAATGGTAAATAGGTCGACAACGCGAGCAGTCCGCCGAGTTTAAACTCGCTGCGAACACCTGCGAAATAAGTCACTGCCCCACCCTGAGAAAAGCCGGCCAAGATAATATTCTCACTGGCTATGCCAGCGGTGATCTGCGCTTGAATAATATCATCAACCATCGCCTGTGATTCAGCCATCCCAACCGCATCTTGCTTATCTTCGATACTCATACCCTTAATATCGTACCAACCGGGCATGCGCATGCCGCCATTGATCGTAATCGCACGATCAGGTGCTTGTGGGAAAATAAACTGAATTGCGCGCTTAGGGTCTAAACCTAACTCTGGCACGATTGGTGGAAAATCATTGGACGATGCGCCCAAGCCATGCAGCCAGATAATTACGTGCTCGGGCTGGCCCTCACCGTGCACGAGTTCAATTGAATTTGCGGGTAATTTCATACTTGAATGCTTAATTGAATGTTTAGTTGATTGCTCGGCTGAATGCCTGGTCTTTGCTGTTGATGATACGCAAAGCGCTAGGAATAAAAGTACCCATAGCGATCGGCGTTGACGTCTCATTTGATCGATTAACGGCTTACGCTCGCGACATAGGTTTGCGACATAGGTTTAAATTTCGCCACCAACATCGGCAGCATAACCAAATTAGCAATCAAGGCTGTAACCATCGCTAATCCAGTCAAAACCCCAAAGTACATGGTTGGCACAAAGTTAGAAAACACCATAATCAAAAAGCCCGACGTGATAACCAAGGTGGTGTAAAACATAGCCTGACCTACGTTATTGGTAGCCTGGGAAATCGCAACGCTATCATCATTTTTTGCGAGCATCTCGTTCTTAAAACGATCAATAAAATGGATAGAGTTGTCGACCGCAATACCAACACTAATGGCCGCAATAGTAATGGTCATTAAGTCTAACGGAATACGAAAAACACCCATCACTCCGAGTACTACGCTGGCCGAAAACACATTCGGAATAATGGTGATAAGTGCCAGTTTAAAACTACGAAACAAGACAATAAACATCAAGAAAATCACGACAAACACAGTACCAAGCGTGAGAATCTGAGAACTAAACAGTGAATTCAACATGTTGTTGTACAGCACCAACATTCCTGAGATATTAATTTGCTCGTCGGCAAGACCGTGTTCCTCTATGAGCATGCGACGAATATCAGCAATCAATTTATTTCGGTCTAAACCTTTAAGCGTTTCGAACACCCTGATATTGATATGCAGTTGGTTACCATCATCTGACACGTATGGCTTAAACAACGTTTCTTTGTTTGCATCTGACAACACGTTCAACATAAACGCCAAATCGATATTGTCCATCGGCTTGGCATTTTTCAAACCATCAAAGACACTCATAGTCGTGGCCAGGCTCATAACCTTGCCGGTTGCTGGAATCGCATCTAACGACTTTTGTATAGCTTGAATTTTGCGCAAGCCTTGTTCATTAAACCAATAAGACGTTGCAACAATATTGGGCGAACTAGATGCGTCATCAAATTCGTCAAACTCATCCTCGAATTCGTCTTCGAAGTCGTCAAAGTCATCGTCAACAGCAAGCGTATCTTCTGCGATCTCAACGGGTTGATCAACGCCCGAATTTAGCGTTTCAAGAAATTCTTTAGGCGCGTCAATGATGATATCCAACGGCGTGGTGCCCCCAAGTTTGGCATCGATTTCAACCATGCCCTGATAAATTTCAGTCTCGGGCTTAAAGTAGTCAATAAAGCGATTTTCAACCGTTAAGTTGGCGATACCATAACCGGCCAATCCAACGATGCCGAGAAAAACAACAGCAACTAAAGAGCCTTGACGATGCAGTACTTGAGCGCCAGAGAGCACAACACGACTGATCGCGTCTTTATTGGTCGCTACTTGCCTTGGCTTCATCATGACTGACAACGCGGGAAACAGGGTAAAGGTCGTAATAACCGCAACGACTATCCCAAGGCACATGATCCAGCCGAAATCGATCACGGGCCGAATACCGCTTACAATCAGCGATGCAAACGCGACAATCGTGGTCAGCGCGGTGTAGATACACGGAATAAGCTTTGAGCGTATTGTTTGGCTCAATAAAGCGCGTTGATCGGCATCTGGCTGCAACTTTGCAAGCTCTCGGTAACGCACAATTAAGTGGATGTTGAGCGACAGTGTGATGATCAACAATAGAGATAGAAAATTAGATGACACCACTGAAATCGGCCAGTTCAGCAAGCCGAGTAAACCGACCATCACGTAGCCCGTGGCCGCACAGGTCAACAACGGCATCACCACCCAACCAAGCTGGCGAAAGGCCACCGCGAGTATGAAAACTATCAACGCTAGGGATGCAAGACCGAAAACTCTAAAGTCGGAATTGATGAAGTTCACTGAATCCGCAACAATCATCGGCAAGCCACCTAAAAACAGTTTTGCATTGGCTTGATACGGTTTAATGATGCCTCGTACTTCGGCGATCATTGCACTCTGAGACGCTTTGTATGCGTCGTCTTTTGCCTGATACTCTACGCTAATTGCCGTTAGTTCAGCTTCTTGTTCAGCACTCCATTGCTCACCGGCACGCAGCGCTCTCTCACCGGCACGCAGCGCTCTTAGCGAATCGCGTTTATCCAGCAGGCTTGCGACTTCTTCATTGGCTTTTAAAGAGACAACAATTGCGGTGGTAGATAGGTCATTGCTCACCAGCAAGTCACGATACAAATCACTGGTCAAGAATTCTTTCTTAGCGAGTTCACGGTCGGTTACGTCATCAAGCAGTGTCTGCTGAGAGCTGGCCAACTCGCCTAGGGTTACCGGCGGGCTTTGGGTTAGCGGCGCGTCAATGATCGAAATAATCGAATCCGCTTCGTCTAAGCCGAGCAGCTCTTCACGAAGCTTGGCGATATCGGCCAAAGTCTCGTCGCTGAACAAATCCCCGTTGGGTGAATAGGTTAAAATCAACAATTCTTTGCCACTATATTTAGTCACAACATCGCGAAAATACTTTAACGACTGATCATTTTCTAGAACTAAGGAGTCAGAGGATGTATCCAAGCGAAAGTCATCTAAAAATGGGAACAAGGTGGCTAGAATGAGCACAAACGCCATTAACACCCATTTTGAGTGCTGAAATACTAATGAGTCGTAAAATGAATGCTTCGTGGGGATCGTGGTTTGAGACATAATATTTATGGAGTGATCGTCCTGGGGTACCGGCAGCGCCTTTACGCACACGGCAATCAGCCAATGAATGGCTGTTAGAGAAGAATAACTAAACTGTGTGAATTTGTCTTGGACAAAGACAAATTCACACGAATTAAGCTCGACGGCTAAAACATAGCCAGCTTAGGCCGAACTCTATTTTGCGCTATTTAGGAACTCGCCTTCGATTTCAATAGCCACTTGCGCACCAACTTTAGGCGCATATTTACTCAAGCCCCAAACCGTTCGGTCGATACTGGTAGTGGCCGAGAAGCCGACCAATGGTACTTTGGCAAAGGGGTGAGAAGGCGTTGCGCCATTTAATGTCGCGTTTAGCGTAACTGGGTGACTTTGCCCCATCAAGGTTAGTTCACCGTCAATCGTGAAACTTGAGCCGGCTAGCGCACTGACCGCGGTCGATTTAAAGGTGATACTCGGATGGTCAGCGGACTTAAACCAGTCTTCAGCAAGCACCTTGTTAAAGTCTTCTTTTTCTGGATTAGGGTAATCGGTATCAAGAGAATCCACTTTTATATCGACGCTGACACTGCTTTTAGCGAAATCTTCTGCGTCCAGCTCGATAGTAGAAGTAAAATCGTTAAAACGACCTACGTAAGTCGAGAACCCAAAGTGGCTAACTTTCCAAATAACACTCGCGTGCGTGAGATCAACGGTGTAACTGCCTGAAGGGATTCCTGCTAGCGGATTATCCTGCGCTTGTGCGCTGGAGGTTGCAACAAATAGGCATGACGCCAATACAAGAGCGCGGCTAAATAATGTGAGTCTGTTCATAGTAAGGGTTTCGATAATAAGGTTAATAAGAATGCAAGACGCAAAGCGTAAACGATGCTCAAAAATAGCGTGAGCACTGTGTAGCATGCGTTTAAGTTTACACCAATTTAATCAGACCGATCGAGACGCGGTCTGCGTGCTATATTTTTACTCTGAAAGCAACGCAGAAACCGTCGGCTGTAAGCAGTCGCGCTGCGATTTAATGCCCGATAAATTGTTCGCCCGTCAAATTAAAGCAGGTGTCATCCAATGAAGCCACCAGGTCAAACTTGGCCGTCGCAGTAGGTAATTCATATCGGTAAAAAAACTTGCACGCAGCTAACTTACCACTGTAAAAGTTGACGTCACTCGCGCTGCAATCTACAAGGCCTTTAGTGGCCGCTACCGCCTGCTTAAGCCAGACCCAAGCGACCACCACATGGCCCATGGCGTCCAAGAAAATCGTCGCGTTCGCAAGTGCCAACGACGGGTCCGCAGCCTTGCTAACGGCTTCTAACGTATTTTGTATCTGTTGTAGTGACTGACCGAGTTGTTGGCAATAGCCCACTAGGTCAGGGTACGATTTTGCGGTATCGACGGTTTCCGCTATTTCGGCTGCAAGCGCTTTCAGTGCTGCACCATCGGCCATACGCACCTTGCGCCCCATGATGTCGAGACCGTGAATCGCGTGCGTACCCTCATGGATATGGTTCAAACGGTTATCTCGATAATATCGCTCAACCGGATACTCACGCGTATAGCCATAACCACCCAACACTTGAATCGCCAGCTTATTAGCTTCTAGACAAAATTCGGACGGCCACGATTTACAAATTGGCGTGAGCAGTTCAAGCAGTAGTGTCGCTCGTTCGCGCGCCTCATCGGTGTTAGCGGTGGCTTGTTCGTCCAACAACTTGGCCGAATAAAGAATCATCGCTTGCGCGCCTTCAACATAGGCTTTTTGCGTCATCAGCATGCGTTTCACGTCTGCGTGTTCAGAGATCATAACCATCGGTGATTCCGGGTCTTTATTCGATAAGTGACGACCTTGTGGACGATTACGCGCATAGTCCAGGGAATACAGATACCCACCTAAGCCTATTACCGTGGCGGCCATTCCAACCGCGATGCGCGCTTCGTTCATCATGTGGAACATATTCGCTAAACCTTGATTCTCGCCACCGACTAAATAGCCAATGGTGTCACCGCTTTCACCAAAATTAAGCAGGCAGTTAGTCGTGCCTTTGTGACCCATCTTGTGATTTAAACCCGCTAGCGCCACATTATTTGACTCGCCAATGCTGCCATCATCATTAACGCGGTGCTTGGGAACTAAAAAGAGAGAAATTCCTTTAACACCCGCAGGCGAACCTGGGATTTTAGCCAACACCATGTGCACAATATTGTCGGTCATTTCGTGATCGCCGCCCGAAATCCACATTTTAGTGCCGGTAATCTTATAGCTACCGTCATCTCGCTTTTCAGCCTTGGTGCGTATATCGGCAAGCGATGATCCTGCCTGAGGTTCGGACAAGCACATAGTGCCAAACCAATCACCCGCGACCATGTTCGGTAAGTACGTTGCTTTCAGCGCGTCGGAACCACACGTGTTCAACATATTAGCTGCGCCTTGCGTTAGAAAAATATAGTTCGTCGCCGAGGTATTTGCGGTGACGAAAATAGCGCTCAATGCCTGATGCACCACCCAGGGTAATTGCATGCCGCCCATCTCATAACTGTAGCCAGAGGCGAAAAAACCCGCTTCTTTGTACGCCAGTAAAGCTTCTTTTACTTCGGGTATAATCTCGACCTTACCGTCAACGTACTTCGGTTCGTTTTGATCAAGGTACGCGGCGAACGGTTGGAATTTTTCTTCGGCCATCGATTGCGATAGATCTAAAATCGCGTCAATCGACTCCCTGTCATAGTCGCTGTAGCGCTCTTGTTTCAGGATATCGTCAAGCTGCAACGTTTCGTACATGATGAAATCAAGGTCGCGGCGATTAACAATAGTAGACATAGAAGTTCTCGGGATAAATTAGGCTGAAAAATTGCGATGACCCACATTGTAAGACGCAAACGAGCCGCTAAACCATGACATTTTGGCTTATTTAATTGACCAAAGGCGTTTGAGCCCCGTATTGCAAGAGGTCACCGCTGAATAAAGTGTCACAAGCTGCGCACTAAGGAACCATTCGGGAAGCCAAAAGAGGAGCTATAATGGCGCTTGCCGACAACTAACGAAGGTAGTATGAACCCCAGTCAATCTGTTTTAGCCGCGCGCAGTATTCGCGGGTTCCGCCCGCCCAATTATTCGTTACTTTGTCGCCATCCTTGTACCAGCTTTGCTCAATCAAGCTGAACGCCATATTGGCTAATCTAGCTTGAAGCTCTTGGTTAAACTGAGCTTCGACTTCAGGTTTAACACCAAGCGACTGCAAGCCGCTTTTGTCTAAGTGTTCAATGGCTTGCACCACGTAATCGGCTTGGGCCTCTAGCATGATAATAATTGAGGTGTGACCAAGGTTGGTATTGGGGCCATACAGCAAGTGCAAGTTTGGAAAGCCACTAACCGATAGACCCAAATACGCTTGGGCGCCGTCACTCCACGCTTCGCGAATGGTTTTTCCGGCATTACCCCTCACCTGAATATCAGCTAAGAACGGGTTGGTTTTAAAACCAGTACCGTATATAACCACATCAAAAGCTTCCGCGTTACCGGCTTTATCAAGCACGCCATCAGCGGTAAATTCAGCAACACCATGGGTGTTTAATTCGACATTGTCACGCGCTAGCGCCGGAAAGTAATGATCGCTAAATAGTACCCGCTTGGCACCCACCGGATAATCTGGAGTGAGCTTTGCACGAAGTTCAGGGTCTTTTACACTGCGGCGCAAATTGCTTAGGCACAGCCTGTGTACTAACCATCGAGCCCAAACTTTACCCTTAATGGCGGGCAACACGACGTACTCACCCAGGACCCAAAGGCACCCACGATAAGCGCGAGTGATGCGGTGAAATCTAGCGGAAACGCGCTGTTCCCATTTGGCGTAAGGCCGGTCAAATTTGGCGAGAATCCAATTCGGCGTGCGCTGATAAATTGTCACCTTTCGGGCTCGCTTAGCAATCTCAGGAATAAACTGAACCGCACTCGCCGCATTACCAATCACCCCGACGCGTTTATCAGTGAGGTCAATCGAGTGATCCCATTGCGCGGAATGAAATGACGCTCCGGTGTAACGTTCAGCGTTCGGAAACGCTGGCGTCGACGGCTTATGTAATTGGCCAATTGCGCAGATAAAATGTTGCGCCTGAAACTGATCTCCATCTTTACTTGTGATCAGCCAGTGTTGCGCGGCCTCGTCAAACCTAGCGTTATTAACCTCATGTTTATATTTGATGTGTTCTAACAAGCCGTACTTTGCCGCGGTATCGTGCTGGTACTGAAGTATCTGTGTCTGGCCAGACCACTTAAATTCCCACTGCGAATTATGTTCGAAAGAATAGCTATACAACGCCGATGGAATGTCGCATTCGGCACCAGGATATGTATTCTCTCGCCAGGTACCGCCAAGCTCATCGGCCTTTTCCAAAATCAAGAAATCGTCGATACCCGCCTGTTTAAGTTTGATCCCCATGCACAAACCACCAAAACCAGCGCCAACAATAATAATTTTAACGCGTCGCATAAAATTAAAACGTATAACGGGCTTCGGCAAATACTGAACGCGGCTCGCCTGGAAAATAGCGCTCGTCGGTGAAGGTAGTAAAGTCTGCCCGCTCGGCATAGCGAGTGTTAGTGATATTCAGTACCCGAAGACCAAAACCCCAATGCGGATTCAACGCGTAATTCGCGCGCGCATTAAGTAGGGTATGACCTGGGTATTCGTTTGCGTTTTCAGGGTCAAGAAAATATCGATTAACCCGTTGCAACTCCCATTCAATACTGCTTTTCTCGCTCGCTTGCCAGGTGAGAAAGGCACTGCCGAAAAAATTCGGCGCGGTATCAACGCGGTTACCATTAATATTAACGTCGCCTATTATTAAATCAGAACGGTATTCATGCTTCGCAAACGAACCAACCATACGCCATGTCCACTGTGCGCCAACACCGCTTGACGCAAGCTGCTGCGAATAGCTAAATTCGATTCCTTGGCTCAGCGTACTCTGCCCATCAACGTTAAAAAAGCTACTGTCGCGAATAATTAAATTGTCACTTTCGAGCCGGTAAATTGACGCACTAAAATCAATCGTATCCGACTGGTAACGGGCACCAAACTCAAGACTCAATGCCTCGACGATATCTAAGTCGGCGACCGTTTGTGCTCGTTGTAAGCGATAAAGTTCAGTCGCTTGTGGCGCTCTAAAGGAATCCGCGAGCGAGAGCGAAAAACGCCACGCAGCGTTTGGGTCATAATGTAATTCTATTTTAGGTGACGCATGAGTAAAGCTGTCTTCTCGGTCTGCTGGGCGGCTATAACGACACCCTCCAAAACCACATTCAGTACCATCATCGCGTGTTCGACCCGCCAAACTACGATTATCATAATCGTAATCAATGCGCTCGAGTCTCGCACCTGCGCTTAAATGCCAACGTTCACTGATTGACCAATCCACGTGTGTGAACACGCCCAGTTGTTGCGCATCAACTTGGTAATCATAGTGCACGCCGGTTGGGATAGTCGCGATCAAAAAGGCGGAACCCTGTGTAGCTTCGGCTTGTGATTGCCGTAACTCGCTGTCGGTAAAATCAGCGTCAAAACCAATCGCTATGTCTAAGCGGTCGTTGAGCGCAAAGCGCAACGCTGATTGCCAGCCAAAACCACTTTGCGCGTTTTGCTCTAACGGATCACCGGGTAGAAAATGAAGCAAAAAATCCATGTCGGTGTCACGCAAATACACCGCGCCATCGGCGCGTGTACCATTATCGAATTCACGCGATGCTTTAAGCCAAGCACGTAGCGATTGTGTTTTTCGAAACGCATTCGGGTCAAGATTCTCACGTGCGAGCCGCGGGTCACGATAACTATCGAGTCCCACTATAAAGCCCGCAGTCTCTTGATCAAGATCGGTGTAGCTTGCGCCAACGTTTATCTGCCAGTCTCCCAAACCTGCGGCGTGCCGCCAGCTAAGCTTGCGTTGGGTATAACCGGCATCGTCGCGATAGCCTCCGTCTTCGGTAATCGTGGCGTAAACCCGGCCGCCCTCGTAGGAGACTGCCGCCTGGCCGCGCACATAACTATTAGAGCCCGCTTCGATCGCGAAATAATCGTCTCCTTGCGCGGGTAAGATCACATTAACGCTGCCGGTTAAGGCATTAGAACCGTAAAACGCGGAACTCGCCCCGCGCACAACTTCGAGCCGCTGTGCCGCTTCAAAATGCGTGTCAAACAGCTCGTTGACGTTACACGCCCCCGCGCCACGCACCGGAATAGTCTCTTCCATTATAAGCACGCTGCCACATGCGCCAGCCCCGGTAAGTACCGCAGAACGTATACCAGGTAACGACTCTTGGCCACTGCCGCGCTGCAAGCTGACGCCCGGAACCCGACTTAAACTTTGTTGAATATGCACTGGCCGAACCCGCGCCAGTTCCTGAGCGTCAGCAACCGTAATATTGATTGATTGCTCATCAAGTGGCCGTTCAATACGAGAGCCGATGACCGCGACTTCCTCTAATTCAACCGCAAATACATGGCTCGAAAATGCAGTGATACAGGCGCTCGCTATGAGCCCAGTGACAGGGGCGATAGACACGTATCGCCCGATAAAATTGATCATAGTTGGGATGCCGACGCACAAACGCGGCTTGCTATAAAGTTGACTACTTTAGCGTAGTTTACACTATGTGCGTCAACCTACATTTGAATCCTCAAAACTGGCCTTACGCGCTTCCATATAGGCGATCAGTTTGGCGTCTATTTCCGCATCAAGTTCAGGCGCTTGGTAATCTGCTAGCATCTTTTTGTACTGAGCATTGGCACGCGTTTGGGTGTCGGGGCTACCCGCTTCGACCCACGCTTCGTAGCTATTATTGTCGGACACCGTCGATGGGTAAAATGCGGTCTTAAAGTTGCGCTGAGTGTGCTCACAACCCAAGAAATGCTGGCCCGGACCGACTTCACGCAACGCATCGAGCGCTTGACCGTTTTCGCTCATGTCCACGCCTTGCGCAGACACTCGCAACATGCCGGCCTGATCGGCGTCCATAATGAATTTTTCGTAGCCCATTGATAAGCCTCCCTCTAACCAACCTGCCGTGTGCAAGGCAAAATTAACGCCGGCATTAAGAGTTGCATTCAGTGTGTTTGCCGCCTCGTACCCGGCTTGAGCATCTGGTAGTTTGGACGACGTGAAACCACCCCCACTGCGAAAAGGAACACCTAAACGGCGCGCTAAAGAGCCACCGATGTTCATTACTTGCGACGCCTCGGGCGTACCAAACGTGGGCGCACCAGATTGCATGGACATGGAACTTACAAAATTTCCGTAAATCATCGGCGCACCAGGACGCACCAATTGAATCAAAGACATACCGGCGAGGCCTTCGGCCAAGCTCTGAGCAGCGACACCTGCTGCCGACACGGGCGACATAGCACCGGCAACAATAAACGGGGTAACAATACAGGCTTGGTTATTACGCGCGTATACTTTCAGAGACCCAACCATTGTGCCGTCAAATGCCATCGGCGAATTGGCATTAATTAAATTGATCATTACGCAATTTTGATCAACAAATTCGTCACCAAACACTATCTTAGCCATCGCGACTGAGTCTTCCGCACGCTCAGGCGCCGTCACCGACCCCATAAACGGCTTATCGGAATATTTAAGGTGGGCATAGACCATGTCGAAGTGGCGCTTATTCACCGGCAAATCGACCGGCTCACAGATAGTACCGCCCGAGTGATGCAAGTTGTCTGACATGTACGCCAGCTTCACAAAGTTGTTAAAATCTTCGATGGTCGCGTAGCGACGCCCCCCGTCCAAGTCATAGACAAATGGCGGGCCATAGGCCGGCACTAACACCATATTATCGCCACCAATTTGCACGTTACGTTTGGGGTTTCGCGCGTGTTGGGTGAACTCTCGTTGTGCTGTCGCCTGAACTATATCGCGACACATACCGCGCGGAAACCGAATACGATCGCCGTCAATAGCCGCGCCCGCGTCACGGAAGATATCCAACGTTTCCTCATCGTCGGTAAAATCGATACCGATCTCTTCTAAAATAATTTCGGCGTTGTTTTCAATAATGCTCAGTGACGCGTCATCGAGCACCTCAAAGTAAGGGATCTTGCGTTGAATATAGGCAGGCGCGGTTGATTCCGCATTGGCTGCTTGCGCTGCTCGGCGGCTGCGACCGCCACCTCTTCGTTCTCTGGCCATGACAATGTCCTCTTTTTCTTCTATCGTTCTAAATTATCTAGCATGCTGCACGCGCAATTTTTTTTAACTATTTAGCGCGTATACGCTCTGCTTCTAAGATCGCCGTCGCCGACGATTTCTCTGTATTGATTGTGCCGCGATGGGCGACACCGAAAATTTCATACCGTCGACAAAGTAGTCTTGAAAATTCGGTTCGTTCGCGCTTTCAATTTTACGCACCAGCTTGACCGCCTCAATAATACGTTCGCGTTCGGTGATACTTAACAAAGCCTTGGTTGCACCAATGCCCGCGGCGTTTCCAACTGAGCTAATTTGGTCTTTCGTAGCGCTTGGAATAATATCGAGGTCAGCAACAAAGTCAGGGTCTAGATGCGCACCAAAGGCACCGGCCAACAGTACTTTATCAAACGCCTTGCAATCCAAATAATCCATCAATAATTGCACGCCCGCAGACAGCGCGGCTTTAGCAAGTTGAATAGACCGCACATCAGTTTGTTCGACATAAATTGAATTAGCACCCTGCTCTACCAGTAAAAAACGAACCGTATTACCATTACTATCAAAACGTTCTGGCGCGTTTGTTTGCACAAATAGACCGGTTTGGTCGATCAGGCCCGCTTTCGCTAACTCAACCATAACTTCGATAATACCCGAACCACAAATACCGATAACGCGCGGCTGAGCTGCAGCAAAGCCATCTTGATCTGACCATGCATCGACGCCAATAACCTTGAAACGCACCTCGAATGTCTCAGGGTCTATTCGAATTCGCTCAATCGCGCCATGCGATGCGCGCACACCAGAGCTAATTTCAGCACCCTCAAAGGCTGGGCCGGTGGGCGACGAAGTGGCGTACACCACACCGTCTTTAGCCAACATGATTTCCGCGTTTGTTCCAATATCAACCAACAAGGTGGTTTGCGATTGCATGGTGTCGATTTCACTCAAATACGCTGCTGCTGTATCAGCGCCGACGTGACCAGCAATTAATGGTAAAAATGCCAATCGTGTGCTCGGAAATAGATCCAGGCCGATTTCCGCCGCCGTCATTTCTAACCACTCTCGGATCGCTAAGGTAAAGGGCGCCTGGCCTAACTCAACCGGTGAGATTCCGAAAAACAAATGATGCATGATCGGATTGCCGACTAGAACCACTTCCAACAATTTATCGTGTGTTAACGCTAATTGTTTGCAGGCTTCATGAAACATCTCGGTAAGCTTATTGCGTACCGCGTCGGTGAGTTTTTGCTCACCGCCTTTGTTCATCATTACGTAGGAAACACGGCTCATCAAATCTTCGCCATACTGAATTTGCGGGTTCATGGCCGATGTTTCGTACAATAAATCGCCGCTGAGTAAGTCGTAAACGTAAACGGCCAACGTTGTCGAGCCGATGTCTACCGCGGCGCCAACCACTCGTGTTTCACCTTGTGGGTACAGTGCTACAACGTGCGAGCTATCACGCACGACCACACTTAATTTACCGCTAGTTTCATGCACCAAGGCATGCAAATTTGCGAGTAGCTTAGGGTGGACACTGGCATCAATAGACTGCTCGGCTAAGCGCTCAATTAGGTTTTCAGTAACCGACGGGTTGGTGTCCATCGTGGCTTCTGCCAGCTCTACATCACATACCTGCAAGACTGGATTCAGGTCGAAATCGCGCGCGATGTTTTTCTTGCTGATGTAAGCCAAATTTTCTTGGCTGCGCTCGGGCACATCAATTAATACGTCGCCCAATACACGTGTGCGACAAGCAAGGCGCAAACCTTTGAACTTATCGTTACGCTGATACATGCGTTCTTCTAGATCCGTGACGGGCGACAAATTATCGGCCGACGATATCAAGCCATGTTTTGAGTGCGAGCCCTCTGATACGTCCACCCAACATTGACGACAATTGCCGTTGCCGCCGCATAATGAACGAATCGCGACACCGGTTGCCTGCGCGGTTTCCAGCAAGGTTGCGCCAAGTTCCGCCTCGGTCGACAAGCCGGATGGCGTAAAGACAACTCGTTTGGTTTCAGTAACCGGGTCGGCACACGGGTCAGTGCGCTGGCTCGCAGCTTGATCAAGACTAGGGGCGGCGTCAGACATTTGAATTAATTATGCTCAATGGAGTCATCCCAACGCAGAAAACGAGTTTCATTTTGACTAATTTCATAATAGTCGCCTTTTTCACCAACAAATACATGACCACTAACTTCGAGCTGACTTGCGTCAGTCATACTGCCAGCAGTAATACTCAAGAATCGATTTTTATCATTGCGCCAAAATAGTTGCGAACCGCAGTCGGGGCAAAAACCATGACGCGAATTCTCAGAGACGTAATACCACTTAGGCTCACCACTGATCTTAATATCATCTAGGGCGACTTGTGCAGCGGCCATATAATGCCCGGTCATCTGTCGACATTGACGACAGTGGCAATACCATAGTGGCTTCGTCGCTTTCGACGTATACCCAATATTGCCACAACAGCAAGAACCCGAGATCGATTTTGACATAATCGTAGGCCCGATTTTTACGCTCGTCGACGTCGACTGCGACGCCGGCTTTCGCCCACCTCGCCCTCTTTGGCGGGCTCGCGATAATTCAAAATCCACTGCTGGCAATCAGGGTCATTAAACGCCAATACATCGGCGGCTCTGACAGCCTGCACTAACCCATCATGCAAGGGGTTAACAATAGCTGAGGTCATTCCTGCGCCAATTGCCATCGGTAGAAAGGCATTGTTTATGCCGTGTCTGTTCGGTAGGCCGAAACTGATATTTGACGCGCCACAGGTAGTGTTCACCTTAAGTTCTTCGCGCAGACGCTTACATAAAGCAAACACTTGATTGCCGGCGCCGCCGATGGCTCCAATTGGCATCACTAACGGATCAATCACAACATCTTGGGCTTTGATACCATAGTCCGCTGCGTGCTCGACGATGCGCTTGGCGATTTCAAAACGCACATCAGGGTCTTCTGAGATACCGGTTTCGTCGTTCGAGATTCCGACCACCGCGGCATCGTATTTTTTAACCAAGGGCAGCACTCGTTCAAGTACCTCTACTTCGGCCGTAGTCGAGTTGACCAAGGCACGGCCTTGGTAGGCGGCCAAACCCGCTTCGAGGGCTTCGATAATTGATGAGTCGATGCACAAAGGCACATCAACCACTGCTTGTACGCGACGAATAGCTTCCGCCAAAATCGCCGGCTCGTCGGCAAGTGGTATGCCTGCATTTACATCCAGCATTTGTGCACCCGCCGCAACCTGTGCGATGGCATCGGATTCTACTCGGCTGTAATCGCCCTCTTTCATCTCAGCTGCGAGGATTTTGCGCCCAGTTGGGTTTATGCGCTCACCAATCATGGTAAAGGGGCTGCCAAAGCCGATGATAACTTCTTTATTGGGTGACGATAAAACGGTCTTAGTCATGGCGTATCTCGCTTAATGTTATTCTACTATTTTGATTATTACGTTGATCTAGTAACCGGGAGCCCAAACCTGCCGGCCATCTAGCACTCCAGATTGTCTGACCATTTCAGCAACATACTTTTCTTGACGGTATGCCATGACGTGTACGCCACTGATGCCCTCAATTTCTTTGCATTGCTGCATCAGTTCTACGCATATTTTTTGACCTTCGGCCTTTTGATTTTCAGCGCCTTCAAGCCGCTGAATCAGTTCATCCGGAATATGTACTCCGGGCACATTTGTGCGCAACCAACGTGCAGTATTCGCCGATGCCAAGGTACCCACGCCGGCCAAAATAAACGCTTTCTCGGTAAGGCCCATATCAACCGAACGCCGCATCATGTCGCGCAACACTGGCAAGTCAAAACAGTATTGGGTTTGAATAAACTCAGCACCTGCCGCAACTTTTTTTTGTAACTGACGCACCCGGTTTTCAATCGGCGGAACAAACGGGTTAATGGTAGAACCCGCAAATACCTTTGGCGCTTTGTCTAATTTACGACCACTCAGAAAACGCGACTCGTCACGCATGGTACGAATAGTAGTAAGCAAGGATATGCTGTCTAAATCAAAGACCGGCTTTGCCTCAGGGTGATCACCCGCCGACACATCATCACCACTCAAAGCCAGCACATTGCATACGCCCATTGCCGCGGCACCGAGTACGTCCCCTTGAATCGCGATGCGATTTTTATCGCGACACGAAATTTGTAAAATTGGCGAATAACCAACATGTGATAGTAAAGCGCAAACCGCGACGCTCGACATGTGGCAATTAGCCCCAGAACCATCAGTCGCGTTTATGGCATCGCACACGCCATCAAATAGTGCGGCACGTTCATACACTTGATCGGCGTCGGCGGAATCTGGCGGCGCTATCTCGCTGGTCACCACAAAGTGGCCTTGACGCAATACACGCTCAAATCGACCTTGCGAGACGTGCCCGACGGCCTCGGGTAACGGACTGCCTAGATTATCAACCGGTGGATGTTGACTCGCTTGAGCGTTCATACTTCGGCCTTGCTAACGCTTTTGGTAGCACGATTAGTACCCCCCTCTTTCGCGAGTCGTATCCAAGCGCTGCTACCCTTATGTTGATGATTTGGCGCGAACTGAATAAGCTCAATTTCTTGGGCATGCTTCATTTTTTGAGAGCCGCTCCAAGCATCAACCCAAACACATTTCATTTCCGGTTTTACCTCACAATTACCGTTCGCGCGCACACCACCGCAAGGGCCGTTACGAATCGTCTTAGGGCAATTCATCGGACACGTCATGCCGGTACTCGAAAGCACGCAATTGCCGCACATTTTGCAATCAAACAACGCGCCTTTAACCTGTTTCTCAAACCATGTCACCGGGGCATCAAGCTTGCTACCAAAGAGTTTATTGAAAACCGTCAGCGTCGCTAAGATAATCGGGCTGCTCGCGTTATAGACCATTTCATAGGCCCGCGCATGACGTGTGGCAAAGCGTCTAAGCTGGTACATGTTGCACCTTAATAGAGTCAAGCGCGGTTGCGGGGGCTAAACCATCGAAGCCAACGAATTGGTAGCGATACGCTAAACCCAACACTTCGGCGTGCCGTTTTGCGTCTTGTTGCAACTGGGGGTCCTCCGTTTGAGCCAGGTACACTAGCTGCGTGTAGTGCTTAAAATATTCATCTTTAAGTTCTGGATAGCGGTCAATGCCCAAGCCTTGAATCACAAAGCGGTCAAAAAACTTGACCAAAAAATCAGTTAAGAAAAAGCTGCCTAATTCTTTATCGACAATATCTTGATAGTTTTGAGCGCCAGCGAAAAATTCGTAACAATGCGCGCCTGGCAAACGTTCGGCCTTGTGTTTTTCCAAAACCGTGTCTAGTGCGCCGGCCGTGCCACAGTCGCCGTAAGCAACAAACACACTTTGATAATCAGCGGCGTGCTGATCAAGATATTTATCGACTTCGCCCGCAATCAACTGCGGTGTATTATGCAAATGAGCCGGCAAACACTGTAAATCTATGAACTCGTCGAGTTCGGGATTGTGTTTAATTAATTCGACTAGCTCATAAACCAGTGCGCCGCAGGCGAGCACTAAGCGCTTGGGCGCCGCACTCTTTGCAGTGATACCCGACGCCCCTGTAATCGAGTTGTGCGGTAGCGTTGCGGTTAACAATGGCATAGCGACTCGATCCGATTTACAAAGCCGCTAAGCGGCTTGAACGCTCTTCGCGTAGGTCTGTGCCATTTCGGCGCTGCGGGCAGCGTCGCGGCCGTAGGCATCGGCACCAATTGCATCTGCGAACTCTTGGTTAAGCGGCGCGCCGCCACACATCACATGAAAGTCATTACGCATACCGCGCTTATCTAACTCTTCAATAACAACGCCCATATAAGGCATGGTGGTTGTTAACAGTGCTGACATTCCCATGATGACGGGTTTGTGTTCGTCGATCGCTTCAAGGTAGTTCTCAACCGGGTTATTAATACCCAGGTCTATCACCTCAAACCCCGCACCTTCGAGCATCATGCCGACCAAGTTCTTACCAATATCATGGATATCGCCTTTGACCGTGCCGATTACAAACTTGCCCAATGACAGGTCGACTGAGCTATTCGCCAAAATAGGTCTTAGCAACCCCATACCCTGTTTCATGGCGCCAGCGCACTTAAGCACCTCGGGCACGAACAAAATACCATCACGAAAGTCTTCACCAACGATTTTCATGCCACCGACTAGCGCATCGCCTAGAATGTCGTTTGCATCCCAATCCCGACCCAGCAATATCTCTACGCCTTCAAATACTTCGTCGTTTAAGCCATCGTAAAGGTCGTCTTGAATTTGTTCGACAAGTTCTTTATCGTCCAAATCAGCCAATTCAAAATCGTCTTCTTGTTCACTCATATTTCGTGCCTAGCCCCAGATATAAACCCAAATAACCGCTTGAATAACTGCGCAACCTCACCGGCGTAAGGTTTTGCTCTATTTACTCGATTGTGTGTTATAGATCGCCGACTCAGTGTCCAGATTGCGACATTTACTTACACAGTCAAATCAATTTTCACCATATCTGGCACGCTGTTCGGCATCCAGTGCCTTAGGGACGGCAAACACGCGCTGAAGCAGCGGTTTAAAAAACGCCAGGGGCTCAGAGTCATACTCTGGGTCAAAGCAGTTTTGATCGTATTCATGGCAGAATTTGACTGCGCTGTCGTAGTATCGGTGATCCTTAAATTGATCCCGTGCATTGCGATCTCCACCGCAATGGTGCGCGTAGTAATACATCTGAAAAAGGCCGTGGTGTTTTATAACCCAATACACCTCGTCACTGACGAAGGGTCGGAGTACCGCGGCGGCCATCTCGCTGTGTGAATACGTGGCCAGCTCATCGCCAATGTCATGCAATAGTGCTGCGGCGACCCATTCATCGGACTCGCCCGCTCGGTGAGCACGCGTAGCCGCCTGCAAGACATGCTCTAAACGCGATATTTTGTAGCCCGATAGCGTTTCCTCTAGTGCCGCGAGCGCGGTCAATAAGCGCTGCGGAAGATCGAGCTTGTACTGGTCTTCGAGTTGGTCAAGGTAAGCGTAATCCTCAGCCGTGCCATCCTGCATTTTTGTAAAGCTGACTTTTTTCATTTTTTCATTAGCATGCGTAACCGACTCAAGACATCATCATAGTCCATATATGAGAGTTGCAAGTGGCGACCACCGCTATCGGCGTCATAGGCATTGCGACCGTGCATAACACGCAAATTGTTGGTCGCCATAATATCG
Source organism: uncultured Arenicella sp. (assembly GCA_938048185.1). Taxonomy (GTDB): domain Bacteria; phylum Pseudomonadota; class Gammaproteobacteria; order Arenicellales; family Arenicellaceae; genus Arenicella. The sequence goes on from CALIVT010000011.1 coordinate 53,132, forward strand.
CCGGTGTTGAGACGAAACTGCACCTTATTCTCGGGCGCTTCAACCAACGTACCCAGTTTGCGATAGGCTCGGTAAAATGCATCCATTTGCTCAGGCGCAATGTTCGCTGGCTGCGCCAGTTGGTTTGAAAAGCGAAAGACTTTCAAGTTGCCATTAACATCGAGTGTGAGCAGTGGGTTACTGTTAATAATGTCACCGCGATCGCTAAACATGCGGAACCGAACCGGTGTGCTCGATAGTATCTTGAACGCGTCGGGGTCTCGCTCTTGCAATTGTCGAACCACCATCGCGCCATCGACTGCAGTGCTCTCGCCACCCACGCTATCATTTTGCAAAAAATGAAACATCTGTACGCCGGGCGGATTATTGTAGTTTGGCATGTCAGTATGCGGCTTTAACTCTAGGGTAGTGGAAGCAACGTTATACGCATTGTACTCACCGGGTGTCGCACGCACGTTGTGCAAACGGTCGTAGATGGTCTCGCGTACACAGCCAACATGCTCAGCAAAGCGTTCAATTTCTCCTTCGTTACTCGGCGCGCCACGAATGATGGTCAAGCCATAGTCGCGTATCGACTCACACCATGCGCGCAAGGCAGCGTCGCTCTGATACAGCTCACGGTACTGAAAGGTGGGAATACTGCTCTCGAATTCTCTACCCCATACTCTCGGCATGAAACCCGATGTCGCGGGGTCGTCTGTAAACGAACCCTGACTGTAATCATGCTGGCTCAACCAGCTTAAGTCGTAAACGCTCACATGGTTGGATTGATTCCACCGCACTTTAAGTTTTTGTTCATCAAGCGATGCAGAGCTCGCGGCGATATCAAGTGGAATATCGGCACTGACTAGAATACGTTCCTTGGTATCGGAGTGGCAGCACTCGTTGCAGTTGCAATTGTCACGCAACCAGACGTAATGAAACTCAGCCTCAGGATTAGAGTCAAGAGGAAGCTGCAAAGTCGATGCATTCAAATTAACCATAGCGACAAATCGATAAGCCGTTGATGATCATCTGAGAATACCCCCAGCTTTAGCCGGAAAACATCACCAACGCGACCCGCTATGCTTGGAATGCGTCACTAATTAAACCCAATCGTGCACGCTCTACTTACCTATCCAAGCCCAGACTAGTCGGCCTCGTCTAAAAGCAAATTAATAACCGGTGGCAAGCGACCTCCGTTTTCAGGGTTGCTTGGCGGTGTCGGCGGACTGGGAGGCGCGACCACTAAAGGCTCAGCCAAAAGGTTCATTACTTCGCGCAATATAGCGGTATTTGCTTGTTCTTCGATATCTGATCCAGGTCCATCGTTCCACATCGGTTGCCGGTCAAACATAACGATAATATCTCCCTGCTCGACCCGGCGACGCGCAAGCGCAGCAAAATTCGGATTTGCAATAGTTAGCCCCTGACGCTGGTCAACGTCGTTGGTATAGGGAATCAGTATCTCAACATCGGCGTTCGCTGGCGCAATAGCGACCGGCGATACACCCTCACCTTCGATAACTAAATTCCGAATAGCCGCAATGGATGCAGAATTAGCCGCTGTGGCAGCGCGCACACCGTCAGCTTGATCAACCGTCACTTGCATACCGTATTGACGAATCAAATTATTAGTGACATTTTGACCAATCGGGTTTTGCGCCCCACCAGGAACCTGGCGAAAGGAACCGCCCGACGCCGAATCACTGTAGATAAACATGCCACCACCGGCCTTCAACCAAAGGTCGAGTGCAGACCTCTCAGCAGACGACCAAATCTTTTGATGTAAACCAAATATCACGGCATCATAGTTATTTAAAAAATCTGAGTTCAAACTAACGCTGGTATCTCTGAACTGAACAAGGCTATGACCTTGGCTTTCCATCAAAAGCTTGAATTTCGACAAACCCTTATCACCAGAATCGGTGATAAGCATCTGATCAAAAGGGTTTCCTTCACCCTCGTCCAGGACTGTGCCATTGGCCGCAACGCGTCCATGGATGTACGCGATATCACCGGCCAGAAGCCCGCTCGATTGAAGCGTGCTACTCAGCAACACAAAACCTAAAATTATATATTTCATACTATGCTCGATTTAACACCACCCAAGCACGCGACTCGTACGACTAAGATAGTGGCAAAAAAACAGGTGGTGGCCAAAAAAACGAGTATCTAGTGTTGGCTCGCTTTTTGGAAGCTGATTGAGCTATCTTTAACCGTAACCATAACCACATCGCCACCAATAAAGTCACCGGCCAGCAAGTGATGTGCCAGCGGGTTTTCAAGTAAGTCTTGGATACTGCGCTTAAGCGGTCGCGCTCCATACACGGGGTCAAACCCGGCGTCGGCAACTAAATCTAGAGCCGCATCACTGACATCCAATTTGATGTCCTGCTTGAGCAAGCGCTTAATTAAAATTTTCATTTGTATACTGGCAATTTTTCTAACTTGATCTTTTGCTAACGCATGAAATACCACGATATCATCAACACGATTAATGAATTCAGGCCGAAAATGCGCGGTCACGCTTTCCATTACTGCGGCTTTCATTACAGCGTAGTCGCCTTCAAGCTCATGCACTCGTTGCGAACCAAGGTTTGAGGTCATGATGATTACGCAGTTTTTAAAATCCACCGTTCGACCTTGACCATCAGTGAGGCGACCATCGTCCAACACCTGTAAAAGGATATTAAAGACATCTGGGTGCGCCTTCTCGACTTCGTCTAGTAGAATCACAGAATACGGCTTGCGGCGTACGGCCTCGGTCAGATACCCGCCCTCTTCATAACCAACGTAGCCTGGGGGCGCACCGATTAAGCGCGCGACTGAATGCTTCTCCATAAATTCTGACATGTCGATGCGAACCATGGCTTCGTCAGTATCAAACATAAACTCGGCGAGCGCTTTGGTTAACTCAGTTTTACCGACGCCCGTTGGGCCGAGAAACATGAACGAGCCCGAAGGTCGATTCGGGTCAGACAAGCCAGCACGAGAGCGACGAATAGCGTCGGATACGGCCGTGATCGCTTCGTTCTGACCGATAACTCGCTTGTGCAGATTCTCTTCCATTTGTAACAGCTTGTCGCGTTCACCCTGCAACATCTTAGAAACCGGAATGCCTGTCCATGCAGCGACCACATCGGCAATCTCTTCTTCTGTTACGTTGCTGCGCAACAACTGGTTTTCAGCGCCATTTTGCTCGTTGCTTTGGGCTTTGGTGAGTTGTTTCTCCAGCTCTGGAATCACCGCATATTGCAGCTCAGACATCTTTGCCAAGTTACCTGCACGCTGCGCCATTTCCATTTCAATACGCGCGGCTTCGAGTTCTTCTTTGATGTGTTGAACACCATGAACCGCCGACTTTTCGGCCATCCATATTTCGTTTAACTCACCAAACTCTCGCTCTAATTCGGCAATTTCACTTTCGAGTTTTTGCAGACGTTTCTTAGAGGCATCATCGCTCTCTTTAATCAGCGCCTCGCGCTCGATCTTACGGCGAATAATTCGACGCTCGAGCTTGTCCATCGATTCAGGTTTAGAATCAATTTCCATACGAATACGACTGGCGGCTTCATCGATTAAGTCAATCGCTTTATCGGGCAAGTTACGGTCGGCAATATACCGGTGTGACAAGGTAGCCGCCGAGATAATCGCCGGGTCGGTAATATCCACGCCATGGTGCACCTCGTACTTTTCTTTCAAACCACGAAGAATGGCGATGGTGTCTTCTACACTGGGCTCGTCCACTATTATTTTTTGAAAGCGTCGTTCCAGTGCGGCATCTTTCTCAATAAACTGACGATACTCGTCGAGTGTTGTTGCACCAACGCAATGCAATTCACCGCGTGCAAGCGCGGGCTTCAGCATGTTACCCGCGTCCATAGCGCCTTCGGCTTTACCGGCACCGACCATGGTGTGAATTTCATCGATAAACAAAATGACTTGCCCTTCTTGCTTCGATAAATCCTTGAGCACTGCTTTTAGTCGCTCTTCGAACTCGCCTCGAAACTTGGCACCCGCAATCAAAGACCCTAGATCCAGCGATAACAGGCGTTTACTTTTTATGCCCTCAGGGACTTCGCCGTTGACAATCCGTTGCGCCAAGCCTTCGACAATCGCCGTTTTACCCACACCGGGCTCGCCGATTATGACCGGGTTATTTTTGGTGCGACGTTGTAAAACCTGAATGGTGCGGCGTATCTCATCATCGCGACCAATGACCGGGTCGAGCTTACCTTCCTCGGCGCGCGCGGTTACGTCGATCGTATACTTCTCGAGAGCCTGCATGTTGTCTTCGGCATTCGCATCGTCGACGTTTGCACCGCCGCGCACCGCCTCAACAGCTTTGTTCAAAGACTCTAATGTAGCGCCCGCTTCACGCAGAAGCACGCCCGCTGTATCTTTATCTTTAACTAGGGCCAGCAAAAATAGATCGCTGGAAATAAACGAATCACCCCGCTCTTGAGCGAGCTTATCGGCGACATTAATAAGGCGCGCGGTTTGTTGAGACAAGTGCACTTCGCCGGCCTGCCCTTGTACCTGAGGCATTTCGTTTAAGGTTTTATCTAATAGGTCGCTCAAGGCTTTATCTTGCACCCCAACTCGCGCTAATAATGGGCGGACGCTACCACCTTCTTGTTGAAACATAGCGGCCAAGACGTGGGTAGGCTCAATAAATTGGTGGTCTTTGCCCACCGCCATACTTTGCGCGTCGGCTAAGGCGAGCTGAAATTTTGATGTTAACTTGTCCATTCTCATTACGATTACCTCGAAGGCATGAGTTTTCTCTACTGTAATATACTTAACTATATTTAGGGCAGCTTACTCGAAAAGCAAGCACGGAATTTGTCGGTAATTCCAGCTTTCTGCTATTCTGGCGCTTAAGCTCAACACCCTAATCTAGCAACCTTGCTGAGAGTACGTCATGTCACACCCACTGCCTCGAAAAAAAGTCATCAAACGCCTTGTCAAAAACTGCCTGCGCGAAGACATCGGCAGCGGCGACGTCACCGCACGCTTAACGCCGAAGAAAAGTGAGGTTGACGGTAAGATCATTAGTCGAGAACAAGGGGTTATCTGCGGCGTCGCCTGGGTAGACGAGGTATTTAAGCGTATAGGCCAGCGACATAAGACCACCATTGAGGTTGACTGGAAAATAAAAGACGGCGACATAGTCGAACCCGATCAAACCCTATGCCGCTTCGAAGGCTATGCACACCCGATTCTTTCTGGCGAGCGCACTGCGCTGAATATTATGCAAACCTTGTCGGGCACCGCGACTGTCACGCGTCAATATGCGGATGCCATAGCCCACACCAAAGCGCGCCTGCTCGACACCCGCAAAACACTACCGATGATGCGCGAAGCGCAAAAATACGCCGTGCTATGCGGCGGCGGCGTGAACCATCGCATGGGCTTGTACGACGGCATTATCATTAAAGAAAACCATTTACGCAGTGGCAAAAGCCTAGAACGAATTGTTACCGACGCAATTGCGTCGATGCCCGAAGGCGCGCTAGTAGAACTGGAAGTCGAAACAATCGAGGAGCTTGAACGCGGGCTACACGCAGGTGCAAAACGAATTATGCTGGACGATTTCAGTATGGACGATATGCGCCTTGCGGTTGAACTCACCGGCGAGCAAGCAGACCTTGAAGCCTCTGGTAACGTCAATATCAAAACCATTGCCGCAATTGCCGAAACCGGCGTCGATTTTATCTCATCTGGGGCGATTACTAAGCACGTGCGCGCGCTGGATTTATCCATGTTGTTTGATTATCGCTAGCTTACGATTGTTACAGGCTTGCGCAGCTTGGCTTGTGGCAACAGCATGAGCAGAACAAACGTACCGCGCCCCCTGATGAACTGTAGTGCAGCACTTCGACTATTTATTTTTTGTCTGCTCGCGAGCAGCCTAGCGGCCTGCCATACTGAATCGGGCGGTACAATATACGTCGCCAAGGAAATTATCACTATGGACCCCACGCAGCCACGTGCTACTAGCGTGTTTGTTCGAAATGGCCGAATAGAAAAACTAGGCAATAGCGACGACTTACAATCAAGCTACCCCGATGCAACGCTCGACGTCAGTTTACAAACCAAGGTTTTAACTCCCGGCTTTATCGACCCGCATGTGCATATGATTATGGGGGCCATTATTTACGCTCTACCATTCGTGCCGCCTTGGGATATGGAAACCCCAAAAGGCCTAGTCAAAGGTTTAGCAAACAAAGAAGCACTGATCGCACGTCTACAAGAAATCGAAAAAAGTATGGACGGCGATACGCCTCTTATCGCGTACGGATATCACAATCTAGTTCACGGAGACCTAACACGGCACGATCTCGATTTAGTATCTAAATCACGGCCGGTACTTATTTGGCATTACTCAGGTCATGACTTTTATTTAAACTCCGCAGCCCTAGACTGGGCCGGGGTTGATAAGTCGTGGCAAGCGCAGTACGAAGGCGTGGCCTTGGGCGATGATGGCGAGCCAAATGGGCGTCTTTACGAAGACGCACCGAGGGCGTTATTTGGAAAAATGGCGATTCATTTACTGACGCCAGGAAATATTGAACAAGGCTTCTCGGGCTTCGAATCGATGCTAGCGAAAGCCGGTGTCACCACGGTCGCAGAATTGGGTTATGGCCTATTTGGAAAACGAATGGAAGACGCCTACTACTTTTTGGAGTACACCAAAAGCGACCCTTATCATTTATATTTGGTGCCAGAACATCGAGCGTTTAGTAACGCCTTCGGCGATGACGCGGTTGCGAAAGTACAATCGATGGCCGCAGATACTTTCGAACGCGGTACGCCAAAGGTGTTACCGCAAGTGAAATTCTTCACCGATGCGGCATTTTATTCACAAACGATGCGGCTAACCGAACCCGGTTACCTTGAGGGCCAATCGGCCGGCACAGTCGGCCTTTGGGCCACGCCACCGGGCGCACTATTAGAGCAAATCAGGCCGTATTGGGAAGCAGGTTTAGACATTCACATACACTCCAATGGCGATGCCGCGCAGCAAGTGACTTTAGAAACAATGCGCGCTCTGAGAAAAGAAACACCGTCCGTGAGTCAACGCTTCGTTGTCGAACACGCCGGCCTCTTAAAGCCTGAACACATTCAGTCTATTGCCGACCTGGGCGGCGGAGTGTCAGCCGCAAGCCACTATGTGCATTACATGGGCGAACAATACCGTTCAGTCATTGGCGAACGCGTAAAATTCATGACGCCGCTAGCGTCTTCTATGCGAGCGAATATTCCGACCACACTACACTCGGACGCACCCTTGGCACCACCATACCCGTTGCAAGCCGCCTCGGTCCACATGACCAGGTCAACGCGCCAAGGAACGCCCTCGACACCAACCGAGGCGCTAACTCGATATAAAGCGCTAAAGGCAATAACAATTGATGCAGCATGGTCGTTAGGCTTGGAAAACGATATTGGTTCAATCAGCGTGGGCAAGCGCGCCAACTTTTCAGTGCTTGATGCAAACCCGCTAAATACAGAACCCGAACGCTGGCCAGACATAGCTGTTTGGGGGGTAGTGCTAGACGGTGTTAGTCAACCACTTAGATAGCCGTCACGTCGTTAGAAAACAGCCGTCGCGGTTTAATTAATGACGACTTAACGATAGACGTGTTGGTCTCGGCATAGTTGTGGAATATTTCCAGTAACTCATCTAGTTCCTCGATGCTTTTCAGTACTAATTTTGCGACATAACAATCGTCCCCCGTCACTCTATCGCACGAAATAAAGCGTGGTTGAGACACAATCATAGCCTCTACCTGCTTAAGCTTACCGGGCCGAGGCTTAATTCTAACGATCGCCTCCAATTCATAGCCCAAAGCCGCGAGGTCTACCTCAATGGTAAAGCGTACTAGAATGCCTTTATCCTCCAAGCGACGGACGCGCTCGGTAACACTGGGTGCCGACATTGATACTCGTTGGGCTAATTTACTCAAGCTGATTCGTCCATCGCTCGTGAGTATGGTTAATATCTGCTGGTCCACGCCATCGAGTAGCATTTTATTATCTAATGCCATAACTTGTTTTAACCTTTTATATTAAGGGATAATTCAATAATTTTTGAATTATACATATTAACCACTGCCATTTTGGCTAATATCATTACACTTCAATCTTTAAATGAAATCTAAGGTAAAACATGAACGTAATTAAAATGGCCGCGTTTGCTGATGGGCAAGCAGGCGGAAACCCTGCTGGAGTGGTACTGGGAGAGACCCTACCGACTGCGGAAGAAATGCAAACGATAGCCGCCGACGTCGGCTTTTCAGAAACCGTGTTTGCCGCGAAGCAAGCGGATCAAGCAAGCTGGCGGGTACGATATTTTTCACCAGAATCTGAAGTTCCGTTTTGCGGACACGCGACCATTGCCCTTGGTGCCGCATTGGCGAAAGCTCACGGAGACGGGGCGTTTAACCTCATCTTGAATGACGCCAATATCTCAGTTAATGGCAAACGCGAAGGACATAACTATATCGCCGTACTGCAATCGCCAGCCACTCGTTATACGCTGATCAACGACACAGAGATAGACGCAACACTATCGCTATTTGACTATCGACGAAGCCAGCTATCTCATGCAATAGCCCCTGCTCGAATCCACGCAGGGGCTGATCACTACTTAATAGTTTTAAAGTCTCGTTCAGATTTAGCTGCTATGGCGTATGACCTTAACGCTGGTCGTGACTTCATGAGGGCAAGGAATTTAGTCACCATTATGTTCGCTTTTGCGGAGTCTGATCATATTTTTCACGTTAGAAACGCCTTCGCATCGGGCGGCGTGCTCGAAGACCCTGCCACTGGTGCCGCCGCAGCCGCCTTTAGTGCTTACCTAAGAGACTCTGGCTCGACAGCACAAAATAAAATAGAAATCGTTCAAGGAGAAGATATGGGTGCTCGCTCGCTAATTACCGCCGAATTTGATTCTGTAACTTCGAGCTCAATCCGAGTTTCCGGTGCCACACGAGACCTGAGCTAATTGCCAAGCTTTCAGTTGTGATACATAAAACCGGCGTATCTGAACTAACCAGTCTGTCTACAAACCTCAATAGAACCAACCTCTGTTCACACTATTTAACAACACCGAAGCCGGCCGTTTGTTAGGCTGAATTGCACCTAAATTGAGATTAATGGAGAACAACATGAAAAAGTTATTAGCCGAGTTCATCGGCACATTTTGGTTAGTATTGGGCGGTTGCGGAAGCGCTGTATTGGCCGCTAAGTTTGGTGGTGACATGAGTAGCACCCTAGGCATAGGTCTAGTCGGCGTTTCCTTAGCATTCGGACTAACCGTTCTGACCATGGCGTATGCAATTGGTCATATTTCTGGCTGCCACTTAAATCCAGCAGTATCTCTAGGGCTTGCGATTGGCGGACGCTTCTCGTTTTCAGAACTGCCAGGATACGTGATTGCGCAGGTACTTGGCGCCGTAGTCGCGGCGTTTACTTTATCGATTATCGCTGGCGGGGCACCAGGTTATGAAGGCGGGCTAGCGTCTAACGGAATGGGGTCAGTCTCGCCAGGCGGTTTTTCAGTTACATCGGGATTGCTTACTGAAGTTGTAATGACCTTTATGTTTCTATTAATCATCTTAGGTGCAACGTCTAAGCGCGCACCTGCGGGCTTTGCGCCCATCGCCATCGGTTTAGGCTTAACGCTTATACATCTGATCTCTATTCCGGTCACCAATACGTCAGTGAATCCAGCTCGAAGCACCGGCCCCGCACTGCTCGAAGGTGGCATCTACCTCCAGCAGCTGTGGATGTTTTGGATCGCGCCATTGGTCGGCGCGGCGTTAGCGGGCCTAGTAAGTAAATTTCTTGAAAGTGAATAATATTGGTGTTTAAGTGTTACAAAAGCACTAAATAGTAATCAGCAGTAAAAAAGCCCTTGGCGTTTCCGCTCAAGGGCTTTTTTATTTCTTCGCTAAGAAAAAGCTTAGCTAAGCTTCTCTTTAATACGTGCTTTACGGCCAGTAAGTTCACGCAAGTAGTACAACTTGGCGCGACGAACAGCGCCTCGGCGCTTTACCGTTACTGAGTCGATCATTGGGCTATGCGTTTGGAATACGCGCTCTACGCCTTCACCATAAGAAATTTTGCGCACGGTGAACGCTGAATGTAGGCCGCGATTACGCTTAGCAATTACAACACCTTCGTATGCCTGCAAGCGCTCGCGCTCGCCTTCTTTAATTTTCACTTGAACAACGATCGTGTCACCCGGTCCGAAGTCTGGGATGCTTGTGTTCAACTGTTCGTTGTTGATTTCGTCAATAAGGTTTGTCATTTTAATCTCCGCCGATACTATTCAACGCATTATTGCTTGAAGGAAGTACCGTCTTTAAATTCAATTACTTCTGTTTTTTTATACTACTGTTCTTTACTACTACATCAACTATCGTTTAAATCGCTAACGTCTAAGTTACGATCCTTTAGATAGTCATCTAACAAACTTTGCTGCTGGTCTGTTAGCTCAATTTTTTCCAGCAGTTCTGGGCGCCGTTCCCAGGTACGGCCTAAGGCCTGCTGTTCGCGCCATTTTGCAATGGCTTGGTGGTCGCCGCTAAGCAACACATCCGGCACACTTTGACCATCATATTCTTCAGGTCTGGCGTAGTGCGGGCAATCTAAAATACCGTCCACAAACGAGTCTTGTTCAGCCGACTCACTATTGCCTAAGCTGTCGGGTAACAAGCGCGCTATTGCGTCAATCATCACCATCGCGGGTAACTCACCGCCGGACAACACATAATCGCCAATCGACCATTCTTCATCAACGTGATGTTCGAGTACTCGCTCATCAATGCCTTCATAACGACCCGCCAGCAGAATCAGCGATTCTTGCTTGGCGAAACTCTTTGCCGCCGCATGATCAAAACGCTTGCCTTGCGGGCTTAGGTAAACCACCTTAGCGCCAGTCTTGGCTTGCGACCTCGCGGCATTAATGACCTTGGTCATCGGCTCAGGCAACATAAGCATGCCTGGGCCGCCCCCGAAGGGCCTACCATCAACTTTGCTGTGTTTGTCATCAGCATAGTCTCTTGGGTTGTGTAGGGTGAGCTGCAACACATTCTGCTGCATTGCTCGGCCTATCACACCGTGTTCAGTTATTGCACTGAACATGCCAGGGAAAATTGAAATTACGTGTAAATCCACTTTCCTAGCACTCTTGGTAAATCAATCAGAATCAGTTAAGTACGATTTATCCCAATCAACCAGCATATAGCCTTGCTCTAAATCAACTTCTAAAATTACGTCATCGATATAAGGGATAAGCACTTCTGCTTGCCCCTCTTCGGTATTTTTACAAACCAACACATCATTCGCACCGGTTTCCATAATCGAAAGAACTTGACCAATCGGGCCCGATTCATTCTTGACGTTTAAACCGATCAACTGCTGCCAATAAAACTCACCGTCAGGCAAAGCAGGTAAATCGCTTTGCTTAACCAAGATCGTTTGACCGCTCAAGGCCATCGCTTGATCTCGATCACTGACACCCTCAAATCGGGCGACCATGCCTTGGCCTTGTTCTCGGCAATTCAACACGGCTATTGGTGCTGGCTTATCGTTGGAACGAGGTTTGCTTAAATACCAGGTTTTATATTGACCTATGTCGGCGCGGTTGCGAGTGTAAGAATGAAGCTTAACCCAGCCTTTAACGCCCCAAACGCCGACTAATTTACCAAGTTCTACGTACACCGTGTAAAAGGTGTAATCGCTTACTCAGCGTTGGCTTCTGCGTCGCCTTCAGCTGGTGCATCTTCGCTAGCAGCTTCTTCTGCAGGCGCTTCTTCGGCGGCCGCAGCGGCTTCAGCTTCAGCGGCTTTCTTAGCTTCTGCTTCGGCGGCTTCTTTAGCCTTTAACGCATCGGCTTCAGCTTTCGCAGCCGCAGCTTGCTTAGCGTCTGTGCGTGCAACCAATTTAGCTTTTTCAGCTTCGATCGCTTCAGGGCCTTTAGCAAATTGTTTTAGCAAGTTAGCTACGCGATCAGAAGGTTGTGCACCTTGGCTAACCCAATAGTCAACGCGCTCGGTGTCGATGCGTAAACGCTCTTCACCACCCACAGCACGCGGGTTAAAGAAACCGATACGTTCGATAAAACGACCGCGCGGTGAGCGACGTGAATCTGCGACCATAATGCCGTAGAAAGGACGTTTCTTAGCGCCGCCACGGGCTAGACGAATTGTTACCATAGTAAATACTCTTTGTTTGCTTGCTCACTCAAACACGAGCAAGCACTTTATTAAATTTTGTCTTCGAAGTTCTTAAGCCTACGTCGTTTTCTCTAATTTTTGCTCATACTCAGCATTAAAGACGCCCTATGAGCTTAAAGAAGCACGCGTTGATCTAGAATTACATTCCAGCTCGAGAGGCGCGCGATTTTAAAGGTTAAATCATCCAAATGAAAGGTTTTTGGCGCAAATTCGAGGAAAATCTTCTGCTTTTACTGTTTTCCACCAAACCTGAGGTGTCCTCGATGCGTAAGGCGCTGAATTGTAACCAGAAACCACACTATTTAACACGCCGACTCTTGTGTTCTTCGACGCACACTCTTAGACTTCGCGCGCAATACCAGCGCGGTTAACCCTGCTGGCTTTCTTTTATGTATTTCTACCTCGTGTGTTCTCATGTTCGAAAACTCCGCCGCTCAACGCAGCAATATTAAAAACGACGTGCTCTCTGGTTTAACTGTCGCCTTAGCGTTGGTCCCAGAAGCGGTAGCTTTCGCGCTAATTGCCGGAGTCGAACCATTGGTAGGGCTTTACGCAGCCTTTATGGTCGGACTCATTACCGCAGTAATGGGCGGGCGGCCGGGCATGATATCTGGTGCAACCGGCGCTTTAGCGGTGGTGATGGTGGCATTGGTTGCAGATCACGGTGTTGAATATTTATTCGCGACCGTCGTATTGATGGGTGTAATACAAGTGCTTGCGGGTGTACTAAGGGTCGCGCGTTTTATTCGCCTGGTACCTCACCCAGTCATGCTCGGCTTTGTGAACGGCCTGGCAATCGTAATATTCTTGGCTCAACTCGGCCAGTTTGGCGAAGCTGGGCAGCCAGGTTGGGCCGCAGGCACATTTCTAGAAGGCAGTATTGTTGATGTTGCATGGCTAGCCGCCGACCAATTGACTATTATGCTGAGCCTGGTCGCGATCACCATGGCAATTATTAAATTCTTGCCGATGCTCACGACGGCAATACCCTCCTCACTTGTGGCTATCTTAGTCGTTTCAATAGCCGTATTTGGCTTAAGCGTTGATACCAAGGTGGTTGGCGACGTGGCGTCTATTGCGGGTGGCTTGCCAACGTTTAGCCTTCCATCAGTCCCTTTTAACGTTGAAACACTGAGCATCATCTTTCCGTACGCGTTTATCTTAGCGGCTATCGGTCTGATTGAATCACTGCTGACACTGCGTTTGATCGACGAAATTACCGAGACTCGAGGCAATGGCAATAAAGAGTGCATTGGTCAAGGCATCGCTAATACTGCCACCGGCATGTTTGGCGGCATGGGCGGGTGCGCGATGATCGGTCAAAGCATGATTAACGTAAACTCAGGTGGGCGTGGGCGCTTATCAGGCATTACCGCAGCGCTATCGTTACTAGCTTTTATCTTGTTCGCGTCGCCTTTGATTGAGCAAATTCCAATCGCAGCACTTATTGGCGTTATGTTTATTGTGGTAATCGGTACCTTTGAGTGGAGTAGCTTTAGAATAATAAATCGTGTGCCTAAGCAGGACGCGTTTGTGTTAATAACCGTTTCGGCAGTAACCGTGTTTACCGACTTGGCGGTGGCGGTGGTTGTTGGGGTGATTATCTCGGCACTGGTCTTCGCGTGGAACCACGCAAAAGAAGTGCGCGTCGAGAAGCGTGAAAACCGCTACGGCTCACATTACTATACGGTGCATGGTCCACTTTTCTTTGGCTCTACCGCATCGTTCTCGGAGCAGTTTACTCCGCGTGACGATAATAAAGACGTGATCATTGACTTCGCGGACTCGCGCGTGGCCGACCACTCGGGAATTGAAGCGATTGACGCGCTGGCAATGCGTTATAAAAAGAACAACCGCATTCTGCACCTTATTCACCTAAGTCCAGAGTGCAAGAAGCTGCTCAAAAAGGCCGGTGACATGGTCGAGGTCAATGTAGTAGAAGACCCGAATTACTTTGTTGCAATAGAGAACGCAGACTGGGGTGACGAGCCCATGGTCGGTGGCAGCAATTAAGCCAACGGATTAGTTAAAATTTAACCAACAACGTGTTGATGGGGTGGCAGCAGAGCGTTAACCGGGTTTTACTAGCGATAACGCCTTAGAAAACTGCTAGGTTAAACCGTTCTGCCGTCTAGGTCGTAGCCGACGTCGCTTGCCGTGTTGAAGTTTCGCGAAACACGTTCAGCAAAGGCTGGCCACTAGTGCTTCTATCGCCTTTCGCCTATGATATTGGCAATATTAAATCATTATAGGAATACCTAAATGAGCGCTAAAAGAGGCTTTACCTTGGCCCTTATCGCATTCGTCGTCTTCGTATTTATTCAATCATTGTTCTATAAGTTCGCAGGCTCAGAACAAACTGACATTATTTTCACGACCATTGCCGAGTGGATGAAAACCGTCGGCCTTGGCTTTATTGCACCCACATTTGCGTCCATCGGCGGTTATGCAGTTGGCGGCACCGAGCTAATCGCCAGTGGCTTACTTATCTACTCACCCACTCGACGCCTGGGTGCAGTTCTCGGCTTCGTGGTAATTTCGGGCGCGATTTTCTTTCACCTAGGCACTCCGCTTGGCGTTGACCGCGTGATCAACGAGGCGGGCGACACCGACGGGGGCGCATTGTTTTATATGGCGTGTGGGGTTTGGGTAAGTTGCTTGCTTATCTTTCTTTTGAGTAACGCTGAGAAGTAAAACCAGCATTGATAAAAACGCCACTACTCACCCTGCTCGAGACGCTTCCGCAAACCGGCCGCGTCGAGTGGATCGGCTTGCGGCCCAGTCGACGCGCAGAACTAGACATCGTAGAGCAGGTGATCGCAGACACCGACTTCGGACTAGAAGGCGACCGCTACTCGGGCAGCAGCGGAAAGCGCCAAGTCACATTGTTGCAATATGAGCATTTACCAGTAATTGCATCGATACTCGGTATCACAACGTGCGCGCCAGAATTACTGCGCAGGAATATTGTGATAAGTGGAATAAATTTACTCGCACTTAAAGGTAAGCAGTTCCGAATTGGCGGCGCGGTGTTGGAATACACTGGCTTGTGCCACCCCTGTTCGTTTATGGAGTCTACCTTTGGGCCGGGGGGCTATAACGCGGTTCGCGGACATGGTGGCATTACCGCTCGTGTTATTGAACGCGGAACAATTGCCCTAACGAACGAGGTGTCAGTCCAGCGATAACCCGCCTCAGTAGCACCGCGAGTGGCGTCAAATACTCAACGAACCGCTAAATAATTATCACCCAGGTCTCCCTTCGACAACACGATTTGCCAGAGCTGGCTCCGACAACTGCGAAACGTTGCGGCAGCCCCTAGTAAATAAAAGTTCCACATTCGCCGAAATGTCTCGTCGTAACTCTGCGAAAGCTGATCCCAGTGATCATTGAAATTTTGATGCCATTGCATGAGTGTTCGGTCATAGTCGTTGCGGAAATTATGCCAGTCTTCCATGATAAAAAGACCTTCAGTCGCTTCACCAATTAGTTTAACTGAGGGTGTAATGGAGTTCGCAAAAATATACTTTCGCACCCACGGGTCAAGTTTGTTAGATGTTATTTTAAAGCCAATCGTATGCAACAAAAAAAGTCCCTTGTCATCGAGACAGCGGTGCGCGACTTCAAAATAGCGTCGATAATTTTTGAAACCCACATGCTCAAACATACCCAGTGAAAATATTCGGTCAAACCGCTCATCAATATCTCGATAATCTTGCACGCGTATTTCGATTGGAAGCCCACTGCAGTTTTCCCGAGCCAGGGCCGCTTGTTCTTGTGAAATAGTAATCCCGACCACTTCGACCCCATAGTTCTGGGCGGCGTACTTAGCCGCCCCGCCCCAGCCGCAACCGATGTCAAGCACTCGCATACCGGGTTTTAAGTCAAGCTTACGGCAAACCAAATCCAATTTAGCTTCTTGAGCTGCGTCCAAACTATTTGCCTCACGCCAATAACCGCAAGTATAAATCATACGCTGGTCCAACATCGCCGCGTAAAGATCGTTGCCTAAGTCGTAGTGCTGTTTGCCAACGAAGAAAGACTTTTTCTGGGTCTGTTGATTAAGCAAATACGCTTTAACAAAGAATAGTTTATCTTTCCACGTTCTGACTTTTTTCTGTAAGTCAGCGTTTAATACCTGAGTAAAAAATTGATCTAAGTGGTCGCAGTCCCACCAACCTTCCATATACGCTTCGCCTAAGCCGAGCGTGCCTGCACCTAAGATACGTCCATATAGTTGGTCGTTATGCACAGCTATATCCCAAGGCCTATCACCATCAATCAAAACATCAGCATGATGTAAAAGGTCCGCGATTCTTTTCTTATAGTTTGAGTCGGACATGTCTTAATCTCTTAATATTATTTTATTAGACCGATAGCAGTGTCACTTTATTACGAAAAGTACGCTAGTCGTAGCATGGTTTTTTCACCATCACTATGTGCGTTCTGTTCACGTGGGGTTATATGAGTAAACTTTCCTGCCTACAACCGCCCAATGACACATCACCTCTCGAGACAAGTTATAAAATTCACTCACTCAAACCAAGGACTAAGCTTGAATCTCGCAAGCCAGAAACTCACGTCACCGCCACCACAATCATACCCTAGGGTGCAATCAGAGGCACGCACGCCGTGATTACCCACTCAGAATATTGAAACGTTTTGTACCCTGGTTTTTATCACGCCTGAACCACTGGTTAGCACATTTACATAAACCCGTTTGCCCCCGGTTGGTATCGCCGGGTCCGGGTTTACTTCGTTACCATTGGCAATCAAACTCACAGATGTGCGTGGCTCAAAGCGAGCAGTCCACTAGTGCTGACCAATGTCAAAACCATGGTACTGATCAGCAACGAGGTGGGCAGCAAGAACCCCATACTGACTGTTCTCCGAAACAAGCTTAGCTGTATTTGAGTCTAGCGTTCAATTTTTAAAACCACGTTAAGACGCAGCGTCAGGGCAACAAATCACCTAGCTTTACCGCTTCACCGCTGCGCTCGCACTGGTAGCCCGGCAATGAATTCACTTCAGCTTGGAACGCATCCGAGCTAAGCATTTCTATGAAGCTCTGCACGTCATTGTCATGAATAGCCTCGGCCTTTACTGCCCATAGATAGGCGTCTTCGGTGATTGGTATAAAGTCTAAGTCAAAACGTGCGGCTGCGGCTTGCATACCAAAACCAACATCGGCCATGCCGGTAGCAACTTGGGCGGCGACAGCGGTGTGTGTGTATTCATATTGATCGTAACCCTTAATAGAGTCGGTATTGATACCCTCCTCGAGCAACATTTGATCAAATAGTTCGCGTGTGCCCGAGTACGGTTGGCGGTTAATGAGTCTTATGTCTTGCTTGGCTAAATCGGCCAGACCGCGCAGGGAAAATGCATTACCCGGGGCAGTCATCAAGCCCTGTTGACGCGTAATAAACCTAAGGATATGCACGTCATTCTTGTCTAATAAACGTTGATAACGTAATAATTGTTCACCTATCTGATGATGTAGGGGCAAGGTAAAACCCGCTACTTTGCAAGAACCCGCATGTAAGGCCTTTAATGCATCGGCTGAACCGTGGTAATGCAATTCGGTTTGGTAGTCAGACAAATGCTTGGGGATTAACGCCACGGCATAACCATGACTGGCGTAAATAGTCATTACGCTGACCTGATCAGATAGCACTTTGTGTACCTTGGCATTAAGTTCCATCGCCAAACTTTCCATCTGCGTGTGTAAGCGCGCATCGAACCGTTGATTGGCTTGCAGCAGTACTTCACCCAACGTCGTCAGGCCCGCGCCTCGGCCGCGCTCTTTAATGACCACCGGGCTTCCAAAAAAAGCATCGGCATCTTGCAATATATTCCACGCGTGGCGATACGAAAGCTCACAGTCTTGGGCCGCGGCGGTGAGTTTACGACGTTTTTGTACTGCCTCAAGTAACGGCAAAAACAACACGTGCAAGCGCCGACCATCGCTGTCCTCGAAACGCCAGTGAGGTACCAGCTTTAAATGATTAATCTGCATTTTTATGCATATTTGTAACGCCGAATTTACGTGCTATTTTGTTGATATATAGGCGATTAATATGCATTTTTCTGCATAATTGTTCAAGTTAACTGCGCTCAAAAGCGATAAACACATAATAATAAAATATGATTGCGAACACGAAACACCAAACCGTGCTGTCGGCTATTGAAGCCAATCAACATTTGGAGGGCGCCATGCTGCCGATCCTTCATCAAATACAACACGACCTTGGACACATCCCCAGCGAACATGTGATTGATATTGCACAAGCGCTGAATGTATCGCGTGCCGAAGTGCACGGCGTAATCAGTTTTTATCATTCCTTTACAACGTCGCCTAAGGGCAAGCATGTAATCGAGGTGTGCCGAGCCGAGTCATGTCAGGCCAAAGGCGGTCGCGCAATCGAAGCGGCGGTTAAAGCCAAGCTTGGAATTGATTTCGAGCAAACGACTGACGACGGAGAAATCACGCTCGAGCCGGTTTACTGCTTAGGCAATTGTGGTTGCTCGCCCGCTGTTAAAATCAACTCAGATGTGTATGGCCGAGTCACTACCGACAGCGTTGAAAACTTAATCGACGGCTTACTCACAGGGCAGCACTAATGACTATTAAAGTATTTATACCGCAAGACTCAAGCGCGATTTCGGTAGGCGCGAATCAGGTCGCGGCGAAGCTCAGTGAACAGACTGGCATTGACCTTATTCGTAATGGCTCACGTGGTTTGTTTTGGCTGGAGCCCATGATCGAAATTGAAACCGACGCAGGGCGAGTCGCCTATGGCCCGGTGACTGTGAACGATATTGAACCGCTGCTAGAGCAAGGTTTGTTAGCAGGCGAACAACGACACCCATTATGCCTCGGACTGACAGAAGAAATTCCGTTTTTGAAAAATCAGCAACGCCTGACCTTCGAACGCGCGGGTGTTATCGACCCTGCAAGTTTAGACGACTATAAAGCGCACTCGGGTTACCAAGGTTTAGAGCGCGCGCTCACCATGAGTAGCCAAGCCTGTGTGGATGAAGTCAAAGGATCTGGCTTGCGTGGCCGAGGTGGTGCAGCCTTTCCAACCGGCATTAAGTGGCAGACCGTACACGACGTACCGGGCGAGAAAAAATACATCGTTTGTAATGCCGATGAAGGCGACTCGGGCACCTTCGCTGACCGTCTACAAATGGAAGCCGACCCATTCGGTTTGATCGAGGGCATGACCATTGCCGCCATCGCCGTGGGCGCGGACCAGGGTTACATCTACCTACGTGAAGAATACCCGCACGCTCATGCCATGTTAAACAATGCAATTGACTCAGCAATAGCGGCTAACTTACTCGGCGAGAATATTTTAGACAGTGGCAAAACCTTTAACCTAGAAGTACGACTCGGCGCTAAGTCTTATATCTGTGGCGAGGAAACCGCGCTATTAGAGAGCCTAGAAGGCAAACGCGGTGTGGTGCGCGCTAAACCGCCGCTACCAGCAATAGAAGGCTTATTTGGCAAACCCACCGTGGTGAACAACGTTCTATCGTTGTCGACCATTCCGACTATTTTTGCCAAAGGCGCTGAATACTACGCCAGCTTTGGAATGGGCCGTTCACGCGGCACCATGCCGTTTCAGCTAGCAGGCAATCTTAAGCAAACAGGTTTAGTAGAGTTGGCATTTGGCATTACTTTGAATGGCTTACTAAACGACTTTGGTGGCGGCTCAGCCACCGATAAACCATTACGCGCAGTGCAATGCGGTGGCCCCTTGGGGACGTATTTACCAGAATCGCAATGGGGTATCCAAATGGATTACGAAGCGCTTGCTGGCATCGGCGGCGTTTTAGGCCATGGAGGTGTGGTCGCCTTTGACACCAGCGTCGACATGTCAGAGCAAGCCAGTTTTTCAATGGAATTTTGCGCTGAAGAATCTTGCGGCAAGTGCACGCCCTGCCGAGTCGGCGCAATACGCGGCGTAGAGACCATCGAAAAAGTTCGCAACGATGATGACCGCGACGCCAACCTCGTACTATTAAATAGCCTTTGCAACACGATGGAGTCTGGGTCCTTGTGTGCCATGGGCGGCATGACCCCATTTCCAGTCAAGAGTGCGTTAGAGCACTTCTCGGAAGACTTCTATCAACCAGCCGGCAGCACTAAATCAGGTGAGCAATCATGATTAGAGTAGAACACCCAAACGATCCGAATAAAGACTACGGAACGCCCTCGTCAGTATCGTTAGCCGACATTGCAGACGGCGCTTACGTAGAAACCATTACCGGTTACATCGACGGCGTCTCAGTTACTGTACCAGTCGGCACGTCCGTTATGCGTGCGGCTGCAATTGCAGACATCAATATTCCAAAGTTGTGCGCGACCGACAGTCTTGACGCATTCGGTTCGTGCCGCCTCTGCTTAGTACAAATTGAAGGGCGCCGAGGCTCACCCGCGTCATGCACGACTCCATTTGAAGACGGCATGCGGGTGACAACGCAAAATTCTGAGTTAGCCGATTTACGTCGAGGCGTAATGGAATTGTATATCTCAGACCATCCACTCGATTGTTTAACCTGCTCAGCGAATGGTGACTGCGAACTGCAAGACATGGCCGGTGTGGTTGGCCTGCGCGAAGTACGTTACGGCTACGAGGGCGAGAACCACTTGGATGAAGTTAAAGATGAATCCAACCCCTACTTCACCTTTGACCCCAGCAAGTGTATTACCTGTTCGCGCTGCGTGCGTGCCTGCGAAGAAACTCAAGGCACTTTCGCGCTTACTATTGAGAACCGCGGTTTTAAGTCGAAGGTCAGCGCTGGGCAATCACAAGACTTCATCGACTCTGAATGCGTAAGCTGCGGCGCCTGTGTGCAGGCATGCCCGACCGCGACCTTAAGTGAGAAATCGATTATCGAAGCAGGTCAGCCGGAACATTCTAAGGTTACTACCTGCGCTTACTGTGGCGTTGGTTGTGCCTTCAAAGCGGAAATGAAAGGCGAAGAATTGGTGCGCATGACCCCTTACAAAAACGGCGAAGCCAACCGCGGACATTCATGTGTGAAAGGCCGTTTTGCATTTGGTTACGCCACCCACAAAGAACGCATCACGACGCCGATGATTCGCGACACCATCAACGATCAATGGCAACCCGTCTCTTGGGAAGAGGCCTTTGAGTTTGCGGCTGAGAAACTAAAAGCGATTCAAACTCAGTACGGCCGTAAATCAATTGGTGGTATCTCATCGTCCCGCTGCACCAATGAAGAAGTCTATTTAGTACAAAAAATGGTGCGCGCTGGGTTCGGTAATAACAATGTCGATACGTGTGCCCGTGTTTGTCACTCGCCGACGGGTTATGGTTTAAAGCAAACCTTGGGCGAATCTGCTGGCACTCAAAATTTTGACTCAGTCGAAGACTGCGATATCGCGATGGTGATGGGAGCGAACCCCACCGATGCACACCCCGTATTCGGCTCGCGTTTAAAGAAACGTTTACGCGAGGGCGCCAAACTAATCGTTGTAGACCCGCGCAGAATTGATCTAGTCAAGAGTCCACATATTAATGCCGAGCACCACCTTAAGTTATTGCCCGGCACTAACGTAGCGTTTATTAACACCATGGCACACGTCATTGTGCGTGATAAATTATTTGACGAAGACTTTGTGAACCAGCGTTGCGAAGAAGACGCTTTCAAAGAGTGGCTAGCGTTTATTAGCGACGACAAGCATTCACCAGAAAATAGCGAGGCGATTACGGGCATTCCCGCCGCAGACATCACCGCCGCCGCACGCCTTTATGCGACGGGGGGAAATGCCGCTATTTATTACGGCTTAGGCGTAACTGAACACAGCCAAGGTTCGACTACAGTGATGGGCATTGCTAATCTAGCCATGCTTACTGGCAACATTGGCCGGCGCGGCGTTGGGGTTAACCCATTGCGCGGCCAGAACAATGTGCAAGGGTCTTGTGATATGGGTTCCTTTCCACATGAACTACCTGGCTATCGCTCAGTTGCAGATGACGAAGTACGCGCTACCTTCGAAAGCGCGTGGGGTTTAAATCTGGATAACGAACCCGGTTATCGCATCAACAATATGTTGGATGCGGCGGTTGCAGGTCAATACAAAGGGTTATACGTGCAAGGCGAAGACATTGCGCAATCAGACCCGAACACCAAACACGTTGAAGCAGCGTTAATGAATTTAGATTGCTTGATCGTACAAGACTTGTTTCTGAATGAAACGGCGAAGTTCGCCACCGTATTCTTACCCGGTGCGAGCTTCCTAGAAAAGAACGGTACGTTCACTAACGCGGAGCGACGTATCTCGCCTGTGCGCAAGGTAATGAAACCGTTGGCGGGCAAAGAAGATTGGGAAGTAACCCAAGGCTTATGTAACGCAATGGGTTTTGAAATGAACTACTCACACCCGCGTGAGATCATGCAGGAAATCGCTAGCTTAACGCCAACCTTCACCAACGTGACTTACGAGCGGTTAGACAAAGAAGGCTCAATTCAGTGGCCATGTAATGACGAGGCTCCGGATGGCACGCCGACCATGCACATCGAAGAGTTTGTGCGCGGCAAGGGTTTGTTTAAGGTGACTGAGTACGTACCGACCGATGAAAAAGTCACACGGCGTTTTCCAATGTTATTAACGACAGGGCGTATTTTGTCGCAATATAACGTGGGCGCGCAAACACGGCGTACCGAAAACAATGCCTGGCATGACAAAGACCTGCTTGAAATTCACCCCAGCGATGCAACCGATCGTGGAATTGTGAACGGGGACCGGGTAAAGATTCAAAGCCGCTCGGGCGAAACGCACCTCACTGCGCATGTGACTGAACGAGTGCAGCCGTCCGTGGTTTATACAACCTTTCACCACCCTGAGAGCGGCGCCAACGTTATTACTACCGATAACTCAGATTGGGCGACAAACTGCCCCGAGTATAAAGTTACTGCGGTACAGGTCAGTAAAGTGATTGTCGCGACTGAAAACTCTCAGTGGCAACAACAGTTTGAGAGCTTTACCGAAAAACAACTAGAGTTGGCTGAGATTGAAACCGAAGAACCAGCCTAAATCAAAAGCGTCAGGTTCAGTCGGCGGCAACGCGATACTTGACGGCGTTGAACAACGCTCGGTCGAGGTTCGCCACGCCGAGCATCTACAAAGCGCTGAAACCGACTTGGTGGCACAGGAAGTGCCGGTGGCCATTGCCTATAACGGCGAAAGCCACGCGGTAATGATGGCCAGCCCAATCGATCTGCATGACTTTGCGATTGGTTTCAGCATTAGTGAGCGCATTGTTGATTCCAAAAGCGATATTCGCGCGGTTGAGATTCGACGCGCCAGGCAAGGCATCACGCTCCAATTACAGATTAAGCCAAGCTTAATGAAGCGCCTTGACGGCAAGCGTCGTCAACTGAGTGGCCGCTCCGGCTGTGGCGTATGCGGTATTACGGATTTGGCCGCGGCTATTCCGAGTATTACCCCTCTGCCAGACTCAACATTACCAAGCCACACGGTGATCGATTTGGCCGTCAAATCGATGCAAGAAGTACAAGCCTTGCAACAACAATGCGGTGCAGTGCATTGCGCGGCCTTATTCTCTGCAAGCGGTGAACTAATAGCGTGGCGCGAAGACGTAGGGCGACATAACGCCTTGGACAAGTTAATTGGCAACCAAATCGACACACTAAGCCGTGAGCAGTTCTTTGTTATGTCTAGCCGCGCCAGCCATGAATTAATTGCCAAAGTTGCGATTAGCGGTGTCGGCACCTTAGTCACCGTATCAGCGGCTACATCCTTAGCGATCGATTTGGCGGAGAAAGCAAACCTAAATTTAGTTGGCTTTGTACGTGAATCGCGTCAGATTATTTACGCGAGTTAAAAAGGTCGAATCGAGCCCACTTAAAGTACCAATTGCAAAACCGTTTTCAGCGGTTCGAGATGCTCTTCGTAATTGCGCCACTGATCCATCCCGCTGGTGTAAATTGGTTGCCGAACTTGCTCTGAACTTGGCGTTCTAACCGCTCTTTTATTTTCATGAAAATCCACACACGCCTGTTCGAAAGGCAAACCGCAGTAGTCTAAAATTCGACGCACTTGCGTTTCTAAATCTAAAATCACATCTTCATGCTGCACTCGCAAGACTCTACCAGGCAGCACGTCATCCCAGTGTTGCATGGTGTCGACATAAGCGCAGTAGTATTCACCGATGGTTTCTAAGCTATACGAAAATTCCTGGCCTTCAGCAAAAAGTTGCTTAAAACCGCTGAAGCAACAGGCCATTGGTTCACGCCGAGCATCAATTATTTTCGCGTTCGGCAACATCAAATGAATCAAGCCAATGTGTCTGAAGTTGTTGGGCATTTTATCGATAAAGAACGCCCCACCTCGCCGGTGGCTGCGGGTGTCTTCAATGTATTGTTGGCCAAGATTTATAAACCCTTGCTCGGGCAAATCAAGCAGCACTGATGGGTATCGCGGGGTATCACCGACCAAATGCCGACCATTGAGGCGATGCGCCATGCTGATAACGTTAGCAAGCTCCAGCGTGCCGTCGACTTGAGAATGGGACGCTAAAATTTGTTCCAGCAAGGTTGAGCCTGCGCGCGGCAAACCAACAATAAAAATTGGGTCTTGCGCAGTGTGCCCATACGATGAACGTGCCTTAAAGAACGTCTTATCAAAATGCTGCTTTTGGATGTTTAAACCATCGTTTATCAGCGTCGCGTCATACTTTAATTCATTCGCCTTTAGCTCGTTTCCACGCCGATAATAATCGAATGATTGCGTGTATTCGCATCGGTCTTCATACGCTTTACCTAAAGCAAAACGAATTTGCACTTGGTTGATATCATCGATATCGGAGTTGTCTTCATATGACCGCATCGCCTCGATTTCAGCGTCACTGAACGAGTAGGTTTTAAGATTAGCAAGGCTCCAATAAGCGTCACCGAACCCAGGTTGCGCCTCATACGCCGCTTGATAGGCATTAATAGCGGCCGCCAGCTCGCCAGAGGTTTTCAAAGCATGCCCAAGCGCCACCTGCACCGCCGCATTGTGGGGTTGCTTGGCGATTACATTGCGGTACGATCGTGTCGCCGCTGAGTAGTCGCCCACGGCTTGTAACGCATTGCCTAAACTTACCTCAAAACTGGGATTGGGGTCGGTATCAAATAAAATTTTAGCCTGCGCCAATGCCTTATCAAATTTTTGCCGTCGCTGCAGTACCTCCACATAATCTACGCGCGCTCGCAGGTAGTTTGGTTTAAATTCTAAACACTTCTCTAGTAGAAACTCGGCGTCATCCAAAATTTTAAATTTAGTTCCAAGTTCGGCCAGTAAGCGCATAGCTTCTGGATGGTGCGGCACGCGCTTTAAGAATTGGCGGCATAAGGTCTCGGCTTTATGCAGCTTGTTTTGATGAATCAGGCTGCTAACCGACACCAGCTCCGGCGGCAAGCTTTGCAACCACTTAAATTGCCGAGACGCTTCGTCGGCTCCGGGATAGTCGGACAGTTGAGCTAGGGCATGCCACGCGCCGTGCAGCGCAGGGTTTATTGATACGGCTTTTTCGAACGCGACAATCGCCCGCTCAGTTTGACCCAAAGCTTGATAGTTATATGCGGTTTCTTGTAAAGCATGAGTATGCATTGGGTCTATGCCTTGCAAACGTGTCAAAACCTTTAACGCAGACTTATGGTCACCCAGCTTACGTTCGCACACCGCCAGTAAGTAGAGTGCCTCTACGTGTTCGTTCGATTGATCGAGCAGTTCAGTAACTAAGACGCGCGCGGCCGCGAATTCACCACTACGAATGTGTGCTTTTGCGTTCGCTACTTTAATGTTTAACTCGTTAGTCAATTTAAAACGTCGATCGAATTTACGATAAGGCGTCTGGTTTTATAGCATAAAAAAGAGGCGGCATCTTAGATGCCGCCTCGGATCAATC
The DNA here is from genome assembly GCA_938048185.1 of uncultured Arenicella sp. Lineage (GTDB taxonomy): Bacteria > Pseudomonadota > Gammaproteobacteria > Arenicellales > Arenicellaceae > Arenicella. The sequence continues at coordinate 79,317 of CALIVT010000011.1, forward strand.
TGCCATCACTCTCGCGCTTCGCCTAGTAGTCGTAACTCACTCTAATGCCAATGGTTCGCGGCCGAATCGGGTTAATTCGAAAGATCAAGTCGGGGGCGCCTATGTCTAACTGACCGCGTTCATCGCTTAAATTATCGACGTACAAGCTGCCATTCCAATTGCCCATTCTCGCGCCAATAGACGCATCGACTTGCGTATAACTATCTAATGGAAAACGCGCGATTTCAACCAAGCTTGAAAATCGATCATCCGTATATTTAACCACCGTTTGAGCGTAGCCGGAAAAGCCTGCAAACTCCTGCTCATAGCGCGCGCCCAGGGTCCATTGCGTCTCGGGTGCGAACGGTAACTCCGACCCTGCGGGGCTAATATTAGTAATGGTCGGCGGCAACTCAACTAGCTCGGAGTCAATGTAACTAAACGAGCCAAAGACACTTAAAGCGTCGGTTGGCGCCCACGTCAAATCCAGCTCTAGACCTTGCACCTCAGCGTCACCAACGTTGTCGAAAAACGACGAATTATCGATTGAAAAATCGAGAACACCTTGCTGTAAATCAGTAAAGTCGGTGTAATACACCGCGCCATTAAGACGCACGGTGTTATCGGCAAATTGGGTCTTCCAACCAAGTTCATAACTGTTTACGTTATCACTCTCAAAAAAGAACGGAATGTTAACTGCGCCACTGCCGCCGCCGCCATTGCGATTAAAACCGCCCGAACGGAAACCTTCTGAATACGTGGCGTACAACAACACATCATCGCTTGCATTCCAGCTCACGTTTAGTTTGAAAATGGTATCCGATAACTCCGTGGGTGTTTGCCCAGCAAGAATTTGATCGACGTTATTTCCAAACGGACCGGGTGTGCGAAAGTTAAAGCTAGATTGCCCGCGCAAACCTATATCAATGCTGTATCTGCGCGCGCCAAGCGTCGCGGTTACGGTATCGGATACTTTATAAGCGAGTGAGCCAAAGAACGACAACTCTTCGCGATCACTTAAGAAATCATTGAAGAATGTAACACCCGGGGCACGCACATTGGGGTCCGACGCAAAGGCATCAGGGATTGGTAAGTTTGGTTGAAAACCGACTAGGGTCGAGGCTGGGTAGGTAAAGTCACTGCGTTCAATAGTTTGCTGATCGTCATAATAAACACCCCCAATAAAACTTAGCTGCCGATCACTGTCGGTAGCAATTCGAACCTCGTGTACCGAACGCTCAGTCTCGAAGAACGAGGCCGTGAACAACGCCGGGCTTCCGCAGCTATCGTACCCTGGGGTACAAATATAATACGGGATAAACGGCCCATTATTCGCGTACCCGGTGTAGTCAGTTTGGCCTTCGAACGTGCGCTCGGTATAGGAACCGTTATAGACTAAATCTAGATCGCCTAGCGCACCGTTTACCGTGAGTGACACCAAATCTACCTCGTCTTCACCGAAATCACGTGTAAAGGTTTGCACATTTAGCTCATCACCGGGGCTAACGTCAGGTTCGAAATCAAAAATACCTTCGGTATCTAAGCTTTGACTTACAACTTGAAGTGTCGCATCCCAGTTGTCATTAATTTGGCCTTTGATACTTGCTCTAAAACCGGTGTATTCAGCGTCGTTGAAGTCATCTTCAACAAGCGCCGAGTTTTCTGCGGTGGCTCGAGTGCTGGGCACCGTACCACCAAAACCTGGATTACTTAATGGAATTTGACGAGTAGCGGCGATGTTGTCAATGTAGCCACCTTGATCCGAATTATAGACGGCGATGCGCGCGGCAAGCTTATCATCCACTAAGGGGAAATTGACGTAGCCTTCTACGCTTAAACTGCCTTCACCACCCGAAGTATCAGAGACATCAACCGTGACACCGACGCTAAATTCGTTGAACTCAGGTTTATTGCTTATAAGGCGTAAGGTGCCTGCCTGCGAACTCGCACCGAACAAGGTGCCCTGAGGGCCTTTAAGAACCTCGATACGCCCTAGATCGGTGGCATACAAGTCTATATTACGGCCTGCATACGAAATTGGCGTTTCATCCAGATAGGTCGCGACGCTGGGTTCAGACCCTAGGCTCGCGATTCTCACGGCCGTTCGACCAGGAGAGATGCCACGAATGAATACCTCTTGCTTACCGGGCCCCTGGCCCGAGGCATTTACGCCGGGTATCAACCCGACATAATCATTGAAGCTGTCGATTCGCAACTCATCGAGTTTAGTCTCACTAATCGCTTGTAGGGCGATAGCAACATCTTGAGAGCTTTCTGAGCGCCGTGACGCGGTAACCACAATTTCTTCTAGGCCAACGTCTTGGTCTGAATTTTCTTGTGCACTGGCACCAAGCGGAGTCGCAATCGCTAACGCGAGGATTGAGGCACTTACCTCGCGGGCAATTCTTGAACGTCGAGGCGCATTAATAGCACTTGGGGAAATATCATTTAGCATCATCAAAACTCTCTATTTAGTTGTGCGGCAAAGCCTACCATGCCAGTTATTACAACTTTATGAAAGTGAGAGAATGATTTTGAGACGTAAAGTCCCATTTTAGGGCCGCAAGAGATCGTCATAGTAATAGTGTATAAATAGGGACTAACCACAATAAAACGAAACTAAGCTTATGAATTCAAACGTGATAATTCGCATTTTTCTTGCGTTAACAACCAGCCTCATCTTGAGTATCGGCGCAAACGCGAAGGACTTGAGTGTTCGTAATGCTGAAAGTGTCGGAATGTCGTCAACTCGGTTATCTAAAGTAGACGATCTAGGTGCTCGCTATATTAGAGATGGCAATTATGCAGGGATTGTCACTCTGGTTGCTCGCAAAGGTAAAGTCGTACAGCATAAGGCACACGGGACGTACGGTGTAGCGAATAACAAACCGTTGGAAACCGACACCCTGTTTCGAATTTATTCGATGACCAAACCGATCACCGCGGTTGCGGCAATGATGCTGTATGAAGAGGGTAAGTTTCATATGAACGACCCGGTGAGTAAGTACTTGCCGGAGTTTGCTGAGCAGAAAATATTAGTCAGTGATGAACTGGGTAATCCCAAACTGCGCGCACCGAAGTCACCAATGACCCTGCGTCAATTATTTACTCACAGCGCTGGGCTTAGTTACGGTTTTACCGCGGATAACCCCGTTGACGTGGCCTATCAAAAAGCCAAGCTTTTCGAGAGCAAAAATCTAAGCGAATTTAGTCGCAGCGTGGCCGCCCTACCGTTGCGCTATGAGCCTGGAACTCGCTATCACTACAGCGTTAGCATGGATATTTTAGGCGCGGTAATCGAGAAACTGAGCGGCATGCCGTTAGACAAATTTTATAAGTCACGTATTTTCGACCCGCTAAAAATGCAGGATACGTTCTTCGAAATACCCGTCAACAAGCTTGATCGTTTAGCCAGTGATCAGTTTTGGGATGAGCGCAGTAAACGTGTGATGGACATGCCGGCAGAGCAATCACGACAATATGACAAGGTTTCGCTGTTTATGGGTGGCGGCGGACTGATCTCAAGCGCCAACGATTATTTCCGGTTCGCACAAATGATCATCAATGGCGGCGAGCTCGACGGCACGCGCATTTTAAGCCCCAAAACAATTCAATACCTAAGCTTAAACCATCTTAGTGACAAGGTTCGTAACGAGGGCGTGCACGACTTACATGCCGGGCAAAGTATGGCGTTGGGGTTCGGCGTTGTTACCAACCCTGCAGCCATGCCGGCTGTATCATCCCTAGGCGAGCTGTCGTGGGCCGGTCTTGCGGGCACCAAATTTTGGATTGACCCGAAAGAGCAGCTGGTCGGCATTGCGCTTGTGCAACTCTATGGTGCACCCTGGCCTTTGCGCTTTGACATGAAAGCAGCGACGTATCAAGCAATCACCAACCTGCAATAAGGCGTGCCAGACATCGACGCTCTCAGCGGTCTAGATAAAAGCCATTAGCGGCTTTAAGAATTAGTAACCATACGTTCCAGGGTGATTTAATCATGGTCAGCAAAACCATCATCTTTTGCATATTAACCTCGTCATTGGTAAGTGCGGCAGGCACCGCACTTGTGTTATCAACGCTAAAAGGTGAGCCTCAGGTAGCCAAAGCGCGAATAAACGACTCTCAATTAGAGCAACGAATTTCTGAGCTGGAAGACCGTCTAGCAAACATTACCCAACAGAAATCGGTTGAACAAGCACCGCCCATCAACGTTATTGCTCAAGCGCCCGCACGCTCAACGACTGCTCCACAAACAACTGCACAGACCGAAACCACGCCCTCGTTCGACGAATTACGCGAACGCCGGCGAGAGCAACGCATTGCTCAATTGCAACCTACGTATCGCGCTCAACAGTTTGTAAAGGCTGGTTTTGCCGAGGAAGAAGCCGCGCGCATTGTACAGTTAGAGGCGCGAGAATCGCTACGACAACTAAACGCGCAGTACCAAGCCCGCCGGCAACAGTTAGAGGGGCAAGACAGTTCACTTGCCAGCACTAACCCGATTCGAGCGGAACTCGGTGATGAAAATTATGAACGTTATTTGGAAGCAAATGGTTGGCCAACTAAAGCGTCTGTCGGTTCTGTAATTGGCGGCTCTCCCGGCGAAAATGCTGGACTGAGAGCGGGCGACAATATCGTTTCATACGCCGGTGAACGAGTGTTCAATCTTGGTGACGTAAACCTACTTACCGCCCAAGGGCGCGTCGGTCAAAATGTTCTAATAGAAGTTGAGCGCGAGGGCGAAACTCTGCAACTATCAATCCCGCGCGGGCCGATTGGCGTAAATTCAGGGCGGCGCGGGTTTCGACGCTAAGTCTTAGGCTTTTTCAACCTTCATCAGTGTTATCAGGCGTCTTGTCTATGCTTAGCTTTAACGGCTCGCTGTCACACCGAAAAAAGTAAACGGTGTTACTTGAAACATCATCCTGCGCTCGCTCTCGTTGCTGCTTAAAGCAAATATCGCCATTTGAAGAATTAGAACGTGCATACAGATCACCTAAACGATCTTGGTAGCTTTCGAATTTACTGCGCCGACGAATATTCCTATTTCGATTAAAGGTTCGCGCAAAACGCTCGACCGCATGCGAATTCTGTTCAGCATAACGAACGGCTTCGCGTTTTGCGAACAATCTCAGACTGGCGAAGTCAAAGCTGATCGTGGGTTTTTGATCACCCTTGTCACTTGAGCCTTGAGTTTCATTCTCGCTAACGGGCTCGGCATTTGCTTGAGCGGGCTCGACCGGTTCACTCACTAACGAATCCTCGCCTTTCTCGATGCTGGTTGAGCCCAATGACGGGTCAGCCAAGTCAGGAATATTAGCAGGCAATGGTAACTGTTGATTCAGGCTTTGCTCAAACGTCTCTACTTCCTCTACTTTTTTCAGAAACACCGTCAGACTCGCACCTCGGTCAACACTTGGGATCATCAATTTGGGAATACTCGGCAGTAAGAATGCCAACGCGATGTGTAAAAAAAGCGCCGCAGTCAGCGCTTTTTTGAAATGATGGTGCTGCTCGGAGATATCAGCAGTAAGCTGCATCGGGTTGCTCGTGCTGTTTAGAGGTGGAAGTACTATCCTTAGACCGAGTATATCGACAAGCTATTGCCATATTGAATTGCATGCCCTACTTCGGCCTACGAGCAAAAAGTTGCTCACCAAGATCGGAGTATTTTGCCCCACCTAAACGAGACAACGGGTTCAAGCCAGGTGCGTCTAATTGAAAGCGCCCCTTCTCATGCGGTACCACTAAGTCGTCATTGACCTCAAGCTTAATAATTTCACCGTAGATTACGGCTTGCGGAACTGCGCCAACCTCGTCAATACGATACAACTCGCAGGCCATAGCCACGTCGCAGCCAGCAATGCGCGGCAAACTGAAACCTTCAAATTCAGCTAAGTCTAAGCCGGCAACATCAATTTCTGACTCACCATGAGCAAAGGTTCCTGACGTTGCGTTCACCTGATCTAGGTGGCGAGCACTTGGAATATGCACAACGAACTTCTTGCGTTCGCGGATATTAACGCGAGTGTCTTTTTCATATTCGGCGTCTTTCTTACCGATTGACATGATCAATAACGGAGGATCGCTCGCGATGCCAGTGAAAAACGAGAACGGAGCAACATTGTATGAAGCATCTCCGTTGTCGGACAGCACCCACGCAATAGGCCGAGGGATAATTGTCTCAACCATTGCGCCGTAACGCTGATTGGGGGTCATTTTTTTAAAATCTAATTGCATGTCTTTAGTAATCCGATACCACACGGTTGAGAATAGCTACTCAATTGAGATAACTTTCTTTAAAGTGACGCCGACACAGTGAGACATAACGTTCATTGCCGCCAATCTCAACTTGCGACCCTTGGCGCATCGCCTTGCCACTTGCATCAACCCGTACCACCATATTAGCTTTTGAGCCGCAATGACAGATGGTTTTCAGCTCTTGCAATACGTCGGCCCACGCTAACAGCGCTTTACTACCGGGAAAGAGTTGCCCTTGAAAGTCAGTTCGAATACCGTAACACAACACCGGTATGGATAAGGTGTCGCATACATCGCTAAGTTGCCAAACTTGCTCTTCCGACAAAAACTGTGCCTCGTCAACTAATAAACAGTCTATGTGTTTCGCTTGGTGCCTTAATCGAACATGCTCTAATAAATCATCATCAGCGTGAAATAAGTCAGCCTCTTGCGACAAACCAATGCGCGAGCTGACCTTGCCTTGCCCATAACGATCGTCGAACGCCGCGGTCAGTAGCAGCGTATGCATACCGCGCTCGCGATAGTTAAAGCTCGATTGCAAAAGCGTGGTCGACTTGCCCGCGTTCATTGTTGAGTAATAAAAATACAACTTAGCCACGATTACCTCCGCCGTGGTGCGTTTTGGAATTCAAAATCGTATTCATAAAACAATTTAGTACTCGCTCTGAGTCTACTTGTTTTGCCACCGCTATCGACGGGCGACCTTGCCAATGGTCAAACAACTCAGGCGAGGTTCGATCAAAGCGATCTAACACTAGCGCGCCAACAGCGACGCCATCATTCACCACTCGCGCCGGTCCTGAAACCAGTTCAAACGCCGAGCGCTCGACCAAGTAGGCCAGCGCACTGGCATCGTGCATCGCACACTGACGCTTACCTCCGTACTCCTTCGTGGTGCTATAAAAATCAATATAGTAACGACTGCTGTCCCAAATAAATTGGCCCATCGCACCGGCCGAATCGCGCAGCAACGCGAAATGTTCATCGGTTAACGGAACTTGCAGCGTCACGTCTAGCCCAATAACAGCTAAAGGCCAATCATAGGCACAAACAACATCGGCCGCATGCGGGTCGTTGACGAAATTAGCCTCGGCCAGCGGAGTGACATTGCCAGGCACATCGAGCGCTCCCCCCATGACCACTAGCTCTTTCACTTTAGACGGCAAAGACGGGTCCAACATCACCGCTTGAGCGATGTTGGTCAGTGGGCCAATGGCGACTAGACTCACCTCACCGGGCCGCTGATTTACGTTGCGAATAATAAATTCTGCGGCACTTTCATCACGCGCCACTGAACGCGGTGGCGGTAAATTAAGGTCACCCATGCCGTCAGCACCGTGTACAAAATCGGGTGATGGCATGCGCGCTTGACTTAATGGCTCGGCAGCGCCCCTCGCCACTGGTATGTCGGCTCGGCTATAGTGTTCTAAGACGACAAGCGCGTTGCCAGTGGTAATATCCACGCTCGCATTACCAAACACCGTGGTTAAACCAAGTAAGTTGATGTCTGGATGACTAAGCGCGAAGGCGATCGCCTGTGCGTCATCTATACCCGGGTCGGTATCAAGAATTACGTTATGCATAAAGTAGAATCAAATAGTTTAGACGTGCAAATCAGCCAGCCACGGAATTGATGGGATAGCGCCTGCGCGAGTAACCGCTAGGCTGCCCGCTTGGCACGCTTGGTTTAACGCCGCTTGCTCACCCAAGCCGTTTATAAGCCCAGCCAAAAGATAACCAACAAAGGTATCGCCAGCACCGGTGGTATCGACCACCTCGAGAGTACTCGCGTTGGCGGCGAAGCGTTCGCCTTGATAAGCTGAGATCGCGCCCTTGCTCCCAAGCGTAATGACCACTCGCGTATTCGGCAGGCGAGCCGATAGCGCGTTCATCGCGGCATCGATATCGTCTAATTCGCTAATCATCTGCGCCTCAATCTGATTGACCACTAAGGTATCGAGCTGCGCAAGCGGTAAGTGGTTTATCGCCTGCGTCATCGGCGCAGGATTAAGTACGATCCTTAAACCTTTAGCCTGACCCAGCTCAAATATTTGCTCAATCAAATTACATTCGTTTTGTAATAGTAGATAGTCGCCCACGCTTGCTTTTTCTAGCGCTGAGCGTACCTTCGCTTTAATAAAGCCTTGGTTGGCGCCGCCGTGCAACACGATTGCATTTTCGCCCTGCGTGTCGACTTGAATGATTGCATGTCCGCTCGGCTCATCGCACAGCTCAATATGGTCAGCACCCACCGAATTCTCCAGTAGCAGTGCATGAGCCCATTCATCGGCTTTGTTCAAACGGCCAATATGCTGAACCGCGATACCAGCTCGCGCTAGCGCAATTGATTGGTTTGCGCCCTTTCCGCCAAGCACAGTCTGTAGCGAGCCGCTAAGCAATGTCTCGCCGGGTTGCACAAAGTGAGGCACCTGATAAACATAATCAATGTTAATTGAGCCAACGTTATAGACAATCGTCATTACTTCGCCAAACCTATTTCTTTTAAGCGTTGCTGTAAAAATTTACCCGCGGTAATCGGTGCATATTGTCTTGGGTGGCGCGCGTCGATGCACTGCGGCAAACAATCAAGAGACACCTCGGGACTGGGGTGCATAAAAAACGGGATAGAGTATCTACTAACACGTGCCTGGTTAGCCTTGGGGTTGACGACTCGATGTGTGGTCGAACGCAAGGTGTTGTTGGTAAGCCGTTGCAACATATCACCGACATTGCAAATGATAGTGCCCTCAATCATATTGATCGGTACCCACTCTCCCTGCTTGCTGAGTACCTCTAAGCCGTCTTGTTCCGAACCCGCAAGCAATGTTAATAAGTTAATATCTTCATGAGCGGCTGCGCGTAAGTTCGGCAGCTCGCCGTCGAGAACAGGCGGATAATGCAATATTCTGAGAATAGCCTCACCATGTTCGACTCGCGCGTTAAAGTAGTCGGCAGGCAAGCCCAGTATGGCGGCGAAAACGCGCAGCACTCGACGCGCTAAGTCGTCTAAGTCGGCATAGAGCGCCTCAAAAGTCTTTCGGAAATCATCATCACCCTCGGGCCATACATTCTGATCCAAATAGTCATGGTTCGCAGACTCGCGACCCACATGGAAGAACTCTTTCAAATCGCTGTGTGCGGCGCCTTTGGCTCTCTCAATACCGAACGGAATATAACCTCGAACTCGACCTTCGTAACGCAGCTTTTCGATGGTCGGCAGCGCGAAGAAACGCCGTGACGCCTGCCACGCTGACTCAATCAGTTGTGGGTCTAAGCCATGCCCGCTAATGCCAGCAAAGCCCCACTCTTGATACGCGGCCTTGAAGTCCGCTAAAAAGTGATCGCGGTCGGTGTCGAAACGCCGAATGTCTAAAATTGGGACGATGTGCATAAATCAAAAATCAAATACGAAAAGTGTCTTTCTCTATAGCGGCGCGATTGCTTGCATAAGCAAACCACAAAGCCAGGCGCCATAGGTACCGAGCACATAACCAAATACGGCCAGCAACACGCCAACAGGCGCTAACGCCGGGTGAAACGCAGCGGCTAATACCGGCGCTGAAGCCGCGCCACCAATATTCGCTTTGCTGCCAATGGCGAGAAAAAAATAAGGTGCACGAATAATCTTTGCAACGATCACGAGTATAACAATATGAAAAAGCATCCAAATACCGCCGACCACAAACAAACCAGGATGATCACCGAGCGCCCGAATATCCATTTTCATACCAATGGTCGCGACCAAGATAAAAATAAATATTGTGCCTATTTTTGACGCCCCTGCGCCCTCGTACTCGCGCACGTTAGTAAAAGACAAAATCACCCCTATGGTAGTCGCTAGCACGATTAGCCAGAAGAACTTTGAGGTTAAACTGAACTTAGCCAGCTCCGGGGCATTTGTTTGAATCGACGGCGCGATAATATCCGCCATAAAGTGCGAAAACCCGGTCGCCGCAAACGCGATTCCCAACATCACCATTAAATCAGACGTTGTCGGGTTTCTGGCAATACGCTTGCCGTAATGCTCCATTTTCTCTTGCAGACGCTGAACCGAGCTAGCGTCGGCGTTAAAGAAACGGTCAATCTTGTCTTTCTTGCCAATGCCGATCAGTAAAAAGACCATCCACACTTCAGCCACGATAATGTCAACCGTGATCATTATGCCGAATAGCGTCTCTGATGGCTTAAAGACTTCATACATCGCAGCCTGATTCGCACCACCGCCGATCCAGCTGCCCGCGACCGTTGTCATGCCACGCCAAACGGCTTCAGGGCCCGCACCGCCAACTAATTCAGGGTTGAACGCAGAGGTAATTAGAATAGCAACTGGCCCGCCAATAATGACACCAAGCGTCGCAGTAAAGAACATAACCAGTGGTTTGTAACCAAGCTTGGCAATTTCTTTTAAATCAACACTCAACGTCAACAGGATTAGGCAGGCGGGTAATAAATAGCGCGACGCCATGTAATAGAGTTGCGAATTTTCGCCATCAACAATACCAAATGTGTTGAGCAAAGACGGTAGGAAATAACACAGCAATAACATGGGCACTATGCTGTAAAACTTCTTTAGGCTAGGGTTAGCGCTATTTGACGTTTTAAAGACTAAAGCCAATATTGCCAACAAAAGGCCAAGTATGACCGCGTCGTTCGTGATTAAGGCTGTAGAATGTTGCATGCTTATAGTTAAGTTGTCTCGACGATTTAGAATAACGTAAGTCGACCTAGATGTGCCCATTTTTTAATAGCACGCAGCATAAACAAACTGGCAACCGAGCGCGTAGTTCTAACATTGCACTCAACAACACATTACTGGAAGGAAAAAATGACGATTCGAAAGACTGTTTTACTCTGCTTTATGTGCATTTTTGATCGCGTGCACGTCCGTCGAACCAACGCAGAACCAATTTGAAGAAAGTAAGCAACGCCAGTTTTTCGAAGGTTTAAAAAAACTATGCGGTAAACACTTCGAAGGCAAAATGACCTACCCTGAAGAAGGGCAAGACAGCTTCGCCGGTAAAGTTCTGGTCGCGCGCTTTATGGAGTGTGGTAATCCCGATATCAGAATTCCGTTTGACGTCGGCAAAGACACATCAAGAACATGGATTATCAGTCAAACAGCGAACGGCCTGCAGCTTAAACACGACCACCGCCACGCGGACGGTACGCCGGATGAAATTAATATGTACGGCGGCTTAGCAAAAAGCGACGGCAGTCATTTATCCCAAGCCTTCTACGCCGACGCGCACACCGCAGCTATTATTCCCGCGGCGGCTACTAACGTATGGACGCTGTCGCTCAGCGCGGACGGACAAACGTTAACGTACTATCTAGAGCGCAACGCGGCGCCGAGATTTAAAGCGGTTTTAAAACAAGTGAAAAATTAGGTTTAGCTTTTCCATTTAGCCCAAGGGTTTGCTGAGCCCGACGATGTAGAAGGCTCTTTACTTGCTGAGGGCTCTTTACCCGCTGAGGGCTCTTTATTCGCTGAGGGCTCTTTACGTCCCCACGGGGATTGGTCGGAAGAAGGTTTCTTCTTGGCTGGCGTATCTCTGCGTGACTTTGTTTTCGCTTGCTTAAAAACCGGGCCAGAGATTGGATCGTCAAAGAACTCTCTGTCGCTCTCGGTGATGATCGCGGGTAACTGAGGCTCTAAACCATCAGCAAAGGTCCGCTCTCGGGGCGGCAGCTCGTGTTGCTCATCGTCGGGAATGGGTAATTGCTTGAACTTATACAAATAGAACGCTTCGGTTTTTTCTCTCGCCCACGCCGTTTTATGCAAAAACTTGTGGCTTGACGCGATGCTCGGCTTATTCTTGAAACAATTTATATTCAACTGTGCTGCCAATACTTCCCAGCCATAATGCTCAACTAATTCGGTTACAAGCGCCTTTACGCCCACGCCATGCAGGGGGTTGTTTCGGTCTTGGTTTGTCATAAATATTGGCTCTCAAGGGCGCGTATCAAATTGTTTGCTAGACTACCACATCGCGGCTTAGATCAGTCGTTTCAACGCTGTTTTCAGTGTAAACTCCGACCCTCACCCAGTACTTATTTCACCTACCTTTACGCATCTCATGTCGATCAAATCATTTATTCTAAAAGCAGCTCGTAATGGACTCGGCTTAATCATTGTTTTTTTCGATTGGGTGTCACGACCAACACCCATTAAACGCAGCGCTGAGCAACAAAATAAAGTGCAAGAAGCCGTTTCCGGACTGTCTTTATACCAATTGTATGCATGCCCATTCTGCGTTAAGACTCGCCGAGCAATCCATCGACTTAACGTAGAGATTGATGCTCGTGACATCAATAAAAATGCAGACTATCGAACCCAGTTAGAACAGGGTGGCGGTCGAATAAAAGTACCGTGCCTGAGGATCGAAAAGGACAATGAAATTCAGTGGATGTATGAATCCAATGACATCATTAAGTATCTAGAAGCCGCAACGGCCTAAGGACTTCACCGATTTTCACGATAGCTTTTTTCCAACACCTGGATAACCGCCGCACCCCGAATAAGCTTAGCTTTACTTGCGCCCACGCCATAGATAGCAATGGGTGTCGCCCAATCGCTGTCTATGCTTAGGTCTAATAGATCCTCAGCGGATAAGGTCATGCGCCCCATGCGCTCAGTCAGCGGTATGTTTGTGCCGCCAACGCCGTCGTAGGCCCGATATACCACTTCTGTGCAGACTAACTGATCCGAGCGAAAGAAATCAAAGTCAAAGTTATAACCTTTGCCCGCATGCGTCACGACCCTGGCAACCGCGTGCTGAATTTCAGCGTTCGTTAAGTTTGGGCGCAACACAACAAACCCGTCGACACTTAGGGTCTCGTCTAGGGTGCGAAAACGCAGGCCATCTTTGAGCGCTTCAAAAGTAACTCTATCACCCGCCCAATACTGCAGGTAACCCGACATTTCGCTTAACTTACTCTGCTCTTCACGCCGCCCAACAAACAAGGCCGCGTGAGGCCAATAGCCGGGTAAAAACAAATTGGTTAATGCTTGTCGATGACGCGTTATAAAGATGTCCCCGGGCTCTAATATTGAAACTAATTGCTGGCGAATTGCAGCGGTCACCCGTTTAGTACGCGGCAACTTTATTTCTGCGACGGCGCGGCCGCTGTACTCAAGCATTGCGAACAGAGACTTCTGACGCGCGGAGGCGCCGCGCCTGCGCCACGAATGACGGCGAGCAAGAAACCACGCACCGAGATAGCGCCGCCAACTTAAATCGATATACCGCTCCTGCTTGGGTATTTGCAAAAATAGGTCTTCGAGGTCGGGCTGCCCGCTGATGGCCTGACCAATACGAGTTCGATTTTTTTTGAAGGTCCGGTGAGCTTCGTGAATGCGAGTCGCATTCATGGGTGAGAACAATGCTTTATAAACCGCGGTGTATTGCTTGCGCTCTACTCTTAGGCTCGGAATTGACTCGTTTAATTTTCGCTGAATGTCGCTATGCGACGCGACTTTGGTGACCAAAAAACGATCCATCCGAACAATCGAACAAATAGCTGAGTATGCCATTAGGAAATACTGCCAATCGGAGTCGTTAATGAGCTTGCGAGTACCGCCGGTCTGATCAATAGTGGTGTTTACGATATCCCACAAATTATTGCGAAGCGTTAAAAATCGAGCAAACCAATAGCCAATTTCTTCGTCTTCCGACGGGCTAAAAATACCTCTACTCGCTATCTCGCTTAACCGCTCACGGCTCATCGCGTCGTCGAACAGCCTTGCCAGCGCTAGATTGAGAGAGTTGAGCGCTCGCAGCTCGAGTTCGATTACTATCCGAGAATCCATTTATTGTTTTTGTAGCTCGCTTGGCACGTTAGTGACCACACCTTACCGTAAAGTCCGACGCGCTTGCCATACTCATTCATAAATAAATCAGGCATTGGAAATCGCGCACTTTTCGCCGAAAACATCCAAAAATATAAACCAAGAAAAACGTAAGGCACTAATATTAATCACTTTAATTTCATCTTATTCAAAAATTATAGCCTAGGAAGCGAGCCAAGATGATACTCCTTAAAATGCCCATTCATCTTATTTGGGAGTAAATATGGACAGCAGGAATTATTATAATCCGCGTATCGAAACGCGCTTTGGAAAAGTAACCACACCGCAAGCGAATGCCGTCGATGGGATTGTACGTTTAGACTGGGCAAAGCTCTTTTGGGTTGGCAGCATGCTCGTTTTCGGCATCATCGGCAGTGCCTTAACGGTGACGGCGGGCAGTATCGTGCTGTTCACGGTATTCACCGCAACGACTCTTTGTTTTGGCCACTCAGTTGGCATGCACCGGCGCTTCATTCATCGAAGCTATCAATGCCCTAGATGGCTCGAAGTGCTGCTTGTGCACCTAGGCACGTTGATCGGACTCGCTGGCCCTTTAGGGATGCTGCGGACACACGACTTGCGCGATTGGGCACAACGGCAAGCGGCATGTCACGACTATTTCTCGCACGCCAGTGTTTGGTATAAAGACGCCTATTGGCAATTGTTTTGCTCTATTAAGCTCAGTTGCCCACCCGACGTCACACCCGAACCCGAAATAACGAACGACCACGTATTTCATCTAATGGAAAAAACGTGGATGTGGCAGCAACTACCGTGGGCATTTTTATTCTTTTGCTTTGGAGGCTGGGCCTGGGTATTCTGGGGAATCTGCTCACGCGTGAGCGTCAGTATTCTTGGTCACTGGCTGATCGGCTACTTCGCGCACAATCAAGGACAGCGCGACTGGCACGTAGACGGAGTTGCAGTTCAGGGCCATAACATACCTTGGACGGCCTTACTCACCATGGGCGAAAATTGGCACAACAACCACCACGCTTTTCCTAACTCAGCCAAATTAGGCCTGGAAGCCGGGCAGTGGGACCCGGGTTGGTGGGCCCTAAAGGCATTGGAGAAGTGTGGTCTAGTCTCCGATCTGGCCTTACCCAGCATGGCCAATCTTAGACCAGAGCTACTTCGTCTTAGACACTCGAATACTGCAACCGAACAAATAGAAGGTGGTGAAAAGTAGGCGCGCTAAACGAAATAACGGGACGCAATTTCATTCGCAGCGGCCCGACTACGTTGATCGCCAGCATCGATCAAGTCGGCGTAAGTTATTAATGGATGCGTAACTTGCGGACAAATATTTTTGTGCTCGGCCTTACCCCAAAATTTAGAAAACACATTTACTTTGGGTGCTGACTCGTCCATTCCACGGTCTGCTTTGATAAAACGCATAGCGCGAATAAACTTCCATTGTTGCTGATCGCCAAGGTAGATTGACCCGGTTTCAGCTTGTTCAGACTCAATGTAACTGGCCGCCGCGAATTCGCCACCCAAGTGAACGTCATATTTGCTAAATTCACTGGATCGCCACCAATCTTTATCAGCCGTGTAGTACGGCCCCAAATATAGGCGCTTTTTTAACGTCGGGTATTGCTCTACCCATCGGCCGATCAACCGATGCCGGGCCCGCCACTCGCGCACCTTGGTGCGATTAGATTCAACAAAGTACCCGTTATCTTTTAAGTCTCTAAAGACGGTTCCACAAACGCCAAGGGCAACATTAGCGTATTCCGAAACGACGCGATAATTTTCGTTTAATAGACCTGGGTTCGCTAACAAGGCAAAAATGATTTGTAAATCAATCGGACTAAACGGTTTGGCCGGGCGGCTCAAGGCAATACCATCAGCGTGTGGCTGAGCATCGATAAAAACAAACAACGGAGAAAGCTTTAAATAGGCGTTGCCACCGGCATCCAGATAATTTACGTTTAAGTCCCGCAAAAGCTTAGCCGAATCACCGTCAATTCGATCAGCAATAAGGAGCGGAGTACGCCCCTCCGCCGCTGCCTGCAATTGCTTGACCATTGGCAAAAGAGTGTCTATATGAATTCCGTTCTTGATCTCACTAATCAATTCTATTTGAGTACCTGCGAGACGAAACTTCATGTCCGGCCACAGGCCGGTACCGAGCACTGAGTTTACTTCGACTGTCTCTAAAGTTAATCCGGTGTGCGCGTGTAATGTTTCAATCGCTTTAGATGCGATTTTCTCTTCTAAGGACGCTATTGGTTTCATAGGCGCAATGATCTTAGTTTTTGCACGCAGATCCGCGAACATGAACTTTATTTTAGAAGCGCTAAGCCTGACTAATGTCGACTAGACCCGCTAGCATGCCTGGTTAATGCAGTTAAAACCCAATCTATAAGTGCGTTGTTGGGGTGCTGAAAACAAAAAAAGCCGCAGCACACGTGCTACGGCCCTTCCCGGGAACTTAACCCCTACCCCTACTTAACTACCCAACTCTTACTACTTACCTACGTTGTAACTGCTCTACGTTGTAACTGCCTCATCCTTGAGAAAAGCTACCAATTTGCTCGATGCGCCTAAATTTGAGATAGCCTAGTGCATATAACAATTCACCGGTAACAGGTCCATAAAATCATCTTCTGATAATTGCGTGTACCCATTTGCCGCATTCTTGTTTAATGCGTCGGCTTCTTCCGCCGCTTGCGCTGAATCGCTTAATTGAGGCCCCCACGCGCCACCAACTTCGTCGATTATTTCTAATACCACTTCGCGAGAACGTCTGTTATCGGACTCGCTATAAATGTCGATCAGATGCTTGAGTGAGAGGCCATTACTGCCTAATACTTTTTTAGCACTGCTTGGCGTCTCTAATTCACTTAGCTCAATTACTAAATCACTGATGCTTTCTGTTATCTTCATTTTAGTACCGAAATCGTCCTGTAGTGAAATTATCTAAGTAAATAGGTTGCCGCTTTTCTGATGTAGTAACTGTATCTACTTCAAGGCGCTATCACTATTGGCAAACGTCGCGACTTTCTCAGACCATCTCTCAGGAACGTACTACTTTAGTCTGATGAGTATCACGCGCGTGACAAAACGTTGAGTCAAGTAGTCATAGGTCGCGCAAAAGCGAGCTCTTAGCTCGAAAGGCAGGATTTATAAGGCATTAGGACGATGCGGCTGGCAGCTAACCAGAGACCAAGGCAATATTTAAATAAAATAAAATTACAAACGTCAGCCAAAAGGTCTGAATTTAACTTATTGTCTAGTTACTAAGTCAACTAAGATCGTAACAAAATTTGACAAAAATCCAGTAAATTCCGAGGCTTACGCAGTGTGCACAATCAAGAAACTGGCTGTTTTCAGTTCCTCAACGACGCACAATATCCGTCAAATTGACCAAAACCCCACTCCGATTCGCTTATCAATCTAATAACGATTTAATATTGCGGCTGCATTAGGTTTGAAATAAACGTTACAGCCAATCCTCTTCATCATTCTCCTTTTGGCGCATCATGGGCGCCCCAACGGTTCGAGCGTTGCGCGTGTTGATATTGGCCTGAACCTTTGAAACCGCTCGCTCGCGCAAAATAATCGCGACGCCCGACATAACCGTTATTAGCGAGCCAACAACAACCCAACGGTCAATCGACTCGCCAAAAAATAGATACCCGAAAAGAATCGCCCAAATTATTTGGCTGTATTGCATTGGCGCGACATACGCTGCAGGCGCATTTCGAAAACCATTCAACACCGAATACTGCCCAAGCAAGCCCAGTGCACCCACTAAGAACATCAACCCCAAGTCTTTTAAAGGCATAGGTTGATACACAAAATACAACGCACTGCCTGATACTAGGATCATCGCCAACAAAGGAAATAGAATCATTGTTGCCATATTTTCGGTCGCCCCGATTTTGCGTGAGATGACTGCCGAACCGGCGCCACAAACCGCGGCAAAAAGTGCGGATACATGACCCAATTGAACGGTCTCTACCGACGGCCTTAACACCACTAACACGCCAACTAAGCCAAAGAAAATTGCCAACCAGCGATATAGAGCGATCTGCTCATCTAAAAACCAAACTGCAAAAACAGAAATCAACAACGGCGTACAAAATAACAACACATAGGCTTCGACCATAGGCAACGTAGAGAACGCGTAAAAGCTCGCGCATAAACTCGCGACGTGCAAAAACGCTCGCAAAGTTAATAATGCGGGGTTGGTCGGCGACATAGATTGTGGTTTATTTTCAATAATCCGCGCGATTGAAAATGGCACATAACTGAACAGCATCGCGAAAAACACAATTTGAAAAACATGGTAGTCCTTTAAAGACTTAACCACCGCGTCGTGCGTCGAGTAAATCGCAAAACCGAACAAGGCAAATGCAAGACCAACGGACATCGAATTTTTTTGATTGGGCATAATAAAAAGTGATTAGTTAGGCCTAAGCCCGGTAGAGATTTGCCGAATGTTAAACCGTCAACCTTAGGCGATTATCCACGCGATCAGTGGCAGTGAAAAAAACGAGAAAACAGTGCTGTACCCGAGCAAGGTTGCGACAAAACGAGGCGCTATCCCCGCTTGAATAGCCATTAGACCGGGAGTAATCATACACGGCATTGCGGCTTCAAAAATACTGGCAATGCGCACTTCTTCGTTTCCTCCCACCGCAAATAAAATCGCGCTGGCAAGCACCGGCGCTACAACCATCTTTAAGACGATAGCGCTGGCGATCGGTATTCTATGTTGTGGCAAAAGTTGCGGTTGAAACTGAACGCCTAAAACGAACAGTGCGGCTGGCATCAACAACGCAGCAAGCCATTCAAAGCCGATTTGTGCAAGGTTCATAACGCTATCCAACGGCAGAAATAATGCGACCATCAGGGCAATAAAAGGCGGGAAGGTAAAGATTTTTCGGAATACATCTAAAACTCGAAAATTGCGCTCGCCATGGTGCTTAGAAGGCGAATAAATCGCTATCACAACCAACCCAAAGGTACTCAAAATCATGAAACCGCCAAGCTGGTCAAAAAAAATGGCGTAGGCGAGCACCGCATCGTCAAAAAACGCGAGGACCATTGGGAACCCTAAAAAAGAAGTGTTGCCCATTGTTACTAGCAGCAACATCACGCCTTCTATGGCCCTCGGCCAACGCAATATGCGCGATACAAGCATTACCAGCGCTGCACCTGCAAACAACCAAGCCCACGCTACGCCAGCCGGAATAATCACCTCAGAAGAGAAAGCAAGCTGCGGTACTTTTAGTAGAATCAACGACGGCATGGCGGCGTAAACAATGAAATTATTCAGCCATTTAGCCAGTTTAGGCGGGTCGTTAATAAAGCGTCTCGCTATAAAGCCGAGCAGAAACAGACCAACGATCGGAAGAATGATAAGCACGAGATAACGCCTTGCGAAGGATGTCAAACAAGAAGCTCAAGCATGGCATAAAAGCGCATGCTTTAAACAGTCATATTTCCGCGAAGGTGACCTAGGGGCGCGAGTACAAGTTTAAATAGTTCATTAACCCAACGGGGCGAAACACACAAAAATATCTAAGCGGTAATGGCTCACGGTTATCTAATGTAATTGCCTACTGTTGCTCTAGCCACTCGTCCATCAGCGTTTCAAGTATCGATAACGGCAAAGCACCGTTCTCTAATATGGCATCGTGAAAGGCTCGTACATCAAATCGTGAACCAAGTTTGGCCTGCGCTTTAGCGCGCAATTCACGAATTTTAAGTTCGCCAGTTTTGTACGCTAAGGCTTGCCCTGGCCAGGAGATATAACGATCTACCTCGGAGGTAATGTTGTTCATCGACAAACCGGAGTTCGCGGCCATATAGTCGATGGCTTTTTGTCGCGTCCAGCCTTTACTGTGTAAGCCAGTATCAACAACTAAACGACAGGCTCGCCACATTTCGTAAGACAAACGGCCAAAATTTGTATACGGGGTTTGATAAAAACCAACCTCTAACCCCAAGCGCTCTGAATACAAACCCCATCCTTCAATGAATACCGTTTGCCCTCCATACTTTCTAAAGTTTGGCAGATCTAACTCTTGCGCTAGCGCGATTTGCAAATGGTGACCCGGCACCGCTTCATGCAAAGACAACGCTTCTAACTGATACAAAGGCCGCGTATTCAACAAAGTGGTATTAACAAAATAGGTGCCTGCACGCGAGCCGTCGCCTGCGGGTGGCCGATAGTAAGCGGTAGTGGTCTTCTCAGCGATATCGAGGGGAATTTCCTTTAAGCCGTAAGGCATACGCGGTAACTTGCCAAATAGTTTAGGCAGCTCGCCGTCCATCTTTTTCGAAATTGCCGCCACGACTTGCATGCGCTCTTCGGCTGTCTTCGGATAAAATTCTGGGGTATCGCGCAAATATACAAGCCAGTCCTCAAAACTGCCTTCGAACTTGGCTTGGCTAATCACCTCTAGCATCTCAGCCTTGATTCTAGCCACCTCGGAAAGACCGACCTTATGTACTTGATCGGCGCTCACCTCAGTAGTGGTATAGAAACGCACTAAATAATCGTAGTAGTCAGCGCCACCTGAGATGGCATCGATTCCAACCTTAGTGCGACACACCGGCGCGTACTCATTCAAATAGAATGTTTTAAATTTCTTAAGGGCGGGTATTATCTGCTCTGATACAACCTTAGCGGCATTGGCCTTAGCTGAGATAAAATCGGCTTCGTTAACGACCGCCGGGCGCTGCTCGAACGGCGCCATAAACACACTATTATTCACGTCGGCAACTAGGTGTGTCTCGATCGATTGTTCAAAGCCTTGCATCGGCGCACACGCTTGCACCCAACCTTGCTTCAAACCAGTGCGAATTCGCTCGGTAGCGCTCCCTATGTACGGTGCCATTTGCCCCAGTCGCGCAAGGTAGCTCTGGTAATCTTCGAGTGTGAAAAACGGTAACTGGTCAGGCAAGCTGGTTAGATCTAAGTGCGGCCCAGAGCGATTATTCATAATCAAATACTTGCCTCCGTAGGTCGATGCTTCGATCTCATTTTTCAAATCAAGGCTAAGCAATGCGTGATTTAACCGATTAGCCTGACTTAAACTTTGCACATCAATTGCGTTTAGCTGTCCGACAAATTTCTTTGCGCTTGCAACCGCGGCGTCATAGGCGGCGAGTGATGGGTCACTTAAAATATCATCATAGTCACGCACGCCTAAGCTGGTTGCGAAGACCGGGCTTTGTTGTAATTTAGTTTGCCAATGAGCCTCGAGTATTGCCTCGAATCGGGTGTCGATTTCAGCCGCAATAATTGCGCTACAGAAAAGCAGTGAACCAAGTGCGGCGAAGGCCAGTAACGGTGAGATTTTTTTCATAACAAAATCTGTTTGCAATAGTTAGGTTTATCATTACTGGGCTTAGTATAGTGCAAACAAATAAACGAATCGCGAACAATATGCTCCACACTATTTTCAATCGAATACGCGCGATGTTCCATCGGCAAGCGCCTGACCCCATTGTGATGAGCTTGGAGCAGAGAGCCTATTTGCAAAGCTCGGTAAGTTTCTATCAACGCCTCGACGCACACGATAAACAGCGTTTTGAGAATCGTTGTATGGCGTTCATCAACGCCACTGAAATCGTCGGTCATGACCTAGAGGTTAGCAACCTTGATGAAATACTGATCGCCGCAAGCTCGGTTATTTTAGCCTGGGGCTTTGAAAGGTGGCATTACGTGAAGGTTGATACAGTTTATCTAGTTTCCGGCTCCTTTAACGACAGCTCTGAATTTCAACGCAGCGACTCCAACATCAGCGGCTTAGTCGGCACCCATCATTTACGTGGCAAAATGATTCTCAGTCAACCAGCACTGCATCATGGCTTTGCAAATGACAACGACCGACATAACGTCGCCATTCACGAATTCGCCCACCTCATCGATATGGCCGATGGTGACATTGATGGCTTACCTAGGCAGCTCGCGAAGCACAGTTATGCCCTGCCTTGGTTGGACTTAGTCGCTAAAAAAATTCAAGATATTGATAGTGGTAAAAGTGATATCCGACACTACGGCGCAACTAATAATGCCGAGTTTTTCTCGGTAGCGACTGAATATTTTTTCGAGCAACCAAGAACATTAAAGCGCAAGCATCCTAAGCTTTACCGCGCACTAGAGGACTTCTATCAACAAAACCAGGCAGACCGTCTTCGTGCCGACCGCGACGCTAAAAAGGCACTCTGATCGTTCGCTAGCGGCACACCCTAAGCGCGTTGACTATTCGACGCTGACGGCCTCTTTTTCTAATTCTCGTAACACGTTTACAAAGGACTCCTTGGGTTGCCCACCTGAAACCAAATACTTATTATTAAAAATAAACGCCGGCACGGAAGAAATTCCTTTTTGACTGTGGCCGTATTGCTCGGCTCTTACCTCATGACTCAGGTCATCGGTGTCAAGCAACTTTTGCGCGTCATCTACTGCCAAACCAACCTCGGCAACGCACGCTAACAGCTCTGCATCGCTACTCGGGTTGCCGCCATTTAGAAAATATAAATCAAACAAGGCAAGCTTCAATTCGGTTTGTAGACCAACCTGTTTAGCCCAATGAAGTAAGCGGTGCGCATTGAACGTGTTGTACACGCGGCCGTCATCGGGAAAGTTAAATTCGTAACCTTCTTCACGCCCTCTCTCTATCAAGTTTTTGCGGTTTGCTTTTACCTGTTCGGTACTCAAGCCATATTTTTGCTGAATATGCTCGCCCCGGTCCTGACCTTCGGGGGGCATCTCAGGGTTTAACTCAAACGGCTTCCAAGTTATGTCAACCGAGTCGGATAGGTTCATTTCGATAATCGCAGCATTTAGAGCACGATAACCAATGACACACCAAGGACATGACACGTCTGAGATAATTTCTATAGTGTGCATAGCCTACCCCGCTCCGTGTTGTTGAAGCCATTGGGTGAGTTGGGTTAACGACATTGCGCCAGAGGTTCTGGCAAACTCTTTACCTTGTTTAAACAAAATCAAGGTGGGGATCGAGCGAATTTGCCAACGCCCAGCCACGGCCTGTTCGTCTTCCGTGTTTAATTTCGCAAGACGTAACTTGGGTTCGAACGTTTGTGCAGCCTGCTCGAAAATCGGCGCGAAATTGCGACACGGGCCACACCAAGGAGCCCAGCAATCGACCAATACAGGTATCTCGTTATGGTGCAAGGTTGTCGCGACATTCGCCGCGGTCAGTTCAATGGGCTTGCCTTGAAACAATGGCTTTTTGCACTTGCCGCATTTAGGTTTATCACCTAACCGTTCGTTAGGAATCCGATTAGTCGATTTGCAACTAGGGCAAGAGATATTAGTGGTATTCATGGCTTTTTACTTCAGCTGGGGGGTTACTTCAATTGGGTTTTTACTCGAATTTCATTTTCCAGTGTCTTATGCACTGGGCATCGATCCGCAATTTGCAACATGCGCGCCTCTTGTTCGGGGCTCAGCACTCCGTCCAAGCTAATTGCGCGTTGCAAGATATCAACCTGACCGCTTTGCTTTTCGCAATCAACACAATCTTCCGCGTGAATCCGATTATGGGTGACACTCACCGATACATTCTTTAAGGCTATTTTCTTATGGCGCGCGTACATATTTAAGGTCATGGCAGTGCAACTACCAAGTGCAATACCCAGATAATCGTAGGGCGATGGTCCAAGATTGGTACCGCCCATACTAATAGGTTCGTCGGCAAGAAGATGATGACCACTGGCACTTACCTGACACAAAAAGCCTTGCTTAGTTTGCGCGCTAACGTGAACACTGTGGTCTCGCTGAGGTTTTATAACCGAGGGCTCGATATAGCGCATCGCCCAACTTGCCAGCACTTGCGCTGTATACTGAGAATCCCCCTTATCGCTCAACAAATGATCAGCATTGTCGAGGCTAACAAAGCTCTTAGGGTGCAGTGCACTGGCAAATATTTTACCGGCCTCATCAATCGACACCGTATTGTCAGTCGGCGAATGCATTACCATCAATGCCTTGCGCAATTGACGAAAATCAATGTCGTGACCTCGCACGTTGTCGACAAATTCTTGTTTAAAGGTGAATGGCCGGCCCGCTAATTCGATGTTTGCTGAACCGGCCTGCTCTAATTCATTCAAATGCTCTTCCAACAAATGCAATATATGCGCTGGATTCGACGGTGAACCAATGCTCGCAA
Organism: uncultured Arenicella sp.; assembly: GCA_938048185.1. Classification (GTDB taxonomy): domain Bacteria; phylum Pseudomonadota; class Gammaproteobacteria; order Arenicellales; family Arenicellaceae; genus Arenicella. The sequence continues at coordinate 103,569 of CALIVT010000011.1, forward strand.
CCGCATTTGCAGATTCAATATATTTGGCCGCGGCCAACATGGCTGTGCCTCCTAAGGAGTGCCCAACCAAAAGCTGTGGAGCGTGATATTCGCGTGCTAAAAAATCAGCCGCATCAACTAAGTCATTAATATTGGTAGAGAAATCACTGTCCTTAAAGCTGCCTTTACTGCCGCCTAACCCGGTGAAGTCAAACCGTAGCGTAGCTATTCCTTGCTGCGCTAAGGTGTTCGAAATGGTAACCGCCGCATTAATACTTTTAGTACATGTGAAGCAATGCGCGAACAACGCATAAGCTATGACGTCGCCATTGTCAGGCGAATGCAAGGCACCAGCAAGCTCCAGCTCTTGCCGGTTATGAAACTTCAAGTTGGTCTGCATCTAGGGAATGTCTAAGGATTAGGTTGGCGGATATAGTAACAGACCGACCTGCGCAGTCATTAATTACCAAGCAAAGTTGTCAGAATTTTATTTTATTATTGTTTTACAATAAAAAATTATTGTTTTATATTGACGAATAAGAAAAATTAATGGAGCAACTATGAATTCTATCTCTAAAATCAAAGCACTAAATTCCACCCTATCAATAATTTGCCTGGTCTTAATTTTTGCCCTACCTATAAGCGCACTCTATTTTTGGATCAATTTCGAACAGACCGCGCACCTGTTGGAGTTTGCCAAGGGTGGCGCGCTGCAACTGGACACTATTCAACCTTGGCAAATAATCTCATCCGCCCTATATAGTGTAGGCGCGACTCTTGTGCTAGTTCTCGGACTGTGGAATTTAAGATTATTGTTCAATAACTTTAAACGCGGCGAATTCTTTGGCGAACCGAGCACGCGGGCGCTGCATGTACTCTCTCAAGTGCTCTTGATAAGCGCCGTATTAAAATGCCTCAGCTCTGCTGTATTGAGTGTTTTACTCACCTGGAATAATCCGGCAGGGGAAAAGGCGCTTGTGATTTGCTTCGGTTCCAATGAGTTATGGATGCTGTTTATCGCGGCTACCTTTCTAGCCATCACCTGGACTTTCAAAGAGGGGCAAAAACTCGCCCAAGAAAATGCGGAGTTTGTCTAAGCCGTGCGTATCATTGTTCACTTAGACGCGATGCTAGTCACGCGCAAAAAACGCTCGAAAGAGCTCGCAGAATTCGTTGGCATCACCGAACAAAATATTTCACTTCTAAAAACGGGTCGAGTCAAAGGCATACGATTTAATACCTTGGAGAAAATTTGCGAATTTTTAGAGTGTCAGCCCGGGGATATTTTGGAGTATAAAAAATGAGACTAAAATCTGGCATGCTTCTAATTGTAGTTTTTCTCATGTCGATTAGCGCCTGCTCTAACAAGAGCATTTATCAAGGAATACAAGCTAACCGCCAAGCCGAGTGCAATAAAGAACCAAACGAAAATGCGCGCGCTGAGTGCTTAGGTCAGACAAGCCCCAGCTTCGAAACGTATGAACGTGATCGTAAAACACTTATCAAGAGAAACGAACGATGAAATTTTTGATGAAACCACCTTTTACCAGACTACTTTTGACTCAACGACTAAGGGCAACACGGGCAATCATAAGCCTACTAATCGCAGTTCTGCTTAGCTCCTGCGTCGGCATGCCAATAAGCTCGATGTGGAAACTACAGAGTTTTGACCCGCTCGCAGCGAACCCAAGCACTGTTCGGTTAGCCGTTATTACCGACAAAATAGTCAGCCTTCAAGATAAGTCGATGACGCTTAGTCTAGGCTTTTATTCAGAATTTCCTGAACACAATTTTTCCAGTACTTTTCATGCCACCCTTCAAAAAAACGCCACGGTAGATGAGTTAAAGAAGTTTAAGCAAACGAACCAACATATTACGCTGTTTTACCTAAGCGACGACGCTGCGTATCAAATGCGCATTGCACAACGCCGTTTAAGAGAAATTAAAGATCAACAAATTGAAGGCAATAGCGGCCTTAATGTGGGCATTAACACCGGATGTTTCAACGCGCCTAAACCTGATACGTTAAGCGCTTCTATCTTCGCTCGCTTTAGTGAGGAACAAGGTTATATCAAACTTGGCTCTGGAATAGACCTGCTAGCCGAGGCGCAAAAAAGCGGTGAAAATTTCTGGGTTGAATGCTCCGATTCACAAGCGCAAACGTGACGCCTATTCTATAGAAGCGAGCCTGTCCAAGGACGCAAGCTTGGCACCAAAGCCGATAAACACAAAACCTGTTACAGCCTTCACCCAACGCTGAATACGGCTACTATGCAATGCTCCTGACAAACGGCTAAATAGAATTACCATCGATGAAAACCAGATAAGGTTCAACGTTGAATGAATAAACACCAGTTGAAACGCGACGCCAACGGTCTCGCCAGTTTGGGGAATAAACTGGGGAAATACAGCTAGGTAGAACATTGAAACCTTGGGGTTTAGTCCGCAGGTCAAAACACCTTCGATAAACGCTTTTTTTATAGCGGTTTGTTTCGCCACAGGCCGGGCTTGCTGAACGAAAGGAGTCTCTCGACACGCGCTTCTTAACGACTGAACCCCGATCCAACATAGGTAGATCGCACCGGCGACCTTCAGAAGAAAAAATAATTCAGCGGATTGAATAAGAATGAGCGAAATTCCTAAAATAGACAACACACCATGGAGATAAAACGCAAGCCCAAAGCCCGCGACATTAGCAAAGCCCGCGACTCTTCCGGACGAAGGAACCGTCTTTGCAATCAGCAAGCCGTTCGGGCCTGGCGACACGACCAGAAGCATTGCTGCGATGGTGAAACTGAGTAGCTGTGAAATTTCCATACTTAAACTTCCATACTTATCGTTCGTTACTTCCAGCCAACTTTCCAGCGCTCTCTATCGTTGAGTTCACGCCAATCGATCGAATAGCTCCGATTGTTAATGACCGCTTCGATCACGCACTCAATGACACTACCCTGTTCGTCAAACTCGACCTCGGCAATCAAAAAGTGCTTTTCTTTGTAGCTAGGTTGGGTCGCAGTCCACTTACTGTGCAATAATTTTTTAGGGCTGAGTTTGGTCATACTTCCAAGTTCGGATTACGTGCGTGATTTTGTCTTTTTAGCGTGGTTTCGCAGCGCCGCGTCAAACGCAATATTCGCCCAACGCGCAGCGGCCTCAGGGTCTTCGTAAATTTCTTCGGGCGCGCGATAATAGGACATCTTAATTAACTTTTCTTTAGCGTGAAATTCAAACGCCTCTAGATCAAGCTCTTCAAACAGTCCAACATTATCGTTGTCGGTCTTTAGAAACAGCTCATCGTCAGCAACTAAGCCAAACATCAAGTCGTTATGGTAAATACCATAACCGCCAAACATCTTACGGCTGCGAATTGTTCCGAAATCGATAAAGACCTCATGCAGGTATTCGACAAATTCACTCATGACCACCCTCTTATAACTTTAGCCGGCTTACTATACAACAATCAAATAGTCGGTGGACATTCGACCTGTCGCTACCGTATCCTACTACCCATCAAAAATTGCTCTCAGCACACCAACAATGAACTCAGTCATCGTTTCCGACCATTTCGATAGCGGTAATATCGACGTGATCGATAGCTCGAACCCTAACGATATTAAAGTCGCCATTCGAAAAGACAATGCCAGCGATTTTATGCAGTGGTTTCACTTTAGATTTGAAGGAGACATTGGTGAACGCTATAAAATTAGCATCGTCAATGCCGGCGAGACGTCGTATGCCCAAGGCTGGGAGAACTACAACGTTTGCACCTCTTGGGACAGGCAAGATTGGTTTCGTACGTCATGCACCTATGAAAATGGCGTCCTTAGTTTTGAGATTCTCTTACTACAAAGCTCTGTTTATTTTGCGCTTTTCACCCCATACAGCCATGAACGTCATCTTGATCTGCTCGCTTGGGCACAAGGCGACGCACGCTGCGTCAATGAAACGCTTGGCCTGACCTCCGATGGCCGGGCGATGAATTTGTTAACTATCAGTGAAACCGACACGCCGGAACACAAAGTGTGGTTAATTGCGCGCCAACACCCGGGCGAGACCATGGCTGAATGGTTCATTGAAGGTTTTCTACACGCATTACTTGATGAACATAACCCACTTGCGCGCAAGCTCTTAGCAACCACTGCATTCTATGTTGTACCCAATATGAACCCGGATGGCTCGGCCCGCGGTAACCTGCGAACCAACGCCGCCGGCGCAAACCTAAATCGCGAATGGGAGGCACCTAGCATGACCACCAGCCCAGAAGTATTTCTGGTGCGCGAGCGAATGATGAGTGAAGGCGGTGACATATTCTTAGACATTCATGGCGATGAAGAGTTGCCCTATAACTTTGTGGCCGGCTGTGAAGGAAACCCGAGCTATGACGAACGTCATGCCGAACTTGAAACTATGTTTAAAAATACGTTCATGGCAATTTCGCCTGACTTTCAAGACACCCATGGATACCCCAAGGACGAACCTGGTAATGCGAACATGACCATCGCCGCCAATTGGTTAGGCGAACATTTTAAAACGCTGTCTTACACAATTGAAATGCCGTTTAAGGATAATGCCGACTTGCCAAATGAAGCCACCGGTTGGTCTGGGGACAGAAGCGCACAATTGGGGGCAGATGTTTTGTTTCCTATCAGCAAAGTATTGCGGCTAATTGCTAAATCTTAGCGCTACGAAAACATACTGTCTGAACGTTGCAACACGCGACTTGACTGAACCTTATTCGAGCAAGCATGAACAAATGTTTGAGCGGTCACGGTAGTGTTCTCATCAAACAGGTTTGTAACAAATAACTCAATATCAAATTTTTCTCTGCGCAAACCTGTTCTTAGATTCGCGTCGAGCGCGCAAGCAACCTCATTCAGGTTTGCATTTGACGTGTAGTATTTGCCGACCTAGAAAGGGTCACTAGGTAAAAACCAACGCCCCCCCCCTTTTTGAATTAAACGTGCTTTTATCATTGTCACGCCACTTAAAAATCTTCCTTCGTTTTGGCATCCGAAAATAGTGACTAATCGCCATTATTCATTTGTACTAATGCTACAGCATTAGTATCTTTGTGTTATGCACTAGAAGTGCCATATTTTTGAGCCCTAAAAGAAAGAATGTCGAGCGATTGCAGTAACACAAACGTTAGAGAAATTTTATCGCAAAAGTTTCCTCAAGGGCTCGGGTGCACACCATGTAAGACAGAAAAACGGTCAATAATCTTTGGCGTTTGAACACAACCCTAAAATCAAAACATTAATAGCCGTCAATTACACATATTAAGATTATGAGCCGCATTAAACCACTTGCCATCGAGGAGTTATCTCCAGACCTTAAAGAAGCCATGAGTTTCGCTGAAGATTTGATGGGCTTCACCCCCAACGACGTACTAGCAATGGCACGCTGGCCAGCCTTCTTACACGCTGTTAAGGCGCTTATCGACGTAGTCTACGGCGCTAAGGCGCTCGACGACATTCTAAAACGAATGATTGCAACCATTGTAAGTGGCGCAGCTGGTTGTCGCTATTGCCAAGCACATACGGCCCACGGCGCGGTTAAAATGGTCGGCGCCGATTTAGAGAAAATTTCAAAGGTTTGGGAATACGAGACTAATGACTTATTTAGCGACGCAGAACGCGCGGCGTTAAGGCTTGCGCTTGCAGCAGGCGTGAGCCCAAATGGCGCCACCGATGCTCATTTCATCGAACTCGAGCGGCATTTTTCTGGCCAACAAATTATGGAAATCATGGGCGTTATCTCGGTATTTGGTTTACTCAATCGCTGGAACGACACCGTCGCTACCAAGCTTGAGGACGCGCCTCTTAAATTTGCAAAGACAAACCTTCGCGAAAAAGATTGGGAACCTGGTCGACATGCCTGAGCAGATAGTTGTCGGACCCACGTGGTTCGAGGCGACGGTTCTTTCGAGGGTTTTCTAGACGCGCAGGCTATATTGCGATGCTAATCTCAAGCGCGGCACACTTGAAGAGCAATCCCACTACTAGTTCCACGACTAAGACAGCGCCTAAACGTTCTGGCTAAATGCGGTGTCGACATTTATTTGATACGATCAGCAGCAAGCAAACGAGCCCTGAGCGAGATCAATATGCTGAGAATCAAATCACACGCCTTGCTAATTGCAGCCCTGATGTGCGCTCTGCCGGTGCGCGCAGCACAACTTCTCGAATGGGCCGAACCGAGTTTTATCTCACGCAATTCCGCTGAAGTAGGCGTTGCCGACTTTGATCAAGACGGTAACGTCGATATTGCAATTGCCTCAAGTCAGCAACGTTGGTACGCCGGGCCAGACTTTGAAACATGGTATGAAATTGGTCGATCTGACGGCGGGCCATATGCCGCGCAAGTCGCCGATATCAACGGTGACGGGTGGGCCGACTTCATTACCTCAAACGGACAACGCAACGCACCCGACTTAAACAATGACGAAGCCGGTGAACTCTATGTCTACCTCAACCCCGGGGCCACCGGTGATGTAAAACAGGCTTGGCAACGCATCGTGGTGTACGCCGGCAACGTCTATCATCAAAACGATTTACGCGTGGCCGATATGGACGGTGACGGTCGGCTCGATATCATAGAACGAACGTGGTCGTCTGAACGAGTGGTGGTTGCCTTACAAAACGCCGACATTAGCAACTGGACGGTGCGAGTGTTTGACACCGGCGAGCAAGGCAAGCCTGAAGGAATCTCTGCTGGCGATATTGACGGTGACGGCGAAATGGAAATCGTATTATCCGGCGTCTACTGGGACAACCCGGGCGGCTGGCGCAGCGGCGATAGAATTGAATACCCAATCGATTCACAGTTCACCGGCAACACCTACGGCAAGGTAAAATCAGCCGTCGGCGACATTGACCTAGATGGCGACAACGACATTTATATGGGCAGTGCCGAAGGCGCAGATCGATACCTCGCGTGGTATGAAAACACCGGCGTCAACGCTAACGGCGGCGTCGCCTTAACCCGACACATTATCAAAAACAATTTCGGGAAGTGTCACATGGTACAATTAATCGACATTGACCAAGATGGTGACCTAGATCTCGCAACCGGTCGCTCTTTTGGTCAGAAAGGCTTGTTAGTGTTCTACAATGAAAACAAAGGCGAGTCGTGGACCGAACAAAACTACGACCCAGGCGGTCAGATATACACCGGCGTAGTCGCCGACCTAGATGGTGACAGCGACCTAGATGTGGTCGGGCCAACCACCTTTAATCGAAACTCGGTGAGAATTTACAAAAACATAAGCCCGGTTCGCCCACCCGCAAACCCACCAAGCACACCAAATGAAAATCCTACGATTACGCCCATACTGCCCCTATTATTAGATGACGAACCATCCACATCCAATAAGGAGTGAGTTAGTAACGCACAGCGTAATACAAAACAAGGGAACTGTGCTAAGTTGTCGGTATTAGATCAGATCGCCAAGTTCGACAATTAAGACCAATGCCTGAAATATCTTGGTCGCCCTCGATAAAGTTAAGCCGATAACTGACTAGATGGAATTTTGAATAAATATGACCAAATATATAGATATCCCGACAGAGTGTCGGATAACAAGCTGTTAGTGTGAAGAGATAGATATGAACGAAAATATACTTCCAGTTCTATTTGCACTTCTTGGCTTGGCAATAATTGTTTGGCCAATGAAGTTTAAGTTCATTACAAACTACTATTTTGCGTGGTTTTCTTCAGAGCTAGAGTTCAACTCAAAATCTATGCGTGGCTTGGGGCTTTTTGTCATCGTTACTGCGTTACTCTGTTTCTTTTAAATAAGGCTGTGGTAAATCACACTAACAAGTTTGCCAAGTACACTTCGTTCGTTTGCTGGGCGTTAGGTTGTACTAATTCATTATGAAGGTTTATTATGATATTTACATAAACGGAAAAGACTTGAAAGCCGGAGATGAAATCTCATGGTTGGATGTCTACCCGCTGATGTTTTTTATGATTTTCGCCTTCGGTGGTCTTAGTCTGTACCTGGCTTATTTCGAAGAAACTGACATGGCCTATTTGTGGGGAGGGTTTACGGCTTACTGTATGTTGATTCCTTACACCACATTTTTTGGGGATGATAGGATTTATCGTATGCTAATTGATGGAGCAATGAGTGCTGCCATGACCTACGGTCATTTAGGTTGGTTTTTGGGGTTGTTTGGAAAAAATTTCATTGAATATCATTATAGTCTTCACGTTGTACCATTTGTCTACACAACATATTTTTTGTTCTTATTTCGTAGAGGGTTGATTGATCTATTTAGAGTAAGGGAAAGTAAAGTGAAAAAATGGATCGTAGAGTCTTCATCCACGGTAATTCTTCTTGGTATTAACTACATGGTTATTTTTTGAAGAAGACTCATAACAAAAACCAAAACGCTGCCTACGGCAGTTCGGACGCGTTTACAACGCGCCCGTTTGCTGGGCGTTATACATACTAAATATGTCATTCTTACCGGAGACCATCTATCTCGTAGATTCAAACCAAGCTCTGGTTAAAGCATGGGAATCAGAATTTAGAGAGTATCCAAATATTGTTGCTTTAGACGATGACTACTTTAGCCAACCTGCTGATTGCATGGTTAGTCCAGCTAATAGTTTCGGATACATGGATGGCGGTCTTGATAGAGCAATCCTCTATGAACTTGGTGATGATATTCAAACCTTAGTTCAAAATTCTATTAGAGAAAATTATTATGGTGAACTTCCTGTCGGAAGTTCACTGATAATTGAAACAAAAAATTCTAACTGGCCTTTTCTTGCCTGTGCACCGACAATGAGAGTGCCATCAAATGTTTCGAACACTTTGAATGCATACCTAGCGTTTAAAGCAATTCTTTTTGAGATTGTTTTAAAGAACCAGGCAATGCCAAATACCATTAAATCATTGGTTTGCTGTGGATTGGCCACAGGCATAGGTGACCTAGATGTTGGTTCGTGTGCTAGGCAAATGAGGTATGCGTATGAGTTAATGTTAAAAGAACCAAAAACATTAAGCCCAAATGAGGTTTATGAAAGCGAGTCATTTATGAGGGAAGTAAATGATGTATAACAAGTTTGCAAAATCTGCTTCCCTCGTTTCACTCGGGCGTTATATTTACAAGAGGTATACTTTGAAGCATATTTTTTTCTCGCTATTTCTAGTAATTCTAGGAACAAGTCACGCAGGCTTTGCTAAAGACAAAAGTTATGTTTTAGAACCTTATAAGTCTTATAAAGGTGAATGGGCAGGCACACTGAGAACTGTTAGTGGAACCAAGGATGTAATTAGAGCATGGGAAGACGATCCTGAAATTCCAAGAAATATAGGGTTAAGAATCAAAGTTGATGATGGGGAAAATGTTGAGGTATATTTTAGGCACGGCGACAATAGTCCTTGGGTAAGAAGTGATGGGGTGATTACGTATACTCCTGATCTACTTGGCTTCCATGTCCATATCGCACGTGAAGGAGGAGTTTGGTTAGAAAGGGTTTGGATATCGGTTGCTAGACTTAAGGAAGATAGTGCCCAAATAACGTACACGAGAACTGTCCATAATTGGAAGAAAGTCGAAGGAGAAACAGCAGGAGAATTTGGGTCGATTTTTGGTATTGGAAACGCGAAAAAAATATAAAAAGTTCAAAAACTACCGCGCACTGCGTGCGCTCGGACGTGTCTTCGACACGCCCGTTTTAAAGGCGTTAGGCATACTTATGGCTGGACCATGTTTAACGATATTACTTCCGAATAAGATCTCTGATATGGACCGCATAGAGGTGGAGAATACTATTCAACCGATATCAACTCTTAAGGAAAAAAGGGATTTTTGGGTGGGCGGTCAACCGTTTATATGGAATGAAGCTTTGCCAGATGAAGAAGAGTCGCAATTAAATATTAAAGGCTGGTTTCCCGAAGGTGTATTGGTTTTTTGTGCAATGTGCAACAACATTGCGTCGCATTCAATTTTGGCTGCAATTTGCATCAAGGTGGCCGAAAAAACTAAATGGAATGATCGTATTAGGTGATCTATCTTCTTTAACTGATAATATTTCAGTGCTAAAAAATGAAGGCCACATAAGCAATGAGTTATTTGGTTATATAGTAGAGCCAAGCTTTCTAAGTTATTGGTTGGGCGAACGTGACTTTAGGTTAGAGAAATAGAAAATGCTTAACACACATGAGCCGATTAGCTGTCAATCGCCAATAGGGATTTCTCCCGTCTCGCAGGCTTAAATTCACTTACCAATGGTGTCTAACTTCGTTAGTCGAGGTTGATGGTTAAACGTTGTTTACCACAAACACACATAGAGG
>CALIVT010000012.1 GCA_938048185.1 uncultured Arenicella sp.
TAACGCCCAAGGTATGGGCGCGCGCGGAGTGCGCGTCCAGCCCGCAGGGCGAAATACCCTTTCTTGTTAGGTTTCTTTACGAAGTAGCAATTTTGCATATTTGGCACATTGATTTTGATTCAGTAACCTCACCCATTCTGATGGTTTCCCAAAAAAATGAAACTATCTCTTTTACTTCTTCTGATACATCGCTTTTGTTGACGGTAAGATCCTTGCACCTGTCGCAAGGAGCAATTCTAAATTCTTCTCCATTCAAAGAGAAAGATTCATATTGCTCAAATGTGATTTGATGCTTCTCTGCGAGTTTACGTACATCATCGAGAAACCGATCAAACCTAGGCTTTTCGGGGCCACCATCATCGTCTTGATAATGAAGCAGTATTTGCATTGCATGTGTACTAAGCATTTAGTAAACCTAACAGCTTAGTAAATAGCGCGCGCATCTTCCTACTCGGCTAAATTCTAGATTTAGCTTGTAGGTGTTTATTTTTAATTGATTTTTTAGCATTTTCCTTAATTTTCCCGGTGTGAAAGCGAGCCCGCTCTCTTTTGAGAATAACAGTGCGCGTTAACATTCTCAAGAAAATCATAAGTCTTTGATTTTATTATTCTAATTTTATTTTTCTGGCTGAAAGGAGGCGGCATTAGGTGCGAAAGGGGGCGATAGCTTTGAATATAGGTCGTTATACTGAAAAAATGTCGTTCGTACATAGACGTAAAAAAGGCCAATTACGACGTCGTAATTGGCCTTCTTGGGTTCCTACTTTTGACTATACGTTAAATCTAAAATGCACTACATCGCCGTCTTGCATCACATAGTCTTTGCCTTCTAGGCGAAAGCGGCCGGCTTCTTTGGCGCCTTGCTCTCCACCGTATTGGTCGTAATCCGCATAGGCGGTGGTTTCGGCGCGAATGAAGCCACGTTCGAAGTCAGTGTGAATGACTCCGGCGGCTTGCGGTGCAGTGTTGCCTTTGCGAATGGTCCAAGCGCGCACTTCGGTTTTACCTGCTGTGAAGTAGGTTTGCAGGCCGAGTAGCTCATAGCCGGCGCGAATCACGCGGTCTAGGCCCGGTTCTTCTTGACCTATCTCTTCTAGAAATTCTGTTTTTTCTTCGTCGTCAAGCTCGGCGATTTCTGATTCAATTGCGGCGCAAATCACCACTACGTTTGCCCCTTCCGCACTTGCGACCCCATTGACTGTGTCTAGGTGTGGATTATTCTCAAAACCGGCTTCGTCTACGTTGGCGATGTACATAGTTGGTTTGGCGGTCATTAAACAAAGGTGTTTAATTTTATCGGCGTCGTCTTTATCTAAACCCAGTGAACGCACTGGTTCGCCGATGTCCAAATGCGCCAACACTTTGTCGAGTATTTCCTTTAGCTTAATTTGCTCTTTGTCACCCGATTTAGAACGTTTGGCTGCACGTTCGATGGCTTTCTCTACGGTTTCCATGTCGGCTAGACCGAGTTCGGTATGAATCACTTCGATGTCCGAGGCGGGGTCAACTTTGCCCGAGACATGAATGACATTGTCGTCATTAAAGCAGCGCACGACGTGTGCGATAGCATCTACTTCGCGAATATTCGCTAAGAACTGATTCCCTAGGCCTTCGCCTTTTGATGCGCCTTCGACCAGGCCTGCTATATCGACAAATTCCATGGTGGCTGGAATAGTTTTATTGGGTTCGGCCAGCTCGGTTAATCGCTGTAATCGTGGGTCAGGTACTTCGACCATGCCGACGTTCGGTTCAATGGTGCAAAACGGATAGTTCTCGGCTTGAATACCCGAGTTTGTTAGCGCGTTAAATAAGGTTGATTTGCCTACGTTTGGCAAACCGACGATTCCGCATTTAAATCCCATGTTGTAACCTTTTCTACTAGCTTACTTGGCTAGGTTTGTGTGTAATTCGTTCATAGCGCGGGGGTAATCACCCTGCGTTATAAGGTCGATCACGCGCAAGGACTCGGCAATGGCGTTATCGATATTATCTTGGTCTGCTTTACCAGCAGGCTTTAATACATAACCGGAGACGTCACGACCAACTCCGGGGTGGCCAATGCCAATTCTCAAGCGCGCAAAATCTTTAGTAGCACACTGCTGCGCGATATCGCGCAGACCATTATTGCCGCCGTGGCCACCACCTAATTTAAGGCGTGCGACACCGGGGTCTAAGTCTAGCTCGTCGTGTGCCACCAGTATTTCAGACATCTCGATTTTATAATATTGAGTGGCGGCGAGCACTGCTTTACCGCTTAAGTTCATAAACGTGTCTGGCGTAAGCAGGCGCACGTCGCGGCTAGCGATGCTAACCTTTGCGCTGTAACCGAAACAGGTTTTATCTGCTTTGAGCGTGGTGCCAAGCTGCTCACACAACTTGTCTAAAAACAAAAACCCGGCATTGTGCCGGGTTTTTGCATATTTTTCGCCCGGATTGCCAAGACCGACAATCAGCTTAACTGGCGATGGCGTCATGCGCGTTACTCAGCAGGGTCGCCTTCAGCAGCCGCGTCACCCGCTTCTGCATCGTCACCAGCCGCCTCTTCTTCAGGCTCAACGGTGGCTTTCTTCGGTGCCAATACTGATGCAACAGGCAGCTCAAGATCTGAATCTTGCACTGTTGAGGCAAACTCAACACCTTCAGGCAATTTAATTTCACCTAATGAAACCGCTTCGCCCATGCCTAGACCAGACACATCAACTTCAACGTATTCGGGCAAATCTGAGCCCAAACAACTGATATCAACGTTGGTCATGCTGTGCGACATAATGCCTGACTCAGTCTTAACACCAGGTGCATCTTCTTCACCCATGAAGTGCAATGGCACAGTCATGGTGATTTTGTCTTTACGACTTACGCGTTGAAAATCAAGGTGTAAAACTTGCGCCTTGTACGGATGCATTTGCACGTCACGCAAAATTGCGCGCTGCAAGTCACCGTCGACTTTTAATTGGACCAATGCGGAATGGAAAGCTTCAACGTCCAATTGGTGCATGATCTTGTTTTGATCCACCAATAGGTATTGCTCATCTTCTCCACCGCCATAGACCACCACGGGTACTTGACCAGCGCGTCGTGCACGACGACTTGCTGCAGTACCAGATCCGGTTCTTACTTCAGCTTCTACTATAAAATTAGCACTCATTTCTTTTCTCTTAAAAGTTATGAATTATTTCCAATCACACGTTGGTCGAAACCGTCATGTGGACTTAAATTTCCACGTCAAAAACTAATGTTATTTTTAGTCTTCTTCTGTGAACAACGAACTCACCGAATCACTTACCGTAATTCTGCGAATCGATTCGCCCAACAAGTGCGCGACCGACAATTGTCGAATCTTCTCGCTTGCTGCTGCTGCGTCAGACAATGGAATAGTATTGGTAACAACCACTTCGTCCATTTCTGATGCATTAATTCTATTTACTGCTTCGCCCGACAACACCGGGTGAATTGCGTACGCTCGTACTGCGGTGGCACCGTGCTCTTTAAGTGCGTCGGCGGCTTTGCAAAGCGTGTTCGCGGTATCAACCATGTCGTCGATTAGCACGCAACTACGGCCTTTGACTTCACCAATGATGTTCATCACCTTAGCCACGTTGGCTTTCGGGCGACGCTTGTCAATTATCGCTAAATCGATGCCCAAACGTTTCGCGAGGGCTCGTGCTCGTACTACGCCGCCGATGTCAGGTGAGACAACAATCATGTTGTCGTCTTTCAGGTTGCGCAAATCATCTAACAACACCGGCGAGCCATAAATGTTGTCCGTCGGTATATCAAAAAAGCCTTGAATTTGGTCTGCGTGCAGATCCATCGTCAAAACTCGGTCTGCGCCTGCGGTGCTGACCATTGAGGCAATCAACTTAGCACTGATCGGCACGCGTGAGTTACGTGGGCGTCGGTCTTGACGCGCGTAACCGTAATACGGCATTACCGCGGTAATGCGGTGTGCTGATGAGCGCTTACAAGCGTCAATCATCAACAGTAATTCAATCAAGTTTTTATGGCTCGGCGCACAGGTCGGCTGAATGATGAAGACATCTCGACCACGTACGTTTTCTTGAATTTCAACGGTTATTTCACCGTCGCTAAACTGCTCAACGCGCGCTTTACCCAAGGGCAGCTTTAAATAATCAACCACTTGAGCTGATAAGTCTGGGTTCGCGTTGCCAGAAAAAACAAGCAAATTATCTATTGCCACAATTACCTCACACTCTCTTAATAAGATGTTCCCAAGCTAAGTCTTGGCACGATTTTCTAATTCTACGTTCAAATAAGTCTGCTGCAGCGATTCTAATATCGACGTGGCGATTTTGATACCGCCGAAGTGACATTAGTTGCTAGAGTTCAACAGATGAGAGTTCAAATACACGAAGTCGACAAAAACACTAAAGCTACAGAAGAAATTGTGGAAGGCATAGAGCAGAAAGGGGTGCAGGTTTATGAGACGCGCGAGCTAGAGGTTACGTTCCGCCCAATTTCGGTTAGGGCTCGGTTAACTGTCTAAAACTAAATCGTGAATGGCTGGGGTGGAAGGATTCGAACCTTCGAATGCCGGAATCAAAATCCGGTGCCTTAACCACTTGGCCACACCCCAGTGTGTATATATTTTTGGCATTCACGCCTTGCTGTTCAACGGCTGTCCTTGCTAAATCACTACGACACGCTTACTAGCGATACGTATTTATGAAACGCTAAGTCTACTTATAAAGACTCAACAAAGGGTGATTATTTAGCCCTTTAGCAACAAAACCTACTGAATTTTCAGGCTTTTGAGTAAGTATCACCTCGCCATGTTGTTGGTCTTCAACGGCCATAAAAACTGACCCTCCTGACCCGCTCATGCGCGGCTTTCCAAACTGACTAAGCCACTCAAGAAGCTTGTCGACCTCGGCGTATTCAGCTCGAACTATCGGCTCTAACTGGTTTTCACCGAAACTTGCGTCCACGCCTTTCTCGAGAGCGCGTATTTTCTTCATCTGGGGGGCTGCTGTCAAATGTTTATTTGAAAAAATTTTAGCGGTAGAAACGTTGATTTGCGGGTTCAAAACCAGATACCACGGCTCAGCCAAATCAATTGGCGTCAACTGCTCGCCTACGCCTTCGGCCCAAGCGGCTTGCCCCATAACGAACACGGGCACATCCGCGCCGAGTTGCAGACCTAATTTGGCGAGTTTTGCACGGCTAAACCCAAGCTTCCAGAGCTGATTTAACGCAATTAGCACGGTCGCTGCGTCAGAACTTCCGCCGCCTAGGCCACCGCCCTGGGGTATACGCTTTAGCAGATCGATGGTCACACCCGCATTTTTACCAGCAAACGGCTGTAATAAACGCGCTGCACGTAAACATAAATCAAGGTCTTCACTAAAATCAGCGGCGTAGGTGCGCGCAATCTCAGCACGGGTGTTTAATTCAAAAAACAACTCGTCACCGTAGTCTAAGAACTGGAAGACCGTCTGCAGGTTGTGGTAACCGTCTTCGCGCTTGCCAACAATATGCAAAAAGAGGTTTATTTTACACGGTGCAGGCCACGCTTTTCGGCGCGCGGGTGCTAGTGCCATGTCTTGGCAATTAGCTTAACCACCACTGCCTGCTCGGGTGACAATTGTTTGGTGGCGACTATTTTACGCGGCAAAAACTGCTCGCCATACGATTTATAATTACTGTATTTGATACGCCAACCCAATTGTTCAAGCAGCGCTACGTTGCGGTTCTCGTCTAATTGATAACGATAGGTCGCCCCGGCGGTTGGTAGCACGAACAACCAACGACTCAAAGCATTAATTGGAATTGGCCAACCTATAATATCGCTTAGCAATTCATCGGCACTGTGCCCTTGATGTAATACCCCTTTATTATCCGAAAGCTCGACGCCGTATTGATCAAACTGCAAACGCACCGCGCCGACACCAAGCGGCCCAAACAAGCGCACATTATTAGCTTGATCGGCATACTCCCAGATAATGTTGGCGGACTCTCGTAGTTGTGGTGCGGTTATACCCACCTTCGCCGAATAACGCCATTGATGGGTATCAAGGTATTGTTGCTCGCGCTCAGTGAATACGCTCGCGTCGGCCCGCCACGTAGCCGCGCCCTGGTGGCTCGTGTCTGGGGCATCAGACAAGGTTTTGCACGCTGACACCATACCGAGCAGTAAAAGAATCAAGACAAAACGGCGACAATGAATAAATCGACGATGATCAAACCGTAAATAGCTAAAATTAGAACGGTAAAGATTAGGCGACATTGTGCTCACTCGATTGAGGCTAACTGCGGTCTGCGCGCACCAGCTCTGGCTTCAAATTGGGTGCCGCGCTAGAAAGGTCAACTTCATAACGTTTAAGCGTTTCATTCAATACCGAGTTTTCATCGTCTTCAGACAAGGTTTTACTCCACAACGCACGCGCTTTATCCGGCTGACCAGACTCCCACAACACCTCGCCTAGATGCGCAGCAATTTCGGTCTCGGGGCTGGCATCATAGGCTTTTTGTAGATATTCGATTGCGCCCTCAAGATCATTCAAACGGTACAAAACCCAGCCCATGCTGTCTAAGATATGGGCGTCGTTAGGCCGTAGTTCCAGGGCCTTGGCAATCAGCTCTTTGGCTTCGTCGTAGCGATCAGTCTGGTCCGCTAGGGTGTAACCGTAGGCGTTTAACGCGTTCGCATGGTCGGGCTGAGCGGCGATGATTTGCGCGAAATCTTGCTCGGCGATATCGAGTCTTTTTAGCTCAGAGGCAACCAGCGCGCGCGCGTATAACAGTTCTAGATTATCGGGCAAATAGACTAGGGTCTCGTTGACGTAACCAAAGGCTTCCTCAAGTTGCTTGGCTTCCATTAGCAAGTAGTGTCGCGTGATTGCAACCTGCACGTATTCGTCTTCAGTCTTTGGCTCGATGGCGCGCAAGGTATTAACCGCCATCGTCACGCCCTGCGTCTCATTGCGCATGTTAGCAACCTGAATCTGCGCGCGTATCAACATGCGTTCATCACTGATGTCGTTGAACAAGCGTTCGGCCGTTGCGTACTTTTTCTCGGCCACGGCGAGACGCGCAAGCGACCAGCGAATGTCATCGTTCTTAGGCTCTAAGCTTAAAGCGCGGCGATAGTAATAGGCTGATTTTTTGTTGTCTTCCAATTGTTCAGCCAACGCAGCGGTATATTGCAAGGCGTCCACATTTTTAGGGGCGTCTTTTAATACACCTTGCATAACGGAATAGGCGCCTTGATAGTCTTTGGCTCGCGATAACTCAGCCGAGTGATTAATGCGCATTGCGATGGAACCAGGGTAATCTTTAACGAATTGATCGATAAAGGCAGCGCGTTCGTCCAACTTGTTTTGTGTGCGCAAAATATTGGCGTTCATTTGCGCCGCCAAATCCCAACCGGGCCGCAGCTCGAGCGCTTTATCAACCCACACTTGCGCCGCTTCGTATTTTTTAAACGTTTCCGCTACATAGGCAGCGCTTACGTGAACTTGCGCGGATTGAGGATTCTGTTGTACTAAATAATCGGCAATCTCAAAGCCGCCTTCGGGGTTTTTCTGACGTACTAGCAAGGCCACGACTTGCTTAATATAGCTGTCGATATCTTGATCCGCTTGTTGTGCCGTAATCGCTTGTTTGGCTGCGTCAAGCTGCGCCGAGCCAACTAAAGACAAAATATGCATATTTTGCGCATTAACACTGTTTGGCTTCAAACGCGTCCAAGCCGCAGCCCCCAAGGCCGCGCTTTTATAGTCTTCATCACGCAAAGCGATCAAGGTGGCCATCCGCGCTACGCGAAAATCTTTGCTCAGTTCCGCCGCCTTTAGCGCATTCGAGGTGGCAACTTGCCACGCACCTTGGTAAGACGCAAAGTTCATCAACAGCAGACGTTCAAGGGTTTCCGAATCCAGGTCTTGCAGCGGTAAATCTGGGTCTGCAGCAAGCTCGCGGTCTGAGGCAATTTTGAGCTGGTCGGGGTTCGCTTCCACCACTACGTCAGCCTGCTCGCCAATGTCGGCAGCCCCTTGACTCCCCTCGTTTGTCTCCACAACCTCGGCTTGGCTGTTAGATTGAGTCGCATCAGGCGTGCTAGCGCAAGCAGATAAAAGCACAATGCTGGCCCAGTAGGCCAAGAGCTTGGTAGTCGTTAGATATTTGTACATACTTCAGATTATAACCTTAATTTGTGTAACGCCCAGTAAATAAGGGCCATGGTATTTATGCTCTTACGCGGCCGAACAGGAAAAAAATTGTAAACGCTACGCAACTCACTATTTCTCGGTCTATCTAAACCACGCGTCTTAGCCTACAATTTCAACACTGCGATACGTTGCCAAGCGCAATAGTTCGATTTACTTTCACCTGCGGTCTTTACTCTATGCTCAATAGCCTTACGGTCTTTCTTGCTGCACTTGGTTTTGCAGTGTTTGGCTATCTGAGCCTGGTGCGTTTAGTCAGCAAACAAAAGTTCGCCGGCACCCGCTTTAAACAATTCTGGCGTGGCATAACAACCGTAAGCTTGTTAAGCAACCTTGGTAGCAGCGCCTTCTTTGTTAGCCTGCCTGCAACCAGTCTTCTATTATTCTGGGGCTGGGGCCCAGCATTGCTATGGTTAATCATCTTTCATTTAATAGTTGAAACGGTCTGCCACCTACAACTGAGCGCCCAATCCGGTGAATTTACCGTTGCGGACCACCTGTTGCGCGCCAAACAACCCTTCACCGCTGCAATTGAGCAAGGCTTGATCCAAGCCTTCTTTTTACTCTCAATGGGCTTGGTGACGGCACTGCTCGCAACCCTAATAGACCGTCAATCCGGGCTTTTGTTTGCAATTCTTTTTCTATTACCGGCCAGAGCACTATTACGTCACTCGAGTACGGCCCTGCCCCTGACACTAAGGGTTATCGCTTGCATTGCTTTGTTGGCGATTGGCCTGGCGTTTAGCAACCAGCTTGGATTTTCCCTCTACGGTGATTGGGCCCCGTTCGGCGACTCAGTCGAGTGGCTACGATTTAACAACCCAACAATAATCGCGGCAGTGCTTACTGTTGCGGTATTTCAACTTGAGAAAGACGCCGGCTTCAAGACCGACCTATCATCCTTCGCGGGCGTCATCATTGTGCTGTTAGTCGTCGCTATGGAGGCACAACTGCTGTGGTCGCAACCAGTAATGGACGCACCAATGAACAGCACTCAGTTAGCTGCCGAATCACTGCCCAGCTTTATTTCGCTGAGTTTATTTATCTTCGCTGGGTTTGCCGCATTACTAATTCGCATGCTCAATGAAGAAGACAATCAGCTAGGCGCCAACGCCAAAGATCAAGACCTGAAAGCAGGTAAATTTGGCCGTTTACAAGCCGGCAGCTTTATTCACTTAAGCTTTATGATGTTACTCGGCCTCAGTTTAGCGAGCGCCCTGGGTATTGGCGCTTGGAAAACGCATTACATTAACTGGGACGACAGCCTTAACTTACTCGATCACTTGAACTTAACGATTTCCAGCACGCTGCATCTAATCAGTGCGCAAAAAGGGTCTGGAACGGTGCTGCACACCATTCTGCTGGCGGCCCTGTGCTTCACCGGCTTCAGCTTTATGCTCAATTGCGCGAACCAATTGACCCTAGAAGAGCGCGAAAATGAGACCATTTACTCGATTATTCTCGAATCGAAAATTCTGCAAGCGATCCTGATTTTTGTCTCTGCTTGCTATTTTATTGGCGAGGGTATAAGTATCGATGCCTGGTTGCTCATTGGTATCCTAGCGTGGATTCTCGCAACCCATTTGATGCTTGGCATGACACTCAGCGACGTTAATCCGAGCATGCAGCGCAGCCTATTAGCCGCGATCACCCTTGTGCTGCTGCTTATCGGCAGCGCGCAACTGGTCTACCTACTCGTTCATTGGGCGCTGGCCGCGCACTATTTCTATACAGCGTGCGCGTTAGTCTTACTCCCTATTACCGCGCTTTTATGGTGGCAAAGCCTACCTACCCTGTTACGAAGTTTTGGTCAGAATTCCAATGCGGATTTGTTCTAGAACGTCGCAAAACAGGGTAAAATGAAGCATCGGGGCCGAATTAGGCTCATATTGGGTTGAGACCCTCTTATTAAATAATGCACGTTTTATCCATAGGCTTGAATCACACCACTGCTCCTGTTGAGGTGCGCGAACGCGCGGCCGTAGCGGCTGAGCATCTGGAAGATGCCTTGACGGACATCTCCAAATACGGCCAAATTGAAGAAGCCACGATTCTGTCTACCTGCAATAGAACCGAAGTGTATTGCCAAGTGCCTGATTCGAATATTGAAGTGGTCAGCGACTGGCTGTGCAACTTTCATGAACTAAAAAAGGACGAAGTGTCGCCCTATCTTTACTCGTTCCCCGACCAAGCAGCCGTTAAACATGCGTTTCGTGTGGCCGCAGGTCTAGATTCGATGGTAATAGGCGAACCCCAAATTTTAGGCCAAATGAAAACGGCGTTCGCCACGGCACATAAGAATGGTAATACCGGCAAAGTATTGAATCGTTTATTCCAGCACACATTCTCGGTCGCCAAAGAGATTCGCACCAGCACCAGCATTGGCAGTCACGCAGTGTCCGTAGCGTATGCTGCAGTGTCGTTGTCGAAACAAATATTTTCCGACGTGTCGCAACAAACGGTTTTATTGATTGGCGCAGGCGAGACGATTGAACTGACCTGCCGACATTTATACGCCCAGGGCGTGCGCGATATCATTGTTGCCAACCGCACGGTAGAACGCGCAGAAAGTTTTGCCAAGGAATTCGGCGCACAAGTAATCTCTTTACACGAGCTGCCCACCCGCTTATCTGACGCCGACATGGTGTTTAGCTCTACGGCTAGCACTCTCCCTATTTTGGGCAAAGGTGCGTTCGAAAGCGCCTTGAAAAAACGCAAAAACAAACCCGTGTTGATCGTCGACTTGGCAGTACCCAGAGACGTTGAACCCGAGGTCGGTGATTTGAGCAACGTCTATTTATATACCGTTGATGACTTACAACAAGTCGTAAACCAAGGAATTGAGTCACGCAAGAATGCCGCGCTGGATGCCGAAAAAATTGTCGGGGAACAAACCTTACAATTTATGCATTGGTTTAAAAATTTACAATCTATCCCTACCATACGAGAGCTACGTGACCGTACCAGCTCAATCACCGAGAACGAACTGAGCAGTGCCCGAAAACGGCTCAGTGCTGGCGATGACCCAGCACTCGTACTTGAGCATTTTGCCCGTGCTTTGTCACGAAAGTTTATGCACCATCCGACGGAATCATTACGCCAAAAACATGATGAAACCCTGTTAGCCGCAACCCGCGAGCTGTTTGGTTTAGACGACCAGAAATAATTAGAAAGAGATAATAATAAGTGAAAGATTCCATCCGTTTAAAGCTGGAAAACCTGGTCGACCGTCAGGAAGAATTAAATGCGCTATTGTCGCAGCCTGAAACCATGAGTGATCAGAATGTGTTTCGCAAGTTCAGTATTGAGCTGTCTGAAATCTCGCCCATCATCGAGAATTTTCAGGAGTATCGTCGCTTGGAGCAAGACGCCGAAGCGGCGCAAATGATGATCGAAGAAGACGACAAAGAAATGCGCAAAATGGGCCACGACGAGTTAAACGAGATTAAAGCTCGTCAAGAAACCCTATTAGCTGATTTGCAGAAATTGCTGTTACCAAAAGACCCCAACGACGACAGCAACATTTTCTTAGAGATTCGTGCGGGCACCGGTGGCGATGAAGCCGCGATATTCTCAGGCGATTTATTCAAAATGTATCAAACCTATGCCGAATCACAAAAATGGCAGGTTGAAGTGCTGAGTAAAAACGAAGGCGAACACGGCGGTTACAAAGAGATCATCTCACGTATTGTCGGCCACGGCGCATACTCGAAACTGAAATTTGAGTCCGGCGCACACCGCGTTCAACGCGTACCAGAAACCGAAACACAGGGCCGAGTGCATACGTCCGCTTGCACCGTTGCAATTTTGCCTGAAGCCGATGAAGTCGGCGATGACATGGAAATTAACGCAGCGGATTTGCGCATAGACACGTATCGCGCGTCTGGCTCAGGCGGCCAGCACGTCAACAAAACCGACTCGGCTGTGCGCTTGACGCACATCCCAACGGGCACCGTGGTGGAGTGCCAAGACGAGCGCTCGCAACATAAAAACAAAGCGCGTGCGATGTCGATGCTCAAAGCGCGTATTTTAGACGCGGAACGTCAGGCGCAAGACGCCGAACAAGCCGAGACCCGCCGAAGCTTAGTCGGCAGCGGAGACCGCTCTGAACGCATCCGCACCTACAACTACCCACAAGGCCGAGTTACCGACCACCGGATAAACTTAACGTTGTACAAGCTCGATACCATCGTATCCGGCGATCTCGGCCAAATTGTCGACCCACTAACAACGGAGCATCAAGCGAACTTACTCGCCGAGTTAGGCGATGATGACTAATGCTTACGTATAAAGCGCTACTCGACGACGCGAGTAAACTTCTTTACGAAAGCAGCGATACGCCGCGCATAGACGCCGAGGTATTGATGCAACATGTTATCGGGCAGCCACTCGCTTGGCTAATCGCCTATGGCGATACCATCGCGACCGCCGATCACGTTAAAGCATTTTGCCAGCTTGCCGACGCACGCAAGGAAGGTAACCCTATTGCCTACCTGACCGGCTCGCGCGATTTTTGGTCATTAACGCTCAAGGTCAACGAGCACGTTCTGATCCCACGCCCAGATACCGAGACCTTGGTAGAAGAAGCGCTACAAAGACTACCCAAAGACAGTGAGTTAGCAGTTTTAGATCTCGGCACAGGCAGCGGCGCGATAGCCCTCTCACTTGCGAAAGAGCGCCCGCAAGCGCGTGTGCTCGCCATAGACTCTGAAGCTGGCGCGCTTGGAGTTGCGAGAGAAAATGCCGACCTGAACAACATAGACAACGTGGAGTTCTTGCTTAGCAACTGGTTTGACGCGCTCGGCGACCGACAAGCCTTTAACTTAATCGCAGCAAACCCTCCGTACGTTGAACCTGACGACCCGCATTTGCAGCGAGGCGATCTTAGGTTCGAGCCCGATAGCGCGCTGATCGCCAACGGACACGGTTTATCAGATTTAAGCCGTATTATCGAAACCGCGCCGCAGTACCTAAGCGTCCAAGGCTTCTTAATAGTCGAACATGGTTACAACCAAGCGCAAGACGTCGCCGCGTTGTTCCACGCCAACGGATTTGACGAGATAACGTTGTTCACCGACATTAACGATTTGCCGCGCTGCACGATCGGCCGGCTGCACGATTGATCCACTGCGCAACCATCACACCGGCATGACGGATCTCTTTGCAGAACTGCATCGCATCATATTATTGAACGACGCGAGTGAGAAATGCGCGTCCACGCATGCCTTAGCGCGCACACTAGATAAGGTTAAGATTGATCAGAATAGCGCGGTAAAAAAGATCCAAACCCCGGGCTACCCTGTTGCGCTGAAATTGGTTGCACCGCGTGAACTAAAACGACGGGGCATACAACGCCAGGACGGTAGAAACGCGTTAATGCACGCCGTTGCGCACATCGAATTTAATGCAATCAATCTAGCGCTTGACGCCGCTTATCGATTCAGAGCCCAACCTCTAGAGTTTTATCAAGACTGGATAAAAATAGCCGATGATGAAGCCCGTCACTTTGGGCTTATTCGCGAGTACTTACAATGTAATGATTGTGATTACGGTGACTTATCAGCCCACAACGGCTTGTGGGACATGGCGGTTCAGACTCAAGACGATGTGATCGCGCGTATGGCGTTGGTGCCAAGAGTGCTCGAAGCGCGAGGCCTTGATGTAACGCCAGGCATGATCAAACGACTTAGTGCTGTTGGCGACACGAGCGCGGTGACCATTCTGGAGATTATCTACAAGGATGAAATTGGCCATGTCAAAACAGGTTCGAACTGGTTTTCTTATCAATGCGACTTAGCGGGGCTGGAACCGCGGTCAACTTTTCAAAGTATGGTAGCGACGCACCTGCATGGCGAGCTTAAAGGCCCGTTTAATATCGCTGCCAGACTGCAAGCCGGCTTCGACGAGATCGAGTTAGACCAACTCGAACAACAAAATCAGCTGCCTAAGAGTAACTAAATTGGCGCTTGAAAGAATTGTATAACGAATGCTTAACCGCTTGCTTAAATTCTTTGTACAATCCGTTAATCTCAGGGTCGTCTATGCGCTTATATTTGTAGCTAATTTTCTCCAGCAAACGTGGGTCAGAAAAGCTAAAGTGCTTACCACTGAGCTTGCGAATTCGAACCGTAATCATTGAAAGCAAATTGAGCGCTTCGGTAGAGAGTTGGGTAATCTCGATATCGGCTAATTTAATTTTGGTATTCAGATCAATGTTCGTCATGCTTGGCTCGCTTAGTTTTCACGTCATTTGTAAGGATGTGTTAAATCTAGCAAAACCAAGCTGAATCAACTCTGAACCACTAAACAAAATTTTAGTTGAAAAATTTGGATCAAATTCTATATTTATCGCTGATTTAAAACATCGTTCGCAAATAACGAATAACAAAAACGTATTTGGACTTATAAAGGTTTTCTATGCACAGCGAATTTTCCCTACTTCGAGAATGGTTGACGAGCCAAATTCTAGGCCAACCGGTATTGGTTGATCGCTTACTCATCGCCTTGCTCGCGGACGGTCATTTACTTGTTGAAGGCGCGCCCGGCCTTGCAAAAACTAAGGCTATCAAAGCACTCTCGGACGGCATTGACGGTAGCTTTCAGCGCATTCAATTCACGCCGGACCTTCTGCCGTCAGACATTACGGGTACAGAAATTTATCGACCGGAAACTGCGACCTTTGATTTTCAACAAGGCCCGATCTTTAATAACTTGGTATTAGCGGATGAAATAAATCGCGCACCAGCTAAAGTTCAATCGGCCTTACTTGAGGCGATGGCAGAACGCCAGGTATCCGTGGGTCGAGAAACACTCGACCTACCAAAATTGTTCTTAGTGATGGCTACCCAAAACCCGATTGAACAGGAGGGCACGTACCCGCTACCCGAGGCACAACTCGATCGTTTCTTAATGCACGTGCGAATCGGTTACCCTGACGTCAGTGCCGAGAAACAGATTCTCGCTCTGTCTCGCGGTGAAGCATTGTCGGACAGCGACGCCAAGCCAAACGAGGCAATTTCACAAGCGTCTATCTTCGCCGCACGTAAAGAAGTTATGCAAGTGCACATGGCTGACGCTGTCGATGAGTACTTAGTCCAATTGGTGCTCGCTACACGCTCACCGAGCAACTATAGCGACGAACTTGCTAGCTGGATTGAGTTTGGTGCCAGCCCTCGTGCCACCATCGCAATCGATCGTTGCGCGCGCGCACACGCTTGGCTGGACCAGCGCGACTTTGTAACGCCTGACGACGTACAGTCGGTCGCACACGACTGCCTGCGACACCGTCTAATACTGAGTTACGAAGCCGAAGCCGATGGTTTAGATGCAGATAAAGCAATCAGCGTGTTGCTTAACTTGGTACCGGTTGCTTAAGCGGTATGTCTAAGCCTGCCAGCCATAGCCCAAATCTTGCCGCGCTGAGTGAACACGGAATTATTACCGATCTAGCACGCCTGCTTGGCTGCCGTCATTGGGCGCAAGGCTTAAGTCTTTTTTCTCGCCAAGCCGCGAAAAACATGTTGCTTGGTAACGTGCGCTCACGCTTTCGAGGGCGCGGCATGGAGTTTGAAGAAGTTCGGCGCTATCAAGCCGGCGACGATATTCGCACCATCGACTGGAAAGTCTCCGCGCGCGCTCAGGGCACATACACCAAGTTATTCTGTGAAGAACGTGAACGGCCGTGCCACATTTTAGTCGACCAGCGAAGCCATTTATTCTTCGGCTCTACCATCCAATTTAAATCAGTACTCGCGGCTGAACTGGCCAGCGCCATCGCTTGGGCCGCACTAAGAGGGGGTGACCGAGTCGGCGGACAAGTCATTGGCGACCAGGTTGAACGCGATTCACGCGCTAAACGTAGCAAACAAGCGGTGCTCAGGTTTGTGCACGACCTCAACGAGTTAAACCATAAACTGATAGACCCGCCCCAGCCAGGCAACGTTCGCCGCAACAGCTTGTCGAACAGCTTAGAAGAGTGCCGACGGATCACCCGACCCGGCACCGCCGTTTTCGTTATTAGCGACTTTCATGATTTCGACCAAGCGGCTGCAAAGGCGCTTAACGATCTAGGCAAACACACCGACATCACCTTGTTACAGGTTAGCGACGCGTTCGAGCAAGAGTTGCCGATCTCTGGCAGCGTATCGATAAGCGATGGGCACGATAGCAGCAAGGTAACTGTCTCCAGCAGGCTAAAGCAAGCGTATCAAAGTGACACTCAAACGCGTCAAGCTTTACTCAAGGCCGCTGCGACGCAAGCGCGAGCACTGTATAGCAATATCGATACGTCTCAGACTGCGCGCCAAGCCCTGAGCAAAGTATTCGCGGCGAACTCCGGCTCGCAACCAACCCGTCATCGCTCTGTGTAAGTTAAATGGACGAACAGCTAACAGAAATTTTGCAACAACAGCTGCGCGACGTACATCTGCCGCAGGCGGTTGGCTGGTGGCCATTAAGTCTCGCTTGGTGGTTCACGATCTTAGCGCTTTTGCTGAGCCTTTGCGTTCTTGGCGTTTACCTTATTCGACAACATAAACGTAACCGCTACCGAACCTTAGCCTTAGAACAACTGCGGCGCCACTTTAGTACTTGGCAACACACCAAAGATTCGAGCGTGTACCTGCAGCACGCCAACGACATCCTAAAACGCTGCATGATTCATTTCGACCCCGGCGTATCCAAACTTTCGGGCTCAGCTTGGGTGATGGCATTAGCGCAGTATTCGTCTGCAAGTTTATCTGAACAGAGTCAATCGGCAATTGCTCATTCGGTTTATCAAGCCAACCCGAAAGTAAATACGCAGCAGCTGCATCAGGAGTTGTGCCATTGGATAAAAAAGCACAAGGCGTTAAAACAACACGCATCGGAGCAGGCAAATGTTTAGTTGGCAGTGGCCCTATATATTTTTAGTGTTACCTTTGCCGCTGATTGTGCGCTGGCTGCTGCCGACCATTGACAGCGCGGCCGGTGCAATTAGAGTGCCGTTTTATCAATCACTGCAAAACCTAAGCGCGTCACAATCATCCAAGCCGAGTAAGAGGTGGCTTAGCATTTGTTTATTGACCTTAGTCTGGTTGCTAATCGTTACAGCCGCCGCCAGGCCAACCTGGGTTGGCGACCCAGTAAATTTACCGCAAGAACGTCGCGACCTATTATTAGCGGTCGATATCTCAGGATCAATGCGCGAGCAGGATATGTTAGTGAATAAGCGCTACGTTGATCGATTGAGTGTCGTCAAAGCGGTGGTCGGCGAATTTATTGAAGAGCGTCGCAGCGACCGCCTTGGCCTTATTCTATTTGGTGAGCAAAGTTATTTACAGACGCCCTTGACCTTCGACAGCAATACCGTAAAACAGCAATTACAAGAGGCGCAAATCGGCTTTGCTGGTAACGCCACGGCAATTGGCGATACGATTGGTTTGGCAGTTAAACGTCTGCGCGGCCGTCCAGCCGATAGCCGCGTATTGATACTGCTCACCGACGGTGCCAACAGTGCTGGCACGGAACCATTGCAAGCCGCCGCCATCGCCTCTGAAGCCGAGATTCGTATTCACACCATTGGTGTCGGCTCTGAGATCAAGTACTCACGGGATATCTTCGGCAATACGCGCCAACGCAATGTATCAAACGAATTGGACGAGGTGACACTGCAAAGTATCGCTGATAAAACTGGCGGCCAATATTTTAGAGCACGCGACCCAAAAGAACTGCAAACCATCTACGCTGAATTGGATCGCCTAGAGCCAATCGCCGACGAACAGACCTTCAGACCTACTCGCAGCTTGCTGCATTGGCCGATACTAGCTGCGCTGCTACTAAATAGCGTGCTCGTATTGTCGATGAGGAGGTTGGCATAATGCTCTCAAGCCTAGCGCAGTTTCACTTTATTCGACCCGAGTTTCTGTTTGTATTGCCGGGCGCACTGTTGTTTTGGTGGGCCGTCCAGCGCTTTAACAGAACAAGCGAATGGCAAGACCTTATTCCCAAGGAAATGCTGCTCGCGTTGCAAGTTGAAGGATCGACACAATCGACTTGGTTGCGCTGGGCATGGCTGTTGGTATGGCTGCTTGCAGGCTTGGCGGCCGCTGGACCAACCTGGACCAAACAGGCCGTGCCAACGCTGCAAAATCAAAATGCAACCATTATACTTTTAGACTTATCGCCCTCTATGTTGGCACAAGACCTAAAGCCTGACCGACTGACTCGAGCCAAATTTAAATTGATCGACATCTTGCGCCGTCAAGGTGACGGGCAAACGGCTTTAATCGCGTATGCCGGCGATGCACATACCGTTAGCCCTCTAACCGACGACCCTAAAACCATCGAAGCACTACTACCCGCACTGCACCCGAACATTATGCCAAGCCGGGGCAGCAATACGGAAGACGCCGTGCGCCTCGCGCAGCAGCTTTTGAAAGATGCGGGCTTAGCCTCAGGACAACTATTGCTCATTACAGACGGTGTTAGTAAGACCGCGCAAACGCTTATTAATAAAGAGCTAGCCAGCAACACCGACCTGTCGATTCTCGCGGTAGGCAGTAGTGAAGCCGCCCCTATTCCCGAACCAAACGGCGGTTTTGTGCGCAACAGCGCCGGTGAGATTGTATTGTCGAAGGTTGAGCGCAGCGCACTTCGCGCCTTTGCGAACCAACATCGCGGGCGCTTTGCTAGCGTCGCCAACGACGAGTCGGACATTGATCGTCTACTTAGTACCGACTTTGAACGTGGCGAGCTATCCGATAACGCATTCTCGGATAGCTATGATGCTTGGGCAGATATGGGCCACTGGTTAGTGCTGCTCATGGTGCCATTGTTTGCCTTGTTTTTCCGCAAAGGTTTGGTCTATTGCCTACCGCTGGTATTTTTAATACCTGTCGATTCGCAAGCCCAAAGCGCGTGGAACGACCTGTGGAGAACACCCGATCAACAAGGCGCCAAGCTACTTGAACAAGAGCAGTACGGTGAAGCAGCAAACAAGTTTGAGCGTGAAGACTGGTCGGCGATCGCAAACTATAAAGCCGGCGACTATCAACGTGCCGCTGAGAAACTAGTCGGTAAAAAAGACCCGACAAGTATGTACAACCGCGCAAACGCACTCGCGCTCAGCGGCGAGCTAGAGCAAGCTCTAAAAACGTATGATGAGGTACTCGCAACGCAAGCGGACCACGCCGATGCGCAGCACAATAAAGCGCTGATAGAAAAATTGATCGAACAACAAGAACAAGAACCTCAAGGTCAAGAAGGTCAAGAGGGTCAAGAGGGTCAAGAGGGTCAAGAAGGCCAAGAAGGCCAAGAAGGCCAAGAGGGTCAAGAGGAGTCGGACTCTGAAAACGCCGACTCAAAAAACTCGGATTCCCAAGATTCCCAAAATTCAGAACCTCAAGACTCAGAGCCTGGAAATCAGCAGCAAGGCGACACCGATCGCCAGCAACCACACAGCGGTGATGAGCCCCAAGACAAAGCGTCAGCTGATAAACAAGACAAAGCGTCAGCTGATGAACAAGACAACGCGTCAGCGGCCGAAGAATCAAAAGAGCCTCAAAACCAGGATTCGACTCAAAACAGCGAGCAGTCAGCGCAAGAACCTGCAAGCGAAGAAGAAGACGCTCAGGCAGGGCAAGCCCAGCTAGACGCCAGTCCAGAACCGCTCAAAGATTCCAGCGAACAGTGGTTGCGCAGCATACAGGATGATCCTAGCGGCCTGCTGCGACGAAAATTTGAATACCAAACTCGGCTGCGACAACAACTCGGCCAAGAGCGCTCGCGCACGGGCGATCAGGAGCGATACTAAGTTATGACTACTCGTTACGCCACCTATTCCAGCGTCATTCTGTTTTTCTCAATGTTGCTATACAGCCTTAGTGCGGGCGCGGCAAGCCTAAGCAGCACGGTGAACAGAAACACACTTTCAACCAACGAAACGTTAACCTTGACCGTTACGTCGGACGAACAGGTGAACGCCTCCTTGCTAGATCTGACACCCTTAACGCAAGACTTTCAGGTACTTAATTCCTCGCCGCAAAGTAGCACGTCATTCTCTAGCGTTAACGGCAGAACAACCACCGTCGCCTCAACAGTTTGGACAATCACACTGGTGCCAAAACGAGAAGGCTCGCTGGTGATTCCCGCGCTTAAAGTAAACAACGCTGAGAGCAAAGCAATCACCGTCACTGTGGACAATTCCAAGCAGGTAAACTCGGCTGCGCAGCCCCTGCAAGCCTGGGTTATCGCCAGCGGCAATCAAGTCTACCCTTCACAGCAGTTGCTCGTGGAGGTTGAACTGTCGGCCGCCGCCGATGTCAGAGATCTCAATGGCTCACCCTTGCTGATCAAAGGCGCCGAGGTTGAGTCTCTTGGACAACAGACATTTCAACGCATCGACAATGGGGTTGCGCGACAAATCGTGAGCCTAAAATATGCGGTATTTGCGAACACCCCCGGGGAAATCATTATTCCGGTGATGACGTTCACTGGTATTCAAGGCGGTCAACGTAGCTTTTTCGCAAACCGAGGCAAGCAAGTTGTCGCGCGCACCGAACAAATGAACATCAAAGTATTGCCCCAGCCCAGCGGTGCGCCCCACCCTTGGTTTCCAGCTGAAGAAGTTACAATTAGTGCAGCTTGGTCAGGCGATAAATCGACACTCAAAGCGGGTGTACCGATCACCCGAACAATCACGATTACGGCCAAAGGTCAGGCTGCCAGCGTCATTCCGCCGCTTATTCATCCGAATAATCCCGAGGCGTTGAAATCTTATAGGGATCAGGCGCAACTCACTTCAACACCAACGGAAAATGGCTTTCTCTCCACACGAGTAGAATCAGAAGCCCTAGTCGCGAACAGCAGTGGCGAAATCACACTGCCCGAACTCAAGGTGCACTGGTGGAATGTGAACGCTAACGAATGGGAAGTTGCAACGCTCGCTGCGCAGACCTTAACGGTGAGCGGGGCCGCGACAAATACTGTCGCGCCACGTATCGACCCTTCGCCACCGATAAACGTGCCTCTGAGCTCAAGCAAGAATTGGCTTTGGCCCTCGATAAGCGGTTTATTTGCATTACTTTGCTTAGTTCAAACCGTTGTAATTTTACGTATGAGGCGCTCGCCGGTCGCAAATGAACCGCACACGCACGAGAACCTACCCGAGGCAAAACGTTGGCGGGCACTTCAGGCAACTGTACAGGCTGGCGACGCCTTAACAATACGCAAAGCAATACTGAGCTGGGCGCAATCGGCAATGCCGAACGAGACACCCGTTACCCTGATGCGCTTAATAGAGTTAGGCCAGGACGATGAGTTAGTGGCGGCGATACAGTCGCTGGAGCACGCCTTGTATAAAGGTCAAAACAATTTCCGAGTCAGCTTACTAAAAGAGCCATTAACTCGTTTACGTGCACGCTTAGCAAATACCAATCACCATTCTAAACCGGCCTCGGCCTTGCCGCCTCTCTATAAAATTACTTAGCTGGTCACCCTCTGATATTTCACTAAGCGATAAACACGGCTGTTGGAAAACACCAGAGCCTAGTATTCGATCGGAATTAAGGGCACGCGTCCAAACATAAGCGCACCGCACGTAAGGCCATTTTCTGCCAATCAAGCTCTTGGTTGGCACGCGCGTGATGACTGATACTTACATAGCCATGCATGATCGCCCAGATATCCATCGATGCCTGAATTCGGTCGGTACTGCGCCCGGTATCCTTTAGAAAATCTCCGGTGTTACTCAATAACTTACCGAACGCCCGGTCAGCGGCCGCGCGAGCGTCTTTTGATGGCGTGTAATTAGTATCGCTTTCACCAAAAATTAGTCGGTAGTGCGCCTCATTATCGACGGCCACTCGTAAATAAGCCTCACACCCTCGCATCACGTCGTCAACCTCTACTTTACCGTCTATTTGCACATCCATGGCGTCGTAGACCAAGTTAAAACCTTCGATATAGAGGGTATCTAAAATACCTTGCTTTCCCTGAAAATGACTGTAAATGCCAATAGTCGACAAGCCCGCAGACTTAGAGATCGCGCGCACGCTCAAGGCGCCAACCCCTCCTTTTAGAAAGAGTTGTGATGCGGCGTTTAAAATTTTAGTTCTAGAATCCACGGATAATATAAAGGTGGCTTGACAAACATAACATCGTTATCTTAGTATATAACACCGTTATATTCCATTTAAGTTTTACTTAATGCTGGATACTAAGCAATCCAGAATATTTCAGCAAAAACCACCATGAGCATGCAACACCTTGAAACCGATTACTTGATCATTGGCAGTGGCGCTGTCGGCATGGCGTTCGCCGACGTACTGTTAGCCGAGACCGATGCAAATATCGTCATGGTTGACAAGCACCACAAACCCGGCGGCCATTGGAACGATGCCTATTCGTTTGTCACCTTACATCAACCGTCATCGTTTTATGGCGTTGGCTCGCGTGAACTGAGTAGCAATACGCGGGATGAAGTCGGTCTGAATAAAGGCATGGCAGAACTCGCGTCTGGTGCCGAAGTCATGGCGTATTTTGATCAAGTCATGAAACATACTTTTCTGCCGAGCGGCCGAGTGACGTACTTTCCTATGTGCGACTATCATGGCGACGGCAAATTTTCATCGCTAATTTCGGATAAAAAATACACGGTTAACATCAATAAAAAGATCATCGACGGCACCTACTTTAAGACGTCTGTTCCCGCTACTCACACGCCTAACTTTGATATCGCCGAGGGTGTTGAGTTCGCGCCACTAAATCAGCTACCAAGCCTGCTTGAAGCGCGCGATGGCTATGTGATCGTCGGTGGCGGGAAAACCGGAATTGATGCGATTTTGTGGTTGCTCGAAAATCAAGTAGACCCGGATGACATCACGTGGATTATGCCACGCGACGCATGGTGGGTAGATCGTAAAAACACGCAACCGCATCGCGACTTCTTTATGCACACAATCGGCGCACAAGTCGCTCAGGCCGAGGCAGTCGCCACCGCCGAAAACATCGATGATTTATTTGCACGGTTAGAGCAAGGCGGCGTATTAATGCGTTTGGACGAAAAGGTAAAACCTCAAATGTTTCACGGTGCCACGGTTAGCCGCGCAGAAGTCGAACAATTGCGCCGTATCAAAAACGTAGTTCGCAAAGGCCGTGTCACCAAGATTGACACAACCAAGATCCACTTCGCCGAGGGCAGCATAGCAACGACCGCCAATACCCTGCATGTAGATTGTTCAGCACGGGCTGTGCCAGTAACAGAAACCTATCCGGTGTTTGAAGGCAACAAAATTGTGGTGCAAACTGTACGCTCGTATCAACCCGTGTTCAGCGCGTCATTTATCGCGCACATAGAAGCAAACTACGACGATGAGACGATTAAGAACGAAATCTGTCAAGTCGTGCCGCTACCAAACCACGACACTGATTGGATCATGGGCACCGCCGCGCAGATGAAAAACCAATACCGCTGGTCCAAAGAAGCCGGCCTGCGCGAGTGGTTACTGTCGAACCGGTTAGATGGTTTTACCGAGTTAGTGATGCCAAATGAAAATAATACAGTGGAGCAAAATGCGTTGCTGATGCGCTTGCGAGAAGCGGCACCTAAAGCCGCGGAAAATTTACCCAAACTCATTCACGAGGCCATGATGATTCGTCAAGCCCAACCCTACGCTTAACGACTAAGACCTAGCGCCAAGCCAGCGATTGGTGTTGATACTTAGAACACAAACGAGAAATTAATTATGCAAGAATTTCAAACGAATAAGAAAAATTTGAATCAAACGAGGCTGGTTGACACCACCGCTCAAACTATCCGTGACGGCCAAGTACTTGCAAAGGTTGATCGTTTTGCATTCACCGCCAATAACATCACCTACGCAGTAATGGGGAATCAGTTACGCTATTGGCAGTTCTTCCCTCCAAATGGCGATCACCCTGAAGAGTGGGGAATTATTCCAGTATGGGGCTTTGCGGATGTGGTTGAATCCAAGTGTGATGAGCTAGCAGTAGGCGAGCGCGTATTTGGCTACTTTCCACCCGCGCATGAATTAGTATTAACACCCGCTAAAATATCGTCTACTACGTTTATAGACGCCAGCGAACACCGCGCGCACTTACCGCCCGGCTATAACGCCTACCGCCGCGTACTCAACGAGCCTGGTTACGACCGAGCCAATGACGCCGAACGTATGCTGCTGTTCGTACTGCACTTAACCTCGTTTTGCATTCACGACATGCTACAAAGCAATGACTGGTTTGGCGCCAAACAGGTAGTAATTATCAGTGCATCGAGTAAAACCAGTACCGGCTTGGCGTATGGCTTGGCTGGTGACAAACAAGCGCCACGCGTTGTTGGCCTAACCTCCAAACGCAATTCCGAGTTCGTCACCTCATTAGGTGCCTATGATGAGGTACACACCTATCAAGACATCACACAGATCGACGCCGATAAGCCAACCGTGATTATCGATATGTCCGCTAACACGGAAGTACTCAGTGCACTGCACAATCATCTGGGTGACAACATGCGTTATACCAGCAATGTTGGCTTAACCCATTGGGATGAGCCGCGCAGCACGGACGGCATAAACCAAGAACGCAGTCATCAATTCTTTGCACCCAGCGTTATTCAGCAGCGTATGAAAGATTGGGGAGCCGAAGAGTTTAGTAAACGTTCAACCGAGTACGTGATGCGCACCTCAAGCAAAAGCCGAGCTTGGCTGCAAGTAAAAGAGCTTGATGGCGTGCAAGGCTTAGCCGATGTCTACGCCGATGTGTGTGATGGCAAGATTGCCGCGGACCAAGGCCTAGTTGTAGTCATGTAAAGTTGTCGTCATGTAAAGTTGTCGTCATGTAAACCACACTACCGACACAATCCAGCTAATGCAGAACGCGTTAGCTGCCGCGCGGAAAAGGAGTTCCGTAGCGCTCAGCGTAATACCGCCCGATGTCGCGCGCGTTGTCAATAAATGACACATCTCCCGCCAGTAAAATGCCACAATTTTCGAACCTTGGACTGGTATCACTTAACACTAACGTAGGGCAATTCTGATTGTCCGCCCCTAAGCGCAGCTGCATCATTGCTCGAGGCCGCTCAATGGTTTGATAAACAAGCTCGACGCTTTCTTTGATCGCTGGAAAGTAATTTAGCAACCCCCAAATTTCAGCACATTCAGGACAATATTCTCGGCGGCCTGAATCGACAAACCCCGGCGCTAACAAAAACAAGGTATCTTTAAGCATTGGACCCGTTCTTAGCCTCAGTTAAAACGATATTATAGCGTAGCCTTTGAGTCGATTAATTGACAATGCACCTCGTAAACGTTTTATTGTTACAATCTGCTCAGTGTATTAATACTAGGAGTTTTTCATGTACAAATTTTTAATAGCCACCATAGCAGCCTCATTGATGGTCAGTGGGTGCAATCAAGCCAGCGACCCGGTTTCAAATGCCGAGGTAGAGACCAGCAAAGCCGACGAGGCGGGTGCGGCGGCTTTGAGCAAAAGCATCGCCGATGAATCTGAAAAAGCCAATGCTTTTTTCGAGCGGGTGTTTGAAGAGGCGGTTGCGCGCAGACCCGAGATACTCACTCAACTAGGCCGCAAAGACCGCTCTAATGAGTGGAACGACTTGTCAGACGAGTTTGATCAAGAGTCCTTAGAAATCACTAAAACCCAACTCGCCGAACTAAAACGTATTGATCGCAGTAAGTTAGACGACGCCACTGCGCTCAGCTATGACTTAATGATGGAGTCGATGCAAAACGAAATCGCCGACGCAAAATGGCGCTTGTACAACTACCCAGTCAATCAAATGTTCGGCACTCATTCAGGCATCGTATCGTTGTTGATCAATCAACATCGAATTAGCGATATTAACGACGCCGAGAACTATATTGCGCGCTTGAACGCGTTACCACAACATTTTGACCAGCTCATCGACGGAATTAAAGCCCGCACAGCAGCGAATATCGTTCCACCAAAATTCGTCTTTCCACACGTTATTCGAGACAGTCAAAATATAATCAAAGGTGCGCCGTTTGATAACGGTGAGCAGAGTGCCCTGCTTGCTGATTTTAGTAAAAAAGTAGGCGCCTTACTTGAGAAAGAAGCGTCTTCGATAACGAAAGAACAACACGAAAACCTGATCAACTCAGCGACTGACGCGTTACTTAAATCAGTCATGCCAGCCTATAAGAAGCTGATTGCTCACCTCACAGAGCTCGAAGCCAAGGCCAACACCGATGACGGTATTTGGAAGTGGAAAGATGGCGATGCCTATTACAATGTTGCGCTTAAACGCACGACTACGACTGACCTCACCGCAGATCAAATTCATCAAATAGGCCTTGACGAAGTGGCTCGTATTCATAAAGAGATGACGGCTATTAAAGACGCTGTGAAGTTTGACGGCGACCTAAAAGCATTTATGCAGTTTATGCGTGACGATGATCAGTTTTACTACAGCAACGATCAAGCTGGGCGCGACCGCTATTTGCGCGAAGCAACAGAATTAATTGATGACATGAAAGCTAAGTCGGATGCCATGTTTATCACCAAGCCTAAGGCCGACCT
Source organism: uncultured Arenicella sp. (assembly GCA_938048185.1). Lineage (GTDB taxonomy): Bacteria > Pseudomonadota > Gammaproteobacteria > Arenicellales > Arenicellaceae > Arenicella. Next base: position 26,739 of record CALIVT010000012.1, read on the forward strand.
ACAGGTTAAAGCGGTCGAGGCATTTCGCGAACAATCAGCCGGTAAAGCGTTCTACCAAAGACCCTCAGAAGACGGCTCGCGCCCCGGTTTATACTATGCAAATCTGTACGATATGAAGGCGATGCCAAGCTATCAAATGGCGGCTTTGGCGTATCACGAGGGCGTACCAGGTCATCACATGCAATTGGCAATTCAGCAAGAATTGCAGGGTATTCCAAAATTTCGAAAATTTGGCGGCTATACGGCTTATATCGAAGGCTGGGGCTTGTATTCCGAGTACCTACCGAAAGAATTTGGCGCTTACCAAGACCCCTATTCCGATTTTGGTCGCCTCGCGATGGAGCTGTGGCGTGCCTGCCGCTTAGTAGTCGACACTGGCATTCATGCGAAAAAATGGACACGTGAAGAAGGCATCGCATACTACAGCGACAACACACCTAATGCGGTATCCGACGGTGTGAAAATGGTGGAACGCCATATCGTAATGCCGTCGCAAGCAACCGCCTACAAGATCGGCATGCTCAAAATATTAGAACTGCGCGAATCAGCCAAAGCTAAGTTGGGCGACAAATTTGATATTCGTGAGTATCACGATGAAGTTCTTAAGTACGGCCCGCTGCCATTAAACGTGCTTGAAAAGAAAGTAGACAGTTGGGTTGCGTCTAAACAGAGTAACTAGTCTTCAATGAGCAAAGGGTCGCTCCAGCGCAGTTGGAGCGATCTTTTTCTTTACGATCAAGGCTAACGTAAAATCGCGTAGCCCAAATTAAGCTGAATCAAAGTTACAGCGTAAACTAAAAAGCTCAAGCCCAGAATAAATACAATTGAGTTTTCCCCCAAGGAACGGGGTTGACCCTCATTAGAGTCGTTTTGATTTGAGCCACCATCACTCGCAATTACGCCCGCCGCCAGAACCATGGCAAGCCCGGAAACCAAGGACATAAAAAACCAAAAGCCATCGATTTTGAATAGGCCATAAAGTACATTCCACACACCCAGCATACCCAACATGATCCAGACAATTTGTCGAAACCGTGGATCAAAACTGACCTTGTGCGCGCCGTTCCAAGGCGACGGCCTTAACATAACCACACCTAATAGCATTGCCAAGCAAACTACAATTCCCATTTATTTCACCAACCACCTATTGAGACACAACTCGCTACTGGAGTTGCTCATTTTAATCGTATTTGAATCACAGACCGCCCGACACGCCAGTCTATTGTTGCGCATCTTCACTTACCCGTACGAAAGTCGCAAGCCGCCAGAGCAACATCACGCTCACGAGCGTCAAACTCACCACCATACCAAGCCACATACCTTTTGCGCCCTCTAAGCCCGGCCACCAATTATAAAATGATAAACCAACACCTAAGGGCACACCAACCACCCAGAACGCAAATAACTGGTACTTAGGCGGGCTAGCAGTATCGTGATACGCGCGCAGCGCACAAATCACTGCAATTTGCAGGCAATCAACAATTTGAAACGCCGCGCCAAAATACAGTAACACCACGGCCAGCTTAATTACCTCAGGGTCGCTACTGAACAACTCCACAAGAGGCCGCGTGAACACCACAAAGAGGGTGCAAAATAGTACCGAGAGCATTAGGTTAAACACGGTGCCCGCTTTGATTGAATACCAAGCGGCATCTGCTAGGCCGGCACCAAGAAGCTGTGACGCTCTAATTGTAACGCCCTGCCCCAACCCCATGTATAACATGAAGCTCATCGACGCGACGACAATCGCCACGGCGTGCGCACTGGCCTCAACCTCGCCGAATTTTGCAATCATGATCCCGGCACCCGAAAACATGCTTAGTTCCACTACAATTGACGCACCGATAGGTAAGCCAAGGGCTAGCGTTTTACGAACAGCTGCGTAATTGGGTGGTTCGAAACGGCTTAGAATGTCTGAGCCGCGGACCTTCGGATGGAATTTTAGAACCCCGAGATTCGCCAGAAAAGCAAGCCACATCAGCAACACAGTGGCCCAGGCACACCCGACACCCCCCAAACGTGGAAAGCCGTACGCACCGTTCACCAGTGCATAATCTAGCGGAATATTGAGCAAAAAAGCGGCAAAGTTAATTAGAAAGACTTCACGCGTCAAACTCATGCCTTCCAGGGTTCCCCGTGCAGCGGGAATCAAACACATTGGAATAGCGCACAAACTAATTGCAAATAGAAAGTCACGCGCAATTCGTAACATATTCGCCTCGTACCGAATAAATTGCATGCCCCACGCGCTTAGCCATACAACCAGTGTGGCTAAAACGCCAAGCGCTAGGCACATCCACATCGATTGATGTAATTGGTGCTTTACTCCCGCCTGATCATTTGCGCCAAAGTATTTTGCGACTAGAGGCTGCGTTGCTAAACCAATACCCATAAAAAATAGGATCACCATATTCCAGGTATTGGCGCCTAAATTCATGCCCGCCAAATCTAGGGTGCTGGCGCGCCCAGCAATAAGCACATCGGTTGCAGACATGCCAACCAAGGCCAGCTGCGCCAACGATACTGGCGCTGCGAGCTTGACCAATGCGCTGACTTCCGTCGTAAAAGCGTATTTTCGTTGCATTAGTGTGGGTTGCAGTACTTGCCTCGATAGAGCTGAATAATCGCATAGCCGCTGTACCAGCGATAGCAAAATAATCACTGATGATACGAAACCAAAGAACCCGCATGGGCGCTCTTATAGCGCGCAAGAAACGCATGTATAATAGAGCTCACGTAAAGGACTGGGATTAGGCTTTAAAAAATGTACGAGTTGAAATTGAAGTTGATCATGAAAGTTTAGATGGTAAACCTAAAAAAAACACAACAAGAGGCCCTTATTGAAGCGCTATATGACCTAGCGCTAGACCCTAAGAACTTTGATTCGTTTACTCAGTTCTGGGATAGATACTTGTTGAGCCACCAAGCGATTGGTGATGGCTCCAACGATACCGAGCAACTAACGCGGCATTTTGGCCGAGCCTTCAATATTCTTGAGAAAATCGGCCGCGAATCCGAGAACCCAATTGTTACGCTCGAAGAATGCGTTCAAGAGCGTGACAATCCTGCATTGGCATTGAATAGCGATGGCCGTATAGAATCAATTAACCAACACGCGGTCGAGCTCTTAAACGCGTGCGAGCAAACAACGTTTTTAACTGACCTGATTCACCGCAATAGCAGCGAGTCATTAGGCCGAGGCTTAGCGCAAGTTCTTGAAAACGACACACCGTTGCCAATTATGGTGTTGCTGCCCAACGGTCAGCCAACGCTGCTAGTAATGCAACGTCACTTGGGGTCATCTTGCGTAATTGTCGATATCACTGGCACGACCAGAGACGCGCAGATGGAACAAACTCTAAAATCGATCTATAAGTTGACCGATAAAGAGTGCGAAATAGCGGCAAGTTTATTTCAAGGGAATACGATCAATCAGATTGCCGAGTGCGGGCATCGCAACTTGGAGACCATACGCAAGCACACCAAGTCGCTCTTAAGAAAGACACAAACCCATTCTCAGCCCAAGTTAATGCGCTTATTGACCAGCTTGAATTTTGCGGGTTCGCTTGGCTGTGACCCTCGATGGGCGAACTCGCAGACCGAAAACTTTACTCTAGAGCTAGAGGATGGTCGCCTACTAGGTTATTACGACACTGGCGGAAAAAGCACCAAGGTTATCGTTGTACTGCACGGTGTTTTACACGACCCGGAATTACCTCCGATCATGCACCAACAACTGCTTGAACGGGGGTATCGAATCGTCGGAATCAGCCGCGCTTGGTTTGGCGATTCATCCGCACCATTATCAACCGATAACGTCATACCTCGCGCGGCGGCGGATTTAATACAGATACTTAACGCCTTAGACCTAGCGCAGGTCACCTTGCTTGGCAACATGGCCGGGTCAGTGCACGCCTACGCCACCGCGGCTCTCTACCCCGATCGCATACGCCACATCGTCAATATTGCTGGGATGGTGTCACTAACCAACGAAACTCAAATTAATGCAATGCCTAAGGGTATTCGGGCTGTGGTATACACCGCCAGATACCTACCCAAACTCCTACCGCTGCTTATTCGTACGGCGGTTGCGATGATCGATACTGGTAACATTAAAAAGCTGTTTGAAACCCTCTACAAAAGCTCGCCGATTGATATCGCAGCCACCAAGCGCCGTGATATCTATGAACGGCTAACGCGCGGCTACCAATTTGCGAGTTTTCATGGTCACATCGCATACACCTACGAAGGTATAGCGGTCTCAGCCAACATGTCAGAATATCTCGACAAGGTATCGTGCCGCGTAAATTTAATTCACGGCGCGCATGACGAAATTACGCCAATTGCATCGGTTATTGAACAGTGTCAGCAATACCCTACGTTCTCGCTTTACTCGATTGAGGACGCCGGCCAGCTACTGATGTACACCGCTCCGAAAACCGTTACGAACGCGCTTATTAGTATTTTGCAGACGATAGAAATAGAGACGACGACCGAACTCTCGAAGATGCAGGGCTAACCCGTAGGGAGAACCCGAACAACCCACTCGATTGCTCGTAACAACCTTAGAGTATCGCGTAGTATTAGAAAAACCGACCCTTGCACCAAGACAAATAAACGAGTAACACTTATGAATAAATCGTATTGGCTTCTCCTAACTTGGTCTATCGCTGTGACCTTCTCGTTGATCAACCCGTTGCAGACATTCGCCACGGACAGCAAACCGCAAGCCCAGCCGTCGCCGCAACAGAAGTTAGTTAGGCATAGTGTAAGCACTGAACAAACTGCAACAGCACCCGAATTAGCGAGACTTGGTGAATGGCCGGTGGGTGTCAGCACTGTCAAATTAATCAACCCTAAGCAACTCAGTACTGCAGACTTCACATCGCTCGTAGATCGCTCGCTGACGGTCGAGATATGGTACCCGAGTACGGCCAAAAGGCCCAAAAATGTGGCAAGCTATAGCGATGAAACGCGTTCAGGTAAACCGTTTACAATTCAAGGCAGCGCGTATCGTGATATCGGATTTTCTGAAAAAACGTCTAAGTTCCCGTTACTCGTTATGTCGCATGGTTACACCGGCTACCGAACCATGATGTATTACCTAGGCGAACACCTCGCCAGCCATGGCTACGTGGTTGCCAGCATCGATCACACTGACTCGACTAATGCGGATGTGAATTTTTCTGAAAATGCGGGCTCAGGTTTTCCGAGCACCCTGTATAACCGCGCGCGTGATCAGCAATTTGTTTTAAACGCGCTGACCCAAAGCGCATCAAAATTTTCCGCGATCATCAAACCGGACTCAGCTGCGATTCTTGGTTACTCGATGGGCGGTTACGGCGCGCTAAACACCGTTGGTGGTTGCTATGATTTTTCCGCCGACGCCCTAGTCGCCTTAGGGTTTCCGACAGAGTTGGCGAGCAGTTTAGCGCCCGCCTTCAATACCTGCTCGGCGGCGCAAAATAAAACCGATGATCGTTGGAAGGCCATGATAGCGTTCGCACCGTGGGGCGGCGAGCAAGGTGTGCATAAGCCTGAATCTCTTGCGAAAGTTGAGATTCCGTCGCTTGTGGTTGGTGGTGATTACGACGATATCTCGGGGTTCGAGAATGGCATTGAAAAGCTCTATCAACAAATCGGGGCAAAGCAAAAATACCTAATGGTATACGAGAACGCGCGTCACAATATTGTTGCTCATCCTGCGCCTGAAGCGGCCTTTGGCAACGACCTAGATATTGGTCACTACTATGAGCCAAGTTGGAGCTCGGAAACCATCGCGCAAATCAACAAACACATGGTGCGCGCCTTCCTTGACTGTCATGTAAAGGGTCTCGAGAACGCCTGCGACTACCTTCCCCAGCGCGAAACCGCCGCTCAGATAAAGCAGGCCGACGGCAAACTGACTAAGCCTTGGCCCGGTTTCGCTGACCGCTGGGGTTTAGGTCTGCGTTTCTTGCGCGGTGACTCGACTATCGAGAAAAGGTCGGATTGACACTCTAGTCGCGAAGCGCAAATGAATTCCGCGCATTGCTGTCAATGCGTGTTAGGTACGTTTAAATACGAACAACCGTGACGCAAAGTCACCTTTTTCCAAATAGTCGGCATCAGACTGCTGCATTGCACACACATACGGTAAATCTAAGCCCATATTCATTAACGCGTCGCCACCAAAACTAAGGTCACTGTCGACTAAGCGATACTGCTTAGCGGCATCAAGGTTGACCAAATGCGCTTTTCTAAATGGCAGGTTTGCGGCCGAAAGAATATGAAAATAACCTAAATAAACGGTGTTACCGTCTTCAGAATTTAATTGCCAAACGACTTCGTTTTGGTCGTATTGCACGCGATAAAAATATCCGTTAACTACGTCGTCAGCGGTCTCACGATACATCTTGGCGTAGCGCGTTAGGCCCTCAAAATCTTGGTCTACGTCTTCAGCGTTGAGTGACACGCCGCGCGCCGCGCAGAAAAAACCAACCTCAGCACGAGTCTTTAACGAGACTTTCCGACCGTTTAAATGACTGGGTACTGGGCAAATGTACGACGCCAACACACTCGGCGGAAATAAGTACGACGCGCCGTTAATTATCGGCAAGCGGCCGATTGGCTCTGACATGTCACTGACCCAGCCTTGCGCCATAAAACTCAACATACCAAGGTCAAAGCGGTTACCGCCTGATGCGCAATTTTCGAACAGAACGTTGGGGTATTTGCTTATGATCTTATCGACTAGGCGATATAAACCAAGCATGTAACGATGAGGCGTTTCTAGTTGCTGGTCGACGTTTAGCGCAAAGCTACCGATCTCGCTCATATTACGATTCATATCCCACTTCACATAGTCGATATGTCCGGAACTCAACACACTGTCAATGCGCTCAAATAAATAGTCTTGTACCTCTTCGCGCGATAAGTCTAAGGTGAGTTGGTTGCGGCCTTTGGAGCTGATACGATTCGGCACGCCAATAATCCAGTCTGGGTGCTGGCGAAACAATTGGCTTTCAGGATTAACCATTTCAGGCTCATACCAAAGACCAAACTTTAAACCTTTTTGCTTAACTTTCTGTGCGACTGTTTCAATGCCATTGGGAAATTTTGCACTATCTGAATACCAGTCACCTAACGAGGAAGTATCATCATTTCTGCCCTCAAACCACCCGTCATCAACGACTAACATTTCTAAGCCCAGTGCTTTCGTTCGGTCAGCAAGTTCCAGCACCTTGTCTTCATCAATATCAAAATACGCCGCCTCCCACGAATTTAAATAAGTTGGGCGCGGCTGTTTATAAAACTCAAGAGGGCTCACTTTCTGCCTAATAAATTCGTGCCAAATTTGGCTCATTCCATTTAGGCCAGCACCACTGAACACCTGTAAGGATTCAGGTGTTGTGAACGATTCGCCCGCACCCAAACGCCACCGAAAGTTAAATGGGTTAATGCCGGTGGTGACGCGCACAGAATCGAATTCACCTTTTTCAATATTGATTGCGAAATTACCGCTATAGACAAAAGCGGTAGCGAACACTCGGCCATGCTGTTCAGTGGTGCTCTTATCCATGAGAGCCACAAATGGGTTATGGACATTGCCACTCGTGCCGGTCGCGGATTCGAGGATAAACCGCCCCTGCGGAACGGTCATACGTTCTTGATTTAATTCACGTGCCCACGTGCCGCGCAAATGTAAAAGGTCGTACTCGGCCGCTGGCAAATCTAAACAAGAGCTCATAGCCTGCTCAATAGAAACAGAGCGTTCGCCATTATTGAAAACTTGGCTAGAGCGAGCCACAACATCGTGATCTGCATAAATCGTATAACTTAGCTCAACCGAAAGCTGGGCGACCTCATCGACAATGGTGACGAGCAAGGTTTTACTGTCGCCACCACGGGCACACGGCAAACCATCAAGCATCGGCTTATCATCAACGATACGATGCGACGCATAGCGGAACACTTGGGTCGTGTTACCGTCAGCATTGATCACATGCAATGCTGGGGTCCGATTATCACTCGTGCCAAACACCGGATACTCTTGTGGCACGTCCGACAAGCTATAGAGTTTAGAGTCTTGAAAGTCTAATGTGCAACTGCGGTGCAGGCGTTTTGGGCCACTAGGATAGTGTGCGCTGGGTTCAACTCTAGACCCAAAATGCAAATGCTCTAAAATACCTTCGGGTGAAACTCTGAAGATGTAGCTGAGGTTCTTGTTGGTTAGATTAAAGCTTGGTGCAGCTGTGTCGCCTGAGACATAAATATGAGCTGACATAGTATTTCCTTTGAATTAATTAGGGCCTGCAATACACGCAGTATATTTTTATTTTGGCTACAACAGCCGTTTTTTATAAAGGCAGATATTATCATATAAATACGACATATCTACTATTGACGGCTGTTTACTAGGCTCAAATTGCAGCAATTATCATATTTATATACAATACGCCAAATAATTCTAATAATAGTGAACTTCACACATGAATCGCAATACTCGAGGCATGAACCTCACTCAGCAAGTCGCTGATACGTTAGGCAACGCCATTATTAACGGAAAGTATGGGGCGCACAATCCGGTACCGAGTGAAGCCACTCTATGCGAAGAATTGAACGTTAGCCGCAGTGCGGCACGCGAAGCCGTAAAATCACTTGCCGCTAAGGGGTTGATAACGTCGCGAGCCCGCCAAGGTATTCGCGTACTCCCAGAAACCGAGTGGAACTTATTTGATGCCGACGTGTTGCGCTGGATGCGTGACTCAAACCCGTCACTCGAGTTGTTGCGTGAATTTACAGAACTACGCGTCGCGGTAGAACCCGAAGCCGCAATGCTGGCCGCGCAACGCCAAAATCAACAAAAAATTCATGAAATCGGTCGTGCTCTTGACCGCATGAAACAAGCGGAAACGGGCTTAGACGACCCTCTTGAAGCTGACATCGCATTTCATTTAAGTATTCTGGATGCAAGTGAAAACCGCTTCTTTATGCAGCTAGGCCGCATCATCGACACCACGCTGCGCGTAAGCATCCGCTTTACTAACATGCGCAGCGGCGTGCGCGCGGGCAACCACGCAGAACATAAAATGATCTATGACGCGATTGTAGCTAAGCAACCTGAAAACGCTGCGGCTTGTGCCACCGCGTTGATGGACAGCGCATTGAGCACGATCGTTTCGGCGCTAAAAGAAGGCATTACCAAAGAAAACGCCCTGCCATTTCGCTAAACTGTAAAAACTCGGACTCAATCTGGCGCTCTAGAAAATGAGGTTAGACGACGTCTAACAACGGAACGTTACTTTTCAAACAAGGCTGAACCATACTCAGACTGTGTGAAAACTCTGTTTTGAAAATTGCCTAAAGTGCTAAACAGAGTGATACTTTGAGTCAACTGAGTTTCACCACTGCTGGTCGAAGCGATCATTCTGAAAAGTGTGTAGAATGGCCCTTGTTTTTTCTTAGAGCTCGAATAAGAAGGCCGTTTTTGAGTTTTTGCACAGCCTGTACTCATTCTGGGCATTTAAAAAACAGCATTTATGATAATGAATAGCTAAGTTCTCTAGCCAAATTCTTTCAACATTACGTTCACGGAGCGACTAATGAATAAAATACTTTCAATCTCAATAGTTTTATCTTTTCTATTTCATATTCCAAATTCTCAGGCAACTGTCGTTGAAATCACTGGACTTATCAATCACGATATACAACCTAGTTTAAGTAACGCTGATATTATTAACGTGGACAAGATATTAGAGGCGATCACCGACAACACGGGTGATGTGACAATAAAGTTTCCAACAGGTACTTACTATATAGGTAAAACGGTAAGACATTTAGAGCCAGAGACTAGCAATAGAAATATTCATATAGATATCCCGACTGGCACTGTGCTCAAGGCTAGTGCGAGGCTAGTAGATGGTCCAATTTTTTCAATAACTCACGCTTACTCTAACTCATATTCTAACGGCAGCCTTTGTATTTCAGGAGCGGGCGACTGTCATTACCAAAATTCTGCGCTGGGAGGAACTATCGATACATCAGAAGCGGGCAATAGCGGAGTATTCTCTAATATTGGCGCTTTTAGTGTAGGTAATTTTGCGTCAAATACATTACAAGGACTTAATATCATAGGCCATTCTAGTATTGACTATTCGAATGAACTGAACCGAGCGAGTGACACCGCAATAGAGGGCGCCGGTAAATTTATCACTATACGCTTTAATAAGATCTCTGGTTATTTGGATGCCGGGGTATACGTAAGTGGCAAAGAAATAAATGGTGTGGAAATTTCGGAGGAAATTAATATTCAAAATAATGAGTTTAACAATACTAACTCTGCGGTTGTTATTAAAAGAGGATTCAAAAAAGCCTTAGTTCGCTGGAACACATTTCAATATAACACTGCCGACATCGCTGCTTCGACAGTTGGCCCCGAAGGAAACACCCCTTTCAACGCCTACCCTGGAAGAGAAATAATCGCTTTCGGAAACACCTCTAGAAATGTAAGAGGCTTGTTCTTTGCTTCACAATGGGGGAAAGCACATCAGAAAAACGATGGGTCTGGGCATTACAGGCCAAGCCATTATATTCACAACAACACCATAATTGATGCGTTCAAGAAGGGTGAAAGCTGCAGTCCAGTTCATGCGGGCGCGCTATTCAGGCTCTTTAATACGGAGTTAGCACATATCGCGAACAACACAATTTCAACATGCTCTCAATCCTCCAAAGTTTTTGCCGTAATAACGAAGGAAATAGAATATGGAGGCGTTCCAAATTCAGCACATTCACGTTGTAATTCGATCACGAATAACAACGTTATTAAAGCGGATAATATTATTTACGAGGGATCACCACAACCAGTCGGTCAAAGTGGTTATTCTAGTCATGCAAATTGGTACACAAATAATACTGTTAATACCGACGGTTCCGATGTTTTTATTTCAGGCGGCCAATGGTCAGGTGACAAGGGTACTACGACCGTGATTCGGAACGGTATAACTCAATGTGTTAGATCTCAATCAACGGGAGTTATAAATAATCACTGGTGGACAGGTTATGGAACATTGCTAAACGAAGAATTTGTAAGTAATGGAGCATGCCCAAAAACAACCCAAATATACCCTTGTGATCACTATAAAATTACTCGCCCATAGCAGCTAATAAAGAAATACGAGGCAGGGGTTGCTCTTTGCCTCGTTAGTTGCATGACTGTTAAGCGCAACTTCCTGCCACTTCATCTAATATTAGTTGTCCGACAATGTCTAAACTCGGGAGCGACGTTTATTGTTGGATCGAGTTCAATTTTTACAGCTTAACGCGGCGAACCCTGTATACATTGGCAAGCGTCGACTGAATTAGTCATCGTCCAGCAACTCAATCACCATTCGGCGATGGCGCCGTCTTCGTGGCGCCAAATTGGGTTTTTCCAATCGCAACCCTCTTTCGCCATCTCTTTTAAATACTCTTCGTCAACTTCTACGCCTAAACCAGGTTTAGTCAAGGGTTTGATGTAACCATCGGTAATTTTGAAGTCGTCTTTGTTAATCACATAATCGAGCAAATCCGCGCCTTGATTATAGTGAATGCCCATCGACTGCTCTTGAATCATCGCGTTGTAAGAGACAAAGTCGACCGCCAAGCAAGCCGCTAGGGCGACTGGCCCAAGTGGGCAATGCGGAGCAAGCGCAACATCGTATGCCTCGGCCATAGATGCAATTTTCATACACTCAGTAATGCCTCCTGCGTGCGATAAATCTGGCTGGACAATACCAAGGCCACCGGCTTCGAACACCCGCTTGAATTCAAAGCGGCTATACATGCGTTCACCAGCGGCCAATACAATGCTCGTACCTTGGCTCAGTTGAGAATACTGTTCAGCATGCTCTGCGAGCACCGGCTCTTCAACAAATAACGGTCTAAAGGGCTCTAGTTCGCGCAACAACACTTTTGCCATCGGCACCGAGACGCGTCCATGAAAGTCCAACCCAAAATCAACCGAACTCCCAAGATTCTCACGAATTGTCGCAACGCGAGCAATAACCGCGTCGACAGCACGATGACCATCGATCATCTGTAAGCGACCACAACCATTTAATTTAAACGTGTCCCAGCCGCTTTCCATCAAACGCTTCATGTGCTCACTTTCTTCGGCCGGATCGTCACCACCCACCCACGAGTAGGTCTTAACTTTGTCACGTACTAGACCGCCTAATAGCTCATACACAGGCTGCCCAAGGGCTTTGCCTTTGATGTCCCAAAGTGCTTGATCAATACCAGCAATCGCCGACATTAATATGGGGCCACCGCGATAGAAACCGCCACGGTACATGGTTTGCCAGTGGTCGTTGATACGTCGCGGGTCTTTGCCTATTAAATATTTAGATAGTTCTTCGACCGCAGCCGCTACTGAATGCGCGCGCCCCTCGATCACCGGCTCGCCCCAGCCAGTGATGCCTTCGTCGGTATCAACGGCAAGAAATAACCACCGAGGCTTTACAGAATAAAGCCTAAAATTCGTGATTTTCATACTGATTAAGTCTCCTTTGGAGTCGCCGCTCCCGACCGCCCTCTGCAAGGCTGGTTATACATATAGTGATGCGACTTTATTGCTTTTTAACGTTCATCAGTGTTTTTAACGTTCATCAGTGTTCGCCGCGCTACCCTAATTATATGATAAATAAGATGGTAATCGGAATAAAATTGGCTGTCTAGCTTTAAAAAAGTTCAAGCACCCCTAAATAATAATCATTCGTTAATTAGGAGATTTTCATGTCAAATCAGTACGAAGGTAAAGATGGCTGGATGCGAGTATTATTCGTCGCGTTGTTCTGGGTTGTTTTTTATATGTCGCAATTTGTCGTTGCATTGGTGGTTGTCGCTCAATGTGCATTCACATTAATTGCTGGGGCTCCGAACACACAATTGATGAGCTTTGGCGAAAACCTAAGTCGATACGTGCAAGAAATTTTGCGCTATGTCACGTTCAACACTGACCAGCGCCCATTCCCGTTCACCGATTTTCCAAAGTCAGATATAGTGATCACAGCGGATCACGCTGAAAGCTAGGAAGGCTTCTGTTTTTTGTAGGTAGCCTGAGCCGTTTTTTGTAGGTAGCCTGAGCCGTTTTTTATAGGTAGCCTGAGCCGTTTTTTATAAAGTTTCTCAGCGCTACCTCATAGACAGTCTCGGCGGCTAGCGTCGCCGAGCCAGCTTAGGCCGATCCCCTAGTAAATACCTCGGACCTGCGCCCAAGCTGGCTGCGATGTCATCCGGGTTATAAAGCTGACAGGCTTGCAGCGACAAGCAGCCGCAACCGATACACGCATCTAACGATGATTGCAGCTTTTTCAGCTGAGTTATTCGCTCATCTAATTGTCGACTAAAAATTTTACTTACACGCGTCCAATCAGATTTGGTTGGGGTTCTATGATCAGGCAAACTGGCTAGCACTCCACCGATATCGTGTAGCGAGTAACCTAGATTTTGTGCGATTAGAATAAACGACACGCGCCGAATAACCGTTCTTGAAAACACTCGGTGCCCGCTTGGGCTTCGAGCTGCGGGGATCAAGCCCTGATCCGCGTAAAAACGCACCGCAGAGACGTTGCAACCAGTGCGCTTTGCAACCTCGCCAATACTTAACGCTCCGCTATCGCTCATATCTAACTCCTAATACTTCTTGACCTCAAGTTAACTTGAGATATTAAACTAGTTTTGAACTTAATCCTATCGGAGAAAACTATGCGTCAAGCTTATTTAGAACACACCAACACGACCGTCACCAACCCAGACCAAACAGCACAACGATTATGTGAATTATTTGATTGGACAGTGCGTTGGTCCGGCGAGTCCATGGACCAAGGTTACACCGTACATGTCGGTGGCGAGTCATCCTATTTAGCACTCTACACAAACCCGCAGGTCGCCACAGAAAATGCCACAAACCATACGCACTTGCGCAACCTAAACCATGTTGCCGTGGTGGTGAACAGCCTCGAAGAGGTACAAAAAAGAGCCGAGGCAATCGGTTTAACGCCGTTCAATTTCCGCGAGTACAATCCCGGAAAAAGCTTCTACCTACGTGATGACGACGGCCTGGAAATAGAAGTAGTTAACTACGACTAACGCCGCTTACCCTGCACAAAGGCACAAAGACCTAAGCCGCTTAGCAAGGCTAACGCTAAACCAACAAGACTAAGAAATAGCTTATAGACCAAGCCTAGCTTTGCGGTGTGCAGGGGGTAAGAAAAGCTGAATACACGTTTTCTCAGCGTCTGTTGTAGCGCGTCAACAACACTTAAAGTACCGGCCGCGCTAACCTCAACCGAACTGCGTCCCAGACGATGCCACCCCTGTTTTTGTTGCACGCTCACCTTGCGGCTAGAGTACTTGCTCGACGCGGGTCTAACTGAGCGAATTTGAGACTCGGGAAACGCTCTATAGGCGAGTTCGAGCATTGCAGACCACGCGGGAATTCCATCGGCATTAACGAATGCCTGCTCACTTACGCCAGAGCTGATATGTGTGGATGTGTCGCTAAGAAACACCCAGCGCGCCTGAGTGGGGTAGACTAAAATAACGCCCGTCAACGCTAGCAGCAGACTCGGCATGCTGAAAATTGCGCCGATATTGCCGTGACTGCCCAACAGCGCGCCTCGCTGAGTCGACTTAGGTAGAATGCCTCGCTTCAAGGTCTGACGCCGCGGCCACCAGATCAACAAACCTAAAAGTATTAGTGGCATTAACAATATGCCCGCAACACCGGCAATATTGAGTCCGATCGTATTACCCAATAGAAATTGATGGTGTAAATCCAATAGCCAGTCTTCTATGCGTTCGTTGCGTTGCCAAACTTGCAGAGCATCACCTTGTTGATTGTGCCAGGCGTACCGCCGCTCACTTAAAAAAACCTTGTGAAGCGCTAGGTCTTCACTGTGCAATTGGATAAATATGACTTCGTCGCTGCCGTAACTCGACTCGATCTTTTCGATCGCACCTGCCAATAACTCGGTGTCTATCGTGTGTCGAGCGTCGTCAAACGTTAGCCACAAGTATTCTTTCTTCCATAAGAGCAACGTGCCGGTAAGGCTAATTGATAAGACAACTAGGCACAGAAACAGGCCCAAATAACGATGAAGGGAAATTAATGACATTGCAAATAGATGCTCGGTATTTGGGGCGATGGGTTAGTGGTGACAAGAATCAGCGACAGAGTTGTTGATAACCTAGGTATGCTAGCGTTATCTGATCTAACCCTTATATTAGGAAACCATATGCGCCAATTCACCCTCATACTTCTTAGCCTAACGCTGTGGCTGCCTGACTCGATAGCGATTGCCGCCGATTATGAACATGGACATCATGCACTGCAAATTTTTGATGCTGACGGCTTTAGAAACGCACCGCGATGGGTACAGATGTGGGTCGGCTTTATGATGCTGACTTTCTTAAGCGGTCTATTTTTTGTTAGAAATCAAACCGTAGCCCGCTGGGTCGTTGGCGGAATGTTCGCAGGTTTGGTAGTCAGCATGCTCGCCGGCTCAGTGCTTGGTATACCTGCGCTATCAGGTTTTATCGCCCTAATACATATCCTTTTTTGGTCGCCGGGCCTCTACCAACTGCTCACCAAGCGCCCTTTTGCCGGCCCCGCCAGCGCATTCACAATTTGGTCTGGTGTGATGACCTTGGTCATTCTATTTTCGTTTGTATTTGATGTCAGAGACGCGTTTATCTACCTACGCCACCTCATATAGCTGCTTATAAGCATGGGTAACTGCGGCGGATTTAGCAAAGGCTTAACTATCAACAGCGACGTTAATTAGATGCCTAACTGTCAGTCACTCAGCACAGTGAAATCGCTCTCGACGCTCTCTGGCTCAGCCAACATAACGCCGTCGAGTTCGACCCATGCATGACTTGCAATCCCGGCCTTCGTTTTAATCACACCGATAAAGACCTTAGCGGACTGTGAGCGCCGTACTAGCATATCGGCCAATACAATTGACTTAGGTAAACAATCAGCTTTTAGAAAGTGTAAGCGCGCCGCAAGCCGAATAGACTCGTGTAATCGGACAGCATCCGTATGACGCTCGGGCGGCGGCTCCAAATTTAGTCTCCGCGCGTCATTTAGGCTGATTTTGCGCCGTAACCACTCACCTTGCCTGAATTTAATTCTTAGTAGTACGGGCCATAAACGCCAATAGGCAGACCATAACCACCACCATTGCTTGGGCTTAAGTGTCTGAAAAGGCTTAAAATTTAACATTTAAAAATAGACTTTAGCGTTACTATTAATGAACTTTTCACGACACAAACAAAACACCCTTTAGATAGGGCTTTCAGTGGGATTCAGGTAAACTATAGGCTATGGAGCTGTTAAACACCATTTCTACCAGTCGAACTTGGAACCGCCACGGACTAAAAATTGTCTACGCGGTTGCGCTTCTTGTGCTGATGCTTGTACTAACGAGCATCGCGTGGCATCTCTATAATCACAGCCGCCAACGCACGGCAGACTTTGCCGAGCAGACAATTTCGCCAGTCGCGACTAAACCCAAACAAAGTTACCGTATCAATGATGTCGTGAAAGCCAATCTATTTGGCGACTCGACCCCAAAACCAGTGGTGCAGGTGGCGAAGGAAACGACTCTTGACTTAACCTTGCAAGGCATTCTCGCCGCGTCCAATGATCAAATCGCACGGGCAATTATAATGTCGGGCAAACGCAAATCAGAATTATACTCTGTGGGCGAAGACATTAAGGGTGCCGGCGTTTCAGTCAAAGAAATTCGCGCGACCGAGGTACTGCTCAATCGTAATGGCGCAATCGAAAGCCTACCTTTGAAGAAAAACAAAGGTAAAGGGAATTCCTCAATCATTAGCTACACAAACGGTAGCTCAGGAAACTTGTCATCACCTGGCCTGCAAACTGCCGCCAATGAGTTTGAGAACATTAGCCGCTCTACGCCCAAATCGCGGTCTGAGAACGGTGAGCCGCGTAAGATTCGCAAACCAAACTTCTCGGGCCTGGATCGAGCCTTACAAAAAATGGGCGAAATTTAGTCCTGGCGCTTCTCTTCTAAGCCCTGCGACTTCTCTAAGCCCAGCCGCTTCGACGCGGGTCTGAAAACCGCTATCAGCGCCAGAACAAGCAACGCTAACAAGCTTAACCACACCACCCAATTGCCGAATTTTTTGTAAGGCGTATCACCCCTGTGTGGTTGCACTTGGCGGCTGAGTGTGTGTGTTTCGAACTGAGGCGTAGACGCCTCGAGTACTCCTCGTTCATTGATAAACAGCGACGGACCTGAATTAGCACTACGCACTAAGGGACGAGCTAATTCGCGCGCACGCATCTGAGCCATTTGCGCGCGCTGATGGGGTGCAAAAGAATCACCAAACCAGGCATCCTCGCTAATGTTTACCAACACCGTTGCGTCGCCAACATGTTGTCGATACTCATTCGCAAACGCGTCTTCATAACAGATCGATAAGCCAACTCTAATCGCACCACAATCCAGTGCTTGCTGCCCCTGCCATGACGAAAAGTCACTCATTGGTAGCTCTAAGTACTCTAACACCCAGTTGAACAGGAAGCGCAGCGGTAAATACTCGCCAAAGGGCACAAGGTGTCGTTTACGATAGACTTGGGGTTCGCCCTCGCAGCTCAACACGGCCGCGTTGTAACTTTCGTCCAAATTGCCATTGGCAATACTTGGGCTATCCATGATGCCGGTCAACAAGGCAGCACCTTTTGGTTGAATATCGCGCCAAAACTGCGTATCGGTTTGCTGCAAGTACAGTGGTAAAGCGGTCTCGGGCCAAATAATTAGGTCAGCGTTTACCTCGCTTTGTATCTGTGCACTTAAACTCCGGTAGTTATTTATCAGCGCGTCGCGTTTTGCCGCTTGCCATTTGCTATTAATAGGCACATTCGCTTGTACCACCCCTATTGTTAGCGGCTTACCAACCGGCTGCGACCAGGTGAACGTATCAACATACCAAGAGGCCGCGACAATTAAACAAATGGGAACAACCATTAGCAGCGCTCGATTTCGAATCATCTCCGAGACCAAACTGGCGACGGCCAACACCATAAAGCTGACTAGATACAAACCACCAATCGGTGCCCAGGCGAACAACCACGTAGGAGTTTGCGTATAGCCTATGTCTAACCAAGGAAAACCGGTAAGCACCCAGCTTTTCATCCACTCAAAGACACCCCAAACTAAGGGCCATACTAGAAAACGTTGGTTCACTGAGAAAAAACGAACAACGATATAGGACGCGGCAGCGATAAAGACTGCGAGCAGGCCAGCAAAACCTAGGACTGCGATTGACCCCATCCAGAACGGCATGCCGCCGTAGGTTGATAAGGAAATATAAACCCAAGACACGCCAACGACATACACGCCATAGCCATACGCTAGCCCGTAAAAAAATGCGGCCTTAGCCGTTAAAAAGTGAGTAAGGTAAAAATACGCGGCGAGACTTAAAAAACTGAGCGGCCAAAACCCAAACGGCGCGAAGGCAAAAACCTGCATCGCGCCCAAGGCAAACGCTAGGCATACAAACAGGCTGTGGGTCTGCCAGTTAAGGTCTCGCATTGACGTTAGTAAGTTAAAAACCGTCCTGCGGCTAACTCTTAATATTGACGTCAGATAAGAAGGCTCAGCTCTTCGCCTTTAAGGTGCGATAGGTTTCTTTCTCAGTCGCGAACTTTTCCATGATCTGTGTTTTTTGATCAATTAGCTTTTGTAGCTCCGCACTTGAATCTTCGATGCGCACTTTCGACTCATCAATATCAGCAAGCAATTTATCCTTCTTCCACTTCTTGGCCCCGTCGAGCTGCTCCTGCAAACGTATCACTTTTGCGTTCATCGCTTTCAAGTAAGACTTGTGCACGGCGATATTACTGTCCACTGAATTGAGTTGGTTGTCTCGCTGGCGATCAATATCAGACTCAGTTTCATAGACACTTAAAATACGATTGCGCTCATTTTGCTCGGCTTCAAGGCGTTTCTCTTCTGCCTCGATGCTCATCTGCGCTTTCTTTTCTGCCGCGAGCTCTTCCTCGGTTTTCGGTGCACTCTTCTCAGCAGTAATAAACCCTCGGTCATTCAAGGTTGTAACTTTAGATGTCTTACACGCGCTGACCGCAACGTCACCATAGTGCCACTTGCCGTCCGCGTCTTTACACTTTTTGATTGCATGAGCAGGTGACGCAAGCAGCACGCCCAACACTAGGGTCGTAGTGATAAATATGCCTAATTGTTTCATTATTCATTTCTCCAAAATTTGTTTCTGAGGGCGAGGCCTTACACACCTTACCCTATTCACAGCTTTGTCAGTTTAAGGTTTCGCCCGTACTACTAAAAACAAACCGAGCAGTAACATGGGTAAACTTAGTATCTGCCCCATCGTAACCCAATCAAACAACACATAATTGAGGTGTTCATCTGGCACCCTGACAAATTCAACGACAATACGCGCAAGCGAATAGCCGATTAAAAATAACCCGGATAGCACACCTACGGCCCTGGGTTTTCTAGCAAACCACCAAAGCACAGCCATCAACACCAAACCTTCGAGCAACGCCTCGTAAAGCATTGAAGGGTGACGCGGTAACGGACCACCGTTACTAAAGATCATACCCCAAGGTACGTCGGTGGTTTTTCCCCAGAGCTCTTGGTTAATAAAATTGCCCATGCGTCCAAAAAATAAACCAATAGGTGCAACCGGCGCTACAAAGTCGGCCACTCGCATAAAACTAAGGTCTATTTTTCGACTAAATAAATATATTCCTAAAATCACGCCCAGCAGGCCGCCGTGAAACGACATACCGCCTTGCTGGATAAAAACTATTTCAGTTAAATTATTTAGATAATAGCCGGGTTTATAAAACAATACGTAGCCTAAACGACCACCAATCACCGCGCCTAAAGCGCCATAAAATATCAAATCTGATACTAGTTCAGGGCTCCACTTTGAGTCAGACAGTTCCGGATAAGCCTTGATTCGATAGACCCAAAGAATGTACACGCTTACAAAAGCCGCGACGTACATCAGGCCATACCAATGTATGTTTAAGCCAAAAACCGAGATGGCGACCGGGTCAAAATTGGGGTGAACTAGCATTTACGGATTATCTCTAGTAGTCACTATAACCTTTCACCGAAGGCGGCGTTGTAACGTTCTGCAAATTGTTCAGGTGTGAAGCTATGGTTTTGGGTACCGGAATGCTCTACTTTAATTGCACCACACAGAGAGCCCATTTGCGCACAGGTTTTCCAATCACGTTGTGCGGTGATACCGTGCATCACGCCAGCGCGATACGCATCACCACAACCGGTCGGGTCTTTAACATCGCTGACCGGTGCGCACTCTACTTTGATCATTTCACCGTTAGCATAGACTTCTGAGCCCTGATCACCGCGCGTCACAATCAACGCATCCAGTTTCTCAGCGACTTGTTCAAGACTCAAACCAGTGCGATCTAATAATAGTTGGCTTTCATAGTCGTTCACAATGGCGTAGGTCGCTTGATCTAAAAAGGTGAGCAAATCGTCACCATTGAACATCGGCAAGCCTTGACCTGGATCAAATATAAACGGAGTGCCTTGATCAGCAAAGCCTTTTGCATGCTGGATCATGGCGTCACGACCATCGGGGCCGACGATGCCAAGCGCTATATCGCTGGCATCGCTAATTTTATTTTGATGCGCAAAGTTCATCGCACCAGGGTGAAACGCATTAATTTGGTTATTATCGATATCAGTCGTGATAAACGCTTGCGCGGTAAAACTGTCTTTTATCGTGGTGATGTACTCTTGACTCAAACCGATGTCATCCAAGTAACGAGCGTACGCGCCAAAGTCTTCGCCAACCGTTGCCATGATGCGCGGATCGCCCCCTAAAAGCTTGAGTGTATAGGCAATATTTCCGGCACAACCACCCAGCGTTCGGGTCATAGTTGGCACTAGAAATGACACATTCAAAATATGGGTCTGCTCTGGCAATATATGGTTTTTAAACTGGTCTTCGAACACCATAATGGTGTCGTACGCCATAGAACCTGTTATTAAGGCTTTCATCAATCGGGAGTCCGTAGGTGGTGGTAAATAGGTTTGTAAGGTAATTGCTAACTGAACATAAAATCATTGCTCAGGCTTCATTTACCACAAGCACACAATCTATATTTAAGATCATTAAGCACGATTAAGACTAGGCTAAACTAACCCGTGCTTAATTAACCCCAGCTTAACGGTTAATTTAATCGTCGACCTGTGATAGTTTAATCGTCGACCTGAGATAGATAAGTATCTGAGTCGAGTAAATTGTCGAGCTCGGAGATATCGCTGACTTTGATACGAAACATCCAACCGCCGGCGTAGGGCGCCTCGTTCAACAACTCAGGCTCGCCGTCTAGGCTTTCATTCACCGCGACAACTTCGCCACTCACTGGAGCGTAGATATCCGATGCGGCTTTCACTGATTCTACGGCACAGCACTCTTGGGTGGCCGTAACCGTGCTACCAACCTCAGGTAACTCAACGTAAACAACGTCGCCGAGTGCTTCTTGTGCGTAGTCGGAAATACCGACTTCGACCACGCCGTCGTCTAGTTTTCTAGCCCACTCGTGGGACGCTGCATACTTTAATTCTTTAGGGGTTTCGCTCATTGCGGTATCTCATTCGATTTAATAAAAGGCTTATATCCGGTGAGCTAGGTTCAGCATCTAGATATAAAAGCGTTTAACCAGCGAGCATTATAAAGCAAACGCCGCCTGAACCAAGAGTTGCTTTTCGCTAAGTAAAGCAAACATCAAGTCTTGCATTCAAGTCACGCATCAATGAAAATGAGAATAATTCGCATCTATACAATTTTTTAGATAAAGCAGTTATGAAAAAAGCCCTTATTTTTACCCTCGTCGCGGTTGTTAGCGCGTGCCAACCACAAGGTTCAAATGAAGTGAATCTTTACTCAGCCCGTCAAGAAGCCTTGATGCAGCCGTTGTTAGAAGCCTTCACCAAAGAAACAGGAATTAAAGTAAACGTAATTAGCGGCAAGGCCGACGCACTACTGACCCGAATTAAGAGCGAAGCCGGCAATAGCCCAGCCGATGTATTGCTAACCACCGATGCAGGCCGCTTACATCGAGCGAAAACCGCCGATGTATTCATGCCAGTCGAGTCCGCGATACTAAATAGTCGGATTCCCAGCCAATATAGAGACCGAGACCAACAGTGGTTCGGCTTGTCCGTAAGAGCACGTCCGATCTTGGTAACTGAGGCGGTGCCAGCAACCCCAATTACACGTTACGAAGATTTGGCCAAGCCAGAGCTGAGGGGGCAAATTTGCATTCGATCATCCGGCAACATTTACAACCAATCGCTAACAGCCTCGCTGCTGGAACAACTCGGAGAAGCCCCCACGCAAGCCTGGGCCAAGGCCTTAGTGAGTAACTTTGCGCGCCAACCGCAAGGCGGCGACCGAGACCAGATTCGCGCCGCGGCCGCTGGGCAATGCTCGGTCGTAGTTGCAAACACCTACTATTTAGCAAACATGCTCGCAAGCCAAGACAACAGTGATGATTTCGCAGCCGCGAGCAAAATGCGAGTTATTTGGCCGAATCAAAATGATCGAGGCGCACATGTAAATGTAAGCGGTGCAGGTGTGCTTAAAGCAGCACCAAACAAAATTAATGCCATCAAGCTGATCGAATTCTTAGTCTCAGACTCAGCCCAGCGAATATACGCCGATGTGAACTTTGAATACCCAATTAAGGAAAACATCGAGCTAAACCAGATACTAAACAGCTGGGGCAAGTTCAAAGCAGACAACCTAAACTTAAGCAAGCTTGGCGACAATAATGCTGCGTCCGTAAAGTTAATGGACCGAGTAGGCTGGAAGTAGAGCAGGCATTCGAGCCGCCGAAGCCCCCCGCTACTGCTATAGACTCATTACTCGAGCCATGAAGCACCCGTTAACTTGGCAAGTTGTCAGCCTTAGTATTAGTGCCTTGGTGGCGCTACCATTGCTGACTCTAGCGTGGCTGAGCGTGAGCGCCGACACCGAAATTTGGCGCCATTTAGTCGACACCGTCCTGACTGATTATGTGCGCAGTTCGATCACCTTAATGCTCGGAGTCGCAGCGCTGACTTTATTACTTGGCATTGGCTCGGCGTTTCTAGTAACCCAGTACAGTTTCAAAGGCGTGCGCTTTTTTAATTGGGCCCTACTACTGCCACTGGCTATGCCGGCTTACATAACCGCCTATTCTTACACCGGCTTACTGGATGTGGCCGGGCCTGTACAAAACTTTATTCGCAACTCGTTTGGCCTAGAATTTGGCGACTATTGGTTTCCTGAAATACGCTCCATGGGCGGCGCAATCTTTGTACTGTCGTTTGTGCTATACCCGTATGTGTATTTGCTGGCACGCGCGTCGTTCTTAGAACAGTCTCAACACCTGCGTGATGTAGCGCAATTGCTCGGTTATACGCGACGACAGGCGTTTTTTCGAGTCACGCTACCAATCGCGCGACCCGCAATTATTGCCGGTTTGTCGCTCGCATTAATGGAGACCTTAGCTGATTTTGGAGCGGTGAGTTATTTCGGCATAAACACCTTCACCACTGGCATATTCAGAACTTGGTATGGCTTAAATAGCGTCGCGAGCGCAGCGCAATTAGCGTTGATGCTATTAGGGTTTATCGTGATTTTATTGACAATCGAAAAATCGTCGCAAAAACGCGCGGCTTATCACACTAAAAAATCTGCCAAACCAGTCGTGGCACGACCTCTAAGTGGCGGCAAACAAATACTGGCGATTGCTCTGGTCAGCCTGCCACTATTACTCGGCTTTTTGATACCCTCCGCTAAATTATTGAGTTGGGCGTTGGCCGATACCTCTCAGCTACTGCAAGCCAGTTTTTGGCGCTTAGTCGGCAACACCGTTTCCTTGGCTGGATTGACGGCGATACTCGCAGTCTGCTTCGCCCTTATGATCGCGTATAGCTACCGCATCAGTCAAAGCCGGGTGAGCAAGTGGGCGAAAAAAATCGTAGGATTAGGCTACGCGGTGCCGGGCTTGGTGATCGCAATTGGCACGCTCATTCCCCTAGCGTATTTTGACAATACACTGGACGGCATTTTAAAAAGAAACTTTGATATCTCTAGCGGACTGCTATTAAGCGGCACCGTCGTTGCCTTAATAATTGCCTATCTCGTGCGCTTTCTTGCGGTCGCGCTGAATGCCGTCGACTCCGGCCTGGGGGGCATTGCACAAAACATGGACCAAGCGGCTCGCTCTATGGGCCTCTCCCCGTTTAGTGTGCTGCGCAAGGTCCATCTACCGATAATACGCAGCAGCGTGCTTACTGGTGTGTTAATTGTATTCGTAGACGTGATGAAAGAGCTGCCCGCAACCTTGGTGTTGCGACCATTCAATTTTAATACCTTGGCGGTGCGTGCTTACGAGCTCGCATCAGACGAGCGCTTAGCTGACGCGGCGTTACCGTCGGTAATGATCGTTTTAGTTGGCTTGGTTCCTGTTATTCTACTGAGTCGCAAGATAAAGCAATAAACTGCGGATGATTCTTAAACGTTAGATCACCTGCGCGGCTAGCTCTGACAATCTTTACAAATGCCATACATATACAAAGCGTGGTCCTCTAACTTAAAGTTATTCTTCTCCGCCACCACCCTTTGTCGTTCTTCTATCTCCGGGTCGTAAAACTCGGTCACCGTATTACACTTTGCGCACACCATGTGATCGTGATGCTGGCCATCGTCCAATTCAAATACCGAGCGACCGCCTTCAAAGTTATGACGCAATACCAAACCCGCATTTTCAAACTGTGTAAGCACGCGATAAACCGTTGCGAATGCGATCTCTTCGCCAGCATCTAATAGCTCTTTGTATACGTCTTCGGCAGTGTAGTGTTGGCCTTTGCCATCTTCTAATACAGATAAAATTCGTAATCGGGGTAACGTTGTTTTCAGGCCAGCATCTTTGAGTTCTTTGCTTGAGGACATGTTAGTAATCAGAAAATTAGAGTGAATATAATCAGCGAGCAGTTTATCAGCTTTTAGTTTGCAGGTTAGAATAATCGAAATGAGCACATCAATGAGAATAATACACCTAACCTTAATGCTCGGCTTCGCCGCGTTTACGCAGACTGCGCATACGGGTCAAATTCCATTTTACCTGCCATTAAGCACAGAACAATTTCCCACAATAAGCAATCAACTTAACACCGCATTAAGGACGGCAGGCTTAGCGAACTTCACTGTTACAACCACCGATTATTGGCATCCCTATCAACAAGGTTTGCGCCAAGGCCGCAGCGGGGTGTACTTTGCCGCACCGCACTTTAGTGCATGGGCAGTTGACAAAAACAAGTTTGTGCCGATATTACGCCTTCAAAGCGAGTTGCAATATGTCATCGTGGCTCGACGTAATGACTCTGATGTTTTTGAAGTCAACGATTTAGCCGGCAGAACGGTTTGCACTCAGCGAGCACCGAATTTGGATTTCTTACTATCACGAACCGCGTTACAAAAAGCGGTGGTTTTAGCGCGCACTAAGACCGTCAAATCAGTGCCGCAGGCGATGCGCGCGGACGATCAAGACTGTCAAGCCTTCTCGGTAAGTCGACATATCTTTGAACGTTTCGCTAAAACCGACCCGTTTAAATTTATTCGCCTACAGCAAAGTTCTGCGTCGCAAAATTACGCCTACGTCTTGGATCGAAAAACCGCTTTGGAATTTGGACCCGCGCTGAAAAAATTTCTACTCAGCCCACAAACCCAGGCCATATTGCAACCCATGTACAAACTTTACAGCACTAAGACCCGCCTAGTCAGTGCCAAAACACGTGACTATACTGACCAAGATCATGCGCCGCTAATCGGTTATTGGCGTTAAATCTAAGCCGAGAGCTGTTTAGAATCTAGCAAGGCTTTCGTCAAATACCTGAGGCGTGTTGGGCGAGTAATTGGCGTATCGCCTTAGAGCGGTTTAAAATATTCATTCCTAGGCCGCGCGCCGCCATCCACATCGGCGAATTATTTCGATAGGCCCCATGTAACGCACTCATAAGCGCATCGGTTTGATTGTTGTCCGCTTGGCGCACCGCTTGGTAGCTAGCCAGAAGCCTTGGGCTGGATAAGTCGTGCGCGCTCTGAACATTGGAAATTAAGCCACCCAGACACAGAATGTCTTTAAAACCAAGATTTGCGCCCTGTCCTGCCAGCGGATGGATGCTGTGCGCGGCATCGCCAACGAGCACCACGCCACGTTTAAAGTAGTTGTTCACACGCAAGCTTCGCAATGGAAACCCCCGGCGCTCAGTCAAAACTTGCACGTCACCTAAACGATCTTGCAATGCGAATTTCAAACGCCGCGCAAATTCGAGGTCGCTCAACGCAAACAACTCGTCAGCGACGCTGTTGTCGGCGCTCCAAACAATAGAACTCTGGTTATTGGCTAACGGTAAAAGTGCCAGCGGCCCGGTACTTAAAAAGCGTTGCCAAGCACAATTTTCATGAGTGCGCTCAGTAACAATTCGCGTAACGATGCCGCGCTGATCATAGTCACGATGGTTAGCAAATATTTTACTCGCCTGCCGCACCCATGAACCTGCACCATCAGCTGCAACTACTAAGTTTGCGGTGAATTCATGTTGATCACAGATCAGTACGCCTCGCTCGCCGCTTAAATCCAGTGACAAAAGTTGAGCGTCGAAATTCGACTCTATTTGATCATTCTCTAGTACCGCTTGTTGACTCAGATAATTGCAATACAGGCTATCGACCATGTGCCCCAAATGTGTATCGCCTGCGCCAGACTCAGCACCTAAACTGGCTTCAACATTAAGACTATCAGCGTCAAAATCAAGCACGCCATCGGAGTTTTCGTCCCAAACACACATGCGTTGATAGGCA
Organism: uncultured Arenicella sp.; assembly: GCA_938048185.1. Classification (GTDB taxonomy): domain Bacteria; phylum Pseudomonadota; class Gammaproteobacteria; order Arenicellales; family Arenicellaceae; genus Arenicella. Next base: position 53,676 of record CALIVT010000012.1, read on the forward strand.
TGGCAACGGTCTTCGCCTAATTGCTGAAACACGCCAATTTCACGTAGAAAGTTGGTTGCTAGTCGGCCCAAGGCTACCACTCGCTCATTGCGCAGTTCTGGTATGGCCATGGGTTTATTGCGTTCTATCAACGCTACCTTAAAGTTGCCGTGTTTGACCAACCATAACGCCAAAGCGCTGCCAATCAAGCCTGCACCAACAATTACGATATCAACTTTTTTCTTAGCCATACGCTTCAGCGTAGCGTGTGATGAATTTCAGCAGAGTCATTACGCCGCCATAATCGCTTCGATATCATCTGGCTTTTTCGGCGCGGCTTCTGTCAGGTTTTCATAACCGTCACGCCGCACCAAAATATTGTCCTCAATGCGAATACCAATGTGATGCCAGCGGGTATCAACGTCATCAGCGGGGTTGATATACAAACCAGGTTCAACGGTAAACACCATGCCGGGCTCTAACTCGCGCCAGACTTCTTCGAGTTGATAATCACCAACGTCGTGCACATCCATTCCAAGCCAATGCCCAGTGCGGTGCATGTAAAACTGAGTGTAACTTTGCGTTTCAAGCACTTGCTCTAATGACCCGCGCAACAGGCCTTCGTCGAGCAAACCTTGTGCTAATACTTGAACCGCGGCTTCGTGTGGTTCATTCCATCCGTGGCCGGCAGAACACTTCTCAAATGCCGCTTCTTGTGCCGCTAATACAATATCATAGAGGCTACGTTGTTCCGCCGAGAACTTGCCGTTAACCGGAAAAGTTCGGCTGATGTCAGAGGCATAACACCCAAATTCGGCACCCGCATCAATTAACAACAACTCGCCGTCTTTCAGTACATCTTGGTTTTCAGTGTAATGTAAAATGCAGGCGTTGTGACCACCCGCAACAATGGATGGGTAGGCATTGTAAGCACTGCCGGCCTTGCGGAACTCGCATTCCATTTCCGCTTGAACTTGATACTCATACATTCCCGGCTTGCATACTTGCATGGCACGCTTATGGCCCGCAGCTGACATTTTTCCGGCCTTGCGCATCAACGTGATCTCATCTTTACGTTTAATCAAACGTTGTTCGTGTAGCAGGTGATTTAAGTCAACAAACTCATAAGGCGCGTGCTTGCCTCGGCGCTTGTCTTCTTTGATTTTGGTCATCCAAGCGAGCAACTGCGCGTCGAAGTCGGGGTAACGACCAACGGTCGTAAAGAGCCTCTCTTTTTCTTCCATCAAACCCGGCAAAATATCGTCGATGTCTTCGATCGGAAAGGCGTCGTTGGCGCCATAAAGTTCCACCGCCCCTTCGAGCCCGGCGCGACGCCCGTCCCACATCTCACGCATTATGTCTTTTTCTCGACAAAACAAAACGTATTCACCCTGTTCACGGCCGGGGCTGATCACCAACACGGCTTCGGGCTCGTCAAAGCCGCTCAAGTAATAAAAGTCGCTGTCGGGACGAAACTGATACTCAACGTCACCATTACGCGACTTAACCGAGGCGGTCGAGACAATAACAATATCATTCTCACCGATTTGATTGACTAATTCTGCGCGACGGCGCGCGTAAATCTCTTTGCTCATAGTTTGAAAATGGCTCGTCGCTACGAGCTACTTAGTGAGTTCGTTTATTGGCTCGTCTTAGGGGCTTCAGATGAGCGCTCGGAATAAATAAATTCGAAAATCAGCTGAGCACCCACTTTAACGTATTCTTCAAGCTCGGCAAGTGCCCAATCTTCGTCTTGCTCATCATCGGCTCCAGCAGCGGCCTCGGCAATCTCCATTATGTCACGCGCTATCTCGGACCCGCTTTCCGGTAATTGGTCGATACTAAATGCATTGTTGTACAACAAACCAAGCAAAAAGCCTTTGCACCAGGTTGATATACCGTCAACTCGAATGTCGATGCGCTCGTCTTCGTCAGGCAAAATCAAATCGAAACCTTCCGCGCTCTCGAGCAACATTTCACTATTATCCCGATACAACTCGTACAACAACGCGGTCAACTGGGCAAAACGGCCGTCGTTCGCGTCTGCCTCAGGCTCAATCAGTTTAAGTAAATCCGGCGTAATACCGGATTTCATGTGATTTGAAATAGCGCCCACGATGGTCCCGTGTACTTCGCTGGGGCTTAGTTCTTCGATTCCGGCGAGTGCCAATATCGATTCAATTTGGGTATAGCGATCTGCCAAGTTACTCATATGTCTAAAAACAGTGATTTGCGATGGACGTTTGGCCCATAATTCTACCCTGTCGGGCGAATAAGATGTTTACATTCGCGCACTAGAGACGTCGAGCGAGTTGACGCGCTACAAATGCGCGCCTAATATAGCGAAGATATTAAAAAAGTGAAGGGGTCCTCCAAATTGGAAGCCAACATCATGGGGCTCGAGCAGCGCATTGAAACGCTTATCAGCGAATGCAAGCGCCTAAGCACCGAGAACCGCAGCCTAAAAACCGAACAGCACTCTTTGCTGAGTGAAAAAACTCAGCTAAAAGAGAAGAACCGTCTGGCATGCAGTCGTTTAGAAAAAATTGTCGAGAAGCTTCGGACTCTTGAAGATCAATAGCGGATGGCTTTTGTTTAAAAACTTAACGCGTATTAACAACTAACCAAAAAATATTTCATGTCGAGTTCTATGCAAGCCAAAGGCATTAACATTAACATTATGGGTCGAGACTTCTCCGTCGCCTGCCCACCTGAAGAGCAAGACGACTTAATGGAGGCCGCTCGGTTTCTGGATAAGAGCATGAAAGAGATTCAAAAAACCGGCAAAATCATCGGCGCCGAGCGCGTCGCAATCATGTCCGCTTTAAATATAACCAATGATTTATTGCAGCTACAGCGCGCCACAGCTGGGCAAGAAAAAGTACAAGAAAAATTGAGTTCATTACAAAATCGTATTGACGACGTTCTGCGTGAAGCCGAGAGCTTGTAGCACTAAAACAAGCCTACCTACTCGGAAAGACGCACACCTTTTTAAATATAATTCACTCTCACTGCCGGCCGCGCTGCTATAATCACCTCAGGCGTTACCTGTGGTGTTTGTGATTGCTTCTAATCCCTTAGAACCTAGTATTTGTACCCGGGTGTCAGACCAGATTGCTGTTGTGCGCGTTCGTCAGACTTAGCTTGTCTAAGCCCACGAATGTACCTGATGCGGTGTGTAGACTCCCACTTGAACCATTGGTTCAAGGCACCAAGCGTTACGGCACCTACGGGTAATGCTCGTTTTTAACGTCGGCTCAGGGCTGTCTATAACGTCGGCTCAGGGCTGTTTATAACTCGGCTCAGGGCTGTTTATAACGCGGCTCAGGGCTGTTCTGAAAAAGCGCACGCGGTGGCGGGCGAATTTAGCTAATATTGGGCTATGAACACTGCTCAGAGCAAAAACCAGATTCGCCAAACCATGCGCGCCCGTCGTAAGCGCTTGTCGCCCCAACAGCTTAATTTTGCGGAACTCGGAGCTGCAACGCAGGCTCGGCAATCAAGTCAGCTATTGCAAGCTAAGCGAATCTTGAGCTACGCACCATTTGCCGGGGAAATATCACCGGCTAAAACAGTCGAAAAATTGACTGTCGCCTCCATTTATCTCCCGCGCATCACTAATTTTCGCACACGCTCAATGCGCTTTTTCAGCGCGGACACACTCGAATCGCTAAATAAGTACGGCATTGTTGAGCCCGCGGCCATCGGCACGCCTGCACCGGCCAATAGTTTTGACGTAATTCTTGTACCCTTGGTTGCATTTGATCGCGCAGGCACTCGAGTTGGCATGGGTGCGGGGTACTATGATCGAGCGTTGGCTGCATTGCTCCATCAGACCAGCACCCGCCCATTTCTGATCGGACTTGCGCATCATTTCCAAGAAGTTAAATCACTGCCGCGCGAGCCGTGGGACGTGCCCTTAGATGCTATACTTACCGATCAAGAATTTATCCTAACCTGAATTCATTACCATGACTAAAACACGTAAACTTGCTTGCCTTGTCATTGGGCTGATAGCCAGCGGCATTATCGCGACCGCCACGGCAAACAACCACGCTCAAGAAAGTGCTGAAAAAGAATCAACTTCAACAGAGATTAAAAACACCATGATCACCATCAAAACCAATATGGGCGATATTCAGCTCGAGCTAGATGCCAAAAATGCCCCGCTTAGTACTGCCAACTTTATTCAGTACGCTAAAGACGGTCACTATGACGGTGTGATTTTTCATCGTGTGATTCCAAATTTCATGATTCAAGGTGGTGGCTTCGATGCGGCCATGCAACAAAAGGAAACACGTGCACCCGTGCCAAATGAAGCCAATAACGGCTTAAAAAATGATAAGTACACGGTTGCAATGGCGCGTACTCAAGACCCACATTCGGCCAGCGCGCAGTTCTTTATCAATACCAAAGATAACGATTTTTTAAACTTCACAAGCGAAACCAGTAGCGGTTGGGGCTATGCTGTATTCGGTAAAGTTACCGCAGGAACGGACATTGTTGATTCGATCGAAAAAGTAGAAACTGGTCAGGTTGGCCCCTACGGAGACGTTCCGAAAGAATCAATAATCATCGAATCGGTCACCGTTGCTGAATAAATCGGTCAGGTTCTAATCCGCCTTAGCAATTAGGCGGGAATAAATAGGCTAAAGTAATTCCCCCTCCTTGGGGGACATCGCTTAGATGTGTTCCTTCTTTTTAGACTCAATTCTTCGGGATGGTTGAGGCCCCGAAGAAGATTTACTATAGAACCTTCACAAACGTCGCGCATCACCCATATGGGTGAATTTTTAATTTATCTGATCGAAATTCATGCTCATGAGCCAATCATCGAAACAAGTATTGGTGACCGGCGCAACCGGGTTTACCGGCGGCGCGTTGGCCCGCAAGCTAATTGAACGAGGCGATACCGTTGTTGCTTTAGTTCGCAATACCGCCAACACTCACGCGCTGGAACAGCTCGGAGTTCGTCTAATCTATGGTGATATCAGTGATCCAGCAGCCGTGGCCCGCGCCGCGCAAGGCTGTGAAATCATTTATCATATTGCCGCGGTATACCGCACCGCGGGCCACCCTGATCAGTACTACGAAGCCGTCAATGTCGGCGGCGTACAAAACGTCATCGATGCCGCTAAGCTACACAATGTCGGCCGGACGGTGCATTGCTCAACTATTGGCGTGCATGGCGATATCGAAGAAATCCCCTCAAACGAAGAGTCGCCGTTCAATCCAGGCGATATCTATCAGCGTACTAAACTCACTGGTGAAGAGTTGTTTGCCAGCGCTATGGCGGCGGGGCTTGAAGGTGTGATTTTTCGGCCAGGCGCAATTTATGGACCGGGCGATTTACGCTTACTGAAAATGTTTAAGCAAATCAAACGAGGCTTCTTTCCCCTTTTTGGCGGTGGCCAAAACCTCTATCATCTATCTTATATCGACGATTTATGCGATGGCATTATCCTCTGTGGCGAACACCCATCAGCGGTTGGTGAACGGTTCATCTTATGTTCAAACGAATACGGCACCTTAAAGCAACTGTCGGCCACAATCGCTGAACACTTAAACGTTAAAGCGCCAAGCTTTGCGCCGCCTATCGCGCCGCTAATGTTAGCCGCTAAACTTTGCGAATTACTCTGTAAGCCCTTAGGCATCGACCCACCGTTGCACACGCGACGCGTGGAGTTTTTTGTCAAATCCAGAGCGTTCGACAATGCTAAAGCGCGTGAGATGATCGGCTATAACCCTAAAATCAGCACCGAAGAAGGCACAAAACTCACCATTGCCTGGTATCAGGAAAATGAGCTCCTTTAACCCAGATAGAAGCGCCGGTACGATAGACGCAACGAGCCACACTCAACGTCGAGACCTGAGCACCCTTCAAAACGGCACTTTTGATGTGGTGATCATCGGCGGCGGTATTAGTGGTGCTTGGCTAGCATTGCATTGCGCGCAGCAAGGTTATTCGACGGCATTAATTGAGAAGGCCGATTACGCCTCACAAACATCGTCGTCGTCATCCAAGTTATTACACGGTGGCGTGCGCTATTTACAACAAATGCAATTTAATAAAGTGCGCGAATCGGCCTTAGAACGTGCAGAGTATATCCACGCGGCGCCGCACCTTTCAGTTGCGGTGCCCTTTATTGTGCCCACTTATCGTAGCTTTCAAAAAAGTAAGCTGTTTCTAAACTGTGGCATGTTGGCGTATCAATTATTATGCATAGGCGAAGATAAAATCATTGGCTCGGCAGAGCAAACACTGCCGGCGATCAAGTCAATTTCGGCCACGGAACTAAATTCGCTGTGCGATCTAAGCAATGAACAGCACACCGGTGGTGTGGTGTTTTACGAGCGACACATGCTCGACAGCGAACGCATGACTCTTGCGATTCTGCAAACCGCTCAAGCGGCCGGGGCAACCGTGCACAACTATGTCTCAGCTCAAGATTTTCTTATTCAAGCCGATCGTGTGGTTGGACTAAGCTGTCGTGATGAACTGAGCAACAACGACGTTGAGATTAAATCTAAGTTGGTTGTCAATGCCGCAGGCCCTTGGGTTGACTCACTCAATAGCAAATTGAAGAACGCCGAACGCGCGCCCAGCATAAATGGTTTTGCGGTCGGCTCGCACATCGTCACACGACAAATTTGTGACCATGCCATCGCGCTCACAACAACGCATCAAAGCAACGCTAAAATCGACCGCGGCGGACGTCACGTTTTCGTTATTCCCTGGCGCGGCTACTCCTTGATTGGCACCAGTTACGATGAAATAGATGGCCCAGAATCGGATATTTCGATTCAAGCCAGCCACGTCGACCAATTGTTAGAGGCGGTGAATCAGGCCATGCCCAGCGCACAGCTAAGCCGTGACGATTTAGTATCTGGCTATTGCGGCTTATACCCGCTGCGTACCAATAACCTCAAGAGCACGGTCTACCAAGGCTCAGGAGAGTATCAAATTATTGATCACGCCAACGCTAATGGCATTGAAGGCCTAGTCACCTCTCTAGGCGCTAAGTTCACCACGGGGCGAAAGCTTTCTGAGCTAAGCATGCGCCTTATCAACAAAAAATTAGCCCGCGCACCTAAGCGCATTGAGCCATGCAAACTCAAGGCCAGCGACTACCAGAGCTTGGTCTTATTTACCCAAGCAAAAGTAAAACAATATGCGGAGAAATTTAGTCAAGCGACCGTCGAACACTTAATTGTTCAATACGGCAGCGACATCGACAAGTTCGTTGCACGAGCGGCCCAGGATGACGCTCTATGTGAGAAAATTTGCGCGCATCAAGAAGATATTTACGGGCAAGTTGTGTGGGCCATCGAAAATGAGCAAGCCGTCACCCTAAACGACATGCTGTTTAATCGCAGCTCGCTCGGCTTGCTGGGCATTAGCGAGTCAGAAGTAAAGAAAGTGGGAGTATTGATGGCAACACACCTAGGTTGGTCAACCGCGCAGCACAATGCACAAGAAGAGCAAGTTTTGCGACGCTTAGCCAAAACTAAGGCGGCGCTGCTCGACAGCTAAGACACATGAGCAAACACCACATTTTGCATATCGCTCCAACGCCTTTCTTCTCAGATCGTGGCTGTCATATCCGCATCGAGGGAATCGTGCGCTGTCTAAACGGACTTGGATTTGATAACACCGTATGCACATACCATCACGGTCGCGACATCGACGGAATTAATACCAAACGCATTTCGAACATTAAAAACTATACCCAAACCGCCGCCGGACCGAGTAAATATAAGCCCTGGGCCGATTGGAAATTATTATGGCTGGGAATTAGGCAATATCGAACAAGAAAGCCGGCAGCCATTCATGCCCACTTACACGAAGGCTTACTGATTGGGCTTTGTATCAAGCTGATATTCTTTTGGAATCGCACACCGCTGATTGCGGACATCCAAGGCAGCCTTAGCGGTGAGCTTGATACGCACGGTGCATTTAAAAAATTCCCGTTTCTAAAATGGCCCACCACGTTACTCGAACGCATTTTGTTGATGTGTGCCAACCATATTGTGTGCTCATCATCACACTCGATGAGCAAAATCATTAGCGAATTTGGGGTTTCGACGCAAAAGATTAGTTTAGCGCAAGACGGCGCTGACGCGTCGCCCGCGTTAAATGAAGAACACAAGGCCGAGCTATCGCGAACCCTAGGGCTCGACCTCAATAAATGTTTAGTAGTTTACTCCGGTGCCTTATTGAATGCCAAAGGCTTAGCTGAGTTAAAACAAGTACTGTTAGCCTGCAAAGAAAATCAAAAACTACATTTTCTGATTATCGGTTACCCGACTGAAAACCTTAGCCCTTTTGTCGAAGACCATGGCTTAACTAAGAACTGCAACCTTACAGGTCAAGTCGCGTTTGGCCAGTTACCTGACTACTTACGACTCGCTAATATCGCAATTGACCCAAAGTGCTCCGCAGCTGGAGAAGGAAGCGGCAAGATGCTCAACTACCTTGCCGCGGGCCTACCGGTAGTCGCATTTGAAAGTCAGAACAACGCTGACTTTCTGCCACAAGGAACTCGTTTAGCTAACTCGCCTGCAGAAATCGTTGAACTGCTTGACGAGCTTAGCGAGAAGACTGAACTCAGAGCGCAAATGGCCGAAAGGAACTTCGCTCATTTTAAGGAACATTACAGCTGGGGCGTCACCCAGAGCCAACTAGACAAAGTTTATCAGGCGCTTTTGGCCTAACTTCTGGCTAGACCAAACGC
>CALIVT010000013.1 GCA_938048185.1 uncultured Arenicella sp.
TCTAGGCGGCATATACGCACGACACTCCGCCAAACCCTGATAGCAATCGTGCATAAAAACCTGCATTTCAACCTCGGCAAAGCGCGACCAATGTTTGATTAGAAAGTAATCAAACGCGATATCAGTGATTACCCCAGCGAAACGTCGGCGGGCAACGCTGAATAAAGGCTTAAGCGCGTTCACTTGCGCGAAGCCGTCGGTTGCTCTGTCTACTAGTTTATGATTATCAATGCCGAGCAGAATTTCTTTTGGCAGCGCTGAACGCAGCTCAGGCGTTGGCTTGAAATCGCCCATTAGGTTGCCGGTAAACGACATTGGCGTGCGCTGTGAGAAAAATAAATGGCTCAAATAATTCATCGAGGCTAGTATACGGTGAAGCTCAAGCAAAACAATTACATCTAAGTATTTATCTATGTGTGTCTACAAGCCTTTGACGTCTTTCATTTGTTGCTTTCTGATCGCGCTGCTAACCGCGTGCTCAAGCGATGCGCCTCTTAGCCCCGAACAACAAGTAAAAGCTGTGCTTGAGCAAATTGAGCTAGCTGCAGAAGAGCGTTCGCTGTCGGGCATGATGGAACACGTAAGTGATGCCTATCGTGATCACAATGGCAATGGTAAAGACGACATTCAACGCTACACACAAATGCAGTTCATCGCTCGTCAGAACATTAACATCTTCAGCGTCATTCGCTCGCTGGACATTACCGATGGTATCGCCGCCGTTGAACTGTCGGTGGCGATGGCCGGGCGTGACGTTGACCTGAACCAACAAGCGAACCGTCTACGTGCCGACACGATCAAATTTTCGCTCGTGCTGGCACAAGAAAACCAACAATGGCTGATCAAAAGCGCGAGTTGGCAACAAGGATGGTAGTGCGTTTTTTAGCGATAACACGCTCGCGTTGCTAAACCGCCCATCAAAAATGAGTTTTTTGTAAAAACCTGACAGTTTGTCAGCTTGTTTATAAGCGCCACCTATTGGATAATACTCAAAATATTTAATCGATTTGCGCCAGACTTACGCTCTGGAGTTGCTAACGACAATGACTGATTTAAACCCAAGCGATCAGCAAAGTTCAAAGAACAGGCCAAGCAATGGCGAATACGCTGTTGCTGCGCTGTATAAATTTGTCACTTTGCCTGACTATCAAGATCTAAAACCGGCTGTGCTTACGCAATTGCTTGAGCGCAATTTGCGTGGGACTTTACTGCTTGCCGAAGAAGGCATCAACGGAACCATCTCCGGTACTCTAACAGAGCTCAACGAGTTCTTAACGTGGCTGCAAGGCGATGCTCGGTTTGTTGGTATTGATTACAAGCTGTCTTTTCATGCGCGTCCGCCCTTTCATCGCACCAAGGTAAAGCTAAAAAAAGAGATTGTTACAATGGGTATTGAGGGTATCGACCCCAACAAAACAGTCGGCACCTATGTTGATCCAACTGAGTGGAACGCATTAATTGAAGATTCCGAAACTTTATTGATCGACACTCGCAATGACTACGAAGTAAATATCGGCACATTTAAGAACGCTATTAACCCAAATACTGAAAATTTCAGAGAGTTTCCGAGCTATATTGAGCAACATCTCGACCCAGAAAAGCACAAGAAAATTGCCATGTTTTGCACCGGTGGCATTCGTTGTGAGAAAGCGTCGGCGTATATGAAAGAAAAGGGGTTCGATGAGGTGTATCATCTTAAAGGTGGTGTATTGAAGTATCTTGAAACAATCGATGCGCAAGACTCGCTTTGGGATGGAGAATGCTTTGTGTTTGACGATCGGGTTGCGGTAAATCATGACCTAGAAAAAGGCCGGTACGATCAATGCCACGCGTGTCGCCATCCTATTACCGAGGCACACAAGCTATCAGAGCAATATGTGCCTGGCGTTAGCTGCCCGCGATGCTACGCCACTCTTAGCGAAGAACAAAAGCTTCGGTTTAGTGAGCGTGAAAAACAAGTTCAGTTGGCGAAGCAGCGTGGCGAGTCACACATCGGCACCCAAAGCCGTGTGGCGGCTGACCTGAATAGAAGTGAAAAACAGGCCGAAAAAGAACGACAACGAGCCGCAGTAACGAATACTTTATGAGTGGGCGTTGTCGGCCAAGATGAAGAAATGTGATTTTAAAATGAGTTTTACAGGGGAAACTGACCAATGAGCAGAATGATTAAAACAGTGATGACGGTTATTGCGACAGTTGCTTTAACGAGCACGGCGCAAGCCGAAGTTGCGAGTATTGCGCCTGAAAATTTCGCGCAATACGACAAAGACGAAGCCTATTGGGTGGCTGAAGTTAGTTGTAAGCAAACTGACGGCACACGCACAATTCAACGCAAGACGGATGGCAATGAATGGTGCGGCAAGGACTTGCCCGGTTTTTGCGACACAGATAAAGACGATGCGGCTAATAAAGTATGTGGCGCAGAGTACACTTCAGCGTTAGCAGCAATAGACGACAAAATTAAAGCCGAGAAAGCGGCCGCTGTTGCCCAAGCGCGCGCCACTAAAGCCGAACAAGACAGCGCGGCAGCGCAGCGGCGCCAAGCACAGCAAGAACGTGTTCGAGCACAAAATGAGCGCGACCGACAAGCGGCGGCCGCGCCTTTGAAAAAGAAAATTTCCATTGAAGAGCAGCTCATTAAAATCGAGCAAGAAAAGTTGGACCTGCGCCGTCAAGAGCTTGAACTGCAGCGACGTGCTGTAGACATCCAAAAGCTACTCGACAAGAACGAGGGCTAGCGAGTAGCGAGCTCTAAACTAGGCGTTTTTGATGCGGACCAATCGTTGCCAGCACTTGAACGCCTTTGTAGATCAAGGTTTTAGTTAAGCTTGCCAGCTCGCGACGCGTTACCAGTTTGCGACGCGTTAAAAGTCACGCATTAGGGTCACAGTGCGTTGGCAGCTAACCATAGTGCGTTAAGCGGTCTTCTAAGAAAGCTTTTGATGCAGGCCACTCCTCGTCCAGCATGGAAAAGCAATGTGTGTGCCTGATTCGACCGTCCGGCAGAATTTGGGCATTGCGTAAAATTCCTTCAAACTTTGCCCCCAAGCGTTTGATTGCCGCTTGCGAACGCGTATTCTCGTGATGAGTATGCCATTGAACACTGATCGCGCCCGCTTGTTCAAAGGCGTGCTGCAGTAACATGTGTTTGCACTCAGTGTTTATCAGGGTCCGCTGTGCTGAAGCGGAATACCAAGTATAGCCAATAGAGAGATTGCGATTGCTCGAGTTGATAAAGTAGTAGCGCGTGCTACCAACGATTTTTTGATCTGAGGCGCGGCGAATCACAAATGGTAACTCGCTGCCCTCTTCTCGGTTCTCCAATGCCTTCTTGACGTAGGCAGTCATACCGAGTTTGTCTGGCACCGACGTTACTTTCAGGTTCCACAACTCACCGTCGGAGGCCGCGTTGTTAAGGTCGACTATATGCGGCAACTGCAATGGCTCTAGACTCGCGTGTTGTCCATTGAACGCAAGATCTTTGGGCAAGGCCTCGCGAAATTTTAGTGCCTCTAGACTGCTCTGCATTTTTCTTTTCTGAATTGAATTAGGATGGATCGATCATGTCAGCAAATGGGTTATCAAACGTCAAATTAATACTTTGCGCAAAGCCATCAACCGTAATTTCTGAATCGCTAATCGCAATTTCGTGATCCTCTATAATTCCGGTGCCAAAATTATAGATAACGTTCAGCTCACCGTTGCACGCTTGACGATCATAATCGTCGGCTGTCTGGCGGACCTTTTCGCGTTTAGTAACATACTCAGCCCAGGCTTCATCGCCATAGCGTTGTAGTAACATACTTTCGGCTACGCTTGGCGAAAATATGGTCGCGGTGGCGTTGTTGCCGCCAAAGCCTTTAGAGTTCAAAAACGCGACATCCATCTGTGCTGGCCGATCCTTAAGAATAATGTCTAATCGTTGATCGGCGACGTCAGCGGCTACTTTTTCTACCGTTTTAATTCCGGGCAAGATTTGATCCGCGAAAACACCCAGTGTGTTGGCTAATTGATCGCCGCTCGCAGGCCCTAAGGAATGGCCGACGAAGGTTTTAACCGCGGTTACCGGCCAATTCTCAATACCAAACCCTGCAGCAACTCGATCAAAAATTATCGATTCCGTAACCCTATTTTGCGGGGTGCTCGAGCCATGTGCTTGAACGAAAGACCGATGTTTAATCGCGTCATCACCGACAATCGCGCGTGCACTGGCAACGGCTTTAGACATGGTCACATAGTTGCCGGCGCCGGGCGATGATATGGATTTTTTAAAACCGTCGGCGTTCACAAATACGTTAGGCACTGCGGCGTATATTTCAGCGCCCAGCTCGAGCGCCAATTCGTCGTCCATCAATACGAAAAACTGCCCAGACTCCCCCATTGTAAAGCCGGCACTTTCGCCAAATGGTCTCGATGCGCGGCGATGATCGCATTCATCTGCAGCATCGAGCTTAGCCAATCGATCATCGGTTCCGAGCGCGCTCATCGCGGCAAAACCTTCCATCACTTCCGGCGTCACCGGTGCTTCACCAGAGCCACAAACAACAACCCTATGCCTGCCAGCACTAATGTCATCAACGGCCAGTCGGAGGTTATATAAAAAGGTCGCACACGCCCCGGCGGCAGCGCCAGTGGTGCCAACACTGCCGAGCAGATACGCGTTAACAAAATCGGCCGGCATCGAGTTTAGACTGAGCGGCATCTGTTTTGATGTTGGGCGGCCCGACTTCAAACGTGCTTGTGCGTAACCGGTTGTGCCGTGTTCGTCGGTTTGCCCCAGCGCGCTCGCCGCGAATACGGCAATTTCATCTGGGCGAACCTTCTGGGTGACTTCGTTCCAAGGAATGCCCATTGAATTGATCGCATCAGATGCACCCAAGACGGTGAGCTGTAAACCTTTAGGGTGAAAACGTGCATTATAGTGATTAGCCGGCACAAACCCAGTCGGCAAGACGCCCGCTGATTGCACATCAAATTTACGAAAGGTTTCCATTTTTATCGAGATGTCACCAGTGATGGTTATTTTTACCGCCTTATCGTCCACGGTCTCGACTTTCCAATTGTCTGGAATGGGGTTTGGCAGATCGCGCCGCTTAACCAAAAAGCTTGATTCTTCAACACTGTTTAGCTCTATATCTCGAATGGACGAAACCTTATCCGCGTTAAACTGCTCCGAGTTAACGCGGCGAACCAATGAGTTCTGTTCAACAACAGCTTGATACTTGTCGGCTACCTGCGACGCTGTCATCGAAACTTCGTCGCTGTCGATATAAGCACCATCACGGAACTCGACCAGTTTCATCATCGTGGCCAACGATAAAACAGTGCTGATTCTCTTTGTATCGTCAAGGCTGCCCAATACGGTGCGGCGGTATGCGTGGTGAAAGGAGCTGCGTCCGGCTGCGTTATAGCCACCGAAACCGACAATTACAGGCAAACGATTCATCTAGTTATAAGCTCTCTGTTAGGCGGGGGAAAAAATACGATATAAATAGAAGTATATGGTTGCAGCCACTTAATTTATATTTCAAATAAGCCATAATATATGGCATTAAAGCCATAAAATTGACCTTTCTTGTTGTGAGTTGCTCATGAAAATCGCATTTCTAATTATTCCAAATATGCTTTCAACCAGTATGAGCAATGCGTTTGAGCTCTTTTTTGCCGCGAATGAAGTCGCCAAGATGCGCGATGGTCGCAGTGCCTTGCAGGCAAATTTGGTGAAAGTAGCGCGCGCCAATAGCCGCTTAGAGATGAATTCTGGTTTGTCCTTAATGCCTGACGAAGTCGTGAGTGACTCAATATTCGATATTGTTTACGTGCCGGCATTATGGAGAAACCCTAAACCGGTGGTTAAGAGAAACCCAGAAATTGTCGAATGGCTTAGATGGCAGTACGAACACGGGGCAATACTAAATGGCACGGGCACGGGCGTGCGGTTCATCGCCGAAACCGGTTTACTCAATAATCGCCCTGCCACTACTCATTGGCACCATTTCGACAATTTCGCGGAGGACTTTCCAACGGTTGAGCTAAAGCGTCAGCACTTTATAACCAGCGCCGGACGACTTTTTTGTGCCGCGAGCATTAATGCACAAACGGACCTTACGTTACATCACATTCATCGCGTCTTCAGCAAGGCAATATCCGACCATTTAGCGCGCCACTTCTCGCACGAAGTACGCCAGCCGTTTGACCGCTTGAGCTTCACCCAAAAAGAAAACACCAATCACCCTGACGAATTAATTCTACAAAGCCAATTGTGGATGCAGAATAACTTGAGTAAAACCGAAATTTCGATGCAACAATTAGCGCATATTTTTGGCATGAGCACGCGTAACTTTAGCCGTCGTTTTCGCAATGCGACGAATATGAGTCCTCTGCAATATCTACAGCGTCAGCGTTTTAACGAGGCACGAGAACTATTGCAGAACAGCAATCTTAGTATTAGTGAGATTGCGTATCGAGTCGGCTATGTTGACGTAAGCTACTTTACTAAGCTCTTCAAACAACTCTCGTCAACGACACCTAAAGATTATCGAAAGACCGTACGCGCCAAGCTCTTTAGTTCACGCAAGCATTCGCTCAGATAAGCATTAAGCAGGGCCAATGGCCGCTGCTTAATGCTAGCCAGTTTTGTCGACTTTCGGAAGATACTTGGCCAACACTAAGTAACCCAATAAACCAGACGCGAGTGAGCCGCCAATAATACCTAAGCGCTCATCGAACAATAAGTTCACACCAGTCTCTTCAAACGCCAGCGAGCCCACGAACAAACTCATTGTGAAGCCGATACCGCATAAGGCGCTTACTCCAAATAGCGCCTTCATGTCCATGTTTTTTGGCAGCTTCACCCAGCCTAGCACCACCGCCAGACTACATAAGCCAAAAATACCGATGGGTTTGCCTAGGAACAGACCCAGGGCCACGCCGACCGAGACGTCGTGCAACATGACGTCGGGCGTAATACCAATTAAGCTGATGCCTGCGTTGGCAAATGCGAATACTGGTAGCACGAAAAACGCAACCACCGAATGTAGGTCATGCTCTAGACTTTTGAGCGGGGAAACATCTGGATTGTCTTTATCCTTCATCGGAATGAAAAGCGCTAGCAAAACTCCAGCCAAGGTGGCGTGCACGCCCGATTTCAGTAGCCCGATCCAAACCAATACTCCAATCAGAATGTAGGGGCTTCGAGAAGCTACCCCTCGGCGGTTCATAAAGTACAATAGTGGAATGCACACAAGCGCGAACACCAAGGCCGTGATCGAAATCTTGGAGGTATAGAACAAGGCGATAATGACAATTGCGCCAATATCATCGAAAATTGCGAGAGACGTTAGAAAGACTTTCAAGGTAAGCGGCACACGCGAACCGAGCAAAGCAAGTACACCCAGCGCAAATGCAATATCGGTGGCGGCAGGAATCGCCCAGCCGTCGACTGCTTGCGGGTCATTTACGTTAAACGCAAGATAGATCGCCGCCGGTACCACCATGCCGCCAACCGCCCCGATGCCGGGCAGGATAATATTCTTTGGGTCAGACAACTCGCCATCAACCATTTCTCGCTTGAGCTCTAGGCCAACTAAGAAAAAGAAAATGGCCATCAGCCCGTCATTGATCCAAAGCAACAGTGGTTTGGCTATCTCCAACCCGCCTATCCGCACCTCAACCGGCGTGTCGAGCAGCAAATTGTAGTACACCGCGAGCGGCGTGTTGGCGATGATGATTGCCAAGGTTGCGGTGAACATCAATATCAGACCGCCAGCGGACTCTAAGCGTAAAAAACGGGTGATCGGGGTATCAGATGGATTTTGCATTAGCCTCTTAAGACCGTTCAAGGGTGTTGTGTTATGGGTTTTGGTTCAGTGTTTAAGCGAGCTTATCAACTCTCCTAATTCGCCAAATTCATCCGCTCTGGGTGAGTTTTTACGCCACACCAACGCGATTGTTCGGCTCATATCTCGTTTCGTTTCGATGCGCCGTATTTCGGCGTCGGTGTCGTGCGTGATATTGGCTTTAACCGCCATCTCAGGTAACAGCGCAATACCGATATTATTCACCACCATTTGTACTAGCGTATTTAAGCTTGTAGCCTGATACGGGATACTCAAGTTATTTGGTTCCAAATTACACGCTTTCAACGACTGATCGCGTAAACAATGACCGTCTTCGAGCAATAAAATATCTTGTTGCTTCAAATCTGCGATTGACACTGCCAATTTTTCAGTTAGCCGATGATCTTTGGGTAAGCACAACACCAATTCGTCTTTGAATAGCGGCTGTGCATGTAAACTCCCGGTATCATACGGCAAGGCGAACAAAAGTACGTCAAGCTGCCCCTTGGTTAGCATATCTACTAAGTTCGGGCTCAAATCTTCACGAATATAGAGCTTATTGCCACCATATTGATGTTGGATGCCTTTAATTATCTTGGGCAATAAAAACGGCGCAATCGTCGGAATAACGCCTAAGCGCAAATCACTTTGAAAGTTACCTTGCGCCTGCTTAGCGTGCTCTAAAAAATTATCGAGCTGGTTCAGCACTTCTCGCGCTTCGCCAACTAAACGCTCGCCGATCGGTGTCAGTAATAGGGTTGGGCCGCGCTCAAACAGGGACACGCCCAGGTTTTGTTCTAACTCGTTAATCGCGGTACTGAGGGCTGATTGCGAGACAAAGCAAGCTTGCGCTGCTCGTCCGAAATGTCGCTGCTCAGCAAGCTCACTCAAATATCTAAGTTGTTTTACGGTGGGCAGGTGCATGATCTAAAAAACAGATTAGGTTTACATAAATAATTAATTGGATTGATTGTAGTGGATTTAATATCATTCACCTAACTTTGAGAGATTAAGCCCACGCATTACTGATAAGGGTCACAAATATCAGTATCAAGGGTTGCGGCGCATCTAGCGAAGTAGTTTAACGTTAAATTTAAAACCCTTATATATTCACCGGAGGACATACATGTCTTTAAAAGGTTCAAAAACTGAGCAAGCGTTGAAAGATGCTTTCGCTGGCGAATCCCAAGCTAATCGCCGCTATTTATATTTTGCTGCCAAAGCCGATGTAGAAGGCTACAACGATGTAGCGGCTGTATTTCGCTCAACGGCGGAAGGCGAAACAGGCCACGCACATGGTCATTTAGAGTATCTAGAAGAAGTGGGGGACCCAGCGACGGGCCTTCCAATTGGCAGCACATCTGACAACTTGAAGTCCGCTATCGCTGGTGAAACGCACGAGTACACCGACATGTATCCAGGCATGGCCAAAGACGCACGTGACGAAGGCTTTGACGAGATTGCTGATTGGTTTGAGACGCTAGCGAAAGCAGAGCGTTCGCACGCCAACAAGTTCCAAAAAACGTTCGACACCTTAGACGACTAACACATAGCCGTTTTGGCTAAAAAAGCCGAGGCACACACGCCCCGGCTTTTTTAGCGACGCTATGCCTATATGTCCCTCACCCGCATTTCGATACCCTAACCCGCTAATTACACAGATAACGTTCATGAGAGAAGGCAGCTTAGAAGCCCCTACCCGGCACCCTGTAGATTGGAAGAATGATTTATTTTGGGACAAATCTGATCTAGAGGCCGAACTTGAACGCGTCTACGATATTTGCCACGGCTGTCGACGCTGCGTGAGTTTGTGTGATGCCTTTCCTACTCTCTTTGATTTGGTCGATGAATCCGAAACGATGGAAGTTGACGGTGTCGCAAAAACCGACTACAAGAAAGTGGTTGATCAGTGCTACCTATGTGATCTTTGCTACCTCACTAAGTGCCCCTATGTTCCACCGCATGAGTGGAATGTTGATTTCCCGCACTTAATGCTGCGCGCCAAGGCCCAAGACTTTAAAGAAAATGGCACCAGCTTCCGCAATAAAACGCTGACCAATACTGACGCGATGAACAAGTTGATGAAAATTCCGGTCATCAACCAAGCGGGTAACGCGCTCTTAGAAAACAAAACCTTTCGGTCGGTGTTTGAGAAAGGCTTCGGGGTGCATCGCGACGCACCGGTGCCCAAATATCATACGAAAAATGTTGCTAAGTTAACTAAAGGCTTGGCGCAGGTAAGCATCACGGCTAAGCCAGTAGGCCGCACAACAGGCAAGGTCGCGTTGTACGCGACGTGTTACGGAAACTACAACACACCAGACCTAGGCGCTGATTTCCTAAAGGTATTTCAACATAACGAGGTTGAAATTAAATTGGTACCCAAAGAACGCTGCTGCGGCATGCCCAAATTTGAGCTTGGCGACCTAGATTCGGTCGAACAAAGCATGCAATACAATATCCCCGTCTTAGCCAAATTGGTCGACGAAGGCTATGACTTAGTTGCACCAATCCCTTCTTGCGTGTTGATGTATAAGCAAGAGCTGCCCCTGATGTTTCCTGATAACAAAGACGTTATAAAGGTGCGAAACGCATTTTTTGATCCGTTCGAGTATTTGATGATTCGGCATAAAGGTGGCGAGCTAAAAACCGACTTTAAACAAGAGCTTGGCGACATATCTTATCAAGTTGCCTGTCATCAACGGGTGCAAAAAATTGGTGGTAAAACCAAAGATTTATTAAGCCTGGTGCCCGGCACCCAAGTCTTATCCATCGAACGTTGCTCAGGTCATGATGGCACGTATGCGGTCAAGCAAGAGACGTACGATAAATCGGTTAAAATAGCGCGGCCGGTGGTGCGCAAGGTGACTGAACAAGCCGCCAACCATTTCACCAGCGATTGCCCGATGGCCAATGCTCATATCGCTAAACTGGCGGGTGATGCAATTAAAAGTAACGAACATCCAATGACTCTGCTGCGCAGAGCATACAGCCTATAGCGGAAGCAAAACCCATGAATAAACTAACGCGCGAAAGCCTAATGTCACTTGAAACCTACTCTGAAAGACGCCCAGAGTTTCGAGCCGAAATTATGCAATACAAGAAAACTCGGCAGCTACCCTTGGGCGATAACGCACGACTTTACTTCGAAAATATCAAAACCATTCAATATCAGGTTCAAGAGGTTTTACGAGTCGAGAAGACCTTTGACGCAGCTGGTATCGAAGAAGAATTAGAGGCCTACAATCCGTTAATTCCGGACGGCCGTAATCTTAAAGCAACTTTCATGCTGGAATTCCCAGACATCGAAGAACGCACCGCGATGACCGTCGAGCTTCGTGGGATTGAGAACAAGGTTTGGTTGCAAGCACACGATTGCGACAAGGTTTACCCGATAGCGAATGAAGACTTATCGCGCGATGACGGCTCGCGCACGTCGACAGTGCACTTCTTTCGCTACGAATTTACTCCGACGATGATCGCGGCGTTGAAAAATGGCGCCAAGATGTTCGCTGGAATCGAGCACCCTGGCTACCGTGTTGAGGGCCTTGAAGTCGCCCCGGTGATTCGTGATTCTTTGGTTGCTGATTTTGACAAAGTCGCGATTAATTGAGGGCGATAAACCTTCTCGTTAAATTCTCTATAAATTCATTTAAATTCAATGACTTATAAAATATTCATAACGCAAAAAAAGACTGTAATTTAAGTTATTATTTAGAGCATTTCTTAGTACATTAGTCCAACATTCGGCGCGCACTCAAAGACCACTGGAGTCTCGCGCCGCCGCCGCCTATACTCAGCGCTTATGTTTTTTTCTGACGCTAGAGTTCACTTTTTTAAACCGCTCACAGGCAAGTATCGCGAGCACGTGCGCAGCAGCTTGTGCCTACTCTATCGCCGTCAGTATGGCGCGTCAGCCGACTATGGACAGTCGCTAACCCGTGAACAGCTGATTGAGATTATCGAAGAGGCGTTAATTCAACTCGGTGACGTTTCCTTTGATGTTGATACAGACGAAGACGCCCCCATCGAAGAACGCTTCAAAACCCCTCGCGAACATGCAAATTGGGTGCTTAAACAGCTGCTTGATTTCGGCTGGATCGATAGGCAAGTAGACACGGCGACCTTACAGTCAAGCTACCCTTTCAGTCGCCTTGGTCGTATTTTCTCGCACGCGCTGATCGAAGCCGACAGTGCCCGCGTGCGCACTCGTCATCGCAATACTCGAAATACCCTTAACGCACTGGACGCGTTTGCCAGTCGCGGGGAAATTTACGATTTGCTCGATGCCTTTGATTACTCCGAGCGCATTGTCACCGACTTCACCGACGTGATCGCAGAGCTTGAGGAGAAGAAACGTGCGCTAGTGCAAGAAATGGAATCAAGGCAGTTAATACAACAGGCTGCAGAACAATTCTTTGATTTTATGGAAAAACGCTTTCAACCTGATATTCAAGTGCGCTTATCGGCTGACAGCGTTGAAAAGCATCGCGACCACATCGACAAACGCATCCGCTCGATACGACGTAAAAATGATGAATTTAAACGTGATGCAGAGGCTGAGCTGCGCCGCACCGTACCGGATTTGTGCGAAGCGCATCAATCCTACCTCTACTATATTTTGGATACGATCGAACGCCGCATGCACAACGCGGCTGACGTTATGCTGCCCTCTTTACGTCGCGCCTTACATGGTTTCACTAAACGCGCCGACATTATTATTCGTCAGCTCAGCTACTTAAATACGCAACAAGACAGTGATTTAGTTGAAGTGTGTCGAGAACTTGCAGACCTTGACCCGGCAGCGTACGCCCAACGCATTGAGAATGCCGCGAACGCCATACCGGTGTTTAAGCTGCGTCTGATCGACCCGCAACAAATCAAGCTCGCTGAGCGCAAAGCGCAAGACGTGGTCGATAGCCAAGTCGCCACAATTCAAACACCCGACCAAGATGCGCAGTGCGAGCTATTGGTTCAGCAGTTGTTAGACCAAGCGTTTGTAATGAATAGCCAAGGCGTTAAGGACTATGTACTGCAAACACTTAAGCAGTCGCGAAAGCTTACGACCAGTGATCTGCCTATTGAAAATGCCGATGACCTACTGGCCATGGCCCACGCGATTGAAGTGGGTGGCATAAACAACTTGAGTTCTGAGCTGCGATTCCAGGTACGCCGTAAGGGCCAGCAAACCGCGAGTAATGAATACTATGAACGCTTTGATGAGCATGAAATTGAATTGATTAATAATCACCCCGACGGGCAAACAAAAAACTAATGACAATGACGATAAGCAAAACCAACATCTACCTATGGAACGACTAAGCGAATTACTCGAGACCAAGCTCGATGCGCTTGGTCTCAGCGCAAGCGCATTCTCCGAACTGCTGATACGCCTGCTCGACTATGGCGTGGTTAGTCGTCATGAGAGCCAAATTGAAGCGAACCTTTACGACCGCTACCTGCAATGCGCCGATCTATTAGAAGACTACCTCGCACCATTGCATTTAGTGGTTCTGCACGATGCGCAATTCCAATTTGTTCGGATCTTTCCACCCGCGTCGGTAGTGCCAGGCATCGCTGATGACGATAAAGCACAGGATTCGCCGTTTCAATCAGGCTTTAGAACCAAACCTTCACCGGCCGCTATCGCCGTAATTCTCGTGTTGCGGGTTGAGTATGAAAAGGCGTTGCGTGAGGGCAAGGTCGATGAGCTGGGCCATGTCTTACTGCCACTTGAAGAACTCGTTATTACGATGAAGAATTTACTTAAACAGTCCTTACCTGAGTCGCAGACTGAACGCCAAGCGATCTTTCGTCAGCTACGCCAACTGCGCTTGATTAAATACACCAACGAGTCCGAACTTAGCATTGAGAACAGTCAAGACAGTTGGTTGCGAGTGGAGCCCAGCATTACTAGCTTTGTAAGTCAGGAAATGCTTGATCAACTCTACCCAAGCGCGGCAGATCTCGACGAGAATACGCGTTTAGAAACAACGACCAACGCGGCGCTAACTCCCAAACACTAGGTCTAGTCGATAACTATGTATTGTAAAAAAGCAATCCTTGTAAATTGGGGTAACATTCCGAACCTTGAGTTTGATTTTGGTCCGGTAAATTTATTTTCGGGAGGCAATGGCTCAGGCAAAACCACCGCAGCCGATGCCTTGCAGTCACTGATGACGGCATCCTATGAAAACCTCTTTAATTATAATCCCGGACAAGACGAGACGACGCAGCGCGGCCGCGGCGGCAAGCAAGTGCGCACCCTCGCCTCTTACGTTTTAGGCTGTGACGATGGCAGCTATGCCCGTACTAATCCGACTGACGGCTATATTATCGGCGTCTTTCACCCCACCAAGGGCGAACCAGGAACACGTTTCACGGCAATCATGGCGGTACGAGCCGCGATCGAAACCAGCGGCAAGCTACGCCAAGCGCGACAACGACAGCTTTGCTTTTACATTGTAAATGACGAAGAGCTTGGCATCGACCGCTTCGTCAAAGACAAGACTGTCATCAAGCTAGACGAATTGGGTCACGAATTAACTAACGCCTATGGCAAAGGCAGCGTAGAGATATACGACAAAAAAGGCTTATATTTAAACCGCTTATACGGCGCGTTACGCGGTCAAAAAGGCTCGGTTTCCAAACGAGAAGCGCAACACGCAGCCAAAACGTTTTCTAATTTCATGGCCTATAAGCCAGTAAAGAGCATTAATGAGTTTGTCGCCAGAGAAATCTTAGAACCGCGAGATTTAAGCGAAGATATTAAACAAGTATCCGAGCTAATGAAGACAATTCACAGCATGGAATCCGAAACCCGTCAGATTACCGACGTGATCAGCAATTTGGATCAGACCGAGGGCTTGTCAAAGCGCTATATTGAGCAATGGCTTAATTGGAAGCTGTGTGAATACCGAGAGCTAGTGCGTCAGTCTTGGGTAAAGCAACGCGACTACCTTGACGCAAAAACTAAGCAAAGTGAGAACAACCTTGAGCAAAAAGAAGCGCAAGCGAAGCTCAACAATATCAGCGACAAACGCGGCTCTCTTCACGCACAATTAGTTGAATTAGAAGCCCAGCGCCAAGGTATTCCAGCACTAAAAGACAAAGATCAGCTCGAGCAAAAAATTGAGCAAAACAGCGCCCGCCTCACGCAACAAGCTCGGCCATTACTCGAGCAAGATCAACAACTTAATACAAACAAGGCACGCGCTAAAGAGTTAAAAGCTCAAATCGCTGAAGCCGGGCTCGCCGCCGAAGTACCCGCCTTGGAACGCAAAGCGTTCACGCTTGAATTGAACGCTGTAAGTGATGCCAATGCCGACACCGGCATCAATATGCAAACCCTACTTACGCAAGACTTGGTTGGCATTGCAAACCTAGAAAGTAAGCTGGATAGGCTGATCGAATTCGAAAAATCGCATCAAGCGCTGGCGTCGCGCTTGCATGATGTCTCAGGTGGCGGCGTTAGTTTGCGTGATTCCGTGTTGGACATCACAAACCAGCGGCGGCAAAAGCTTGCCCGTTTAAAAGAACAGGCTCATGCCAAAAAACGTGAGGTTCACCGTTTAGAAAACCAAACGGTAAGCTATCCGCCATTTATTGAAGCGGCACTAAAGGCCGTTGCTCAACAGTGTCCTCAAGCCCGTCCAAGCGTGTTGTGCGACTTTATTAGCATTACAGAACCGAGCTGGCAAATGGCGATTGAAGGCTATCTAGGGGGTAGCCGATTCTGCATATTGGTTGATCCTGACTACGAAGCTGAAGCCGCGCGTATTGTGCGCAATATGCCGGGGCGTCGTAACGGCGCTAAGGTAATTCAGGGCTGGAAGGCACAGCGCGATGCAAGCCGTCTATCGCTGGCACGGGACTCGATTATCGAGGTAATGGCGTTTGAGCACAAAATCGCCGAGTATTACATCAAAGGAGCGTATGGCAACGTGCTGCGAGTGGCCGATGAAAATGCACTGCGCGACACCGCCCGCGGCATCACCCCAGACGGATTAGGGTCTGGCGGCTACAGCATGTTTCGTTGTGATATCGAGGAATCAGACTTGGTGTTTGGCCGCGGCGCCCGCGAGCGTGCCTTGCACGCAAAACAGGCACAACTTGAAGACTTGCAAACCTCAATGTTCAGAGCCGAACGTGCGTTTGAAAGTGCCCTAGCCGCACTGACAACCATTGATAAAATTCGTGCGGTCAACTTATCTGAGGTGGTGCGGGCGATGTTAGAGCTCTATCGTGCGATCGAAGCCGACAATACGCGCCTAGGCACGCTTGATCTAGGCGACCATAAGAATCTAGAGCAAGAACTAAACGCGAAACGCGACGAACTTAGCGAAGCCGAAGAGCAAGCTAAGGAACTGCAAACCAATTTAGGTCGGCTTGAGAGCGAAGCGAGTGCCTTGACACAACGAGCACTTGATTTCAGCAATGCAAACGACAAATTACAGGCCCGGCAAGAGCAATCCGAGGCCCTACTCGAGTCGATTAACACTCATTATCAAGAGTTTGCGGCGGATCAAGCCCTAGAAGAGGCCGAGAAAGCCGCACTGCAACACGCCAAAGCCAGCGACGCTAAAGATGACTTTATTAGCGAACTCGAGGAATATGAGCAACAATGCACCGTGCTCGAACGCGCCTTAGACAAATCGGTGTTACAGCACAATCAAGTATGCCGAAAAGAGGACAGTATTCTCTATATGGTAGACACCGGCACTGACGGTTCAATGGCCCACAACACGGAGTGGTTTAAGCGCATCACTATTGTGCTGAGAGAATCGAAATCGATCACTAATCGTTTAAAAAACAATGTGTTAGTGGGTAAGCATGAGAAGCTTTCAGATTTGAAAGACAGTTTTAATACCGCATTTGTAACGAACCTTTGCCATTCGATTTACCAATCGATTAATGATGGCAAGCGCATTCTAGACGAACTGAATAAAGAGCTAGAATCGCACCTGTTTGGCACGGACCAAGAGCGCTATCACTTTGGCTACTCATGGGTGCCCGAATTTCAAGAGTATCAACGTTTTTTTAAAGACGTCATCAATTTGCCAGGCCTGGGTGATGGCAGTAGCTTGTTTGAGGCCGACTTAAGCCAAAAGTCGACTCAAGTGCGTGATAAATTATTGTCTATGCTGCTCGACAATGACGAGCAGACAGCGCTCAGAGAGCTAAAACGCCTGAGCGACTATCGACACTATCGGGCTTATGAAATCTACAAAACCCCGAAAGGCAAAGAACCGATTGCCTTAAGCCAGTACGGAACAGGGTCAGGCGGTCAATTGGAAACGCCGGCCTACATTATTCGCTCAGCGGCGGTTACCTCTGCGTTTAAATTTAACCAAGGCAGTACTCATTGCCGCATGGTGCTTGTAGACGAGGCGTTCTCTAAGATGGACGAAGCGCGTTCGCGCGAGGTCATTCACTATTTAACCAACGAGTTAGGCCTGCAATTAATTTTCATCATGCCAACCAGTAAATCTGGCCCGTTTATGGATCTGATCAGTCATCAAACCATTTTCAGCAAATGCCCTTCTCCCGCCAAGGTCGGCGAGTTGGACACGCAAGTTTTGGTTGATCGGAGAATTTGCAATCAAGATAAGATTAAGGAACTCTGGGCGCAACACCGCAGAAACATCCGTGTGCAGACCAGCTTAGATTTTATGCAAGGGTTTGCAGAACGCCAGAACTGACGCATTCGGCTTCTTTTAATATCGTTTTGCCGAACGCAAAAGTGGTCAGCCATCTGGCCGACCACTTTTAAAAACCAACTTCAAATCAACGACTTATAGCTATTATTTAACCTTAAGCACAAACGTTAGATGTTCCTTATCTATTCTTAAGCGCCGCAATTCGATCATCCAAGGGAGGGTGTGTTGAGAAAAGCTTCTTCACGCCACTATTGATTCCGAACGCCGCGAGCTGGTCGGGCAAGTTACCCGCTTGGCCGGTTTTCAAACGTTCTAACGCTGCGATCATTTTCTGTGTACTGGCAAACTCGGCGCCGCCTTGATCCGCTTTAAATTCGCGCATACGGCTGAAAAAGCTGACGATGATACTCGCCAAGAATCCGAACACAACTTGCCCCACCATATAGCCAATGTAATAGCCAAAGCCGCGCCCGTCACGGTCAATCATCATGGCCAATGCCCGTGCAAGAATGATAACAAAGGTGTTTACCACACCTTGAATCAGCGTAAGAGTGATCATGTCGCCATTGGCAACGTGCGCTATTTCGTGCGCCATAACCGCTTCGGCTTCATCACGAGTCATGTTTTGTAACAAGCCCGTGCTCACCGCAACCAACGCGTTATTTCGATTGGCGCCGGTCGCAAACGCATTCATTTCGGGCGTTTCGAAAATACCAACCTCCGGCATACCAATACCTGCCTGCTGCGCTTGCCGCGCCACAGTCGTCATTAACCATTGCTCAGTTTCATTACGAGGGGCTTCGATAACATGAACACCCGCGCCGCGTTTGGCCATTGATTTAGACATCAGTAGCGAAATTATCGAGCCACCAAAGCCAAACAATAATGCCATGATAAGAAAACTGGTATTTTGATTGCGCAGTTCCGGCGGCAAAAACAGCATGATAATGCTCATTACTATCATCACAGCGGCATTCGTGGCTATAAAATATAAAACACGTCTCACAATTTTTTCCTCTAAGTTAGTACTCTAAACCTCTACAACGCCTATAATATGCGTATTGCTAATGAGTGTTTCAAGTAGAGTTTTCGATTTTTAACCTCATTGATCGTTTTATCCAGACTCGAATCGATAATTATCTAAATGTTATCAAGCAACCGATAAACCAGATTACGGACATAACTTGTGCTGACCTCATTTAAGACCCTATTCAAAGCAGGCAAAGACAACAAAGACAAAAAGGAGCCTAGCGAGCAAGAACTGAAGCTAGCCGCAGCCACGTTAATGTTCGAGGTGATCCGCTCCGACGGACGCGTGGACCAAGTTGAGTTAATTTATATGGGTGATATCTTGCGACGAGAGTTCAAGCTCAACGAGGCGGAACTCGATGAGTTATTTAAGCTTGCGAAGGAAACCGCGCATGAATCAACAAGCCTACAAGGTTTTACCCGTGAAATTTGCGACAACTGGGGCAATAGTAAGCGCGCGAAACTGCTGGAGTACTTATGGATGTTGGCACTGGCGGACGACCAAATTGATCCGCACGAGCGTCATTTAGTTCGCAAAGTTGCGGGCTTATTGTATTTAAACGAAGCCGAGATTCGCAACGCTCGGGAAGCCGCAAAGAAGCAACTCGGTATCGAATAAATGGATCAACACTGGCTTTTTAGTTAAGCCGGCTACAACAACTAGTCTATCTGTCGTATATCGTCACCCCAACAAACTTCGTAATATTGCTCTGGCAGTAACAAATGGGTAACTAAACTTACGGAGCAGACAATGTTTTTCTCAAAGACATTAAACGACAATCATTTAAAATTCGATCAAGAAAGCAGTAATATTGACCTACATTTAGTATCCGCAATGCTGATGTTTTCAGTTATTCGCTCCGATGGCGATACCGCCAAAATCGAACTAGCGCATATGGTGGATATTTTACGGTCACGTCACGCATTAAGCTCAGAAGAGATCGGCAGCCTACTCTCCATCGCGCGCAGTGCGTCTATTGATGACAATGCCATCGCACAACTCAGTAAAACATTATGCAAGCACTGGGGCCCGAAAGAGCGAGCTCAATTGCTAAACGATTTTTGGGAAATCGCCACGGCCGATGAAGAAATCAAGATTGATGAGCGCTTAACCATTGAATTGATTGCAAATAATCTAGAGCTTGACCCGGAAGAAATCACTCGCGCTCGTTACTCTGCGGAGCAAAGGCTAGAATTAAACATTTTCTAGCCCTACAATACTGGTCAACCATCGCCCAAATTGAAAAGTGTCGCAACGGCGCTTAGGGCAGCGAATGAAAAATATGACCAGACGATCCACACTCGCAGTTTGCGCCCTGCTGTTACTCAGCGCTTGCTCCAACCAAGAAACGACCAATGCGCCCGACAGTCAGGTTGCAAAACAAGAGACAATCAAGCTCACCTTGGCACACGGTTGGCCCAAAGGTTATCCAATTTTTGGCGAATCTGTCGAAGACTACGCCAAGTTGGTCGAGCAAATGTCAGACGGACGCATTCAAGTAAGCGTAGACAGCACAAATAAGCACAAATCTGCGTTCGGTATTTTCGACTTCGTGAAAAGCGGCCAGTACGATATTGGTCAATCTGCATCGTATTATTACGGCGGCAAGGACCCAGACGCCTTGTTCTTCTCCTCAATGCCATTTAGCATGACCGCCCAAGAACAACAGGCATGGTTTTATGAAGGTGGCGGCCTAGCACTGGCGAACGAGGTGTATGCCAAGCACAACATGGAAGTCATGTTAGGCGGTAATACTGGTATGCAAATGGGTGGTTGGTTCCGCAAGGAAATCAACTCTCTCGACGACCTAAAAGGCCTCAAAATGCGAATACCCGGCTTTGGCGGTAAGGTTATCGCGGGCGTAGGCGGCGTACCAACCAACATACCGGCGGGCGAACTCTATCAATCGCTTGAACGCGGCACCATTGACGCGTTGGAATGGGTAGGCCCAGGCCTGGATTTGCGCATGGGGTTTCATAAAGTCGCACCCTACTATTACACCGGTTGGCATGAACCGGGCACCGAATTAATGTATTTCTTTAATAAAGACAGCATGGCCAAGCTGCCTAAGTGGGCAAAGTCAATTTTATTTAATGCTGCACGCTTAACCTCTTACAATATGACGACGTCTACGTTTGCCGCCAACGCAGAAAATTGGAACACGATTTCCAGTCAGTACCCGAACGTGCAAGTTAAACAGTTCCCGCCCAAGGTTATCGCAGCTCTAAAACAGTCCAATGCTGACTTGCTTGAGGCCGAACGAGCGCGCAGCCCGATGGCACAAAAAATAGTGGACTCACGCGCCAGCTACCTTAAGAAGGCGCGCGCGTGGACCGAAATTGGCGATCAATCATATCTAGAGTCCGTTGCTAATTAAGCGATGAGAGTTTTCATTCGCGCCGTCAATCGTCTGATGGCTTTACTCGGAGCGATCGCCAGCCTGTTGCTGATTTTCTTGGTGCTGGCGATGGCGTATAACGTGTTAGCGCGCTACGCCTTTAGCAATTCATCAATCGGCCTAGAAGAGCTGACATGGCATTGCTATGCGGCCGTGTTCTTACTCGGAATTCCCTATGCTTTGCAGTCAGGTGCGCATGTTCGCGTCGACCTGCTGTTCGAAAAGCTGCCTCCAAGAACTCAAAATTTAATCGACTTAATTGGCACGGCGCTATTTCTAATACCAACGTGTTTAGTTGTGGTCTGGGCCGGTTGGCAGTTTACAGCAGCCGCGTACCAGCTTGGGGTGCAACCGTCGTCGGTCAGCGAATTTTTTAGTCAACTCGTCAGTAGCGGCATTGGCGAGAGATCACAAGACCCCGGCGGCTTGCTCAACCGCTGGGTAATCAAGGGCGTAATTCCCTTGTCGTTCTTCTTTTTATTATTAGCGGCGCTATCAATGCTGCTCGAACGCTGGCTCGCATTTCGCGACGACAATCAATTAGAGGCCGACTAACATGATTGGCATATCTATCTTCTTGGTCGCGCTGCTTTTGCTGTTGTTTGGTTACCCGGTGGCCTTTACCTTTGCCGGTATTGGCATATTGTTCGTGGTGTTGTTCGCCGAGCCCAGTCAGCTCGCACAAATTCCGTATCGCATCTACGCGAATATGGGGGATAACGGCGAAGGACAAGTGTTGATGGCGGTGCCGCTGTTCATATTTATGGGCATTATCTTGCAACGCACCAAATTGGCCGAGCAGCTATTAGAGTCGATGGGGCAGCTATTTGGTTCACTGCGTGGTGGTCTCGCAATTTCAACCATCTTAGTCGGTGCATTGCTCGCGGCCTCCACCGGAGTTGTCGGCGCCAGCGTCGTCGCGATGGGTTTGATTTCATTGCCGGTCATGTTACGGCATGGCTATAAGACCGAATTAGCGACCGGCACCATTACCGCCGCCGGCACGCTGGGCCAATTAATACCCCCGTCTATCGTACTTATTATTCTTGGTGATGTGCTGAATGTGCCCGTCGGAGACCTGTTTCGCGCAGCTTTAAAACCAGGGCTGGTGCTAGTCGGCTGTTATATCGCTTATGTGCTCATCTATTGCCTGATTAAGCCTGAGGCTGCTCCGGTGGTTGAAAGGCACAATCCCGAACACTCCAACGGACGCGTCATCATCAATGCCTTGATCGCGGTCGTGCCTCCGTTGGCGCTGATCTTGGTCGTCTTAGGGTCTATTTTCAATGCGATCGCCACCCCAACCGAGTCATCAGCATTAGGGTGTGTTGGCGCTGTTGTGTTGGCGATTTTGTATCGTAAATTCTCGTTAGCCATGCTGTGGGAAAGTGCTCACGAGACCGTAAAAATAACGGCGATGGTGTTTGCGGTCTTGCTCGGCGCGTCGATTTTTTCCATGGGCTTTTCCTATACGGGTGGCGAACACCAAGTAGAACAACTCTTACTCTCAATTCCCGGCGAAAAATGGGGTTTTCTGATCGCAATTATGTTGCTAATCACTCTGCTTGGCTTCTTTCTGGACTATATTGAAATCTCCTATATCGTTCTGCCCCTGGTGTATGCGGTAGTGGTTGAGCTTGGTATTAATCAAGTATGGTTCGCGATTTTAGTGGCGATGAATTTACAGACGTCCTTCCTTACTCCGCCGTTTGGCTTTGCCTTATTCTACTTAAAGGGCGTGGCGCCAAACTCAGTGCAAACCGCGCAAATATACCGTGGCGTGATACCCTTCATCGCGATTCAACTGGCCGTGCTCATGAGCATCTTACTATTCCCCGAATGGTATGGCATGAGCTCGGTACAACCGAGTCTGTGGTAACGACCCAGAGCACTTGCTGATTGCGGATGATTAGCGTGTTGTGAAATTTAGCGATGAATCAACCAAAACGCGCCGAATACTCACGCTCAAGGTGATAGAATCTGGCGCTGATTTTGAGCCAATTATTCGAGCCTGTGCAATCTCCTAACCACCCTATTCTACCCGACAATCGTGGCGATATTTTACATTGGCGTAAGCTCTACGGTGCAGCGTCGAGCCTCGCCGTTGCCGAATTAGCCAAACAACGCGGGCCAATCGTTTACGTTTGTTCAGAAGCGCAACACATGTCATTAGTCACGAAAGAACTGGCGTTCTTTCTGGACGACAGCGTGCCATTATTCACGTTTCCTGATTGGGAATGTCTACCCTACGACCGTGTGTCACCGCACCCAGATATCGTGTCACAACGCTTACTGGCGCTGCACCGAATACCGCAACTCGATCGTGGCATTTTAGTTATTCCAATCACCGCCCTAATGCAGCGTTTAGCGCCAAGCAGTTATATTGATGCGCACAGCTTCAATCTTAAAGTAGATGACGAATTCAATACCGAAGACTTTCGGCAACGACTCGTCGACGCTGGCTATTATAGCGTCGATACGGTGATGTCGGCCGGCGAGTTCGCAATTCGAGGCGGGATTGTTGACGTATTTCCTTCCGGTATGGACACACCCTTTCGGTTGGACTTATTCGACACGACCATTGAAAGCATTCGCTTGTTCGACACCGAAACCCAACGTTCGACTGAGTCACTCGATAAAATCGAACTCTTACCAGCTCGCGAGTTCCCGCTTGATGCTGCGAGCATTGAATTTTTTCGACAATCATTTCGCGCCACCGTTGAAGGCGACCCGAAGCAATCGATTATTTATCGTGAAGTCAGCAAGGGTCTCGCGCCTACCGGCAGCGAATTTTATTTGCCACTATTTTTCGAGCAAACCAATACCTTGTTCGATTTTTTACCGCAAAACACGGCATTCGTTTTGGAAGAAGGCGTGATGGAAAACGCAGAGACCCTGAACCAAGAGGTAATTGAGCGTTTTGAGAACGCAAGTTTAAACCCAGAATGGCCACCGCTAGAACCTGATTTACTATTTTTAGCGCCGGATAAAATTTTCGCTGGTCTGAAAGACTATCCGCGCGCACAACTGCTTAACCTAAACTTGAAAGCCGCGAAACATTTAGTGGATTACGACGCCGCGGCCCCGAGCAAATTCAATATTAATGCGCGCTCGGAGAACCCCTATATGGAATTCATGAGCCACCTACGTTCTGGCGCGCAACGCACGTTGATTGTCGCCGAATCAGCCGGCCGGCGGGAGAGCCTAGCAGGCTTACTTAAAGAGCATAAGCAAACGTTCACGACGCTGACGACTTGGCAAGAGTTTGTTGATGGAGATGCACCGCTAGCATTGGCCGTGGCCGAGGTCGATAGAGGGCTGGTGTTGCCGAATGCCAACATCGAGATCATTACCGAATCTCAGCTGTACGGGGAACGAACCTTTCAACGTCGGCGACGCTCGGACAAAAATCGCGACCCAGACGCTATTATAAAATCACTTGCCGAGCTAAATATTGGTGACCCAGTGGTGCATGAAGACCATGGTGTTGGTCGTTACCGAGGTTTAGAAACGCTGAATGTTGACGGCAGCGACAATGAATTTGCAACGCTCGAATATCACGGCGGCGATAAAATTTATATTCCGGTGTTATCGCTCGACAAAGTCTCGCGCTATGTTGGCGGCGGACCTGAAACGGCGCCATTACATAAAATGGGCAGTGACACCTGGATTAAACTGCGCAATAAAGCCAAAGAAAAAGCATACGATGTAGCCACCGAACTGCTTGAAATTCAAGCCTTGCGTATGGCTCGAGTTGGGCATGCCTTCCCGCCAGCCGATCACAGCTACGACGCCTTCGCGTCGGGTTTTGGCTTTGAAGAGACACCCGATCAAGATCAAGTGATTAACGACGTGATCAACGATATGACGGCTGCTAAACCGATGGACCGATTGGTGTGCGGCGATGTTGGCTTTGGAAAAACCGAGATCGCGCTGCGTGCGGCCTACATGGCGATCGCCGGTAATAAACAAGTGGTTATGCTGGTGCCCACCACTCTGTTGGCGCAGCAACACTACAATAGCTTTTGTGATCGGTTCGCTGATTGGCCAGTCAATATCGAATTGTTCTCGCGCTTTCGAACGCCCAAGCAAACCGAGGAAGGCATCAAAGGCATTAAAACCGGCACGATTGATATCGCGGTTGGCACCCATAAGCTAATTCAGAAAGGCGTTGAATTTAACGACCTCGGTTTGATGATTATCGATGAAGAACATCGTTTTGGTGTGCGACAAAAAGAACAGCTTAAGAAGCTGCGCAGCCAGGTTGATATTCTCACCCTGACCGCGACGCCAATTCCACGCACCCTCAATTTTGCCTTAAGTGGTCTGCGCGACATTTCGGTGATTGCAACTCCGCCACGGGCTCGTTTGTCAGTGAAAACCTTCGTGCGCGAATGGGATGACGCTTTGCTTAAAGAAGCCTTAGTGCGGGAAATTCGCCGTGGCGGACAGGTTTATTTCTTACACAACGAAGTGCAAACCATCGAGAAAATGCAGGCACGCATTCAAGATTTAGTGCCCGAGGCGAGAATTCGTATTGGCCATGGACAGATGCGCGAACGCGAACTCGAAAGCGTTATGCGCGACTTCTACCATCAGCGCTTCAACGTATTGCTGTGCACCACCATTGTTGAAAGTGGAATTGATGTCCCAACCGCCAATACCATCATCATTAATAAGGCTGACCGTTTTGGGCTAGCGCAATTGCACCAGCTGCGCGGCCGTGTGGGCCGCTCACACCATCAAGCCTACGCGTATATGGTGTCGCCCCCGCTTAACTCGATGACCGACGACGCGCGCAAACGCCTAACGGCAATCGAAGCCCTAGACACCCTAGGCGCCGGTTTCGCCCTTGCCTCACAGGATTTAGAAATACGTGGTGCCGGCGAGCTTCTAGGCGAGTCACAAAGCGGTATGATTGACCAAATCGGCTACAGCATGTACAGCTCATTTTTAGAACAAGCGATCAGCAGCATTGAGCGCGCGCGCAAAATAAAACGCGGTGAGACTGTTGCTGACAAAACGTTGGACGAAAAATACAGCCACGGCACCGTCGATATTAATCTCAATATCCCAGCGCGATTCCCCGACGCGTATATTCCCGATGTGCATTTACGTTTAACAATGTACAAGCGCATTGCCAGCGCCATCAATCAAGAGCAGCTCGAGGAGCTACAGGTAGAGTCCATAGACCGTTTTGGTTTGTTACCTGACTCAGCAAAGAATCTGTTTAAAATTGCTGAACTTAAACTCGAGGCAGTTCACCATGACATTAAAACCTTAGACGTTGGGCCCACTGGCGGAGTGATAAAATTTGTTGCGAACCCGCAAATAAATATTGACCGCTTAATGCGGGCCATTGCCAACAGCCCTAGGGAATTTCGCTTCACTGGTGCAGAGTCAATTCACGTAAGCCGCGACATGCCAGACCCCGAGCAACGTTTTGAGATGATCGCCAACGTGTTTGATTTACTGCGCAATGACTAAACCCGTTGACGCCGATCAAGAGAGCTTCCTGCTCGGCGACACGGTTGTCGTCATTGTTCGCAGCGTACGACGCAAAAGCCTTTCGATTGAAGTTGGCCAGCAGGGTGTAAAAGCGAGAGCGCCGCTGCGCATGCGAATCTCGACCATCACTCAGTTTGTCGAGTCTAAAGAGCGTTGGATTAATAGACATCTCGCTGCTCTTCCCGCGCCGGTTCCAGAGTTAGCTTTACGTAGCGGTGCGCAACTATCACTGCTCGGGTCCCCTTTGGAGTTACGGGTGATGCCGAATCAGCATGGTAAAGTTGTAATTGACCACGGGCAGCTAAACCTGCCGGTGAAACAATCGCATTTACCCATTGAGTCCAGCGTTCGAAACAAATTAATTCGATGGTACAAAGAGTTTGCGCAAACTGAATTGGAGCAACGGGTAGTGCAATTTGCCGCACAAATGGACGTGCCCGCGAATAAGCGACTCAATATTCGAGTACGCGATTACAAACGCCGCTGGGGAAGCTGTGATCATCAAGGCGAGCTGTCATTTAATTGGCGAATTATCCAAGCGCCGAGTCAAGTACTGGACTATGTGGTCATTCACGAGCTAGCCCATTGCCACGAATTTAATCATTCAAAACGATTTTGGGCGATTGTCGCGACACATATGCCTGACTGGAAAACACATCAGTCTTGGCTAAACATCAACGGTGCTGACCTGTACCGACTCTGATTTATATTTTTTATCAATTACTTACAATCTATTTAGAGAATCTCTCAACACTAAGATCAGCTATTAAGAATAATATCCAAGGCCGTTTGATCTTGCCAACAGTCACCACGCCAGTTTGAAATATAGCCACAGTGCCCACCGTGCTTGGTTA
Source organism: uncultured Arenicella sp. (assembly GCA_938048185.1). Lineage (GTDB taxonomy): Bacteria > Pseudomonadota > Gammaproteobacteria > Arenicellales > Arenicellaceae > Arenicella. The sequence continues at coordinate 27,288 of CALIVT010000013.1, forward strand.
CGGTGACGTGCACATTGGGGTTGCTGGATAACTCTTTCACCCCGGCTACCGGAATGATCATATCGTCTTCGGCGAAGTATAAATGACAGGGTGCGATCAGCTTATCGAGGCGATCACCAGAGATTGCGTAAGCGTCAAAGTAGTCGTCTAGACTCTTGAACGCAGTGTACTTGGGGATCAACTGCTGATTCATTTGATCTAGGGTTTTCAAGCTGTCCAAGGTTTCGCCGTATGTGTAGTTAGGCCAATGCTCTAACTTCTTGCGTAAAGACCGTTTCCATTTACGCACAAAGTATTGCCCATACACCCAGTTGGCGGTTTGATTGAGCACCACGTTACTTTGCGCTGCGTGTATTGCCGGACAAAAGGCAATGACGCTGCTTAAACTGATTGTGTGACTATGTGCCATTGCCGCCAAACGCAGACTGAAATTCCCCCCCAGAGAGAAGCCAATCAGATGGTATGCAGGATAGACTAATCGAGCCTGAAGGTTTTCGACCGCATTCATCACCTCGTCGATTAAGGTCGAGTTGAATACCCCTTCGTTTAAATGGTGAGTGTCACCGTGATCACGCAAGTTTAAACGAAAGACATCGACCCCTTGCTCCAACAGGCTCATGGCCATCGATTGCATGTAGGTCGACTGGTGGCTGCCCTCCCAGCCGTGAATAAGGATCGCAAGCTTGCCGGCCTTGGTCCTAACCGCTTTATTGTAAATGCCCGTTAGGCGCACGCCTTGTCCGCCATCGAGGTCAAACACCTGCTCAGCACTCAAATAGGGTCTAAAGCGTCTCGCTATCAGGGCTTTACGCGGGCCAACACTCGAAAAAATAGTTTGTACATGAGTGTTTTTTAAGCCGAGCGCGGGCTTAAATTGTTTGTATGATCTTTGATTAGACGTCATGGCGATTACTGTGCGGTGGAAATGATGTTGCGATACTTTATTACCGCAATAATATTAAGATTTTGGCGCTTTGTCGCTGAGCAAGGTAAACTTAAGACTTGAGTCTACTGAGACCGCGCACCCAAACGCAAGCGCTATAAACGTATGAGCCATATTCAGAAAAAAAATAATAAACCCGCATCATCAAAAGCGGCCTTAGCTGCTTTTATTATCGGCGCAGTGCTATTAAGTTCGACATTTTTGGCCACCGCCCGCGACTATAAAGTGGAAGTTATCCTATTTGAAAATAACAACCCTTCCGCTGCGACCGAGAGCCACGACTACCAAGAACCTAAGCGCATGAAATCTGGCTCAAAAGCCTGGCTTCTGTCACCGACGATGCTCAACGACGAAGCGAAAACCCTCAGCGCATCGCCCAAATACACCGTCAAACATCATTATTCCTGGGGCATCGAATCATTACCATATCAGCAGTCGGCCAGCTATAGCATTGCCGAACGCGATGCCCATGGCTATATAAAGGTCTACGCCGATCAACTCTTATTTACTAACATTGACTTGGACTACAATGGCTTTCGCTTGAAAGAAAAGCGCCGCCTAAAACTCAACGAGAGACACTTCTTCGATCACCCTAAATTCGGTTTATTGATGCAAGTCTCACGGCTTGAGCCTAAACTTGAGCCCAAAACTGAGACAGAGGACGAACCCGAGGCCGAACCCAAGGCCACGCTAAGCAGTTCGCGCTAGCCGTATTCGTTGCGCGAGTTAGCCTAAACACCCCGAGCGCGGCGCTTGCGCGCGACTAGCACCATGCTCTTCCAAAGTAATGGCACGCGGCCAACGCCCGAGAACTCGATAACATCGAAGCCATTATCATTGAGCAAGCTCGTCAATGTTTTTTTGCTCCAAAATTTGATGTGGCCACCATGCCATAACGCGGTGTGATGATCGTCCCATTTGTTTAGCAGTGATAATGCTAAGTTTTTGAGGTAGCCGTGATACGGCGTTGTGATAATTAATACACCGTCGTCAGCCAGCAAAGAACCCGCAAACTGTGGTAACAAATGGGGCGCGAACAAATGTTCAACTACCTCTGTCGAAATCGCTGCTTCAAATTTTTCTTGCTCAACCAGAACTGTCTCGGGGTCACCCTGCACCCCAAGATTGTAGAACTGTAACTCAGGGTTCTGTCGTCGCGCAATCTCAACGCCGCGTGCGTCAACTTCAACACCGACGACTCGGTCACATAACGCTTTTAGGTGGGTGCAAAGACGGCCATTACCAGCACCGATGTCCACTATGCTTTGTACTCTCAAACGTCGAACTATATCGATAATTTCAGGCGTAATATAGTCACAGGAATGAGGCCCTTCAGGGGATGACCATCCATAGTTATCAACTGTAGTCGTGTCGCCAACCGTATTCTTAGTCATTGCGCGACACCCTTCAATCTATCTTCTGATACTCAGGAACCAGTCTCGAAATACATTCAGATAAACTGCTGTCGTAGTTGTCTAAGCGCGCGGAGATATCGTTAAATACTGAGTCCACCAACTCGGCACTCACTTCGCGAGTTGCCGCCAAATGAATTTTTTCATATTCTGTTGACTCCAAATTTTCATCCGTATGAAACAACTCTTCATGCAGCTTTTCACCTGGTCTTAGGCCGGTAAACATAATTTCAATTTCGTCGTCGGGTACTTTGCCAGAAAGACGTATTAACTGTTCCGCCAGCTCTGAGATTAACACCGGCTGCCCCATATCCAACACATAAATCCGCCCGTCTTCACCCATCGCACTCGCTTCTAAAATAAGTTGAGCGGCCTCTGCAATGGTCATAAAGTAACGCGTCATTTCCGGATGAGTTACGGTAACCGGCCCGCCGAGCTTAATCTGTTGTTGAAACTTAGGCACGACACTGCCAGCTGAACCCAGCACATTACCAAAGCGTACCGTAATGAACTTAGTCTTACTTTGATGCGCCAACTGCTGGCAATATATCTCTGCCACGCGTTTGCATGCCCCCATAAGGCTGCTTGGGTTGACCGCTTTATCAGTGGAAATTAGAACAAATTTCTCAACGTTATTCTGGTGCGACAGATCGGCAATGATTCGGGTTCCCAATGCATTATTCTTAATTGCCTCACGTACTTGCCCTTCGAGTAGCGGCACATGTTTGTACGCTGCGGCGTGAAATACCGACGTGGGTTTATATTGATCAAACACATGTTGCGCCGCCGCCGCATCACATACATCACCTAATACTGGTGTGACTTTTATGTCCGGGTAGCGCTCGATCATCTCTTCTTGGATGCGGTATAAGCTGTATTCACTTTGATCAAATAAAACGATATGCGACGAACAAACGGACGCCAATTGTCGGCACAGTTCCGAGCCGATAGAGCCGCCAGCACCCGTTACCAGCACCGTCTTATCACATAAACTGTGTTGCACTCGCTGCCAATCGAGCTTAACTGGGTCACGGCCCAATAGGTCGTCAATGCGTACCTCGCGCATATCGCCGAGCTGCACTTGCCCGCTTAACAGTTCGTGCGCGCCTGGCAGAGTTCTAAATTCAACACTACTGCGCTCGCAAATGCCGACAAGACGCCGCATTTGCTCATCATTGGCGGATGGTACGGCGATCAAGACTAGATCGATGTCCCAACGATTAATCAAATCTTGTAAAACATCTGGCGATGCGACAATTGGAACGCGATGAATTTGGCGGCCAATCTTAGTCGGATCATCGTCCAAGAACGCGACGATATTGTATCGATTTGGGTGGTTACGTCGCAGATCACGCAATAGTTGTTCACCCGCTGCGCCAGCGCCTAGAATAACCACTTTACGGCCAGACCGAGCAGAAAAGTGGCGCTCTTTAATCAAGCGATAGAACAAGCGCGAACCGCACATCAAGAGCGCAAGAATCAAGATATACAGAATAAAAACGGAGCGCGGCACGTAGGCTAACCGCTCCGCGACGACGAATAAGCTAATGGCAATTACACCAGCGCCAATTATGACGGAACGTAAAATCAAACTGAGGTCTGACAGGGATACAAAGCGCCATTCGCCACGATGCACCCCAACAAAGATGTTAGACACAGTTTGCACCGTGACCACCGCCGGCAAGGCAAATATCGCGCCCTGCCAAAATATATCGGGAATAGTTTCTAAATTGTAGCGCAGCCAATACGCGCCCAGCCAAGCGATCGGAACCACTAACATGTCGTGGAGAACGATTCTCCAACGGTATATCAGGCTAGTAAGCGACTTCACCATAGTGTCTATACGGTCTAGTTAACGGTTTATTGAGGCGCGACGTTCTAATTGAATGACCGCAAAAATGGCGGCAATAAGGCTGATCAAAACCCCTAAAACCGAGAACTCGATTGTATCATGGTATGCCACACTGAGCGTTGCCAACAGCGAACAGAGAATCATCAAAATAATTGCGGCTAAGGCGATGTAAGAATGCGAGTAACCGGCGCTCGCCAAACGCTGATAAAAGTGTTGACGATGTGGCAACCAAATCTTTTCGCGTCTAAGTGCGCGCCGGACAATGGTGAAACTCGAATCAACGATAAACACCGCAAATAGGCTTATAAAGCTGAGCACCGAAATGTCGTGCCACACACTGCCAACAATAATCAATATGCCGAAAAATGCGCCAATAGTGATACTGCCGACGTCCCCCATGAAAATCGTCGCAGGGCTCCAATTATGCAGAATAAAGCCGTAGCTGGCGGCCGCTAACACTAAACAAACAATGGCCAGCGACGCGTCACCGCTGATGTAGAACCAAAAACTGAGAGTACTACTGGCGATAATGGTTTGAGCCGCAGCTAGGCCATCTAAGCCGTCCATGAAATTATACAAGTTGGCCATCCAGAGAACGCCAATCAGTGAGATAAATGCCCCGACAATCCCGAGTTGAAAGCCGTATATTTGGTCTACCCAACCAAAGCCTGAGACCGTCAAACAACACAAAATTAACTGCACGGCGAGGCGATAACGCGGGCTTAGGTCATGCTTATCATCCCACCAACTGAGCGCTGCCCACGCGAGTACCAAGAAGGTTAAACTTAAAAAAAACACAGGCCTTAGCGAGGTGACGGCAACGCACATTAACGCGAGCACCAGTGCGAGAACAATAACCAAACCACCACCGCGCGGCACCGCACCTTGGTGCAGGGTTCTATGATTTGGTCGATCAACAATGTCGCGTACAATCAAAATCTTGATTAAGCGCGCGACCAACCACCACGACAACGTCGCGATAACCACGAAGATTAGCGCCAACAGCAAAGCGGCCTCGCTCATTACCTTAGGTCCTGCTGGGGGTGTTGTAAAAACATCTGTGGCTGGTAATCAAAGTCCTTACTCGCATCGCTATAGTCATAATTTAAATTTTGAGACATTCGATCTGCCATCTCTGGTGTGTATGCGAAGCGTGTGAGTTTAGAAGCTAAGCTCAACGCCAGCCGAAGTAACCATAGAGGTATCGTAATTATTCTCGGTTTCAGCTTCAGCCCAGCGAACACTCTCTCAACCATGTTGCGATAACTCAAGACCTCGGCACCGGCTAAATTATAAACCTTAGAGAACGTATTGTGCTTATCAACGATGGATAAACTGGCGCTAACCAGATCATCAGCGTGCACCGGTTGGCGCAGGCCATCGGCATTTCCCGCTAAGACTGCAAAACCAAAACGTCTAATAAATCTCGCTATGTGCGAAATATTTTGATCGCGTCCGTGGCCGTATATCATGCTTGGACGAAGAATTGTCAGCCTCATATTATTAGCATTACAAAACTCGCTAAGCTGACGCTCGCTGTTACCTAATTGAGTTACCAACACCTGCTCTGACTCGCTACTTGATTCTTGTTTGCTTATCACACTCGTAGAGCTGAACACGATAAGCCGGTTAATGCCTGCGGCCCGCAAGCTCTCAAGATGTTTGGGCAACAGCCAAATAGGCGCACAATGAATCAGGGTAGCGACACTGTTTAGTGTCGCTAAGGTAGTTGCGTCGGGCTCTAACGTAAGGTCCCATTGCACGTTCTGTTTCGAGCGAGAGGTTTGGCGAGACACCGCTATAAACGCGTCACCATCGGCGGTTAAGCGCTCGACTAAAGGTTGACCAACAACGCCCTTGGCACCGGTTACAAGAATCATCGGCGTATTAGTGCGAGGCTTGCGCGCGCGACAAAACTCAGCGCAATGCCAAGCTTAACTGAATAACGTATCGGCCACGCGTATTGAGTTTTGTAGAACTTATCGAAAAAACGATTCATGCCCTGGTGTAGAGTCAATAATACCCGAACTGGGCGCGAACTTGAGCTCACACCTTTTGCATGCACCACCGCGGTGACTGGTATAAAGGCGACCTTCCAGCCGGCTAGTTCGAAACGCTTGCACCAATCTAGATCCTCACAATGCATAAAATAGTCTTCGTCAAGAAGACCAATTTCTTGAATCGCACTACTGCGTGCAACCATAAATGCACCGGAAATGGCCTCCACCATTTCAACCGGACCATCAGCACTAACGTCACTGCCGTAATCAAAATCAGCAAATTTCTTGCTACTGGGAAACATACGATGCAACTGCAGCATTCGGACTAAGGCGCTCCAAGGGGTTGGGAAGCGACGTCGACACGTTGTCTGTAAGCTACCGTCTTCATTGAGTATACGACAGCTCGCTATTCCAATCTGCGGGTCAGACTGCATTACGGCTACAATCTCACTTAGAGTATCTTTCTGGAGCTCACAATCGGGATTGAGCAGCACTGCGTAATCAGCGTTTACGAGTGTCAACACTTGATTATTTGCCGCAGCAAAACCAACATTAGTGTCGTTCAGTTGCCAATCTACCCGAACGTTATCGTCTCGTTCAGCGATATGCTGTGTTGCCAGATCAACGCTATTGTCGCTCGAGTTATTGTCAACCACGGTAATGTCGCCAACGCTGAAATTCAACGCCGACGTTAACGAGCGCGCAAGCCACTCACCGGCGTTAAAGTTAACGATAATGATATTCGTAGTTGCCACGCGCTTTAGCCTTCGCCTAGCGGGCCTGATTTGCCTCGCAATCCGTCCCAAATACCGTGCATCATCATTTTTAAATTACCGAGTCTGGGCTGAGTAAAGAGGCCAAACATGATTGCAATCATAGCGAGACGTTGCAGGTCATTCCACTTCCATAGCGCACTGGCGTAACCGCGTTTATACAGCAGCACGCTGTTGCGAAAGATATAGTAATAACGAAACGGCTTATGTTGCGGCACATTGCGTTGACGACCCCCAATTGAAACTCGATGAGTATTTTCGCCCAAACCATGTTGCATCACCGCATTACACACACCAAATGCTTTATAACCCGCATGACGTGCACGCAAAAACCATTCAGTGTCTACGTGATCGATGAACAGTGCTTCGTCCATGGCACCAATGGTGTTAAAGCTTTCGAGCGAGACTAAGCTACCAGACGAGATCAAAAAATCCGCTTCAATACATTGATCACGGTCTTTGCTCGCGCAATACTGACGCGCGAATTTTAAGGCGCCAAAACGCACGAAGAAAGATTCGCTGCCGTTGTCCGCATTTAAATAAGTCACACCAACCGCGCTGACTTGGTGGCCCTTTGCCTTGACTCGATGCGCGGTAAGCAGCGCGGCGACCATGCCCTCTAAGGGAATACTGTCCTGATCCAGTATCAAAGCATATTCATAGCCCTGAGCTTGAGCATGACGAAAGCCCAAATTATGCGCGGCGCCTAAGCCTACGTTGCGCGACTGCTCGGCCACTATTGTTCTTTGCAACCCCGCGACCAACGTGTGTAGATCGGCTAAGTTGTTCGACGCATTATCCACCACAAGTACGTCACAGTCTTGCGCTTCAAGCGACTTGAGCGCGCGCTTTAGCGGCCCAATCTTTGGGTTATAGCTTACAACTATCGCCAGTACGCGACCATTCATGAGCGATAAGCTGCTAGCTACCGTGCTCGCTGTCCTCAATACCAATGGTTTTGCGCACATGGTATATCGGTTTATTTTGGCTTTCGTAATAAGTGCGAGTTTGCATCTCGCCTATGAGTCCAAATAGGATAAATTGCAGTCCGATAATTAATAACATGAACGCAAATATCAATAATGGACGGTCACCCAGCGGTATGCCAAAAAATAAACGGGCAATACTAAGATAGGTGATTAGTGCGCCACCGATGGCACCCAAAGCAAGCCCGGGCATACCGAAGAAATGCAGTGGCCGTGCGTGAAAGCGTAGTAAGAACTTAACCGTGATTAAATCTAAAACCACCCGAAAGGTGCGCGAAATTCCGTATTTCGACTCGCCGGCCGTACGCGCCCGATGATTTACCTTCACTTCCGCAATCTTGGCGCCCACGCCACTCGCTACCGCCGGGATAAAACGATGCATCTCACCGTACAGCGTGACTCGTTTGGACAGCTCTTTGCGCATTGCTTTAAGTGTACAACCATAATCGTGTAAGTTGACGTCGGTGATTTTTGAAATCAAACGATTGGCTAACATCGACGGCAATTTTCGCGATAAATACGTATCTTGGCGGTCATGACGCCACCCGCATGCCATGTCATAACCTTCTTCGATTTTTGCGACCATTGCCGGAATATCATTTGGGTCGTTTTGGCGGTCTGCGTCGAGCGTTACCACGATCTCGCCTTGCGCATAGTCTAAGCCGGCAACCATGGCGGCGGTTTGCCCGAAGTTACGGCGAAAGCTCACCACTTTAATTTGTGGCATCTCATTGCGAAAGCGTTCTAAGACATCCACCCCATCATCGGTACTGCCATCATCAATAAATAAGACTTCGTACTCGCGTTCCATTGGGTCAAGAGCGGCTTTAAGCTCCTCACATAACGGTTTTAAGTTGGGGGATTCGTTTAGAAACGGAATGACAATCGAGACGTCCATTACGGCTTACCTATTTGCTAGTCAAGTAGCTACTATTTATAACAACCAGCATCACGCGCCTAACTGGTCATATTAATTATTAAAGCGCGATTATACGAAAATACCGTTCAAAGAGTACGGTAATCGAGTCTCAAAGATGAATAAGTTCACCCTCTTTGCGATGTTCTAATTGTGGGAATACGCCCTCATCGGTGATACGTAAATGTTTGCTGTAATATTTGTCGACAAACCCTTTACACTTCCAACGGCTTTGCAAGGCTTCAAGTTCAGTGAAATAACGTTCGATGTGCTGCTCAGACATGTCGTCACCTCGGCTAACCGATTCGTGGTGAAACAGCCGTGCCTCGGGCGTCCAAATTATCTCGCGACCGAGTGCTTCAACCTTAAGGCAGTAGTCAATATCGTTATACGCGACCTTGAAATTCTCTTCATCAAGACCGCCTATGCTTTCAAATAAGGCCCTGGGAGTCAGCAAACAAGCGGCGGTAACCGCCATCATGTTTTGAGTTGCTAGACAGCGTAATTGATAACCCGGCGCGTCACCCTCTTCCAAGCGGTGAATATGACCCGCCGCGTTGCCCATGCCAATGGTTACCCCAGCATGTTGAACCTTGCCGTTACCAAATAAAAGTTTGGCTCCAACGATGCCAACCGACGGCTGTACCGCCCAGACCATCATCTGGGTTAACCAATCGCCATCTATTACTTCAATATCATTGTTAATCAGGCCAATATAATCTGACGAACCGGTGGACGCGGCAAAGTTATTAATGGCGGAGTAGTTAAATTCACCCGGATATTCAACAATCGATACTCGGTCATCGTGTTTGAGTTCAGCAAAATACGCGTGCGTCTCAGCAAGCTCACTGCCATTATCAACAATAATGATTTTATAATGCTTATAACTGGTTTTCGTCAGAATACTATCAACACACGGTTTGAGTACTGCGAGGCCATCACGTGTGGGAATGACTAGATCGATCGAGGGATGATCTTGCCAAGCCTCATTCGCGACGAGAGCATTGTAATTGGTGCGACGTTGCCACGCGATATTTGGCCAAGCTGAGTCAGCGTTGCTTGGTTCAGGCGTCGTGAGCCCTTCTTTGCGACTGGAATTAAATAGGGCTTCGCTCACCCCGAGCACCGACGACGTCGACTCAAACGCTTGCAAGGCAATACGATACTTAAGCTCGTCCGTCATTAGTTCTTGAGTGTTATGCCCACTCACCGACTCCACCGAGAACACCACCGCAAAACCGATATAGTTAAAACAATGAAGGTACGCGTGACTTGGTTGTGGTTTAAATACCGGCTCTAGGCCGCTAATCGGCTTGTTTTCAGTTAATTGGTAATCGTGATCGGTGTAAACCAAAGAAGGTCGCACCGCCGTTTTCTTGATGGCTCGTTTGAGCATAAGAATAGCGGGCGCTCGTAATTTTTCCGTTGCATTTAGCGGAATTAGATAGTCGATATTGCTCGGCACTGGCTCGCCCGCCATTAGTATGGCATCTGGCGCGACTAACAAGTCGCTTAGGTCTTGGCGCTGCCCCTCATGCTCGATAATCACGGCAATGGTAACCCCATGACCAAGCCACGCTAACTGCTTGCCAAACCCGTGAAACTTCTGCCAGCCATCAATCTGCTCCAAATACGCATCTCCACCACGCGCGGGAGCGTAAAAATGCAGCAAGTTACTCGACAACTCAATGTTGTCTTGAAATTGCATCAAAAGCATTTTAAACACGACTTTGATGCTAAAAAAATCACGTAAATATCGGGCGCAAATAAGTAGCACGCGTGCACGGCCCTCTAAGGTCGAGACTCGAGCCAACCGCTCGAACTCTATGGATTTGCTATGAGCACTTAACTCACCATCTACTAGGTAAACCAGCATGCGGTTACGGCCTGCATGACTACCGACCAATACCCGTTCTTGGGACTTACCGTTTGCCTTGTGAATAATTAGGCGAGGAATATGGTCGAGACTGCCCTGAAGTAAAAATTCAGTGACGTACCAACCTTTATAAATCTTGGGTCTAGGCGTACTAAAATCGATAATGCGCCAAGTAGACTCAAGCTTATTATTAAGCTTAATCAATTGCTTACGAATATTCATTAACGTGCTCTAGTATGAATGCTTAAAGCACTTTTAGATGGTTGTCTTGCCAAACAGCCGACGTATACCGTTGAGAAACCGCCAACCGATTGAACCACTCATTAGATCAACTTTAGCCTGCAAATTACCCGCGTGCGATTGCAGCTGCACGATCTCGGCGTTTAAATGTCGCTGAACTTTGCCGGGGATTTTTACTTCTAGAACGGGGCTGGGTGTCGCCCTAGGATTAACCACATCAAGGTATTTCAAGGGCTCTGCACGATAGGACGCAATACTAAAATCACACAGAGTATCGATAGACTCGGGCCGGTCTGACAATACAATTAGAAATGAGTTTGCGTGTTGCGCCAGGCTGCCAGATTGAGCTAAGCCTTGCCATATATAATGCTCGTGGTCGCCAAGCTCAAATGCACTTAAATAGTCACGTGACTGAATTCCTTTCGCGCCCTCGCTGAGTTCGTGAATCGCGCTTTCGTTAACGACCATAGTTGGCACTTTATAGTCAGGAAACGGATACAAAAACTGAGTATGGTTAAAAGCGTGCGTGTGCCCTAACCATTCTTCACGGCTATAAGTACGGATTCCAGTAGACGCAGGGTAATGATCAATGCCGACGAATGGGACCCCATAATGATCTTCGCTTGCGCCAAGCAAGTACTTGAGTCCCAGGCGATTTTCGATCGCAATAACCACGCAGCCCTCGTGCGTCACCGCATTTTTGCCGAGGGCAAGTAAATCACGCAACGCTTCTTCGTCGCTTTCTCGCTCGGAAAAACGGCCTGCGTATTCAGTGACGCCAACAAACAACACCAAGTCGTAATAGTTCTCAGGAAACTTTATCTCATTAAAGTTCGCTGTTGAGACCGTCACATTGGGTAGATCACGACAACGCAATGCAGCAAGGCCTGCACGAGTAGAGCTGCCTTCGACCGCGTCAATTTGTAAATTAGTTTGTTCGCCAAGGTAACGCGTAATCGCTCCGCAGCCACAGCCCAACTCAAGCACGCGCACCACGCCGTCGAGATTTAGCGGGCGCAGTAGGTTTGCTCGGGTGCTCGATAAGTGATATTCAGTAGGCCAATCAGAAATGGCTTCTTGCAGCTCGGCTGAGGTAGAAGACAGATCTGTTACAGTACTGAGCACTTTATAGAGCTGCGCCTCGGATTCTTCGCCATCCGAATAGTTAAACTCACGTTCAGCACTGCCTGCTTGATATACGCCGTCAATGCCTTGCGAAAAACCGTTTAACTCAATCAAATCATTCATGATGCTTACCTAAGCGCCGTCAAATTAAACATCGGAATCGTCCGCAACCAAACTCATTTTCGCATCTAACGCAGCATAGCCAAACGCTTCTGAGGTTTGACCAATATGTAAATGAATCAGGTCATAACGACGATCAACGGGAATCGCGTCCTTACTCTCGTGGTCTTGCGCGACGCCAAGCGAGACAAAATAATCGCCGGCAAGTAAGTTAAGCGTAAGCTCATACTCCACTGACACTAAGTCCCCCGCGTTTTGTGTGGTCGGTAGGCTACCCACCAAGCGAGAGTTAGTGCCGTACACCGCATTCCCATCGTTGGTTTTTACAGTAATACCGTAAATAATATCGTCAACATCATGTTCAAAAAGCACCGACATTCGAATGCGCAAATTATCGCCGCGGTGTACCAGTCCAGAGGTTTGCGCCCCATTTTGTAATACCTCATAGTGACAAATCTTAGCGCGTCCATCGCCCCAGCGTTCTTCATTAGAATTATAAGTCGGGTGGCGCAGGCAATTGTCTTGTGTCGGGTCGAAGTCAACGTTGTAGTCTTCGGGGACTATCACAACGGGTTTACTAACCGTAACGTCAGACGCGAACATCATTTCCAAATAGGCTTGTACTACTTGCTTTGGACTACCGGTGAGCTTCAACTCTCCGTCGTCTAACATAATCGCACGGTCACAATATTTTAAAACACTGTCGGTCGAGTGAGTCACAAATAGAATTGACACGCCCTGCTCCTTCAACTGATCTAGGCGTCGAAAACACTTTCGCTGGAAACGCACATCGCCCACCGCTAAGGCCTCGTCGACGATCAAGATGTCTGGGTTCATGTTAATCGCAACGGCAAACGCCAAACGCACAAACATGCCGCTAGAGTAGGTTTTAACGGGCCGCTGCAAAAAATCGCCTAAGCCACAAAATTCAACAATATCGGGCAGCTTTTGATGAAACTCTTCGCGCGTCAAGCCCATAATAGACGCGTTGAGACGTGCGTTTTCCATACCCGTGAACTCAGGGTTAAACCCAGCGCCCAGCTCGAGCAAGGCGGAAATACGCCCGTCGGTTTTACACTCACCGTCAGTGGCTTGCAGAATGCCTGTGATGATCTGCAATAAGGTCGACTTACCAGACCCATTTTTACCAACAATACCGACCGTCTCGCCTTTATTAACGGTAAGGTCAATGCCTTTAAGGGCCCAGAATTCTTGATAAAATTGCTTCTTAGTGGCAAAACTTTGCCATAAGCGATGGATTGGCTTTTGGTAACTTTGGTAACACTTGGTGATACCTTCTACTTCGATAACTGGCGTGCTAGATGACATCGGCAAACCCATCACGTGTGCGCTTAAAAAACCACACTCCTAGAAAGAACATCGCGAACGCGCAAACAGTGTAAATACCTAGTTGCTCCCAATTTGGCATCTGCCCAAACAAAATGACTGCGCGCAGCTGCTCAACAATGATGGTTAATGGGTTCAACCATAAAACATAGGGCTGCAGTTCAATGGGCAGGCGGTCAAACGGAAACAGGATCGAGCACAAGAACATCAATACGGTCATTAACACGCCGACAACTTGACCTAAATCTCTAACGTAAACGCCCAACACCGAGACAAACCACGAAGCACCCAACAAAAAGACGATAAACGGAAAAAGCACCACCGGCACTAGCAGCAACGTCCACTCTAGCGCATTACCGCTAATGATATAGATTACCAATAGAATCAACATGCCCAACAGCATATGAAACAACGCGTTGGCTAGGCTTACTAAGCTCAGAATCTCTAGTGGAAACACCACTTTTTTGACGTATTGAGAGTTGCCTGTAATTAAGCCGACGGCGCCAATCATCACCTCGGCTAATAATCCATGACACAGCAGTCCGGTAAAGAGGATCAAGCCAAAATCAATGTTATCTTGCCCTTCTACCCCCCACTTGACCCTCATCACCATGCCAAAGACGAAGGTGTAGACCAAGAGCATGAGTACAGGGTAGAAAAAAGCCCATAGAAAGCCGAGCTGAGAGCCGCGATAACGTTGTTGAATATCGCGTTTAAGCATCTGTAAAAACAAATACTTATGATTTAGTAAACCTAAAAGCATATCAACTAGTCGATGCCGAGGAATTGATGCTTGTTTTCCAAAATCATTTTAAGGTACGCCCCGTAGCCGCTCTTCCCGTATTGGTGGGCCGCGTTTTCCAGCATTTCTTCATTGATATACCCTTTTCGGTACGCAATTTCCTCTAAACAAGCCACCTTCAAGCCTTGTCGGCTTTCAATAGTCTCAATAAACATCGACGCCTGCAAAAGCGACTCATGAGTGCCCATATCTAGCCATGCTAAGCCACGGCCGAAAACCTGTACCGACAGCTCACCCCATTCAAGGTATTGCTTATTGACGTCAGTGATCTCAAGTTCGCCGCGCGGCGATGGTTGAATATTTTTAGCAACATCGACCACGCGATTATCGTAAAAATACAAACCGGTGACCGCATAATTTGATTTAGCTTGCGCGGGCTTTTCTTCTAAGCTCAAGGCATTCCATTCTGGGTCAAACTCAACCACGCCGTAGCGCTCAGGGTCGTGCACTGGATACGCAAACACGGTAGCGCCTTTCTTTTGCTCGCCAGCTTGCGCCAAGTCTTTACTTAAATCGGCGCCATGAAACACGTTGTCGCCTAACACTAAGGCGCAGTCATCTTTGCCAATAAATTCCGAGCCGATAATAAAGGCTTGCGCTAGACCGTCGGGCGATGGCTGAACCGCATAAGAAATATTAATGCCCCATTGCGAGCCGTCGCGCATAAGTTGCTGAAAACGCGGAGTATCTTGCGGGGTCGAAATGATCAAGATATCTCGAATTCCAGCCAACATTAATGACGACAACGGGTAGTAAATCATCGGCTTGTCGTACACCGGCAGCAGCTGCTTTGATACCGCTTGAGTAACTGGGTGCAGCCGAGTGCCCGAACCGCCCGCTAATACAATGCCTCTCATGTTGTTCTCCTAAACTGTTATTTCTAAGTTACTGTGCACTAGTTATTCAGTGCCCAACCGGTCACCGCTGTAATCGCCGGACACCTTGGCGATCCACTCCGAATTAGCGAGATACCATTCAACCGTTTTGCGAATACCCGTTTCAAAGGTTTCTTCCGGCGTCCAGCCAAGCTCGCGCTCGATTTTGGTGGCATCAATCGCATAGCGACGGTCGTGCCCTGGCCTATCCGCCACAAAGGTAATTTGATCGGCATAAGGCTTACCATCAGCGCGAGGGGTAATATCATCTAAGATCGAACACATTGTTTGTACTACTTCAATATTCGTCTTCTCGTTGTGCCCACCAACGTTATAGACCTGACCGTTTTGTCCTTCGGTCACGATGCGCCACAAGGCTTTGACGTGATCATCCACAAACAGCCAATCGCGAATATTGTCGCCCTTACCGTAAATTGGCAATGGCTCACCTGCCACCGCTTTTTGAATAATCAACGGCACCAGTTTTTCAGGGAATTGGAATGGCCCATAATTGTTAGAGCAATTAGACACCACAACCGGTAACTTATACGTTTTGTTCCACGCTCGTACCAAGTGGTCAGAGCTGGCTTTACTGGCGGAATACGGTGAATTAGGTTTGTAGCGCGTGGTCTCGGTAAAAAGCCCGGTCTCGCCCAAGCTGCCGTAAACCTCGTCAGTCGATATATGGTGAAACTTAAACGCTTCTTTTTTCGCGCCGGCTAATCCCTCGTAATATTCGCGTGCAATTTGCAATAAATTATAGGTGCCTACGATATTGGTTTGAATAAACTCGCCGGGGCCGTCAATTGAGCGATCGACGTGTGATTCGGCCGCCAAGTGCATGATGTAGTCGGGTTGATATCGCTCGACCAAGTTACGCATCGCATCAGCGTCAACGATATCACTTTGGTGGAAATGGTGCCGCTCACTCGCGTCGGCTCCACCCAATGAATGCAAGCTACCTGCGTAGGTCAGTTTGTCGACGTTAACCACCGTGGTGTCGGTCTGATCAATCAAATACCTGACGAGTGCTGAGCCAATAAAGCCCGCGCCGCCGGTTAACAATACAGTTTTACTCATGTGTGTTTCCGCGCTGATCTGCTGTGTGTTTTTGTTGTGCGTTGAAAGTTCATAGTCAAGTGTCGTGGTCTAGCCTATTACGGTAATTCATAGTTAATAACATATCAG
Organism: uncultured Arenicella sp.; assembly: GCA_938048185.1. Classification (GTDB taxonomy): domain Bacteria; phylum Pseudomonadota; class Gammaproteobacteria; order Arenicellales; family Arenicellaceae; genus Arenicella. Next base: position 43,743 of record CALIVT010000013.1, read on the forward strand.
GCACCACAACGAGTTCTTCACCATAGCGCTGGCGCAGCTCCGTGATTAACTCACCGGTTTGCTCCATCGCCGATATGACGATTACGTCAAACTTTAAAGCCGCGCATTCTACTGGTTTCGAGTACACGGGTACACCAAAAAACTCATCTCGTTCGCTGGCAGGCTGGTAGACACCCACTACCCGCGCATCGCTTTGTAAAGAACGCATTAACGCAATCTCAGTTAAGTCGGATAAACCGGCCAGTAATATGGATGCTTTACCATTTTCTGCGCAGCTTTCGAAGACAGCCGAATATTCATCGCCCGCCTGCCTGAACAGTGCTAAGGAGGTACTGAAAAACTCGGCGGTCAAACGCGCTTTTTCACTAAAACCATTTGGCGTTAAATAGTAAAGGTAGCGATTCGCGGGCGCGGTGGTGATTTTTATCCAGCCCTTTTTCACGCACCGTTTCAGATAAGAGTTCGCTAAGCCCAATGCCACCCCCATCTCCTGTGCGAGATGCCGCTGACTGATATCGTCCTTTTGCTCAATGGCTTGCAACAACTCCAACGTAAGCTGGCTCTGCTTGTCATTAACCGACTGACCGGATGCTCTTTTCATAGAGTCTGGCTGCTCAGCGTGGCGTGTATTAGATAGAGCGTTCATAGCGTGAACACTATAGAGACTTAACTATTACCAGTCAAAAATATTTAACGCTTACACCGGCCAAGAACGCTGTCACAAAAGCGTCATAGACTCGTCTTCATTTAGTCACAGTAAATATCTACGCTTGCACGCTCTAACGCTCGAAAACCGTAATATTTGCGACAGCAATAAAGAACCGGCATCAGCCATCCGAATTCAAACCTACTCAAAACAGATCAAGTCATGGCCAAAGCGGATTTACACGTTCATTCTAAGTATTCAGATCACCCAAGCACATGGGGTCATAAGGTTTATAACTCACCGGAAAGCTTTACCGAGATAGAGACCGTTTATTTACAAGCAAAAATGCGCGGTATGGACTTTGTGACGATTACCGACCACGATGATATTCGAGGTAGCTTAGAGCTGGTTGCGAGCTACCCGCAGGACAGTTTCGTATCCTGTGAGGTCACCACGTATTTCCCTGAAGATGGCTGCAAAGCTCACGTATTGGTATTCGGCATAGATGAACTGCAATACAACCGTATTATGGCTGTTGCGCAAGATATTTACGTGCTACGCGATTATATAGTCGAACAAGACATCGCTTGCTCAGTGGCTCATGCAACCTACGATCAAGACAACAAGCTTAGCTTTGAGCACATTGAAAAACTGGTCGTACTATTTGACGTATTTGAGGTAGTTAACGGCGCATCGGCGGCCCAAAACAGCCTGTTGTTGTGCCGATATTTACAAGGTTTGGATGAAAAGTCCCTTAACGCGTTAATTGAGAAGCACCAATTAGAGCCAATGAGTCACGACCCTTGGAATAAAGGGTTTACTGGCGGTTCAGACGATCATTGTGGCATCTTAATTGGCAGCGCGTATACCCAAAACAAGTCGACAAACATCGCCGAATTTCTCGACTCAATTCGCAAAAAGAAGAGTTCGGGCAGCGGGCTACATGGCAGTTTTGAATCCTTCGCCACCGGTGTAATCAAACACATTCATGATTACCGCGGTAATCGTGACTCGAAATACTCGACGACTAACAAATATTCCAAAACTAAGATGAACGACTTTCTAGAACTCTTCTTTGCAGGCAAGGAGGGTAATCTGGTCAAACGCTTCAAAAAGAGCCAATCATTACGGTATCTCAAAAAGAAAAACACCAAAACTCACGCTGCCCTGCATACCTTATTAATGCAAATCAGCGATGACATCGATCATGATATCGCAAGCAAGATTCCTCGAACCTATGAGCAAATCTCAAACCTGCACGATGAAATGTTTCGTTCGGTTGTAAGCGCCCTGTCCAAACACTTACCGAGCGGCGATATATTCAAAGGCTTTAACCGTCTAGCCGCCCTATTCCCGATGACCCTACTTATCGCTCCGTTTATCGGCTCTATGCGGCATCAAGTTCTTAAATCGAGCATCAAACGCGGTTTGATTGAAGCCACCCGAGAGCAATACACCGAAAAAGCGCTTTGGTTTACCGATACAATTGATGATTTAAACGGCGTTTCGGTCACCTTGCGGCAAATCGCGAAACATAGCCGGACACACCGCTACCAACTAAAACTAGTGACCTGCGTCGATGAACAAAGACTGACGACCCCGCTACCCAAAGATGCCCTTAACTTCACGCCGATTAAAGCAGTCTCGGTGCCGGGCTACAAGACGCAAGAAATTAACTTCCCGTCAATCTTGACCACGATGCGTGCCATAATTCTAGAGCAAGCCGACCAGATCGTCATCTCAACTCCCGGCCCCCTCGGTTTGACCGCAATGATGTGCGGCAAATTAATGGGCCTACCGGTTAAAACTGTGTACCACACCGACTTTGCTGAGCAGATAATGCGCATCAACAACGAACCAACACTGGCGGCCGTGGTGGACTATTGTGTCAACTCGTTTTATAAGCTCGCAGATCAAGTATTTGTGCCCAGTGATTTCTACATCAATAAACTAGTTAAAGCAGGTTTGGCTAGCAACAAGCTCTCAATTTTCCCACGCGGGCTTGATCTGGACCTTTATTGCCCTAGCGCGAAGCCCGCTACCCTTGCGCGCAGACACCAACTGCATGGCAGCTTTACACTTCTTTTCGCGGGCCGTATTTCCGAGGATAAAAACCTGTCATTACTGGTAAAGATAATCAAACAAGCTAATCAGGAAAAACCAGGAATCTACAACCTGGTTGTTGCGGGCGATGGCCCCGCCCAATCGCAATTAAAGCAGGACTTGGCTAAACAAAGTAATGTCCATTTTACCGGCAGACTGGCTCCAGAAGATCTCGTAGAGTGGTATCGCAGCACTGACTTGCTGGTTTTTCCAAGCCATACTGACACCTTTGGCATGGTGGTTCTTGAAGCGCAAGCCTGCGGTGTACCGTGCCTCGTTACCGCCACCGGAGGCCCCAAAGAAATAATCAAACCAACGATAACGGGCGACGTAATCGCCGGTGATTTGCCGCAAGAATGGCTGGACAAGATTGACTATTATCGTCAACTAAAAAACAACGACAAGTGTGCTTGGAACAAACTTAAAAGCGAATGCGCTGAACATGTGCACACTCAGAACAATTGGCAACCGGTGTTCGACGCGGTGTTGGGTGACGCATGTCGTTCACCAACGACCGCAACCAGAAGCACCTCTCTCGCGCTACTCGACGAGCGGAAGCAACGCGCAGAACCTATCCCCAAACCCAGCCCAGACAAAGCGGCCTAGGCATAATTTCAGCCCCCTAATACCCAGAATCTTGATTCTTGATACTATGAGCAATTGAATGAAACCAGCATCATACACCTCTGCAATGCCCCGCAAGAAAAGCAACCGATACTACCTAATGCGTCACGGTCAAAGCGAGGCAAACCGTCAGGGAATCATCGTAAGCCGCCCTGAAAACGCAATAGATCACTATGGTTTAACGACCAAAGGTGCCGAACAGGTAATGGCAAGCGCCTTAAACACTCGATTAGACCGCGACACAATCATCGTTTCATCAGACTACAAGCGCGCGATTGAGAGCGCGCGAATAGTTAAAAGTGTTATCGACTGCCAGCATGAAATCATTATCGACAAATCTCTGCGCGAACGCGACTTTGGTAACTGGGAGCTAAAGGGCGACGAACACTACGCCAGCATTTGGCATCAAGATGTAGCACAACCGTCCAGCTCGATGAATGGCGTTGAAACCGTAAACGCAACGCTTGAGCGTGGCTTACATGCGATCGAATTACTTGAGACTCAGTTCAACGGTAAAAAAATTTTGTTAGTGAGCCACGGAGACGTATTACAAATATTGTTAACGCACTATCACAATATCAACCCGCGCTTTCACCGCAGCGTAAACAGCATTGGAAATGCGGATATCCGAAGTTTGACTAAACTGGATTTAGCGAGTAAAACCCCCGCGGCGTAAGGTTGTCACTTTTTCATTTTACGTGCTTTAGTAACGCTTACCTGAGGTGATACGGTTCGCACGAATTTCTTCGAGGCAACCGCGTTAAGATTCTTATATTTCAACCTATTATTTGGCGCGTTAGTGCTGAAGGCGCACTGGACTAAATCAAATTTAAAAACGAGCGCAAACATTCACATCATAACTATTAGTCATTTCGCGGAACCGCGTAAATTCAATAAACTCGTAAATTCAATAAACTTAGGCCTGTCGAAACAAACGACACAGACATTGGTTTGCATATAGATAACTCTCCGGTTGACGGCATGGTAACGTCTGTTCGGGTGAGTTGTTTGAGGTCAAAGCTTTGCAGTTAGACAGTCATAATAACGGCTACGATAATAACGACTGCGCAGCGCTGACCTGAAACAACTTTTTAGGAACCTCAAATGCAAACCGTAATAGATACGCCGACGGCTTCTCAGGCACTAAACACGCTGAAGAACCCACATATAGTCGTTGTAGGTGGAGGCGCGGGCGGGCTAGAACTCGTCGCCGCGCTTGGACGTAAACTTGGTCGTAAGGGAAAGGCCAAAATCACTTTAATCGATAAACATCGTGTCCACATTTGGAAGCCACTGCTGCATGAAGTGGCAACCGGCTCACTCGATACTGAAATCGACGGTGTTGTTTATCGCGCTCATGCCGCGAGACACGGTTATAACTTTCAACTTGGTTCAGTATCCGCCATCAATCGCGCTAGCAAAGAACTCACCTTAGACTCGATCAGCGACGAGCGCGGCAACGTCATCGTCAACGCGCGCACAATTAGCTTCGACCGACTGGTGCTCGCGATCGGCAGCGTGAGTAATGACTTTGGCACACCCGGCGTGAGTGAGCATTGCTATATGCTTGACTCAAAGCATCAAGCGCAGCGTTTTCAACAAAGGCTTTTAAACCAATTCTTGCGCAAGAGCCAAGACCAAGACGACCAGCTCACCCCTACCAAATTGGCGATTGTAGGCGCTGGCGCAACCGGCGTCGAACTGTCGGCCGAACTGCATCATGTGGTCGAAGCGCTCAGTATTTACGACTTAGATCGTAAACAACAACGCCTTGCAATCGATCTAATCGAAGCTGGGCCGAGAATTCTACCGGCGCTACCCGAACGCATTGCTGAAGCTGCAACCAATGAGCTCGAAAAACTAGGCGTGAAGGTTCGCACCAGCACCCGCATAACCGCTGCCAACGCCGACGGCTTTATCGATGCGCAAGGCGGCCACATCGACGCTGATCTAATGGTCTGGGCCGCCGGCGTTAAAGTAGACTCGTGGATGGTCGCGACCGGCCTCGAGGTGAATCGAATCAACCAAGTTGAATGCCATTTAAACCTCAAATCCAAAAGCGATGATGCCATTTATGTCATTGGCGATTGCTGCGCGGTACAAATGCCGGGCGGCGCGCGCGTACCACCGCGCGCTCAAGCCGCACATCAAATGGCGAGCGTTGTTACTAAAAACATTCTGCGAGAGCTTAAAAGTAAACCACTGGTGGACTTTAGCTACACCGATTACGGCTCATTGATAAACCTGAGCCGCTTCTCGACCATTGGCAGCTTGATGGGCAACCTAATGAAAGGCAGCATGTTTATTGAAGGTAAAATCGCGCGCATCATGTATTTATCGCTGTATAGAATGCATCAGTTAGCGGTTCACGGCATCGTCAAAGGCCCGTTTATTATAGTCCTTAGTCGTTTGTCAAAAATTATTCGCCCGAAGATCAAGCTTCACTAAACACGCTTACGCCATGCTCGGCAGACAAAGCACCGTTACTGAGCTATTCTATTGAGTAATATAAATAGAAATAGTTGGAGAGCGAATGTCCGAGTCTGCCGTACAAACCCATTACCGTGCCTGCCATTTATGCGAGGCGATTTGTGGTCTAGAGATCAAGACCCAAGGCAAGGAAATTCTTTCAATACGCGGCGATAAAGACGACCCGATCAGCCAAGGCTACATCTGTCCGAAAGCGACGGCTATTGCGGACATACATAACGACCCGGACCGCCTGCGCAAGCCGGTTAAAAAGGTTGACGGTCAATGGGTGGAAATCTCGTGGCAAGAAGCCATTGATACGGTGGCGCAACGCCTAGTCGACATGCAAAACCGTTTCGGCGACGACTCAGTAGGCTTTTACGCTGGCAACCCAGGGGTGCATAACTATGGCAACTTAACGCACGGCTCATTACTGCGCCGCGCGGTAAAAACTAAAAACCACTTTTCGGCTACCTCGCTTGACCAGCTGCCCCATCAACTGACGTCCTACGCCATGTATGGACACCAGTTTTTAATTCCTATTCCCGACATTGACCGCACAGACTTGTTGGTAATTCTGGGTGGTAATCCGATGGCCTCTAACGGCAGTATCATGACCATGCCAAACGCACCGAAGCGACTTAAGGACCTTCAAGCACGCGGCGGCAAATTAGTGGTTCTGGACCCGCGCCGCAGCGAGACCGCAGAGGTTGCCGATCAGCATATCTTTGTAAAACCGGGCGCGGACGCTTATGTCTTGATGGCGATTATCAACACCCTGTTTGACGAAAACCTGCTCAAACTTGGTCACTTAGAACAACACCTAGAAGACCTAGAAACCGTTCGTGTGGCCGCTAAACCCTTCGACTTAGAGCTAGCCGAGAAACAGTCAGGCGTTAGCGCCGGCGTGATCAAAACCTTAGCCCATGAGCTGGCCAACACCGAGCGCGCGGTAATTTATGGGCGCATGGGCGTTTCAGTACAAGAGTTTGGCACCGTATGCCAGTGGGCCATTCAGGTAATCAATATTTTGATCGGTGCGCTTGATCGAGAAGGTGGCGCACTGCCCACCTCCCCCGCGTTTGCCTACGTTCAGAAAGGCACTAAAGGCGGCGGTCATTTTAAGCTGTTTAACTCACGCGTCAGCGGTTTACCCGAATTCGGAGGCGAATTGCCTGCGGTTGTGATGGCCGAGGAGATGCTGACACCCGGCGAAGGTCAAATTAAAGCAATGGTGACGATTGCGGGAAACCCGGTGATATCAAGTGCAAACGCGTCTGATTTAGACAGCGCCTTCGCGGGTTTGGAGTTCTTTGTCGCCTTTGATTTTTATATCAACGCCACCACCCGTCACGCCGACATTATTCTGCCGCCCACGAGCCCGCTAGAACATGACCACTATGACATCGCCTTCTTTCGTCTGGCCGTGCGCAACAGCACTCGATACAACCCCGCCGTATTTGCCGCAAACGATGATTCAATGCACGACTGGGAGATATTCAACGCACTCGCAGCCAAGGTCGCAGAACTCAAAGGTAACGACTTCAGACCACTGCCCGCCCCCGATTTATTAGTGGCCCACGGTATTGAGCACGACCACTATGGCGTACACAACAATCCCGACATTGCGCTTGATATGAACAAGATAAAAGCGGCGCCACACGGTATTGACTTGGGCCCCTTGGTGCCCGGTTTACCAGATCGCTTAGCAACCGAATCGGGCAAAATCGATTGCGCACCTGACTTTATTATCAATGACTTAGAAAGACTAAGTAATGTAGCATCTAAGGTAAAGAGCGGCGAATTACTGCTGATCGGTAGACGACATGTGCGCAGTAACAACTCATGGATGCACAACTATCACCGGCTTGTAAAAGGCAAACCAAGGTGGCAACTGATGATGCACCCCGATGACATGCACGCGCGCGGCATAGACAATAACGCTCAAGTAACCATCGAATCAAGAGTTGGAAAAGTTACGACGACGGTAATCGCCACCGATGAAGTCATGCCCGGCGTGGTAAGCCTACCGCACGGTTGGGGGCATAAAAAACCTGGTGTAAAAATGAACATTGCGACTCAACAAGAAGGCGTGAATTGCAACGAGCTCACCGATGATAAATTCATTGATGCGGCGAGTGGTAATGCGGCGTTGAACGGCGTGCCGGTACAAGTATCAACCGTAGTTTAGAAGCTGGGGAGACCTAACAGCCGCTAACGTATTTCTAATTTTACCGAAGTTAGCGTTCGGCAGGAATTTTCGGCGTGTCTACCACTACGTCGGCGCACTGTGCGCGGTGCCGCAGATAGTGATCCATAATCACAATCGCGAGCATCGCTTCGGCGATGGGCACGGCACGAATACCGACACACGGGTCGTGCCGGCCTTTGGTAACAACTTGCGCAGCGTTGCCATGTCGGTCAATACTATTGCCCGGTTTTGTAATGCTGGAAGTTGGCTTCAAGGCTAAGCTGGCGACCACATCTTGACCCGATGAGATGCCACCGAGAATGCCGCCTGCATTGTTTGAGCCAAAACCATCCGGGAATAGCTCGTCTCGATGCTCTGAGCCGCGTTGCGCGACCGACTCGAAACCCGCGCCAATTTCAACGCCTTTAACCGCATTAATGCTCATCAATGCTTTGGCAATATCGGCATCGAGTTCATTGAATACAGGCTCGCCCAGGCCCACCGGCATATTATTCGCGACCACGGTAATTTTCGCACCGACTGAATCGCCATCGCGCCGTAGCTGAGTGATTAGCGCCTCCATTTCGGCTATTTTTGAGGCGTCAGGGCAATTAAATGGGTTGTTTGAAATCTCGTCAAAATCAACTGACTCTACTGCCACATCACCCATTTGCGCAAGATAAGCGCGAATTTCTATGCCCTCTTTCTGGCTAAGGTATTTCTTGGCGATACCCCCAGCGGCGACAATCATCGCGGTGGTTCGCGCAGATGAACGACCGCCGCCGCGATAGTCACGATTGCCATATTTATGGTGATACGTATAGTCCGCGTGACCAGGGCGAAAGGTGTCCATAATGTTGGAGTAGTCTTTCGATTTCTGATCAGTATTGTGGATAATCATGCCAATCGACGTGCCGGTGGTTTTACCCTCGAATACGCCTGAGAAAATTTGCACCTCGTCGGCTTCGCGACGCTGTGTTGTGAACTTCGATTGGCCCGGTTTGCGGCGATCTAAGTCAGGTTGTAAATCAACTTCGCTTAGCGCTAGATTAGGTGGGCAACCATCAACAATGCAACCAATGCCTTTGCCGTGGCTTTCGCCAAAAGTAGTAACTTTAAACAGTTTACCTATGCTGCTATCGCTCACTATGTATTCTCCACGACGATGTTCGGAAATGCGGCGCTAAAGTCCTTCTTTTTCACGGACAATTTGCCCGCAATTTTAAGCGCAATACGTTGATAGCGCTGCGCGGTCTCAGATTCGGGTTGTGCGATAACCGTTGGCGTGCCGGAATCGGCTAGCTCGCGGATCGCCATTTCCAGGGGAATTTCGCCCAGTACATCAAGCTCGTAGTCATCGGCCATTTTCGCGGCACCATGAGCCCCGAAGATCGCTTCCTCATGCCCACATTTACTGCATACGTGCGTGCTCATGTTTTCGATTACGCCAAAGATCGGCACATCGACTTTCTCAAACATTTTGTATGCCTTGCGCGCATCAAGTAATGCAATGTCTTGTGGTGTAGTCACAATCACGGCGCCGGAAACCGGTACTTTTTGCGATAAGGTCAGCTGAATGTCGCCAGTACCCGGCGGAAGATCGATCACTAAATAGTCAACGTCATGCTCGTCATGGTTCCAGGCAGTACCACGCAACATCTGCTCTAAGGCCTGAGTCACCATCGGCCCACGCCAAATCATCGGCGTATCCTCTTCAACCAAAAAACCAATCGACATCACCTTAAGGCCATGATTTTGCATCGGCACCAGCATTTTATTTTCTAATGCGTCAGGCTTGCCGCTAATCCCCAGCATACGCGGCTGACTTGGACCATAAATGTCTGCGTCTAAAACAGCAACCTTCGCACCTGCAGCCGCTAACGCCAAGCTTAGGTTAGCTGATACGGTCGACTTACCGACCCCGCCTTTACCAGACGCCACGGCGATAATATTTTTTATGCCAGTCACCGCCTGCACGCCCTGCTGGACTGAGTGCGAAATAATATCTTGCTCAATCACCACTTCTAGATCACGGTTTTCGAAGGGCAGGTTTTTTAGCGCGGCGTGCACTAACTGTGATAACTCTTCAACCACGGGCGCAACGGGGTAACCTTTGGATAAGCTCACGGTGACGCTATTGTCATCAACCGTGACTGATTTGAGCCCCTTAGATGCGGTTATTTTTACGTTGGTATACGGGTCAATCACGCCGTGCAACTGATTCGTAACGGCACTGATAATTTGTTCTGACATAGAGTTATAAAGTCGCCGTGCCTAACGTTGTAAACACGCTGGGCACTGATAGATCAATTAGGTGCGTAATGCTAACACTGTGCACCTAAAGACTCCATTGCCACTGCAGCTAAATCGTCTCCCTAGCTCGCGGCTTTCAAACGTAAACGATATTGATGCAATAACGGCTCGGTGTAACCATTAGGTTGATCCTTGCCCCGTAAGCACAGCTCCAAGGCTGCTTGATACGCTAAGCTAGTCTCGAAATTAGCCGACATTGGCTTGTACAGCGAATCGCCCGAGTTTTGAGCGTCGACCACGCCGGCCATGCGTTGGAAGGTGGTTTGAATTTGCGCCTCGTCAGTGATGCCGTGTTCTAACCAATTTGCAATATGTTGGCTCGAAATGCGTAAGGTTGCTCGATCTTCCATTAAGCCGACATTATTAATATCCGGCACTTTCGAGCAGCCTACGCCTTGGTCAATCCAACGTACAACGTAACCCAAAATGCCTTGTGCATTATTGTCTAGCTCGCTTTGTATTTCGTCAGCGCTAAAACCGCTTGGATCATTGCTTAAGGGGATCGTTAAAATATCGTCAAGCGACGCACGCGCTCTCGCTTTGAGTGCAGCCTGAACTGAAAACACGTCAACCTGATGGTAGTGCATTGCATGCAGCGTTGCGCCATTCGGTGACGGCACCCAGGCCGTGGATGCGCCCGACTTAGGGTGCCCTACTTTCTGTTCCAACATGTCGGACATTTCATCCGGCATGGCCCACATGCCTTTCCCAATTTGCGCCTTACCCGCTAAGCCGCACTGCAACCCAACATCCACGTTCCAATCTTCATAGGCGCTGATCCAAGGCTGCTTTTTGATGTCGGCCTTGGGCGCCATCGCCCCAAGCAACATACTGGTGTGAATCTCATCGCCGGTGCGGTCAAGAAACCCAGTGTTGATAAAAACCACTCGGTCTTTAACTTGTCGAATGCACTCTTTCAAATTGACGGTGGTCCTGCGTTCTTCGTCCATCACGCCGATTTTTACCGTATGTCTGGCTAGCCCGAGCTCATCTTCGACGCGGTTGAACATCGTGTTTGCGAACTCGACCTCCTTAGGGCCATGCATTTTTGGCTTAACAATATAAACACTGCCTTTGCGTGAATTCTTCAACGTGCTGTTGCCTTGCAAGTCATGCTTAGCAATCAGCACGCTGATCATCGCGTCCATAATGCCTTCTTGAATTTCGTCGCCATTGCGGTCAATTACCGCAGGGTTACTCATCAAATGCCCAACGTTTCGACAGAAAAGTAAGCTGCGGCCGTGCAGGGTCAACTCAGAACCGTCCAGCGCAGTATAAGACTTATCACTGAGCAACGAGCGCGTAGTAACGTGTCCGCCTTTCGTGAAGGTTTCGCTTAAGTTGCCCTTCATCAAGCCAAGCCAATTGCGATACACGCCAACCTTATCGTCGGCGTCTACGGCGGCGACCGAGTCTTCAAAATCTTGAATGGTGGTAAGGGCGGCTTCCATCGTTAAATCTTTAACGCCAGCTTTATCGATCTTGCCAATGGCCGAATTCTTATCAATTTCAATCGCAATGTGCAAACCATTGTGCTTAAGCAAAATTGACTCTGGAGCATTCGCGTCGCCTTGATAGCCTACACACTGTTGCGCGTTTTCAAGCTCGGCCGAACCTTGCTCTAAGTTCATGGCTAAGGCCCCAGATTCAACCTTATAGGCTGTCACGTCTGCATGGCTGCCATTCGTGAGTGGAAAATACTGGTCGAGTAAATCACGCGCAAATTTAACAACTTTATCGCCGCGAACGTGGTTATAGGGGCCGTAACGATGCGCACCCTTGTCTTCAGAGATCACGTCGGTGCCATATAGGGCATCGTATAAACTTCCCCAACGCGCGTTGGTGGCGTTCAATGCAAAACGGGCGTTAGACGTCGGCACCACCAATTGTGGCCCAGCCTGCCGGGCTATTTCGTCATCGACGTTAGTAGTGGCAATGTCAAAATCGTCACCCTCTTCTACTAAGTAACCAATTTCCGCTAGAAACTCTTTATACCGACTTGAATCGAACTGACCACTGTTTGCAGCATTCCACGTATCCAACTTGCGCTGCAAGTCGTGACGCTCAGCAAGCAGCGCTTTGTTTTGGGGCGTAAGATCATTGACCACTGTCGACAACGACTGCCAAAACGCATCAATACTAATTTCAAGGCCTGGCAGTACCTCTGACTCGATGAAGTCAGCAAGTAAGGGGCTGACTTTTAGGTCAGCTCGATCAATATGGTTGCTCATAAGGTTTCCTTATTTATTTAAGCTCACTCTTGTGCGTTAACGCCAAAATCGACTCAAAGTCGACTCAAAGTCGACTCAAAGTCGACTAAGGTTCAGCGATTAAATAGTCACGATCCGCGAACAGAGGTTTGCTGTATGTAATATCAAGTTTACTGACCGAAGTTTACACCGTGGCGGTTTCAACTTGGTTGAATCCCTGTTATTTCTTTGCTGAATAGTCAGCCGACTTTGCAGAAAAATGATGAATGAATCGCTTAAAATAAGGGCATTATTCAGGTTGCGAATGTCAATTATACGGTTTTCAGGCTTTATTCAGAGCGTTTAGGGCGTTAGAGTCGCTCCATCATCGAAAAAGATTACTCGCGCACTCTCTACCACGCAGATGCAGATTTACGCGTTTTAATCCATAAAACTTCAAAGCCGAGAAAATGGGCCGAGAAAATGGATCATTACGATCAACACATAAAATTTGAGCAGGATACTTACTATGTCTAACTACAAACAAACCATCGACGCCGCCAGCAAGCTGGTGAATGATAACGGCTCCAACTGGGGTTCTATTAACCCTGAGTATGCGGCCCGCATGAAATTGCAAAACCGCTTCCAATCAGGTATCGAAATTGCCAAATACACTGCCGATATCATGCGCAAGGACATGGACGAATATGATGCTGACTCAAGCAGCTACACACAGTCATTAGGTTGCTGGCACGGCTTTATTGGTCAGCAAAAATTGATCGCGATCAAAAAACATCACGGTACAACTAACAAGCGTTACTTATACCTTTCAGGTTGGATGATTGCAGCATTGCGTTCTGAGTTTGGTCCGCTGCCAGACCAATCTATGCATGAGAAGACATCCGTTCCGGCGTTGATTGCTGAGTTATATACCTTCTTGCGTCAAGCTGACGCACGTGAACTTGGCCACCTTTTCCAAGAACTAGACGCCGCTCGTGCTGCTGGCAACACTGCCGCCGCTGAAGACGTTCAAAGCCAGATAGACAATTACCAAACTCACGTTGTGCCAATCATTGCAGATATCGATGCTGGTTTTGGTAACGAAGAAGCTACTTATTTACTTGCTAAGCAAATGATTGAAGCGGGCGCCTGTGCGATTCAAATCGAAAACCAAGTCTCTGACGAAAAACAGTGCGGTCACCAAGACGGTAAGGTAACGGTTCCTCACGCGGACTTCTTAGCGAAGATAAACGCGGTTCGTTATGCCTTTATCGAGCTCGGCGTAGACAATGGCGTAATCGTCGCGCGTACCGACTCATTGGGCGCGGGCTTAACTAAACAAATAGCGGTAACCAATGAAGCCGGTGATTTGGGTGACCAATACAACGCGTTCTTAGACTGCGAAGAAATGACGCCCGCGCAAATGCAGAATGGCGACGTGGTTATCCACCGCGACGGCAGCTTGGTTCGCCCTAAGCGTTTAGCCAGCGGTCTATTCCAATTCAAAGACGGCACTGGCGAAGACCGTTGCGTACTTGATTGCATCACTAGCCTACAAAACGGCGCTGACCTAATCTGGATTGAAACCGAGAAACCACATGTCGGTCAAATCGGTGGCATGGTCAACCGAATCCGTGAAGTGGTACCAAACGCTAAATTGGTCTACAACAACTCACCTTCATTTAACTGGACTCTCTCGTTCCGTCAACAAGCCTATGACGCGATGGTTGAAGCCAGTGAGGACGTGAGCGCGTACAACCGAGATGAACTAATGGACATTAAATACGACGGCACAGAGCTTGCTGATCGTGCAGACTCGATGATCCAAAGCTTCCAACGAGATGGCGCGCGTGAAGCCGGTATTTTCCATCACTTGATTACGTTACCGACTTACCACACAGCGGCGTTGTCGACCGACAATCTAGCAAAAGGTTATTTTGGTGAACAAGGCATGCTAGCGTATGTGAAAGGCGTGCAACGTAAAGAGATTCGTCAAGGTCTAGCGTGTGTTAAACACCAAGACATGGCCGGGTCGAATATGGGCGATGACCATAAAGAATACTTCTCTGGCGACGCCGCACTAAAAGCCTCTGGTGAAGACAATACGATGAATCAATTTGGTTAGTAGCAATCGGGAATATTGATAAAAAAGGCGGCCAAATGGTCGCCTTTTTTATTGAATCGCTCGCGCTAAGATTACCCACGTATTCTGCTTCTTATTAACTAAAAGCTACCTTGGTAAACATTTGCGCTAAAAATTCTCCATTTTCCATTATGCTTTTGGCAAACATAAAGGGTCCTGAACTCCAATTCAGATTTGTCTAAATACACGCGCCAGCCCAATATAGCAGTTGCCGTCGTCGCATCCATATCAACGACATCCAAAATATTATAGACAGCGTATCGGTAGCCCATACCAAGCAACGACTTGCAGTTGCCAGTAAATTTGCCTATCAGCGAATCTCGGTCAGTAAATACTTGGGCGCCATCCCCATCCGAGGCTGCGCAAGGAAGCATATATAAATCTGCAATAGCTCGGGCATCCAGTAAGTCGAAAGCTTGATTGTATTGCTTAAAGAGCTCGTCCACTTTTTAAACTAGGCGCCGCGTTAATAAATCGAGTAAGTTCGAATACAACAAGAATCAGGTACTTGACAGCTAATAGCCCGCAGCGTGCCCATCTTTACGGGATTCTGTGGCTCCCCAATAGACGCCGTTCTCGGCACGCATAATTGCTTGATAGCCACCATACGGGCCATTTGCAAACTGGACTCGGTGGCCCATGCGCATGAGTTGGCGAATAGTCGCGTAGGGGTAGCCGGTCTCCAAGTTTAAAACACCGCCGTCAGTCATGACTTCACCGGTTGGTTCTGATGAGCCGGTGTGATGAATTCTTGGTGCGTCGCCAGCGGCTTGTATGTCCATACCAAAGTCGATCATATTGACGATGATTTGGGCATGGCCTTGCGGTTGCATCGCGCCGCCCATCAGCCCAAAGCTCATAAAAGGTTTACCTTGCTTGGTCACGAATGCAGGAATGATGGTCTGGAAAGGACGCTTACCGCCTTCAAAAGAATTAAAGTGATTCTCGTCCAACGAAAATAGCTCTCCCCGGTCTTGCAGAATAAAGCCGAGACCTGGAGGGGCCATACCCGACCCCATACCGCGATAATTGCTTTGTATTAGCGAGACCATATTACCCTCAGCGTCGGCGGTGGTTAGGTAGATGGTATCGCCACGCTCAAGCTTCACGTCACCGGCCTCAAATTGGCGCCCGGCTCTCTGCAAGTCGATTAATTTGGCGCGCTTTTTGGCGTATTTCTTTGATACTAATTCTTTTACCGGGATTTTATTGAAATCATCGTCTGCGTAAAATTTAGCTCGGTCCTCGAATGCGACTTTCTTTGCTTCGGTAAACAGATGTACGTACTCAGCCGAACCGTGGCCCATTTTCGCGACATCAAACTGCTCTAGTATATTGAGTATCTGCAACGCCGCGATGCCCTGGCTATTCGGTGGTAGCTCCCAAACATCATAGCCACGGTAATTGCTGCTCACGGGTTCCACCCATTTACTGGTGTGCGTGGCCAAATCGTCTAAGCTTAGAAAACCTCCGTTGGCTTGCATATAGTCAGCGATCGTTTTTGCAACTTCGCCTTTATAAAAAACATCTCGTCCGCCATCGGCAATTTTTTTCAGCGTATTTGCCAGGTTCTGATTCTTCCAAATCTCGCCTTGTTTCGGAGCATCGCCGTCGAGAGTAAATTGCTCACTAAAACCGGGCCATTTACTCAAAATCGGAACTGAACGGTTCCAGTAATAGGCGATAAGCTGTGATACCGGAAACCCCTTTTCAGCGTAGTTGATTGCCGGTGCTAGATTTTCTTTCATTGGCAGTTTGCCAAAGCGGTTATGCAACATGAACCAACCATCGACCGCGCCCGGCACCGATACGGGAAGTGGCCCGTGTGACGGAATTTTTGTGTGGCCATTCTCAATGAACCATTCACGACTGAGCGCCTTAGGTGAACGACCGGAGGCGTTTAGCCCATATAGTTTGGCTGTTTTGGCATCCCATACAATCGCATACAGATCACCGCCTATACCGTTGCCAGTGGGTTCGACTAGACCCAGTAATGCGTTCGCGGCAATAGCAGCATCGATGGCGTTGCCACCCTTACGCATGATCTCGAGCGCGGCTTGGGTCGCGAGCGGTTGCGACGTGGCGGCCATGGCCTCGGTTGCAAGCACAGGTGAACGTAACGCGAAGGTCTCGCCAGTTACTCGATCAGCCGCATGCGTTGTTTGAAAAAGTAGACCTAAAATTAGAGTTATGCTTAAAACGTTCTTCATTGTGGTACCTCTCTGTGCGATTTATACGCAGTTTAGCCCGGCCAGTCGGGGCCGATCAACGTTATTGATGTGAAGCTTGGCATTATCTTTAAGAACACTGCTAACGCGGCTAACCTAGTGCCACGTAAAGGGCAACATGGCTTATAACACGTTCCCAGGAATCTTAATCGGCAAAGACAATAACATTTGAGCATAGGTTTTCGCTTGGGAATCGAGCCTCAGTGACGCCGTGCCGCCACCGCCAAGCGCGCGAGTTAAATAGAAGTTAAAGGCGTTAAAACCCGGAAGGTAGAAGCGCTCGACCTCACCCTCGATCAAGTGCGCGAAATAGTGTTTAACCGTTGCAGCCGTCAACTGCGATGCGACGTAGGGCAGATAATGTGGTTCACGGCAGATCAAACCGATGTTGGCGTTGTCGCCTTTGTCGCCACTGCGGGCATACACTAATTTTTCGAGTGGCACTTCAAGCAATTCTTCACCTGGCGAGAGCGGTGCGCAGTCGACGCTCGGCTGCTTAGCCAATTGACTAGACTCTGACTCATAGCATTGCTCGAGAATTACCGTATCGTCCAATTGCACCGTAACCGGAACAAGCGCTTTATCGATAAGGCTCGAATGCACACGCATTAAAGGCTGAGGCCGGGCTCGACCCGCACCAAAGCCGCTCAACGCGGGTGGGCCCGACGTAGCGAGATACGCCATTTCCATCGACGCAAACACAAGTGCTTCTTTACGATCATGATGCAGCCCATACTTGCCCATCACTTCTCGCGTTTCTGTTGTTCGCGCGTGCGGCCCATAGGTGTCTTCAGCACCGGCGATTTCGATACTGATTTGGCGGTAGTCATCCCAGCCTTTTTTGGTAAATTCTGTGCGTGTGCGTTTTACCCAAGCCTGTAAGGCGGTTCGCGCTTTATCGGCGGCTCTTGGCCCTGCCATAAAGAAGGTGCTGCTTAAGCGATAGCCGTCAGCCCAAGTCGTACAGACTTTGTACTGATTGCCAGGCGCACGACCCAGTGCACCTGAGACCTTGACTAAATTGGCTTCAACTTGTTCCACACGCACGTACGAGAAGTCGCACGCGACATCGGGCAATAGATAGTTGGCGGGGTCACCAATTTCGTAGACAATTTGTTCGGCGACCGATCCAACGCTAGCAATACCTCCCGTGTCTCTTGGAATGCCAATCGTAAAGCTGCCGTCCTGATCTACATCGGCCACGGGGTAACTCATAGTTGAAAAATCAGGTACGAGATGCCAGTCAGTAAAGTTACCACCGGTGCATTGCGCGCCGCACTCGATCACATGGCCGCACAAGGAGCCTTGAGCTAGCTTGTCGTAGTCTTCGCCGCTCCACCCGTATTCGTACATTAGCGGCCCCAACACCAGTGCGCTGTCGACCACTCGGCCGGTCACCACCACATCCGCTCCGGCGGCCAAAGCATCGACAATGGGGGCAGCACCTAGATAAGCGTTCATGCTGATGGCAGAGTCTGGAAGCGCGTCGCCTGATTGCAACTCAGTCATCGTTTCGCGAGGTAAATCGTGACTGGTATCGGCGAGGTTATCGCCATACACACCGGCTATTTTTAGGTCTAAGCCTTGTTGCTGGCTTAACACTTGTAGCGCTTTTATGCACGCGGGGACATTGACACCACCCGCGTTCGCGACAACTTTTATCCCTTTTTTCGCACAGTCAGCAAGCACATCGAACATGGCAACATTAACGAAATCAACAGCGTATCCAAGGTCAGGGTTACGGCTTGCTGATCGCGCCAAAATTGCCATTGTCACCTCAGCCAAATAATCAAAAACCAAATAGTCAATGTCACCTTTATCGACCAGTTGGCGCGCCGCGAGTTGGCTATCGCCGTAAAATGCTGACGCACCGCCAATACGCACGCCCATTACTCTGCGCCTCCGATTGAGACGACACCTTGTCGTGCTTTTACTTGTTGCGCGACTTTGACACTAACTTCTTCGATAAACCCGTCGACCTGTGCTTTGAGTGGGTGCGCCATTTTCATTGCTTCTAAAACTGCAACCACCTGCCCTGCCTGCACTTGGTCACCAACACGGACATTAATCTCAACAATGGCGCCGTCCATTGCCGCGCGCACGGTCGTGTCGCCCTGCGCTAACTTACTCGCCGCGGGTTTATAAGTGACGTCAGTGAATTCATAGTGGCCAGTGTCATCCTGCAGATAGATTTGCTGAAGTCCGAGAGCAAAACCGACCCGATGCTGTTGGCCGTGATGCGTAAACTCGAAACGCCCTGGAGCTTGCTCGAACTCGGCGTTGAGCAATAACGTGGATTCACCGAGCGATACCTCGTAGGCACCCATTGTTGCGCTCACGCCGATGAGGTGAACAGTTTGCTTGAACTCGATACTAATGCGGCTGGTTAATGGCGATGCACCACTCCAAGTTTGCGGGCTATAGTCTTCGCTCAACTGGGTTTTGCGATACAACAAAACTGCCGCCACGGCTAACGTAAGTTCACTGGGCGGCCTAGCATCAAAAAGCGAATCATGAAAAAGCTCGTCATGAAAAAATTGGGCCGGAAACTCTTGTTGCAAAAACGCGGTTGTTGCTCGCCCTTCTACAAACGAGGGTTTAGCTAACATGTCGGCTAAAAAGCGTAGATTGTTGTTAACGCCTACGAGTGTGGTGTCTCGCAGTGCGTTGCGTAATTTAGCGACCGCTTGCGCTCGGGTGTCTGCCCACGCAATTACTTTTGCCAGCATTGGGTCGTAATATGGCGAGACAACTTGACCCGCTTGAATGCCGCTATCTGTGCGCACGATAGGGCTTGGTTGCCACGCCAAAATTTTTCCAGTTTGTGGCAGAAAACCAGCGCGCGGGTCTTCGGCATAGAGCCTTACCTCAACGGCATGCCCACTAATCTCAAGTTGCTCTTGAGTAAGCGGCAATGTTTCTCCATTGGCAACGAGTAATTGCCATTGCACTAAATCTTGTCCGGTCACCAATTCTGTTACCGGGTGTTCAACCTGCAAACGCGTGTTCATTTCTAAAAAATAGAAATGTCTATCTTGATCAACCAAGAACTCAACCGTGCCCGCACCAATATAATTGCATGCGCGCGCTGCATTGATTGCCGCCTTGCCCATTGCCGAACGCAACTCAGCATCCATAAACGGCGATGGCGACTCCTCAAGCACTTTTTGATGGCGGCGTTGAATCGAGCAATCGCGCTCACCAAGGTGAATAACGTTGCCGTGCGCATCAGCGAACACTTGAATTTCAATATGCCGAGGTTCGAGCACTGCACGCTCTAGAATGACCTCGTCACTACCAAAAGCGCTCATAGCTTCATTGCGAGCAGTTCGCAGTTCACGCTCTAAATCTTGAGGCTTTTGCACCAAGCGCATACCCCGACCACCGCCACCGGCTGACGCTTTGATCATTAGCGGCATACCTAACTCTTTAGCCTGTTCGAGTAACGTGATGTCGTCTTGAGCCGCTCCCTGATAGCCCGGTATGCACGGCACCTTATTTTCTAACATCGCGATTTTAGACAGGCGCTTTGAACCCATCAACTCTATTGCGCTGGCAGGCGGCCCAATAAATACAATATTATTCTCCTCACACGCGTTAGCAAACGCGGCACTCTCTGACAAAAAGCCATAACCGGGATGCACTGCGTCCGCACCGCTGGCTTTGCATGCGCGAATTATTTTGTCGATAGCAAGGTAAGATTCAGACGCACTTAAACCACCGAGCGCAAACGACTGATCCGCGCTGTTTGCATGCAGCGAACCCACGTCAGCGTCGCTGTAGACGGCAACCGTTTGATACCCCATTTCACGCGCTGTGCGCATAACTCTAACAGCGATTTCACCGCGGTTAGCAATCAATATTTTACTGAATTTTTGCATATCACTTGGCCCAAGTTGGCCGACGTTTCTCGATAAATGCTCGCGTGCCTTCTTGGCCTTCGTCGCTTAGCAGTGCGGCCGTAAAGTCGTCTGAGGCTCGGTCTAATAAAGCCTCTAAGTGTGCGCGCCCGGCCGCGTCGAGAACGAGTTGCTTGGTAACCGCGGTCGCATTTGGCGCGCAACGACTAAATTGGGCAAGCGCCTCTGCTAACTTAGCATCTAGATCGTCGGTCACGTGATGCACTATTCCAAGTGATTGGGCCGTCACACCATCGACCCGCTCGCCCAATAACGTCAAACGACGCGCTTGAGTAAGGCCAATTCGCGCGACAACAAACGGTGCAATCTGCGCGGGAATGATGCCTAAACCGGTTTCCGGCATGGCAAATAATGCGTCCGGCTTAGCAATGGCTAAATCAGACACGCAGGCCAGGCCAAAGCCGCCGCCAAGCACCGCGCCTTCAAGTAGACAAATTACGAGTTGCGGTGCCCGGTTAACCTTGCTGATTAGGTGCCCGAATGAACGATTGAAGTGCCAGCTAGCGTCGCGCTTATTCGCCAAGCTATCCGCTGTACTTTCTTCGCTCATGCCCGAGATATCGCCGCCTGCACAGAAGTTACCGTCAGCACCTCGTAGTACTACGGCTCGAATTTCACGCTGTTGTTCGATGCTGTCGAACACCGCGATAATTTCACTCACCATTGCGCTGTTCATCGCATTGCGTTTGTGTGGCCGGTTCAATCTCAGGTCGAGCACACCATCGTCGATACGCAGCAGTAATTCTTGGCAGGCCGGTAAATTCATTACAAGCGCCCTATTCCAAACGTACTCGGATTCAATTTTCGATGGCGTCCATCGCGACACACCTTCAGCACAAACGCTAAAATTTCGCGTGTATCGCGCGGGTCAATAATGCCATCGTCCCAAAGCCGTGCGGTATTCGCCAGCGCGCCTGATCGCTGTTCCATCGCCGCCACAGTCTGATTTTCCAAGGCATCCAACGCAACAAGGTCTAACGTATTGGTGCGTTTCATCTTCGCTTGGGCGACGCTTCTAACCACGCTACCGGCTTGCGCTGGCCCCATAACGGACACCACACTTCTTGGCCACGCAAAGATAAAACTTGGGTCGATACCACGGCCGCACATGGCGTAGTTACCGGCGCCATACGAGCCGCCGACGATAATGCTTA
Source organism: uncultured Arenicella sp. (assembly GCA_938048185.1). Taxonomy (GTDB): domain Bacteria; phylum Pseudomonadota; class Gammaproteobacteria; order Arenicellales; family Arenicellaceae; genus Arenicella. Next base: position 65,723 of record CALIVT010000013.1, read on the forward strand.
TCTTATCGACCGTTGCGTTGGTAACCGCTTGAATCATCTTAGCGCCGTGCTTGATAATACCGGCCTGTTCCGACTCGGTGCCGACAATAAAGCCAGTAGTATTGTGCAAAAACAATATTGGCGTACCACTTTGCTCGCACAGTTGAACAAATTGGCCCGCTTTAGCGGCGCCGCGAGCGGTGATCGGAGCATTATTACCAATCATGCCGCAGCTAATGCCATGAACTTCTATGTGCCCACAAACGGTGCCAGCATCGTATTCTGCTTTAAAGTCTACGAAGTCGGACCCGTCAGCAATGCGTGCGAGAATTTCGCGCACGTCATAGGGCGTTTTTGGGTCCGTTGGTACCACGCCAAGTAACTCGTCGGACGAATAATTCGGTTCACAATAATGCCTGCGGTACGTATTCTCAGTCTCAGATTTTGACCAACTCAGGGTGCGGGCCACCTCACGCGCGATGCGGATGCCATCAGCGTCATTTTCGGCAAGATAGTCGGCCGTGCCAGCAAGCTGAGCGTGCATTTCAGCGCCGCCGATCTGTTCATCAGTCGCGATCTCACCCGTCGCAGCTTTTAACAACGGTGGGCCAGCCAAGTAGACAGTAGATTGCTCGCGAATCATGATAACGTAATCACTTAAGCCCGGCTGATAGGCCCCGCCGGCGGTCGCACTGCCGTGCACGACCGTAATCTGGGGCACACCTGCGGCCGACAGCTTACATTGCAACGCGAAACTTACACCAGAGAACCCGAACCAATCGCCCAGTGACGTCAGGTTTCCGCCGCCCGATTGCGCGAGTGAAATCAGCGGTAACTTATTGTTTAACGCAAGGTTGAGAATACGTTGACGTTTAACGCCACTGAGTTGCGTGAGCGTGCCGCCCTTGGTTAGGTAGTCGTCGACCACAACCACGCACTGCGTACCCTCGACGTAGCCAATGCCGGCAATGGTATTGCCGCCTGCAGCAGAACCGTCTTTGTCGTCCTCTTGAAGGTAGCCACACAGTGTTGACAGTTCGAGAAACGGAGCGCCAGCGTCGAGCAAATGAGCTAAGCGCTCTCTGGGGGGCATCAGTCCGCGCTTACGATAGCGCGCTTCTTTACCTTTTGTCGCGTCGATCACTCGGCGCTCGACGCTGCGAAATTCTTCAACCGCGTCGGCCATCACCTCGACATTGCGCTTGAAGTCAGCGGAATTGATATCTAGTTGCGATTCTATGACGCTCATAATCAGAATATCCGGCTATTGACCTGCTCTGGGCGCTGTGCCCATTTTCTTGCAAATAATTTCCAGCATTACTTCGTCGGCGCCACCGCCGATCGAGCCTAAGCGGCTGTCTCGATAAGCGCGCGATACCGGGTTGTCCCACATAAACCCCATGCCACCAAAATATTGTAAACAAGCATCAGTTACTTTGCGAGATAGGCGCCCTGCAACAAGTTTAGCCATTGATGCTTTAGTGGTGACGTCTGCGCCATTAACGTATTCTTCGGTTGCGCTATAGACCAAGGCTCGCAGCATTTCCACTTCGGTTTGCAGTTCGGCCAGGGTGAAACGTACCACCTGATTATCTAACACCGATTGACCGAACGCTTGACGTTCGCGAGCATAGGTAATTGTTTGTTGGATGCAGCGCTCTAGCATTTTTAAGTTTGTCGCCGCCGCGTATAAGCGCTCTTCCTGAAACTGCTCCATTTGATACATAAACCCAAGGCCTTCTAGTCCAATGCGGTTAGATTGCGGCACGCGCACGTTGTCCAAGAATACCTGAGCGGTATCCGATGCGCGCATGCCCAGTTTATCGAATGGCTTAGAAAAACTAACCCCAGCAGATTTAGTTGGCACAATGATCAACGATTTATTTTTATGCGTAGCATCATCACTGGTGTTCGCCAGCAAACATAAAACATCGGCTTGGGTTGAGTTCGTAATCCACATTTTAGTGCCGTTGATTAAATAATCATCGCCGTCTTTTCGCGCTTGAGTCTTAATGCTCGCCACATCCGAGCCGGCGCTTGGCTCACTGACCGCAATTGACATCACGTAATCACCCGAGATCGCGGGTGCTAAAAATTCAGCTCTTAGTGCATCACTGCCATGTTTCGCTAAAGCCGGTGTTGCCATATCAGATTGCACACCAATGCCCATTGATACGCCGGCACTCTCGATGGTGCCAAGTTCTTCGCTAAACGCCATTTGATAGCTGTAATCAAGCCCCATTCCACCATACTGAGTTGGTTTATTAATACCCAGCAAACCAAGCTTCCCCAGTTTTTGAAATACGTCGCGCGCGGGAAATATACCGTCGGCCTCCCATTGGTCACAGTATGGGTTTATCTCTGCTTGGATCAGCCTATTCGCCGACTGAGCAATCGCCTTGTGTTCTTCGGTATATAACATCTTTCTATTCCTAATTTAAATCTTGGTGTTCCGGCGCAAAAATAGCTTGGTAAATCATGATTCGATAAAACAGGTTGCGCTATCGGCTGCCAAGGTTACTCGTATCATCATGCGTTAGCGATACTGATTTTTTAAAGGCACGGCGTTCAACTAAGCGGTCTAAATACGCGCTAACTTGCGGCGAATAATCAGAGGAAAAACCTTGTAGCTTACCCAGAAATAACGCGTAGCCAACCGCGATATCGGCAATCGTGAAACGCTGATCACAGAGAAAGTTTTTCCCGCGTATATGCGCATCAAGCCGCCGCAAACGTGCCAAAAACCATTTACGGTAGTCGTCAGCCACTTGAGGTTGGCGTCGCTCTTCGGGTTCTAGTTTTGCATAACGCAAAAATATAGTCTGTGGGAACGTTAGGGTCGCGTCACTATGATGCAACCAATTCAGATAATCGCCGTATTCTGGATGGTCTACCGAAATCGTGAAAGCATCTTGTTGATAACGATCAGCTAAGTATTGACAGATGCCGACTGATTCCGTCATTGTCGTCTCGCCGTCGGTAAAATACGGAACGGTACCGAGACTGTTTTCACCTAAAAATTCTTTTTTAAAAAACCGGGGTGGAAACGGCAAGACCTCTAGCTCATAGTCTATGCTCATTTCCTCTAACGCCCACAGCGGGCGTAGAGAACGCGCGTTATGACAATGCCAAAGCTTCACCGCTATAACCCCAGCTGACGCGCCGCGAGGTCACGCATAATTTCCTCAGAGCCGCCGCCGATTGCGTTAACCCGCACCTCACGGTAAATCCGCTCTACCCGGCTACCACGCATATAGCTCATGCCACCCATGATCTGCATCGCCTCGCGCGCACAAAACTCCATTGTCTGACTTGATTGAACTTTCAACAAAGCGATTGCCGCGGCGTCTTCCTTACCCCGCTGAATTTGGCGTGACACGACCTGAATAAAACTATTCGTCGCTTGAATCTTACGAACCATTTCAGCAACTTTATGACGGATTACTTGGTGATCCGCCAAGCGTTGACCAAACGTTTTGCGTTCCTTTGCCCATTCTACGGCCTCTTCTAAGCAGACCCGGGCAAAACCGTCCATAGCCACCGCCATGGCCATTCGCTCTGAATTAAAGTTATTCATAATCACTTTAAACCCTTGGTTTTCTAGACCAAGCAGATTCTTTTTTGGAACACGGACATTGTCGAAATAGATCGTGGCCGTATCAGAACACCACCAACCTTGTTTTTTATCAAGCGCAGTGCGCGCTATTCCCTCAGAATCAGCCGGGATAACAATTGTAGATATGCCCGCGGCACCCTTCGAGCTGGTACGAACGGCTGTCGTAAACCAATTCGCTTTCATACCGCCAGTAATATAGGTCTTTGAACCATTAACGATATAGTCGTCACCATCCGGGGTTGCGGTCGTACTCAATTGCGCAACATCGGAACCCGCTCCGGGCTCGGTAATCGCGAGTGAAATCTTTTTAGTACCGTTGATCACAGACGGTGCAATTTCTTGCTTAAGCGGTTGTTGTCCAAAATTAATGACCGGCGGTAAGCCAATATTATGAACCATCAACGTCGCACCCAAACCGCCAACACCAACGCGAGACAACTCTTCGTTGAGAATATTTTTATGCCAGACGTCAATACCTTCATTGGTGCCGCCAAACTCTTCAGGGAAACCCAAGCCTAGAATCCCCAAGGTCGAGGACTTGGTCCACAATTCGTCGGGAATATCGCCGTCTTCATCCCAGTCTTGAGCAAACGGTCGGACCTCAGTTTCAAAAAAGCGCCGCAATTGGGTTTTCCATGCGCGGTGTTCCTCGGTGAGGTGCTCGTTTGGCAGGCAAACGGTGTCAAAGTTGATGGTCAATATTCACTCTCCAAAACCTCTATTTACAATACTGTCAACAGGCTAAGCATATCGCAGTTTAGGCGATCCGCCCAGCGACAATAACGATAGAAAATTAAGGCGAAATCAGGAGCCGACACGCCTTAAAACAGCTTAACTTTTAGGCGGCAGCGGCAATAGCAAAGACGTATTTTGGATGTAGCTACGATATTCACTATCATCGCCCCAACGCTCTTTCGCCTTTTTCTGCAGGGTGGGAATACCACTGCCCTTTGTTAGCAATAAAATGACAAACAGAGGCGAAATTAGTGTCACCCATTGCAACCCAGACAACACCGGAATAGCCAATACCGCCATGCCAATCCAAAGCATGATTTCGCCGAAATAATTTGGGTGCTGCGACCACGACCAAAGGCCCGTGTTAATAAAACGTCCTTGATTATCAGAGCTGCGTTTAAACGCGCGCTTCTGAGCGTCGGCGACAACCTCAAGCATAAACCCGACGATCCAGATTACGATGCCTATACGCCCGAGGGTGCCAATTGGTTGCTGGTCACCTCCAGTAATAATGGCAAGCGCGCACGCGGCTGTAAGCAATGCCCAGAGACCTTGTAAGGTCCAAGCAACTAAAAAACGTATGGGGTTTATCTTGATTTCATCAAACCGATCATCATGCCCGTCCTTGCTGATTCGAATAAACAAAAACGAGCCTAAGCGTATCGCCCACACTGCTACCATAACGGCCGCTAACTTAGCTCTAACACTGAGCTCAGGAGTCAACAGCACCGCGACACTGATAAGACTCAAGTACGTTAAGCTACCCACCAAATCATAGTACTTTTCGGTCTTGGCCGCGTTTGCCGGCACAAACGCAAACCAGTTAACTAAAAATGCTAAACCTCCACAGATAAGGAACACTGGCAATGCGCCGTATTTAGCACCACCATCGCTACCGGCATAGCTTACACCGGCGCCGATTAGAACGATCACCAGTAGCGCAAGAACTCTCGGCATTTTCGAGTTGTTGCTTGTGGCACTTTCATTTGAATCGTTTTGCATTTTTAGACCTTTTTAGTTATTCGTTTTTATAAGGATACAACGATCAATCGCTAGCCAGTGTAAAGGCGACTATTTGCTGATCAAACCTTTTCGTTTAAGCAGCGGTTGTATATTCGGTTCAGCACCACGAAAGTTGCGAAACAAAGTCATCGCATCTTCTGCACCACCTCGAGACAATAGCGTTTTGCGAAAATGATCACCGTTCTCTCGCGTCATACCGCCGTTCTCTTTGAACCACTCAACCGAATCAGCATCCAGCACTTCACTCCAAATGTAAGAATAATAACCCGCAGAATAACCACCCATAATGTGCGAAAAATAGGCGCTGCGGTAGCGCGGAGGCACCTCGTCGAGTTTCACCCCAGCGTTAGACAAAGCTTGGGCTTCAAAATCTAATATTTTGTCGGCACTCGGAACTTGCTCCGGCGTTAATTGATGCCACGCTTGATCAAGTAATGACGCCGCCAAATATTCGCTTGTTGCATAGCCCTGGTTAAACTTAGCGCTGGCAAGCACTTTGTCGAGTAACTCTTTAGGCATGGCTTCGCCGGTTTTATAATGCTTAGCGTAATTCTTTAAAACTTGAGGCCAATCCGCCCACATCTCATTTACCTGCGACGGATACTCGACAAAGTCCCGTGGCACTGAGGTACCTGAAAAACTTGGATAGGTAACGTTCGAAAACATACCGTGTAAAGCGTGACCGAATTCATGAAACATGGTGTTGACTTCATCCCAAGTTAACAGCGTGGGTTTGCCCGCGGGTGGCTTCGGTACATTCAAATGGTTCGCGACCACAGGTTTATTGCCCAGCAAGTTAGACTGACTGACGTACGCGTTCATCCAAGCACCACCGCGCTTTGACTCACGCGCGTAAAAATCTTGGACAAACAAAGCCAGGGTCGAGCCATCTTCTTCAAACACTTCCCAAACTTTTACGTCCGGATGATAGGTCGGTAAATCTGGGCGTGGTTTAAACGTTAAACCGTACACTTTTTCCGCAGCATAAAATACGCCGTTGACCAGCACGTTTTCCATTTCAAGGTAAGGTTTTAGCCCCGACGCATCAAAATCATAACGCTCAGCACGAACTTTCTCGGCGTAATAGTCCCAGTCCCATGCTGCCAACTTGAAGTCACCGCCCTCTTTGTCAATCATGGCCTGTAAGTCAGCGGCCTCTTTCTGTGCGTTTGCGACGGCGGACGGTGCTAAGGTAGCCAAACGTGTATTGACCGCGTCTGTCGTCTTGGCCGTTGTTTGCACCAGTTGATAAGCGGCGTGATTGTCGTAGCCAAGCAGTTGCGCTCGCTCAGCGCGGAGCTTGAATACTTTTGAAATTAACTCACGATTATCATATTCGCCTCCGGAACTACCACGCCCCAAAGAGGTTGTTAAAATTCGTTCTCGCAGCGCTCTGCTGTTCAATGACGACAACGCCGGTTGTTGGCTGGTGTTAAGCAACGGCAATACATATTTCTCAGGCATGTCGCGCGCTTTCGCCGCTTCGGCCGCAGATGCGATTTGAGTATCGCTCAAACCAGATAAGTCACGCACGTTATTAACCACAATCGCGTTGGCGTTAACCTCTTCGAGTACATTCTCACTAAATTTAGTGGTCAGCTTGGCCAACTCTTGGTTGTAAGCTTTGAGTTTATCCTTGTCGGCGGCCGACAATTCAGCACCCGCGGCAACAAAATCTAGGTAGGTTTCTCGCACCAAACGCTCAGCTTCGGGGGCAAGCTTTAGCGTATTCAGCTGTTCATAAATCGTTTTTACGCGCGCGAATAATGTCGGGTTTAATAAAATTTCGTCAGAATGCTGGGTCAGTTTAGGTACGACATCACTGCGCAAAGCCTTAATGTCGTCATTAATATTCGCAGACGCCATCGCGAAGAAAACGGACGAAACTCGACCAAGCAACTGACCCGCCGTCTCCATGGCAAGCATCGTGTTTTCGAAGGTCGCAGGCTCCGGGTTGTTAGCAATTTTATTTATCTCGACAACCTCTTCCGCCATACCTTGCTCAAAAGCAGGCGCGTAGTCCGCGTTGGCGATTTTATCGAATGCAGGAAACTGCATATACAGTGTGCTTGGCGACATAAAGGGGTTAGCATTGATAACAGATTTAACCGCTTCTGAATCTGGCTGCGGGCGTGTAATTGGTTTCATTTCTTCTGTAAGGTTGGATGCTGAGCTACTGGGAACAGTTTTTGCGGTATCTTGTGCACCAGAATCGCCACAAGCACTTAGGGTAAGCGCTATCACTGGAATTAAAGTTGCCTCTATTGCTTTGAAAAATAACGGTCTAGATTTTTTCATCGGGGGGAAATGTAGGGTTTGTTCACGATATGACTATCATACCGCAGACGCGTCAAAATAAAATAAGAGCGCGACACCAACATCGACCGCCAAGCCGATCAAACGTATAATAATGAGGATGCGCAGCAAACCAAATTTTATCGGCCTTGATACGTCGTACCCTACCGCCAGCGGTGAGAGCCTAACGCGACTGCACCTAGATGGCGCTGCCTCACCCCTCGCGGCAGAAACTGCGTTGAAAGCGGTCAACACGATGTTGCCGCATTATTCGAATACACACAGTTATGTTCATAGTTCAGCACAAATATCCACTCAAGCGTTCGCGTGGGCTCACAGTACCGTGCTTGATGTTCTTGGTGCGAACGCTGAAGACTATGCTGCGATTTTTTTGGGCTCGGGCACAACGGCCGCGATTAATCGCGTGGCTCGAGGTTTGCGCAGCGCAAGACCGACTCGCAACCTCGTTTTAGTGTCGAGCATGGAGCATCATGCTAACGACTTACCTCATCGTCAATTTAACAACGAGGTCATTTACTTACCATTGACTGGTGATGGCGCATACCGCGGCGCGGTTGACATTGAGCAGTTACGCGAACTGTGCGAAAACAATAGTGATGACATTAATTACATCGCAATTTCCTCAGTCAGCAACGTAACCGGAGTTTCCAACCCAATCAAAGAGGTCTGCGATATCGCGCATGCCCACGGGATCCTAGTACTCGTCGACGGCGCTCAAAGTGTCGCGCATGGTCCGAGTGAGTTATCGTCGCTTGATGTCGACTTCTTTGTCTTTTCTGGCCACAAGGTCTACGCACCTATGTCGCCCGGCGTGTTGGTCGCAAAAAAGTCCTTATTAGAGAACTTAACTGGTCAAGATCTCGGCGGCGGCTCAGTCGCAAGCGTTGACCCTTATAACTTTCACTTTGTGGACGATCCGTCTGCACGAGAAGAGTCGGGCACGCCTAATATTATCGGCGCTATTGCGCTCGCCTCAGTACTCCAAGAGCTTGAAGCCTACGGACTGGATACGGTTTATCAGCACGACCTAGAATTAATGAATGTTCTTAAAGAGGCGCTCGAGTCGCTCGCCCACGTAACGGTATACGCTGACCCTAAGCTGAGTCGTATCGGCGCGCTGGCGTTTAATATTAAGGCGGTTGATCACGGGCTTGTGGCTGCAATATTGAACGACTATTTCGCAATAGCAGTGCGCAACGAGTGCTTTTGTGCACATCCGTATGTCAGCAGCTTGTTAAAAGAAGAGCTATGGCAATTAGATTTAGACCACGTAGCCGAAGACCAACACGAGGCCTTTATTAATCAAAAGCGCGGGATGGTCCGCGTCAGCGTAAGCTTGTATAACACCACTGAAGATATTTCTCGACTGATACAAGCCCTGGATCAGATTTCAGATAACGCAGAGCACTATGCTCAGCACTATAAAGCCTTAGCCGACGGCTCTTACCGGCATCAAACGTTTAATCTTGATTGGAAAGCCACAATTGGCTTTTAATGACAGCCCAACCTTTTAATGACAGCCCAACATAAGGAGACGTATTAAGAGGGTCAAACGACTAGATTTGTTGGTCTGATTTGAGGGCATCACTCGTAAAGACGCCCGGCCGGATAGGTGTTTAGCAAGCGATTAGATCACTTGAATGGTAGATGGGGTTGGACGGTTATATTCGCGAAACTAAATGCGTCGTCTAAACGATAGATTAATGCCTTAGACTAATACCTCATGCTAAGGCTCGCAGTTTCCACGAAACCGTGTTACTCAGGGTCAAACAGCCCTATTTCGTTTACCTTAATCGGTTCGCCGAATTAAGCGCTGTATGCCAGGCGCAGATTCCCTTTCGAGCTATTTGCAACTGAGGAAACTGGAACAGACTCAGACTCGTCAGGGTTAATCTCAATCGACAGCCAATCGTGACATTCCATGCCAGCAGAATACGGTACTAACGGCCCTTCGATTTTCTCAGGGTGGTTGTAGATTAAATCGTCAGTGACTGGAACAAAATATTGGTGATTCATGATACTTCTCTTGTCTCTTCTTTCGCTGATCTTTCAGCGACCTTTGGTGTTAAAACTATTAGCGAACTCATCTTCAGTCGAACGTGACTAAATATCAGTCAAACGTGACTTAGTAATGAACTCTACGTAAATGTAGCGACCGAAATCATTTACCCTACCAATGCCTTCAATATCTTCAGCGCCTTTTTCGTCTGCTGCGAATTCAGGTCACCAAACCAATCTCAATTTCGATGAATGTATTAAACGCTTCTAGAGTGTCTAATTCAGGATAAACTAATGGTTAAATTATGGTTTTCGTCAGAATTCGTGTTTAAACGGCCAGACTAAGGCAGAATATTCGGTAATTGATCTATTTAGTTGACAATTCGTCAAAAACGACTGAAAACAACCGCGTTAAATAAAAGAACAAGTGAGAGAACTATGGCCAGAAGAGTAGCAATCGTTGAGGACGATTTCGATCAGCGTGAGAACTACCGCGATGCATTGCAAAAATCAGGTTACGAGGTCGATACCTACAAAAACCGACCTGAGGCGCTAAAAGGCATGCGTGACAGTATGCCGGATTTAGCAATCTTGGATATCATGCTTGAAAACGAAATGGATGGCGGGTTTGATTTATGTCGAGATTTACGCGCCTTATCACCAACCTTACCGATCATATTTTTGACGGCGAGAGACACCGACATTGATCGTGTTTCGGGTTTGCGTCTAGACGCGTGGGACTACTTAACTAAACCGCTAAATATGCAGTTTTTAAGTGTTCGTATTAACTCATTATTCAGAATCGTAGACAGCCTTGGCCGGGGCAGTGACGAAACTGAAAGTCTCGACACGCTGGTAGTAAACGACCTTGAAATAAACGAAGACAGCATGTCGATACGCTGGAAAGGCAAAGAACTAAGCTTAACGCTGACTGAGTTCTGGTTGATAGAGTCAATGGCTCGCCACCCGGGCCATGTAAAGACCTATGAAAATATGATGCAGATTACACGCCAAAGTTACGTAGAACGAAATACCATTAACGGCTATATCCGACGTATTCGCAATAAATTCAAAGAGATCGACAACGAGTTCAAACACATTCAGACCGTATTTGGCGTCGGCTATAAATGGAACACCGGCGAATAACCGTTAGCGTTTCAATTTTGTCTAAATTTAACTAAAAAATAGATGCGCTCAGGCTTTTCAATTCGCACCAAGCTTTTGTTGGTCGCCCTTTTGTTACTGCTTATCCCATGGATGTCATACATCTATGTGCGTGACCTGAAAACCTTTTTGCTCAGTGGCCAAGAAAGCGCGTTGAGTTTGACATCACGAGCCGTCGCAACGGTGCTGCATGACCGCCCGGAGTTGTTTACTGAAGACACCAATATTGACCCAGAAGAAAGTGATGAAAATGATATTTATGCTACACCCCTAGCCGACTTCATTGCACTCAACGGTGAACTCAATGACTGGGGCGAACAGACCACGCAGGCGGTCACCTATTTTCCCGAAAACGACCTACTGAACGAGGAAAATAACACCTCGGTCAACCACCTATTGGGTTACCGTGGTAACTTTATGTACGGTTTTTTTGAGGTCATTGATGACTCAGTGCAGTTACGCAAACGCGGGTTCTTGCGTGTTGATGCGGCCGACCATATTCGTATGACGCTGCAAGACCCGGGTCGTGCGGAGAATCGCTATACCTTAATTGCGCGTGAGCCGGGGCGAATGAGCATCTATTTAATGGATGAAGCATGGCAATACCCGATCACCGGAAAACCGAACTATGACATTGCCGCAGAGCTAAAACTCACAGACCAAGGCTACAATGTGGAGGTTCGCATTCCTCGTTTTATGCTCGCGTCCGAAACTCGACTGAGTTTAACCGTGGTTGACGTAGACAACCCAAGCACACTCGCAATCGCCGCGCTTATTCCCACTACCCCGCAAAGCGAAAACGATGATTTGTCACGAATATTGGTGCAGTCCCCTGAGATCGCAAAGATACTTAAGGGTTTGGATAGATCCGATACGCGGATATGGGTAATTGATGCAGAGAAACGTGTGCGTACGGTGGTCGGTAACATTATCACCGATAATGGCAAAGAAGAACTGCGCAAGCCCTCTTCCGCCAAAGGGCTTGAATACGTCTGGGAATCGCTTCGCTATTACTACAATAAATCTCTGCAAACGATATTTGCATACATTATCGAACAACCGTCGGTGGACTTTGCAGACCTTGAGGGCGATATTGAACAGCGGAACGACCTGATTATTGAACGCGCCTTGCGCGGTGAAATCACGTCGGACCGCCGCCCGTCGCTCGACAACCAGGGCACCATTCTAATGTCGGCTCACCCAGTATTCATGGGTGACGATATTCCGGGCGCCGTGATTGTCGAACAAAGCACAAACCAAGTCTTACGTCAGCAACAAGAAACACTTGAAAACGTAATCAGCGTCACACTCTTGGTGCTAATTACCGTGGCAACGGCTTTGTTGTTCTTCGCGTCTCGTCTGACATTACGCATTCGCCGGTTACGCAATGCCACCGAAACCGCGATCGATCGCGACGGCCGCATCGTTAATCAAAAACTTCTGGCCGAAGCAAAATCTGGCGACGAATTAGGCGACCTATCACGCTCAGTCAGCAATATGCTCGGACGCTTATCACAGTACACCAGCTATTTGCGTGGTCTGCCCGATACCTTGGCACACGAAGTGAGCAACCCACTAAACGTAGTGAATTCATCGCTACACAATCTGTCACAAGAAATACCCGAATCCGCAGACAGTAAATACATGGAGCGAGCCAAGAATGGCATCAACCGAATTGGCAGTATTTTACGTAACCTGACCGAAGCGGCGAACTTAGAACAGGCGATGCAGGCAGAAACGCGTGAAGTTATTGATCTGGCTGAGTTAATAGAAAGCTACGTTGACGGGTACTCGTTTTCAAACCCGGAACAAGCCTTTGACGTAATTATTCACTCTCGCCCGCTACTGGTGGAGATTGCTCCTGATTACATCGCCCAAGCGCTCGATAAGTTGGTGGACAATGCCATCGACTTCGCCGCCCAGGACACCGCAATTGTGTTTAAGGCGCGAGAACTCGACAATTTCGCGCAAATCGATATCATCAACCAGGGCTCGCGCTTACCCGAAGGCATGGCCGAGCGCATCTTTGAGCCGCTGGTGTCACTGGGCCGCAAAGACGCGCAGAAAATAAGTTTAGGCATGGGTCTCTACATCGTGAAACTAATCGCAAGCTTCCATGGTGGTGATGTGCTTGCTCGCAATTTACTCAGTTCAGATGGGGTAATATTCTCACTGTCTTTACCAATTTATAATCCGCGCCTCTCAGACAAAGCCCAAAAGGACTCAACTTAGAAGCACGACGCACAAAATACAGTATTAATTTAGTAGGTCTAGAATTATGGGCAACCGACTCAGCAAACTTTACACACGCACCGGCGACGATGGCACCTCGGGCTTAAGCGGCGGCGAACGTATCGCTAAAAATCACGAACGCATGACTGCCATGGGCACGGTGGATGAACTAAACAGTGTCATTGGCTTGATGATTTGCAAACTTGAAGACACCGAACTCAAGACTCTTTTTACAGCAATTCAGCACGATTTATTTAATATTGGTGGCGAGATAAGCATGCCCGGCCAGAGTTTTATAAAACCGGAAAAAATCACACATCTGGAAGAAAAAATTGATTTTTTTAACGAGTCGGTAGAGCCTCTAAAAGACTTTATTTTGCCTGGCGGCAGCGAAGCGGCCTCAGTGTGCCACATGGCGCGCTCGATCGCTCGTCGAGCGGAACGAGATGTCGTCAGCTTGCATCAACTTGAGGAGGTGTGCGACACGACTCGACAGTACCTAAACCGCCTATCAGACTTATTGTTTGTAGTTGCCCGAATTATTAACCTGCGTCTCGGACATGACGACGTCTTGTGGAAAAAAGAGCTCGCTTAAACCACCACCGGCGTGGCTATAAAATTAGAAAAAACATGAAAACAGAGGAGCAACAATGAGTGCGTTCAATTCAACATTTGCTTGGGTCAACCGACAAAGCCTAATTCTTAAGATTGTCATCGGCATTCTTTTAGGCCTCGCGCTGGCGCTGATATCGCCGACCGCAGGACAATCGGTTGCGGTGCTTGGTCAGCTCTTTGTCGCAGCCTTAAAAGCGGTGGCACCCGCGCTCATTTTCTTTTTGGTGGTTGCCTCGATTGCCAATCAAAATCAGAGCACACCCAACAAAATGCGCCCGATACTATTGCTGTATTTGATCGGCACGCTCGCCGCCGCCGCCATTGCGGTGAGCCTGAGCTTCATGTTCCCAACGCAGCTCACGTTAAACGTTGAGCAAGCCACAAACAGCGCGCCGCAGGGCCTCGGAGAAATTCTGCAAGGCCTGCTGTTTAAGGTTGTCGAAAACCCGATCCAAGCGCTATTGACCGGAAACTACATTGGCATCCTGGCCTGGGCAATTGGGCTAGGTTTAGTCCTTAGAGGCGCGGCGGCCACCACCAAGCAGACGTTGGTTGATCTCAGCGACGCCGTCACTGGCATTGTCAAATTTGTAATTCAACTGGCGCCAATAGGCGTCTTCGGTTTGGTCGCGAACACAATCGCGACGACGGGTATCAGCGCGCTGTCTGAGTTCGCTCACTTGTTGGGCTTATTAGTCGGCAGCATGTTACTGGTCGCACTGGTGGTTAACCCAATAATTGTGTTCGTTAAAACCGGCAGCAATCCCTACCCATTGGTTTTCAGGTGTTTGCGAGAAAGCGGCATCACCGCCTTTTTTACTCGTAGCTCGGCGGCAAACATACCTGTGAATATGCGCTTATGTCAAAAGCTAAACCTAGACGAAGACACCTACTCAGTCTCAATTCCTTTAGGCGCAACAATTAATATGGCCGGCGCGGCCATCACCATTACGGTGATGACATTGGCGGCTGTTAATACCATGGGTATTGAGGTGAATATCTACACTGCGTTCTTGTTGTGCTTTGTCGCGGCTATTTCGGCTTGCGGTTCGTCTGGCGTGGCTGGTGGTTCATTATTGCTCATTCCGCTAGCCTGTGGTCTGTTCAATATTCCTAACGATATCGCGATGCAGGTTGTCGGGGTCGGCTTTATTATTGGTGTAATACAAGACTCGGCCGAAACAGCACTCAATAGCTCTACCGACGTCGTCTTTACCGCAGCCGCGTGCCACGTTAAAACGTAGAACCTTTAGCGCCAAGCTCTGCGGCTTATGCGAAAAGCATTATGTTACTCAAGCGAACCGCTCAATAAATAAAGGGCAATATTAACTTGGTCTTGCCCTGCCACTCTTGAAATTCGGCGTCGAAACGTTGTTGCATATATTGGTCTTCGACCTGCGACTGACGAACCAACGCGAATAAGCCTACGGCTAGAACAACAATCGTAGGCACGGTTGGAAACAATAAAAATAAGCCGCTTGACACCAACATATCGGATAAATACATCGGGTGGCGAATCAATTTAAACAAGCCCGGCCGTTGCACCAGTGCCGCAGGTTGCTCGATATTATTGCTGCTGCGTTTAAGCTGGCGGTAATGCCACAAGGTTGACGCCGCACCTACAAATACTAGCGCTTGCGCCAGAATTACCGGCGCACTAAACCAAGGCGTCAATTGATAGATCACTTTAAGAAATAAAGCGCTTATTAACGTAGCGGCGCACCCTATTTTCAATGACCACCAAAATAGCGAGTGATCTCTCGAGGCGTGAGAACGTGCTTTGCTTAGGCTCTTGGAGTGCGCTTTAGAAACTCGACTCTCGGATAATATTGATCTTTCCATGTTGAGATTCTAACCCCAGCATGTGAGGAAACTTCACAATCATGGCGAACGCGAAGATGTCGTACACGGTATGCGCCACCATCACTAGTAAAATGCTGTCACTAAGGTGAAATGCCACACCGAACATTAGACCAAGCACAAACGTTAAAAGCACATACGTCTTGGTCATATAATGTAATAAACCAAAGATTAAAGACGCCGCGATAATACCCGCCGCAGGCGTCGTTACACCGGTCAACCATGACTGCAAAACGCCGCGTATCAACAGCTCCTCACCAATACCAGCGAGTAGCGACAAAATAACTATCTGCGGCCACGTAAGGTTTTGAAATAAATTATGCAAGGTTTGTAACAGCTCTTTCATTGAGGCGGTAAGCAGCCTCGGCGACGTCGATAAAAGGTAGCTCAATGCATAAATTGCGGCGCCCAATGCAACGCCAGCGGGCCAAACAAGTGCGCCTAATTTCCCAGCCGGGGTCCAGTCACCTAACCAGTCGCCAAAGAAAACTGAGAGCATGATTCCGAGCCCAAGAATAATGAACGCTGAGGGCAGCACTTGAACAAACTTTAGCGGACCTAGGATCGTTTTCATTGGTCTGATTCTATCCAAATCATAGTGGCCATACGGCCACATTGGCCGTCGCGCCGATAAGAGAAAAAACGCTCAGGATCAGAATATGTACAGGCCTCTTCATGCGAATACGACAGGACACCGAGCCCAGCTAGACGACCAGCCGTTAACAACGGGAGGTTCGCTAATAGCTTGCCCTCAGGCAACTCAACATAAGCCTCACTGGAACCACCAAGTTGATCGCGAACCTCTGCGCCAACCTCGAATTTCTGCGGGCCTATACAGGGCCCAGCCCACGCAATTATCTCGCTCACAGGACAGTTAAACTGCTTAACGGCGCGTTCAACAATTCCCGCCGCTAAACCACGCCAACCAACGTGCACCGCTGCAACTTGTGAGCCAGCCACATTGGTCAGTAGTAGCGGCAAACAATCTGCCGTCATCACCACACAAACCGTATTTTCTGACGACGCGTACGAGCCGTCTGCAATCACTTCAGAATCGGTAACAAGCCCGGCATCGAGTAGCTCGACACCGTGAACCTGTTGCAACCAGTGTGGCTCGCTAGGCAACAGCACCTCAGCCGATAAAGCCGCCCGGTTAGCAGCGACTGCAGAGGCAGTGTCGCCGACATGATCGCCAAGGTTTAATGAGCCATAAGCGCCGACACTGTGACCGCCAGCGCGAGTAGTCGATAATGCTTTGACCGTTGACGGGGCCGGCCACTTTGGACGTAAAACCAGCATATGGCTAGTGGTTATCTATAGCACAAGCGTCAACCAGGGCTTGCATGTCGCTCGGCATAGACCGTTCCCACGATTGATGCTCGCCGGTAATTGGGTGTGCATACTCAATGCGCGTTGCGTGTAAGGCTTGGCGCTTAAAACTGCGCAATTGCGCTTCTAACTCAGGGGCACAATCGCTGGCGATCGCCAAACGTTGGCCATAGACTGGGTCGCCGGCTAAGGAAAACCCAATATGGGTTAAATGCACCCTAATCTGATGTGTTCGACCCGTCTCTAGTTGCACGCGCAGCAGCGTATGGTTGCGGAAACGGTCATCCACGCGGTAATGCGTAACGGCCTCTTTGCCCATCATGTTGATCGCCATTTTACGGCGGTCGTGTTTATCACGAGCAATCGGTTCATCAACGGTATTGCCGGAAATAATACGGCCATTGCACAAGGCTAGGTACTCTCGGTGCAAGCTGTGATCAACCAACTGCGCTGTCAAGCCTAGACGCGCTGTTTCAGTTTTAGCAACCACCATCAAGCCCGAGGTGTCTTTATCAAGGCGATGCACAATACCAGCACGTGCCAGCTGACGACTGGTCGGATAATGATGTAGCAGCGCGTTCAACAATGTGCCATCTGGGTTGCCAGCTCCGGGGTGCACGACCCAACCTGCGTGCTTATTGATGACCATCATCGACTCATCTTCATAGACAATATCGATGGGTAGGTCTTGGGCTTCCCATTCGCCTTGGCGAATTTCAGGTACTGAGACTTCTAAGAGCTCGCCACCGTAGACTTTGTCCTTTTGCTTTGGCACCTCATCATCAAGCATCACCAGGCCCTGCTTGATCCAACTTTGAATTGTGCTTCGCGAATGCCCACTGCACAGCACCGCGAGTGCTTTATCCACGCGGACGCCGACCAGGTCGTCGGGCACAATATAATTATGTAATGTTGCCTCAGTGCTTTGCTGAGTATCGGCCATGCTTTGGTATTCCGAAAAGGTTGATTTGCTAATCATACAAGAAGGTAACCCTCTTCTCTGACTTGTGTTTTCGCGCTATGCTTATGCGCAGTGAATAATAACCCATAACAAGAGCCCTATGAGCGTTTTCAAAGCCCTTGAATTTTCTTTAATTTTCAAACGTATAGCCCTGCTAATTTTTCTTGCCGCCATTACCACAGGCTGCGCGAGTAAAAAGAAAGGCGGCATTGACACCAACCTCGCGCAACAACAAGTCGAGGAGCTATACACCAAAGCCAAAAAAGCCCTAGACCGTGGCAATTACGCGTTCGCGATCGACTATTATCGTGCACTAGAAGCGAATTACCCCTACGGCGAATTTACCGAACAAGCCAAGCTAGACATGTTGTTTGCATTTGACAAGACGGGGCAAATCGAAAAAGCCGTCGAAGCCGCTGACAACTTTGTGAAATTGTACCCAACGCATAAGAATGTGGATTACGCCTATTACATGAAAGGCGTCGCTAGTTTTGAAAAGAAATCAGGAAGGATCGATAAATTCATTAAAGGCACTGACCGAGCAGTGCGTGATCCAAAACCGTACCGAGACTCCGAAAATGCGTTCAAAGAACTAATAAAGCGTTACCCAAATAGCGTTTATGCCCAAGACGCGAAACAACGCTTGGTGTTTATTCGCAACGCGCTTGCGGAGCGTGAACTCGCCATTGCCCAGTTCTATTTCGACAATGACACCTTTGTCGCTGCGGTTAATCGCTGCAAGACCATCGTCTATAAGTACGAAACCTCACCGGCTGTCGAAGGTGCACTCGAACTGATGGAAAAAGCATACGTTGAAATGGGCCTAAACGATTTAGCGGTCAGTACTCGCAAAGTATTAATGGAAAACTTTCCGAACAATAACAAGGAAGCCTACACTAAGAAAAAGAGTTTACTTTCCAGGCTAAACCCTTTTTAAATCAATTACTTAAGAATAAAACATAAAGTAAATTATTTTAATTGGACACGGCAAGCTAGATTATTACTACAGACCAATACAACACCAACTGCTCGTCACTCGCTACCAATCCACGTTAGGCTTAAAGCCTGAGGTAATGGGATAGCGTCGATCGCGGCCAAACGCTCGTTTAGTAATACGCACACCCGGTGCTGCTTGGCGACGCTTGTATTCATTTCGATCCACCATGCGAGTTACCTGCTCTACATACTCGCGCGCGAAGCCCTTCGCCACAATCTCGGCTGGCGGGCAGTCTTGCTCAATATAAAGCTCTAGAATAGGGTCCAAAATTTCGTAAGGCGGTAAGCTGTCTGAGTCAATCTGGTCTGGCCGTAGCTCGGCAGAAGGTTCCCGTGTTATTACTCGTTCCGGAATCACCGGTGAAATCGTATTGCGATACTTGGCAAGCTCATAGACTAAGATTTTAGGCACGTCTTTAATTGCGTTATAGCCACCAACCATGTCGCCATAGAGCGTTGCATAACCCACCGACATCTCACTTTTGTTGCCCGTGGTAAGCACCATGGCCCCGGTCTTATTTGAAAACGCCATCAAGCTCAAACCACGGCACCGCGCCTGGATATTCTCTTCGGTTGTGTCTTCAGCCCGCCCCGCAAAGATTGGGCTCAGTTGCTTTACGAACGCATCGTACATCGGCTCTATCGAGACCACATGGTAGTTAATACCAAGCGCCTTGGCCTCGGCGTGCGCGTCGTGTTTGGATATATCTGAGGTATAACGAAACGGCATCATAATCACGTCGACATTCTCGGCACCCAGTGCGTCAACCGCAATGGTGGCGGTAATCGCCGAATCGATGCCGCCAGACAAACCAATCACGACCTTCTTAAAACCGTTCTTGCGCACGTAGTCGCCTACGCCCAGCACCAACGCCTTGTAGACGCTCTCTAACATTGCATATTCGGGCACAAGTTCACTGCCTTTTATCTGCACTGAGTCGTCTACGAGCGCTAACGTTACCACGCTCAAGGATTCCTCAAAGCTAATCATTTGATGCACTACTTTGCCAGTCGCGTCGACCGCAAACGACGCACCGTCGAACACCAATTCATCTTGACCGCCAACTTGATTCACATAAACCACGGGCACACCTAAATTTTTAGCCTTAGCGCACACCACGTCATTACGCTCGCTGATTTTCTGGCTGTGATACGGCGAGCCATTAATATTAATTATCACTTGCGCGCCATCAGCAACACTGCGCTCAACTGGCCCCTCATGCCAAATATCTTCGCACACGGTAAGGCCCAATTTTAGGCCTTTATAATCAATAACACAGGGTTGATCGCCAGCAACAAAATAACGCTTTTCATCGAACACACTGTAGTTGGGTAAGTCCATTTTCGCGTACTCATGGGTTATCACCCCATCAACGATCAGTGCACCCATATTAAATAAGCCCTGCGCCGTCTTTTTAGGATAACCAACGATTAGATCAATACCGGTAACGGCATCACACAAACGTTGAAGTTGCTGCTCAACCCGGCGGTTAAATCCAGGGCGCAACAATAGGTCTTCTGGCGGATAACCGGTCAGCACTAGCTCCGCACAGACGAGCAAATCGCAGTCATGTTGGTCGCGCGCACGCTCGGCAAATTCGATGATACGGTCTACATTATTTTCGACCCCACCGACCACTACATTGATCTGTGCCAAGCCAATATTAATTTCACTGCTCATGGGGTATCTTCTACCTATTCGTTGGTCAGTTAAGTGCTGTTTTTCTTGTTGTCAGAGTATATATAATGATTGTTGTTCACGATAGTTTGGCGCAAATAGACGCCGCACAATGGAACGCGATGCTGCCCACAAACAATCCGTTCATGCGGCATGAATTCCTAGCAGGGCTGGAGCAGACCCAATGCGTGAGCATTGACACCGGCTGGGAGAGTGCGCACATTGCACTCTATCAAGACAAGAAGCAAACGACCTTGTTAGGCGCGATGCCCTGCTATATAAAGTCTCATTCCTATGGCGAGTACATATTTGATTGGTCTTGGGCTGACGCGCATCATCGTCATGGCTTGGAGTACTATCCAAAGTTGTCGAATGCCGTGCCGTTTACTCCGGCCACGGGTGAGCGCCTGTTAGTTGCTGAGCACGCCAAACGAAGCGACGTTGAACACGCCCTAGTTAACGCCGCAATTGAGCTAACCGAAAATCGTAACTTATCGAGTTTTCACAGCCTTTTCTTGGGCCAGCAACAAGCTAACCGCCTACAAACACTCAATTGCCTGACACGCTATAGCTCTCAATTCCATTGGCGCAATCAGGCATATAAGAGTTTCGATGACTTTCTCGCTCTGATGAGTTCCAAAAAGCGTAAAAATATTAAGCGCGAGCGTCGACGGGTGGCCGAAACTGGTATTCAGTATCACTGGCTCAGCGGCGATGAGCTCACACCGGACGCGGTCGCAACGATGTACCGCTTTTACACTCGGACTATCCGCTACTATGGTGCTCAGTCATATTTAAACAATGCGTTTTTCGCTTATCTAGCAGAAAATTTCGCGACTCAAACACTCTTCTTATTCGCTAAGTTTGGCGATCAGACGATTGCTGGCGGACTTTACTTCAAAAGCGACGACACGCTCTACGGCCGGTATTGGGGCGCCTTGGATAATTTTCACAGCGTGCATTTTGAGACGTGCTATTACCAAGCAATTGACTGGTGCATAAAGCATGGTTATCAACGTTTTGAAGCCGGTGCGCAAGGCGAACACAAACTTGCGCGTGGGCTAGAACCGAACACCACCTACTCCTCGCACTGGATAGCGCACCCCGGCTTTCGCCAAGCAATCGACGATTTTCTAGTCTCAGAGCAGACTCATATTGAGCACTACAAATCGGCGATGCAAAATCACTCGCCATTTAAAGCAGAGCTTTGAGTCATGATCAGCTTATTTCGGCAGTATTTCGGTAATAAATAGTGACTAAGCCTATTAAGTTCGTGCGTTTTCCAGCGGTGAGCAACGCCAATGAAGATGGCCTGCTAGCGATGGGCGGTGAGCTAAGCTTAGATACGCTGGTATCAGCCTATTCGCAGGGAATCTTCCCTTGGTTTAACGACGACCAACCCGTTTTGTGGTGGTCTCCTGACCCGCGTATGGTGCTGTTCCCAGCGGACGTAAAAGTATCGCGTAGCCTAGCGAAAAAAATACGACAAAAACGTTTCGAAATACGCTGTAACACGGCATTTAGCGAGGTCATAAATGCCTGTGCGCTACGCGGCCAACTTAACCCCTTAGTGCCCACCGAAGCTACATGGATCACCGATGATATGGAGTCGGCCTACAATGAATTGCACGCAAAAGGTTACGCGCACTCAATTGAAGCCTGGAGCGACGATACACTGGCTGGCGGGCTTTACGGCGTTGCCTTAGGCAACGTTTTTTTCGGTGAGAGTATGTTCAGTCGGGTAAGTGACGCGTCGAAAATTGCCCTAGTTCACCTATGCGGTCTATTGCAACGGCAAGGCGTTACCGTCATCGATTGCCAAGTGGCCAGCGACCACCTTTTCACCTTAGGCGCTCGAGAAATCCCAAGAACTGAGTTCATGCGACACCTAGAAGGCATTGATATTCAACAAAAAAATCACAATTTCTCGAAGGCATTTATGAAAATTCGGCGCGACAATGCTATAACTAAAACATGAGTAACGCGCACAACCCTATCCGCTTGTTTGAAACAGTCGTCGACGACTGCCCGTATTTAGACGATCACAAAAGCGCATCGATTCTGGTCGACCCTGACCACGAAGTTGATCGGCAATTATTTTCAATGCTTTCGCGCTCAGGGTTTAGACGCAGTGGCGAAATGCTCTACTCGCCCAAGTGCCCGAGCTGTAACGCCTGTGTTTCAGTGCGCATCCCGTCTGCTCGCTTCGTGGCCTCTAAAAGCCAAAAAAGGGTTTGGCGCAAAAACATCGACCTACGCGCCAACCTTGAAGATGTGCGCTTTGAGCAAGAACACTTTGATATGTACATGCGCTATCAGAGACGTCGCCACCCTGACAGCAGCATGTGTGATGAGGACACCAGTAAATACACTGGCTTTATTAACTCGGATTTTTCGCGCTCTAAATTCTTGGTGTTTCGCTTAGCGGGACAACTGATCGGCATTAGCGTGCTAGATCAATTTGACGGCGGCCTGTCTGCGGTCTATACGTTTTTCGAACCAGAATTCAGTAATCGCAGCCTCGGCACACATGCGATCCTTTACACGCTAAAACTGGCGAAGGCTCACGACATTCCGTTCGTTTATCTGGGCTACTGGATCGATGGCTCGCAAAAGATGGATTACAAGCGAAAGTTTAGACCGCTGCAAGGTTATCAAGATCGTCAATGGAAAGACTTAGAGCTCTAATTTTGCCACAAAAAATAAGCAGCTTGATTTACCGCATAAAAGCTTTATTTATATAGGCACTTGGGGCATGATAGCCCCGTTTTTAAGGCTATATACAGTCTGTAGTAGCCGAATAAAAAAACCTAATAAAGAAGAATTTAAGAGTTTATTAAAACGTGGCAAAAGAAGACCAAATTGAAATGGAAGGCACCGTCATTGACGCCCTACCGAACACTGAGTTTAAAGTTGAGCTAGAGAACGGGCACGTAGTGCACGCGCATATCTCAGGAAAGATGCGTAAGAACTACATTCGTATTCTACGCGGCGACAGAGTAACCGTCGAATTGACGCCGTATGATCTGACCAAAGGCCGTATTACGTATCGTAACCGAACTTAGTTTCTAGCTTACTTTCTAGTTTTCATCGTACTTTCTAGTTTTCGTCGTACTTTCTAGTTGCCGGCCTATTTTTGGTTTCCGGTACACTACAAACGCTAGTTCCCGACATACTACAAACGCTTAGCTTTCAGATCAGGTCGCGGTCGCTAAAACCGCAGTCTATTTTATGGGCTACTGGCAACTTTAAGCGCTACTGGCAACACTCTTTAATAGCACCTGCACACACCTCTAAAAAACCTAAGGAAAATACTCTTCTCGCTAAGCGAAAATTCCTGTTAATGCTGTCGCGGCGCAGGAGTAACTAGGCGTTATCACTGGCTGCTCAAAGGAAAAAGCAAAATATCATACAAAACACTGGATATTAAAACAGTATCGGTTTAAGCTCGGAGATATGAAATATTCGGAATTAAAGCCGTTGACCAAACGGCAACAAGAAATCTTTGATTTTATTTTGGCTTGTATGGCCGAAAATGGCGCGCCGCCTACTCGGGTCGAAATTGCAGATCATTTTGGTTTTCGTTCTGCAAACGCAGCTGAAGACCACCTCAAAGCACTGGATAAAAAGGGCCATATTGAACTGCGCTCTGGCACCTCACGTGGCATCTTTATTAATGAAGACGTTCGAATAGGCTTACAACTTAATAACGACACGCCTGAACTGGGCGACCCAAATGGCATGCCGGTAATTGGCGATGTGGCCGCCGGTGCGCCTATATTCGCGTCACAACACGTGCAAAAGATGGTAAGTGTTGATCAAAGTTTATTTTCTCAAAAGGCCGACTTCTTGCTAAAGGTACGCGGTGACAGCATGATCAATATCGGGATTTTTGAGCATGACCTGTTGGCGATAAAAAAAGCAGACTCGGCTAGAGAAAATGAAATTGTGGTCGCCAGAATTGATGACGAAGTCACCGTTAAGCGCTATCAGCGAGACGGATCGTCGGTGGCGTTGATCGCCGAAAACGATGATTACAGCCCTATTATTGTCGACCTACAGTCACAAAGCTTCGCGATAGAAGGCATTGTTGTCGGCCTGATTCGCCAAGGCTTGTAGCCGCAAAAGAAAGGCTACTGCTCTGGGAGCTGCCACCAAGAGCAAGGCCGATGGAAACATCGGGCGCATTGCCAAAATTAGTGTTTGCTCACTAGCCAACCCCTCGATCTTGAGGTGTTTAGTCTCACTGCGCTTGAAAAAACCTACCTTCTTAAAATCAATTAAGTTCAATAACTTATAGATTGAACTTAATCTTAAAAATCACCTTCAGATCAATTTAATTTCTTTTTGTCTAAGGGCTTTGGCGGCAACGGCAATGCCGTTACGCCTTCTTGCGCTAATTCTTTTAGCTGCTCTGCGTTCGCAGTTCCACGAATATTAGAGACTTCCTTCTCGCCTTTGTGCATGCTCAATGCTTCGCCGGCAAACTTATTACCAACATCTTCAAAATTCGCATCAATAAAATCATGCACCTTGCCCATCATTCGCTGCAACTGCTCATAGGCTTGCTTTGAACCTGCCCCAGCAAGTTGCTCAGGGTTTAACGCCATTTGCTGAACCGAAGAAGCATTACTCTTTTTCCCAAGCTTGGGCGCAGTAATTTTCTTATGCACTTCGTCTGAATCGCACACGGGGCAGATCAACATACCGCTAGCTTGTTGTGCAGACAGTTCATCCGAGCTCTTAAACCAGCCTTCAAATTCGTGGTGCTGGTCGCAAATAAGATCGAAAATAACCATAGCGTCACATTAGCCTAGTTAGTAAATAGTTAACCTGCTCTACTTTTCACGACTCGCGCGTTTCCGATCACTCTCAGACAAAAAGCGCTTGCGAATACGAATGCTCTCAGGCGTAATTTCTACCAATTCGTCATCGTCGATGAACTCCAGCGCTGACTCTAAAGTATGCTTAATTGGCGTAACCAAACGCAATGCTTCGTCCGTTCCTGACGCACGCACATTCGTTAATTGCTTACCTTTCAAGGGGTTAACTGTTAAATCATTATCGCGAGAATGCACACCAACCACTTGGCCTTCGTAGACCATTTGTGTAGCACTGATGATCATTTTGCCACGATCTTGTAGATTAAAAATCGCAAACCCTAAGGCCTTACCGGTACCATTGGAGATTAGTACCCCGTTTTTGCGTTGACCGAAAGATTTCTTTTTCTTTAGAGCATAACGATCAAACACATGATAGATCAAACCTGATCCAGACGTCATGGTCATAAATTCGGTTTGAAAACCAATCAAACCGCGTGACGGTACCAGAAAATCTAAGCGTACACGCCCTTTCCCATCTGGGTTCATGTTCTCTAAATCAGCGCCACGCTCTTGCATGGCTTGCATGGTCGTACCTTGGTGTTCATCATCGATATCAATGGTTACGATTTCATAAGGCTCATGAATTTCACCGTCAACTTCTTTGTAAATAACCTCAGGACGAGACACCGCCAGTTCAAAGCCTTCACGGCGCATATTTTCGATTAACACCGATAAATGCAATTCGCCACGGCCAGACACCTTGAATTTGTCAGGGTTGTCAGTGTCCTCTACTCGAAGCGCCACGTTGTGCAGCAACTCTTTTTGTAAACGGTCACGAATTTGGCGTGACGTTAAGTACTTACCTTCTTGCCCCGCAAACGGGGACGTATTCACTTGGAAGGTCATTGTCACGGTAGGCTCATCAATCGTTAGCGGTGGCAATGCCTCAACCGCCTCTCGATCGCAGATGGTGTCGGAGATAAACAATTGCTCCATGCCCGTAATCGCAACAATATCACCCGCATTAGCTTCATCAATTTCAATGCGTTCGATGCCTTTGAAACCAAACATTTTACCAATGCGTCCGTTTTTCGTTTTACCGTCGTCGCTAATTACGGTAATCGGAGAGTTCGCTTTAACTGAGCCTTGCTTAATTCGACCAATACCGATCACGCCTAAATAGGCCGAGTAATCCAATTGCGATACTTGCATTTGAAATGGCTTATCAAGTTCTACAGGAGGTGGCGGCACACGATCAACGATTGTTTGAAACAATACGTCCATATTATCAGTAATACTCGTATGGTCATCAGTTGCATAGCCATTGATGGCGGATGCGTAAATCACCGGAAAGTCTAATTGCTCATCAGTCGCGCCGAGCATGTCAAACAGGTCGAAGGTTTGATCTAATACCCAGTCAGGACGTGCGCCTTCGCGATCTATCTTGTTAATAACAACAATAGGCTTCAGGTTATGTTCGAAGGCTTTTTGGGTTACAAAGCGAGTCTGTGGCATTGGCCCATCAACCGCGTCTACCAACAGCAGTACGGAGTCAACCATTGAAAGAATACGTTCCACCTCACCACCGAAGTCGGCGTGGCCTGGCGTATCGACAATGTTAATGCGATAGTCTTTCCACGTCAGTGCCGTGGGCTTGGCTAAAATGGTGATACCGCGTTCTTTTTCGATATCGTTACTGTCCATAACACGTTCAACCAGCTCAGCGCGCTCGTCAAACGTGCCCGATTGCTGAAGGAGTTTATCAACCAAGGTAGTCTTACCGTGGTCAACGTGCGCGATAATTGCAATGTTACGTAAATTCATTAGATATCAAGAGATTGGTTCGCCCAAAAAGCAAAGCGCGATTATAGGGCAACGCACGCTAATTACTAGCGTTTAGACGCGGTTAATTACGCTTGATTCGCTGAATTAACAGTTATTTGCCGCCTTCATTCTGGTCGACGAGAACGGGGTTATGACTTTGGGAACCTGATCGAAAACTGACATGAAATGCCCGGCTGATTTTGAATAGAGAAAATACCCCCCTGTTGCTTCGCAATCTCACGCAAAGCGTCCAGCCCCAAGTCGTCATCAGGCTTGGACTGGACATTAATTCGGGTGGTGAAATTCGGCAAAAATATTAGCTTAACTGCCTGCGTAACCGGCAGCGCAGAAGCGGCTGAGTGAGAAATCAACCCCAACTCTAAGGCGCTGGCAATTATCACATTTGGATCCATTCCCTCGCCGTTATCCCAAACCGAGAGCAAGTAGTCGTTGTCTCGCACCTGGAACGAAGCGCGTATCGATAGCTCGTCTGGCTTACCCGCTAAGAGGCGTTGATCAGCAGGGCGACCACCGTGAATCACGCTATTTCGAACTAGGTTCTCGGTGATATGCTCAACCGAATCCATCAAAGACGTGCGAATATTAGGCAAATCAAAGCCGATACAACTAATTTGCGCTCGATTAAACCCAAACCGCACTTCCTGATCAACGATAACTGAGAGTCGCTCAGCGAACGTTTGTTTGATTTGCGCTGAGCTTGCATTGAATTCAGAGAGCGGTGATATCTCATCACTCACCTTCGGCCGCGCTTTAAATAAGAGTATGAGCATGTAAAGTAGCATCAACGCCCCACCGCCGATCGCTAACAACAACAAATACCGTAATAGTCTCAATCGTTTCGCGTAGATACGATCAAGTTTAGCGCCGAGCAGCTCCAATTTAGTCTGGGCCGGGCGCAAACGGCCATCTTCTAACAAAGCAATCGTCGCTTGGGTATCGAACTTATCGTCGTCCAGCAAGGTTGCGAGCGACGGCTGGTTTTTCGCCAAGCCCAGGCTACCTAAGTCTCCCCCGCTTTCTAAGGACTTAATAGTATCAACTAAGCGATCACGAGCCCGTTGACTCATTGGCTCATGAAATTGGCCTGGGATCGACTTTACGACCGCTCTGTATGCGGCAAGCTCCATGCTCGGCGTAAATAGAAATGTATGAATGCCAATACACACGAAAAAATAGGCTATCAAAACCGCTGTGGCACCGACAAAGCGGCGAAATGGTAAATGTGTAATCAAGTCTTAACTCTCCCCCCGAGACGTACGTTGCACGTCAAAAGCATTCGCTAACACCCGAATACTAGCTGAAAACTAACAAAGATCAAAAATCTGAAAAATAATACCCATCATATACCGAGTTTTTGCATGCCTGGGCGGTCAAAATACAACGTCAGTGCGAACCCGGACTGGTCTAGAGTTCGACAAAGCGCCCGAGTACACTGAACGTAAATCAATCGCCTCTATTTATATGAGCGTAAACAGAGCTAGAGCCGTCTTCCTTAAGCAGTAAAACTTGGTAGTAGTCTTTACGATCACCGACTTCCATACCTGGGCTACCCAGCGGCATTCCTGGCACCGACAAGCCGACAGCACCCTCTGGCGGATTGCTTAGAAATGCTTTCACTTATTTGAGGAACATGTCCCTCAAATACGTAGTCACCGAACCCAGTCGTAACCACGCCAGTGTGACAAGACCGGTATTGCCCCTCGACGCCATGCCGACGTTTGACCAGCGATAGGTCATTCAAGTCGATACTCTTAACCCCAAAGCCTGCGCCATTGATGTGTCTCACCCACTTCTCACAACAACCGCACGTAGGTGTCTTATACACCGTCATGATTGGCGTCACATTGTCACTGGTGCTGATATCGGCGGTCGCACGCTGATTGGCGGCGAGCAATAGCGTTGCCACCAAGGAAATAACGCAAAACATAAAACTTCTTTTCATTTAAAGAGTCTATCATCAATCATATAGAAAGACAGAAAGCACTAAAAGTAGATCTGTATTTTACTTTTATAATCAGTAAGTTAAGGTAAGTTGATTAGAAAAGACATAAACTAGCAACCTGATCCTCTATAGGCTTAGAGGAATGCGGCTAGTCGTTTGAAGCAATCCGATTATTCAAACTCAGGCCAGCAACACGACATCGCTGCCTTGGATCGCGACTTGATAGCACGGTACCGAGACGTCTTCTTCTAAACACTTACCTGTTTCTAAGTTGAAATGCTGTTTGTAGAGTGGTGACGCCACTACTAACTCACTATTCAAGTCACCGAGTACGCCGCGCGATAACACGTTTGCCTCACCGAGCGGGTCCCAGTTATCAAGCGCGAACACTTTTTGCGCGGTGTGTGGCAAATAAAATAGGGCGACCTGCTTAATCTCGCCGTTTTTATTTATTTGAGCGCAAACGCCTGAGTTTGCAATCAGGTCTGAAATTTTACAAATGATCTTAGTACTCATAACGTCTTCTTGGTTCATGGCTGTTTGTTGGCTCATGGCTGTTTGTTGGCTCATGGCTGTTAACCTACCGCTTTTAATTGGCTGCGTTTCTTTTCTACACTATTCGCGGGTCGAATTTGTCCGCGCTCTTCAACGAATAGAACGTTCTCATCTTCGCCATCCGAATTCACAAAATGGCGAAAGCGCTTAAGCTTTTCTTTGTCGTTGATAGCGGTTTTCCATTCACATTGATAGGTTTCAACGATGTGCTGCATTTGCGTTTCCAAATCCGCGCAAATCCCTAAGGAATCGTCAATAATGACTTGTTTTAGGTAGTCTAAACCACCTTCCATATTGTCCAGCCAAGGCGCAGTACGTTGTAAACGGTCTGCGGTGCGTACATAGAACATGAGAAAACGATCTATGTATTTCACCAAGGTCGGCGTATCTAGATCAGTCGCAAATAAGTCGGCGTGCCTTGGCTTCATACCGCCATTACCGCATACGTAGAGGTTCCAACCGGTC
The DNA here is from genome assembly GCA_938048185.1 of uncultured Arenicella sp. Classification (GTDB taxonomy): domain Bacteria; phylum Pseudomonadota; class Gammaproteobacteria; order Arenicellales; family Arenicellaceae; genus Arenicella. The sequence continues at coordinate 95,855 of CALIVT010000013.1, forward strand.
TCAGTGGCAATGACACCAACGTCCTTGCTTTGCGCTTCGGCACACTCACGAGTACAGCCCGAAACACCCATCTTAAACTTGTGTGGCGCGCGCAAGCCTTTATAACGACTCTCTAAATCAATTGCTTGACCAACGCTGTCTTGAACGCCGTAGCGGCACCATGTGCTGCCAACGCACGACTTTACGGTACGCAGTGCCTTGGCGTAGGCGTGCCCGGTCTCAAAGCCGGCATCGATCAAGGTGCCCCAAATACTGGGCAGGTCGCTCATCCGCGCGCCGAACAAGTCGACTCTCTGACCGCCCGTAATCTTACTGTAAAGGCCATACTCTTTGGCAACTTGCCCGAGCGCGATCAATTGGTCGGGCAATATCTCGCCGCCAGGCACACGCGGAACCACTGAATAAGTACCGTCCTTTTGCATATTTGCCATAAAGGTATCGTTGGTGTCTTGTAGCGGTACCAAATCTGATTCAAGCACGTGTTCGTTCCAAAGTGACGCCATGATAGACGCGACCGTCGGCTTACAAATATCACAACCATGACCGCTGCCATGTTCGGTAATTAATTGCTCAAACGTCTTTATTTGGGTCGCTTGAACAATCGTAAACAAGTCTTCTCGAGTATGCTTGAAGTGCTCACAAAGGTCGGTATTCACTTCCAGACCGCGTGCATCAAGCTCTGCGTCCACCACATTCTTCAACAGAGCTGCGCACCCCCCGCATCCGGTCGCAGCTTTGGTGCAACCTTTCACATCAGCCACTGTTAAACAGCCGCCATCGATCGCCCCCACAATGTCACCTTTACTCACGTTATGACACGAGCAAATAGATGCCGTCATCGGCAACGCATCGACGCCAAGCGTCGGTACCGCGCCATCAATGGCAGGTAAAATCAAATTCTCGGGGCTTTCAGGCAGTTCTATTTCATTTAAGAAGTACTGCAAAATCGTATCGTATTCGGCGCAATCTCCCACCAGGGTTGCGCCCAACACGCGTTTACCGTCGGCCGATACATTGAGACGCTTGTAAACACCGTCGCGCTCATCACTGAACACAAAAGAAAGAACGTCGTCGGCCGAGCCTTTAGAGTCGCCGATTGAGCCAACATCGACACCCAATAACTTTAACTTAGTGCTCATATCCGCACCGGTAAATGACTGCGCGTCGCCGGTAAGCTGTGACACAGCGGCTTCGGCCATCCGATAACCCGGCGCTACTAGGCCGTAAATAAAGTTGCCTAAAACCGCGCACTCGCCAATCGCGAAGATATTTTCATCCGAGGTTTTGCAATTGTAATCAATCTGAATACCGCCGCGCTCGCCCACCGTTAGATCAGCGTCGCGCGCAAGCTGATCATAGGGGCGTATACCGGCCGAGAATACGATCATATCGGTTTCGAGTTCAGTCTCATCTGAGAACTGCATTTTTAGGCGCATTTCATCGCCACTCACAATTTTCTCGGTCGCTTTGGAGGTATGCACATGCACCCCCAACGCTTCAATTTTGCGGCGTAGCATCGCACTGCCACCATCATCTAATTGCACACCCATAAGACCTGGCGCAAATTCGACCACGTGTGCTTCTAAGCCTAAGTTTTTTAGGGCATTAGCGCACTCTAGCCCCAATAGGCCGCCGCCGACCACGACACCCACTTTCTTGCCTTGAGCGGACGCCTTGATTTGCCCCAAATCGTCAATCGTGCGATACGCAAGACAGTGCTGTTGATCACCACCGGGAATCGGAGGCACAAATGGGTAGGAGCCTGTCGCCAACACTAGCTTGTCGTATGCGAAGGTCTGCCCACCAGCAGTGCTCACTGTTTTTGCCGAGCGATCAATTGACGCAACAAAGTCACCGAAATGGGCATCGACTCCGATCTCGCGATAATATTCACGCGTGGTTAACGCTAAGTCTGCAGGTTCTTTGCCATCGAACACCTCTGACAAGTGAACTCGATCATACGCCGGGCGAGGCTCTCCACCGATAACCGTGATATCAACTTGGATATTGCTCTTTGCAAGGGTATCAACATAGTGATGCCCAACCATTCCATTACCGACGACGATAACTTTTAATTTACTCATAAAGACCTTGTTGTACACGTTGACTATTCTTATTGATTTTATGTTAGCAATAAGCGTGCCAAACTCGCCCCTTAGTGAACCCTGAAGTTACGTGACGCGACTAATCGCGAACTTCACACGCGCGCACTAAAGAGATGCAATCACGGTCTTACCCTGCACTGCAATGATGCGGCGCAAAGTAAGTCCTAATCCTGGGCTGTGGGCAGTCGAACTAAAATTTATAGCCAGCCCACAACCAAACCTTTTGCGTATCGACTTTGTTAAACGTCGAATTGCCAGCAGAATAGTCGGCGTATTTAAAACCACCCGAAAAACTGTCGCCAAACTTACGAACATATAACAGGTTAATTTCATCGCCTAAATCGTCGGCGCCACCCAGACTTACGTCCGAAGAGAAGTCATGATAAACAGCAGTCCACTTTCCACCGACGGCGTTACCAGAGAGGCTTATATATAAATCTTCTAAGCCTTGGTTAGGTGTACCCAAAAACTGGTCGCTCCAGCCGTTGAATTTGTGCAGCGTTGCCAATGGCGTGGCGAATCCTCTTAAACCATCATCGCTGCCAAGTACTTCGTATCCGACCTTTGCAGTGACGCCCGTCGCCACGTCGGCAAACGTAAACCCGCCTTCCAATTTTACGTAGTCGACATCAAACGTATCGTTTATATCTTGCGTGGCAAATTCAACCGCATAGTGCACCTTACTACCTGCCAAGCTACCTGCTAGAGGCTTGGTTCCGCCAAAACTAAAACCATAGGTGTCGATTGAATTAGCCGCCGCTGTGTCTTCCTCTAAAAGGTAGGCGTAGCCCACTAGTTTCCCAAGCTTAGTTGCGAAGGCGGTGTTTAAGATCATGTCTTTGCTGTCAACGTCGCGCTCATCTGAAAAGATACGGTTGCGCTTATCAATATACGACGCGTTGATACTAAACCCCTTCGACGGTTTGTAGCTTAGTACTGCGCCATCAAAGGTTTGACGATCTTGTCGCCAACCGACATGGCCAAGAAACCGATGCCCGTCTAGGGTGAATACCTGCCGTCCTAACTTCACGCTTAGTGTTTCGTTAGAATACTGAACAAACGCTTGATCGACTTCGGTACCTTCGGGGTCTGCAACCACCGAAAACTGTCCAGGCCTGACGCCGGCTGGCGGCACACTAAAGTCATCGATAATTTCGCGTACGTCTTCTATTTCAATGACCGCTGAAAAACCATCAAACTTAGCGGTCTTGTAGCCGACCCGCGACCGCAAGGTAAGCGCGTCAGCGTCTTCTAGTGGGTTGGCTTGCTCAACGCCTTCATAACGCAATCGGAAATCGCCATAAAACTTGCCAGACTGGCTCTTAACACTGTCTGCCGCGTAGATGTTCGTCGCACAAAAAGAAGCCAACAACATCAATGGTGACATGATCTTTTTTGCGTCGCGTCTAATTCTCTTGGTCGTGGGGTAATTCATATAATCTCTCTTACTCTTTTCTTAAAAGTTTGGTAAATCTCTCGCACTCACGAAAAAGCAAGAAGTGTGCCATCACTCAAACTACGCCCGTTTACGTACCAAACAGGCGTATTTGGTCTCAATCACGCTGCGTAATAGAAGCTTCACTGCCTAGCATTGCCCCAAAGGACACATAACACGCCTCGATTTAGGGCAACACTAGTACGTGTTGCACTACTTAATAGACACATTAAATTGAGAACAACGCTAACGAATAGATAACAAGCCGTCATCAAGCAAACATTGCGACTTGGCATAGTATTTGCTCAACCTTTACTCAACAGATTGTTAATTCAGCAAACCGCGCGACACCGTTCGCGCCCAACTTAGAGCAAAGGTAGAAAACAATGATTACCAGCAGAGAACAAGTTACAGAGCTTATTATGTCCAGCAAGATATTGAATGGCATTACATGGCGCAGCGTCGCGGAAAAAATTGGCCTCTCTAAGGAGTGGACAACCTCGGCGTGTCTCGGGCAAATGGCATTCAACAAAGCGCAAGCGGAACAAGTCGGCGAAATATTTTCCTTATCAGATGAAGCCGTTGCGTGGTTACAGATCGTTCCATACAAAGGCTCTCTTCCGACTGCGGTTCCAACAGACCCGTTAATTTACCGGTGGTACGAGGTAGTGAATGTTTACGGCAGCACCATCAAGGAATTAATTCACGAAGAGTTCGGTGACGGGATCATGAGCGCAATTGACTTCTCAATGAACATAGAGCGCAAAGAAGACCCCAATGGAGACCGAGTGGATGTGGTATTGTCGGGTAAATTTTTGCCGTATAAAACGTACTAAAATGACCTAGCCAGTAGTACGATGATGATCGCGCCAAGAACTGCCGACACGCCCTGCCAAAATATCACAGGGTTTCGCTCTAGCAGCGGCGGGCGCGATTGGTTCACAAACTTGGGGTTGGGTTTGCGTAAATCCTGAATAAATTCAGAAAGTTCGGGGTAACGCTTTTCAGGGTCGGGTTGTAACGCCTTCCTTAACGTAAGGTCTACCCACACTGGAAGTTGGCGCTGCTGGTCAAGTACCGACTGATAGACCAGCCGCTGTTGGGCCGAACGTGTTAACGCCTTAGCAACTGCGGTGCCATAGGGTGAGCGACCACTTAGCATGTGAAAGCTGATACACGCCAATGAATATAAGTCCGAGCGCTTAGTACCAAATTCACCTAGAAAATATTCGGGTGCAATAAATTGCGCGGTGCCGGGCATCGTCTGTGGCAATGCTGTTGTTTGAGTCTCATTAATGCCGGACACAAACGTTGAACCGAAATCGATTATTTTTACGGTGCCCGCAGTATCAATCATGATGTTATGCGGTCGTAAGTCTTGGTGCAGCATCTCTTGCCGGTGAAACGCCTGTAAGCCCACCGCTATTTGCTCAATGATGTTCCGTACCATATCCAGACTCGGCGACGGATTATCAAGCATCCATTGTGCTAGCGTTTGACCTTCGAGATACTCACTCGCGACGTAGCAAAAATTACGCCGTCGATTTGGCTTATAAGATTTGAGTACATGCGTATTAGTTAAGCGGTTCGCAATCCACTCCTCCATGAGAAACCGCTCGACATAATCGGGGTTTTGCCGCCCTTCAGTTGACGGCAATTTTAATACTACGTTCTGCTGATTCTCCAAATCTTGTGCTAACAACACGTGACTGCGACTGCTCTTATGCAAACTGCGTATTATCGTATAGCCATCGAACTCCATTCTCGCTTGTAAGTCCGGAGGAAAAGGCAAATCGTTTAAGCGTTGTAAGAATTCGCTGGGCTTGCCCGATGGAAGGCTATCTACTTTGACTATTTGCACCGTCAAATTATCATCACTTCCCTGCTCTATCGCGCCTTTAACAATTTGTTGCGCGGCCATATCCAAATCGCCGACATAGGTGCTTATCGCATGCATGACGAATTGGTCACTGACATATTCGTAAACGCCATCGGTCGCCAGCACATAGATGTCCCCGACTCTTAATGGCAGTTCTCGATAATCAATTTCGAGCTGCTGCGCAGTACCCAAGGCGCGAGCCAAATAACTTTTATCGTCCGACACCCAAAGTCGGTGTTGCTCGGTTAACACATCAAGTTTAGAACCAGACTCATCAAGGTTATAGCGACTAATTTGCGCGTCGCCGACATGCAATAGATAGGCCGTATTGGATTTGAAAATCAACGCCGAGAACGTGCAAACATAACCCTTGTCTTTATTCAGCCTAAAGTCAGAGTTACGGTGATTTTGTGCAAATAACCAAGAGTTACTCGCCATCAACACACGTTGCGCCGAGCTTTTAACCGTCCATGTTTCGCTGGTGCAATAATAATCTTCGAGAAAGCTTTTTACCGATGATTCACTCGCGATATGACTCACTTCGCTACTGCTGATGCCATCCGAAATCGCGACTGCAATCCCTTTGGTGCTTAGTTGCGGTTCGTTTGGAACTCGCGCACCATGACTGTCTTGGTTACTCGGCTTGAGGCCAGGGTCTGAATATTGCCCAATGGAGCATGCTAGTTGTGGTGTCATAAAAAGCCTACGGCCATGTCGGCAATCGCCGGCATGGCCGTAGCGGGTGTCGTGAATTAGATCGCAGTGACTATATAACGTTCGCTGCCGCTGAACCTAACTTACGCTCAGGGCTGGTGCGCACGTGCGTAAAGTATAGCGGCAAGCCAACCAGAAATAGACCACCGAACAAGTTGCCAAGCACGGTTGGAATCTCGTTCCAAACCAGGTAATCCATAACGGTAAACTCGCCGCCCATGATCATTGAAAACGGGAACAAGAACATATTTACAATTGAGTGTTCGAACCCCATGAAAAAGAACAACATAACAGGCATCCACATTGCCGCCATTTTACTACCCGCCGAGGTTGAAATCATCGCACCGACAACGCCCATCGATACCATCCAGTTACACAACATACCGCGAATAAAGATGGTAAACCAACCACCTAGCCCGTGAGTTTGATACCCTAATGTGCGCGACTCACCAATTGTCGCTACTTTAGCGGCAATCGCGCCGCCGTCTGTGTTGAAGCCGTAGGTTAGAATAAATGCCATCATTGTTGCGGTGGTCAGGGCGCCGGCAAAGTTGCCAACGAACACTAACCCCCAGTTTCGAAGGACTTGCGAGGTGGTTACTCCTGAACGTTTATCCAACAGCGCAAGCGGGACCAGTGTAAATACGCCTGTTAGCAGGTCAAATTTCATTAAATAAAGCATAATGAAACCGACTGGGAACAGTATAGATCCAACGAGTAGTGAACCGGTTTTAGTTGCAACGGTAATTGCAAACACGGCAGCTAGACCAAGAATGGCGCCCGCCATAAAAGCTCTAATCAGCGTGTCTTTAGTTGACATATAGACTTTGGATTCGCCAGCATCCACCATTTTTGTTACAAATTCTGAGGGTTCTAAATAAGCCATGGGTATATTCCTAAGTGCTTTGGGTTGTTTGACCTCCTCGTCATAGCAATTAGTGTGCCAGCTTTTTCACGCAGCGCAGGACACTGGTTATAAACAGACAGTCGCGCCAACGCCCTACAATGTGGCAAGCTCGAGCTAGAGGCGCACACAAATGACGCATAACGCCTGGAACTGACGCTCGTTCGGGCCACAACGGGTTGGATGGATGAATGTATTGACGAAATTTAGTTTTCGCCTGCCAGTTTAAACTCGTCGCAACAAAATAAAGCCAGGAAATAAGACAAGGCGAGTAAAATTCAGAATTAAAATCCCTTTAAAAACAAGTTTTTAAGTCTTCTCAACCAGGCCGATGACTGTCTCGGTAGTGGTTTGTAATTGCGTGCGAATGTATTAAGATACACCGCATGTTTGGAAACCGAATTAAAGAGGCGAGAATCGCCGCGAGTCTATCGCAGGCGGAGCTAGCTGAATTGTGCGGTTGGGACGAGACTCGTCAGTCTGAGTATGAACTCGGAAAGTATCAATTGAATTTCGACCAATTGGAATTAATAGCAAAACACACGAATTTAGCAACTTCGTCATTAGTGGGCATTGATGCCAGCTCACGGGATGACAGCTCGAAATCGGTGGATAAACTCGATCAAGTATTAACTGATCGGCAAAAAGCCTTCATCGACAATGTTCTGGCACTGTCAGACTCTAATTTCGAAGCCTTGTACGGTGTCGTCAGTGCGATGAAACTCTCTGACCAACAGAAGATTAAGGATTAGTCTTGCGCCAATAAATTAACCGCAGCCGCCTCGGCCATATTTTGATCTTTATCGCTCAGCGAAAAATACATTTCCAAAAGGTCAATTTCGGCATCTGTGCGGTCTAACAATGGCGTGGTTTGTTGTGGATTAACACACTCGGATAAGCGGCCAATAAAGTTAAAATCTATCATAAAGCGCTCCTCATCGAGCCTTATAGTTACGCCTCTTGTTCTACAGCGACCGCAAAGAAGCATCAACTGCCATTAATTAACACACGGGTGTTTTTTTTTCAGACAGTCGTAAAACGCCCAATTTAGTTGTGTCTAGCTACTGATACAGTTGCCTCAAAGCTGCTATTTTGTTGACTCCTATCATATATATGAGGTGAGTCACCATGAATATTCATAGCAACTTTCGATTAGACCGAAACATTACAAATACAAAAATATTTTCATCTGGCGTCTATCTACCTGATGAAATTGCTATTTCAGACCATATTTTTCAAGAATTTCGCTCGGAAGAGAAATACGGTATACCTGAAGACTGGATGTCAGAGACAATGGGTATTATCGAAAGACGAGTATCAAACGAAAACCAAACACCTTCAGACCTAGCGGTATTAGCTGCGCAACAGGCCCTAGATAGCTGTGATGAAATTGACAAAGACGATATTGGGATGGTGCTATTCTGTGGCATTGAACGAGACCAACCGGAACCGGCAACCGCACACACGGTGCAACGCAAACTCGGGCTTAACGCCTCCTTAGCGTTCGATATAGCAAACGCTTGTTTTGGTTTTATCGATGGTTTGCGAATCGCCGAGAACTTCATCAAAGCTGGCTCAACCAAATATGTCTTAATTTGTACTGGTGAAATACCGACACGATTGACCAAGAACTTTGTCTCGCAATTAAAGGCCGGGATGCCGGTGGAAAAAGCAAAGAAAATTCTCGGGTTTCTCTCTGTAGGCGATGCCGGGGCGGCCATGATCTTAGGGCCAAGTGACTCTGCTCAAGGCTTTCAAATTTTTGCAACCCAAAGCAATAGTCATCACCATAACAAGTGCTTTTACAAGCATAACGCTGACGGCTCGGTCGAGGGTCAAATGAAGATGGCGCAAATAGTAGCCAAGACCTACCGCATGCAGGAAAGCCTAATCAAACCAACGATGAACAAATTAGGCTGGGAAACAGCCGAATTTCTTCTAACACATCAAGTTGGTAAGAAAAGTTTTGATCAGGTCGCCGACGCGGGCGTAGTCCCCAAAGACAAAATGATTAAATCCTATGACCTTCTGGGCAATATTACCTCCGCAACGTTTGCCGTTAACCACCACCAGTTAAGCCAAAGGGATGACCTTAACCCAGGCGATAGGGTTTATTGTTGCTATTCTGGGTCAGGTATTGTGATCGGTCAGTTTGGATACACCCTGTAAACCAACATTAAAAAATCCCCACTTCGATCGCATTCAAAGCGGGGATTTTTAACTCAAACTAAAAATACGGTCATTCCTAGAGCCTAGAACTCAGAACCTAGAATTCAGAATTTCGAGCTATTGCGGAAGCTCGTCGGACGCGCGACAGCTCTAAGTTTTAGAAATTTTCTTGTAGAAGGTCGAGCGCTCGATGTTTAAAATTCTAGCGGCCTTTGATTTGTTTACCTTATTCGTCTCACGGTCCCGCGTTTTTTCCAGACGGTATTCGAGGTATGTTCTCTCAAACGTGCTGACCGCGTCTTTAAGGTCAATACATTCAACGCTCATAGATGTAGTAAGTTCGTCCATGCGTTTATAAAACTTAGCTTCTGGTGACAGCGGATTAAATTTTCTTGCGTCACGTATGACTAAGTCTACGCTCCTGCCATACCAGGTGATGGCCGCGAACACACTCGTGGCAATCGGTAAAAACATACTTCCGTTGCCGCCTAGACCCAGCGCCATCATCGCGCTAATAACGAGACTGGTGAGCGCTAGAGTTGAAATGCCCAGCAACGCGCAAAAGTAAGCAACTCTTTGGTCTTCTCGCTCTGACTTAAAATAATTGTACAGCGCGGTTAAGGCACCTAAGAACACCGAGATCAAACAGTAGGCTAAAACCAGTCCAAACCATTCTGACTTAACCGCTCGAACCGGGTACGTTCCAGCTTCATACCCAGAGATAAAAACATCGCTAAACGCCAAGGCGAAACCCAAACATACGCCTGAGAACAATAGCGCCAAAAATATATATTTCTGAACTTGGTATTTGCGGTCAGCCATAATGTACTGAAAGCCGAAACAAGGGCACATTACACAGAACACATAATAGGCCCGAAGCATGTTATCCATGCGGTAGCCATTTGCGTAAGAGAAATAGATAAGAATTTCACTGAGATTCAGAATCGCAAGCACGATGATAAAGGTCAGCCATCTGCCCCCCGTCTTTGCCTCATCCCGTCCCGAAAATATAAGCCACAGTTTGACCATTAAAGCCAACCCAGCCACTGCCATGTAAATATTCATTAACAACCTTCCTAACGTTTCCTTGATCGTTTCGAAGCTATTGAACTTGTCAAAACTCCTTTGCGTGATTTTTCTAAATCAGGCGAATCATCAACAACACTATACTCGTTATTGCTCGCCCGTTACATCAACAAACGTAAAATATTCAGCCGGGCTAACAACGCGCAAAGTTTAAAAAAATTAGACAAAGAAAGCAATCTAGACGCTGCTGTTAGTGTGAAACCTAATGTTAGCCTCAACTCGAGCGGTTAACCGCAATGCCGCGAATAACCCCAACTAAAGAACCCCCACTAAAGAACCTCAGAGGCGATCACCTGAGCCGAATAGCATCGCAAATCATGTCCAAGGTGTAGTCAATCAACGCCTGATTATCGATATCTTTGTTTTCTAACAGTGCGCTACCGCCTTCGTCTTGCAACAGGATCACGCCATGTAATGCTCCCCGCATAAACATGGCTGTTTGCAAAGGGTCTGATACACGAGTCGCGTCAACCGAGCCATCTTCGATTCCAGCGAGGATCGACTCCACACAAATTTTCATGATTTCCTTCTCGACTGCCAATGAGTCAGGGTCGTGCTTAGCATCATGTTTGAGCGTTGCTTGCTGATTATTTAATGTGATATCAAGGGATAGACAATCGAAGAGGTCTTTCCCGTTCTTATAAAAATCGTAGAACGCCTCACCAACTTGCCGTACGCGTGTAATGCCCCTAGCCTCTATGTCGACATGATTTCGCATGCGGTCACGGAGAGCTTCAACACTGCGAATCCGCAGCGATCGATAAATATCTTTCTTATCCTTGAAATAGACATAAAGCAGCGTCCTACTGAAACCGGCCTGATTGGCGATATCGTCCATTGAGGTTCTTTCAAACCCTTTGTCATAAAATACGTATTGCGCTGCGTTAAGCAATGCCTCACGGCGCCGAGCTTTTTCTTCATCGTTTCGTGATCTTGCGGTCATTTTAGGTCTTCGCGTCTCGTAATCTAGCTGTGTTCAAAGCCTAAACGTGTCAGTTCGGCTGAGTTTTTAAAAATTTATGTTCTTAGAATTAATAGATACAAGCATCTTTATCATTCTATTTTGACACGATTGTTATTAACATACTGTCAACAAGTGACATAATGTCAATTGACAACCGATTTGTTTTTTTTGTGTGAGTAAATTTCTTATGAGTAATATCCGATTTGTTATTCCGTTGTTCATAGTAGCTGCTATCGCGATAACGGCCCTACTAGTGACCAAGGCTCCAAAACAAAATCAAGACACGCCACGCTTTACCGTCCGCACGGCGAAAATAAGTAACGAGCTGCCGATCAGACGAGTGAAAATTTCAGGTACAACGCAGTCATCTGAAACAACCGTACTGCGTTTTCAAGTCGGTGGGCGAGTAACGCAGAAAACCGCTCGACTCGGAGACACTATACGTAAAGGCGATTTAGTCGCCAAGCTGTACAACCCTGAGCTCAAGCCGATAACCGTATCAGCCAAAGACAACCTCGCACGCTTGAGCGCCCAGGCAGACCAAGCCAAACGCGACTTCAAGCGAGTCGATAGCCTGTATCAACAAAAAGCCGTCACGTTAGCCGAGTGGGAGCAAGTGCGCACAGCACTTAACGCAAGCCAGAACGCAGAATCAGCAGCAAAGTCTGAATTAGAGCGCGCAACGCAAGTCGCAAGTGAACTTAACTTATCGGCGCCCTTCTCCGGTTCAGTCACTGACATAATGATCGATGTTGGCGATGTTGTGGCCGCTGGCGCGCCAGCGATCCGCTTATCGAACTCGAATAGGGTCGAGCTAAAATTAGCCCTTAGCGACAAACTAGTTGAGCAAATAACCTTAGGACAAACAGTTAGGGTAACCCGTGCACTTGATCCTACGAAAATACCAGTGCAAGGTATCGTAACCGAGATTAGCCCCTATCGAGAACGCGGCTCATTACCGGAAGTAATTATCAACTTAGATGCTGCGCAGATTGGCCCCGGCATCGCGGTAAATGCAAGCATTGAAGTCCAAGCCAAGCAAGGATTAAGTGTGCCGACCCGCGCAGTAATAATGACCGGCGAGAACACCGTGGCGGTTTACCGAGTGGTCAACGGAATTGCAACATTAGTGCCCATTCGCCCGTTGCGACTCGACAGTGAAAGCGTGCTCATTGAACAAGGCTTGAACCCTGGTGACGCACTCGTAGTCGAAGGCATTTCGCAACTTTATGATGGCGCAGAAGTAAGCGAGGCTCGGGGCATAATCGAACCGACTATCGAACCGACTATCGAACCGACTATCAAGTCCGACATTGACGCTGGTATTGAACTTGATACCGCAACGAGCACATCGGAGTTGACGCAATGATTAACGGTGAGCGCAACACGGATCAGCTAAGCGGTTTGATCGAAACTTTAATCGAGTACAGGCGCCTAGTCTTTAGTGTGGTATTTATTTTAGTTGCGGTTGGTTTTTTCGCGTTCGGGTCGATGGCGCGTCAAGAAGACCCAAGCTTCCCGTATCGCGCCGGCTTACTAAAGGTGTTTTATCCTGGTGGCACACCGAGCCAGATCGAAAAACTGATTACCGAGCCTCTGGAAGAAGAGCTAGCACAAGTATCAGAAATAGAAAACGTTATCTCCACGTCGCGCGATGACCTAGCGATCTTTAATATTGAGTTGCAAGATTACGTTTACAACACCGCAGATGCGTGGGATCGAGTTCAAGACGCCGTCGCGCGCGCCGAGCTACAGTTTCCGCGCGGCGTAAGCCGTATAGAATTTGACGACCGACAAATTGATATGGCCGCCGCCGTGCTCAGTGTTACCGGCTCTGATGACACAATTCTATTAGAAGAAGCCGCACTTAAGCTTAAACGTGCATTGCTTGGACTCAGCGGAATCTCGCGTATCGAAATTGAAGGCGCGCCGGCAAAAGAAGTCATTATCAAGTTAGACCAAGACACCATCAACCGCTTAGGCATCTCACGCCAGACCATCGCTGACACCGTGGCGCAACGCAACACAATCATCCCAGGTGGCGTCATTTCGAGTAAGAACAAAAACATTCGATTAAACACACAATCTGATTTCGAATCACTTAGCGAATTAGCGCAAACCACAATTATCCTGCCCAGTGGCCAATATGTGTCGCTGGAATCAATCGCCGACATCTCAATTGAGCCAAGGCTGCCGTTGGCAAACCAGGTGTTTCAAGACGGCAAACGAGCCGTTTCTTTAGGCGTGATTGCCGAACGGGGCCAAGTTGATATCGTGGCCTTTGGTGATGAACTCAGACAACGAGTGGCCGACTTTAAAAGCACTATTGCGCCGTTGAAAATCGAAGAGAGTTTTTTTCAAGCTGATTATGTTCAAGACCGACTTAATGGCTTGCGAAACAACCTACTCCTAAGTGTGTTGATAATCGCGGCGATCGTCTTTTTCGCATTGGGCTGGCGAACTGGCGCACTGGTGTCAGCGGTACTGCCGGTTGTGTCTCTAATCACGTTGGGCCTTTACAGCGCGGGGGGCGGAATTTTTCACCAAATGGCAGTAATCGGCATGGTAATTTCACTAGGCATACTTATCGACAATGCGATTGTGGTGGTTGAATACATCGAAACTGCGGTTCGCAAAGGTACCGATTTAGCGGTGGCGATACGTGATTCAATGCGGGTGATGGCAAAACCCTTATTAGCCTCAACCGGCACTACAGTGGCCGCATTTATTCCCTTGCTGCTGGCAAAGGGTGGCGTCGGCGATTTTACCCGGGCAGTACCCACAATGATCGTGATTGCCATGATTGTAAGCTATCTATTATCAATCTTGGTGTTACCGTTAATTGCGTTCTATTGGCTAAAGCGCAGCGACAAAAAACAAGGTTTGGCATTCGACATTACTGACGCAATTGCTAAACGTAGCTCTAGTATCGTCGCGCGCCAGCCAATACGAGTACTAATTGCTGTTGGGCTACTGCTCGCAATATCCGCCGGCATGGCACCTTTTTTGAAACAAGAATTCTTCCCATCGACCGACCGTGCTCAAATCGTTATCGATCTGGAGTTACCGAATAACACGCCGCTCGGGGTAACCGCGGCCACGAGTAATGACATCGAGCGAAAATTACTCACGCATCCAGCGGTCGATACGATCTATCGATACGTCGGTGGCGCAGGCTTTCGGTTTTACTACAACATGGGCGGCGCAGCCAATGAATCGCATATCGCACGCTTTACGGTCAACACCAAACGCGAGCGAGACAACCAACCATTAATCGATTGGGTGCGCGAAGAGCTAAGGCCGAGCTACCCAGACGTAACGCTAATACCGCGATTGCTTGGCCAAGGCCCGCCCCGCCCGGCGCCGATCGAAATTCGCGTGAAACATTACCACCTCGAAACACTGCACACTGCGTCTCAACAAATTAAGCAACAGTTAAGATTTACACCAGGAACCACTGAGTTACGCAGCAATCTCGACTTAGGAACACCGGAACTGAAACTGGCAATTCAAGACGGTGCTGCCTTGAGTCATGGCTTACAACCCAGCCAAGTGGCCGCGGGCATATTCGCTGAAAGCCGTGGCTTAGACGCAGGTCAATTTCGCTACGAAACCGACCCGGTGCCAATCCGAGTCCGCTCAAGTCGAGGCCAAGGCAGCAATATCGAAGTGGTCGAAAATCAGTTCATCTATAACCAACAGCAAGTCGGCACGCCACTGAGCCAACTGGCCGCAATGCAGCCCGCGTGGACGCCCACAAGTTTGCGCCACCATAACTTTGACCGAACCGTCACAGTGCTATCGCAGGTAGCGCCCGGCTACGCTTTCAACCAGGTATTAGCTGAATTTAGAAGCCGCCTCAAACAGATTGAACTGCCAGCGGGAGTCAAAATTGAATATGGCGGCGATGCCTCAGCGTCTTCAAAATCAAACAGCAATATTGCGTCGGCTGCACCACTTGCACTCGGTTTATTGGTCTTCTTTATGATGTTTCAATTCAACTCCTTCAGACGCATAGGCATCGTCTTCGTATCCATTCCGTTAGCCGCGGTTGGGGTGATCCCCGGCCTCGCTTTGTCCGGCCAACCATTTGGGTTTCAATCCTTACTCGGCGTAATCGCATTGGTCGGCATTGTCGTCAATAACGCAATTGTGTTGATCGACGTGATTGATAAAGCACTTGATGACGGCGCCGATATCAACGAGGCCGTTAGCTTGGCACTGCAAAAGCGCACCGCGCCAATTCTGTTGACCACCGCCACGACGATCTTTGGACTATTACCATTGGCACTCTCTTCATCGACCTTGTGGCCACCGATGGCCTGGGCGATTATCTCAGGCTTGCTGCTATCCACCATGCTCACCTTGGTCGCAATACCCGCGCTTTGCACCTTAGTACTTGGCCGCAAGCGCTGGATTACTGCGCCTATTCGCCTAACACCGACCTTAAGCGTATCGTTGATGATGGTCGGCGCCCTATTCTTGTTTCCAATTAGTGAAAGCCTGCAAGCCAAAGAACGAGCACAGGCCGTGCTTGATACCAAACCTCTGGATACCCGAGCTGAGTTAGCGAGCGAAACGGAGTTAGAGACTCAAGTCGCGATCATAGACCCCTCGTTCGTGATATCCAGCGTTGAAAACAACGCCGGTGTCACGGCTGCAAACCGTCGCGCCGATGCCGCAAAATTTGACTACCAAGCCAGTGTTCGCAAAGCCTGGGGCCCAAGCATCACTCTGGGCGGGCAATATAGCCGGCGCAACGACGCGTCGATCATTGAGCTGCCTCAACCATTTGGTCAACTGACCGTCGCGGATGACTCAGCCTACGTGTATGAAGCCAAAATAAGCCAACCAATTTTCAACCCAAGCGTGCAACGTTACGACACCCAAGCCGCGTCATTGCGACGCAACAGTGCAGCGTTGCAATCGCAAGCTACGTTGCATCAGACAACCGGTCAAGCACTGATTCAATACTATAATTTACTGCTACTGCAGGAGGTTCGCACGTCTATCGAAAGCCTCAAAGTATCTCTCAGTTCGCGCTTACAACGCGTGCAAAAACAGGTTGACGCCGGCAGAGTACTGAAAACAGATCAACTGCAAGTAGAGGTCGCGCTAAATCGGGTTAAGCAACAACTGGTCGAAAACGATTCTGATCAACAAAGTCTAAAAACCGCGCTGCGCTATAGTTTAGGACTTAACAGCAACACAACGTTGTTGTTGAACAAAGAGGGTTTAAACTCGCTTGCCGTCGACCTCAAATATCGTAATCTTGAGCTTTCATGCTATCAACGACGAGACTGTCAGGCTGTCGAACTTGAGGTAGAGCGCATCAAAGCTCAAACAAAGTCGATTTCCGCAAGCTATTTACCAAGCGTTAATCTCAGTGTGGCTGAAACTCGAAGTGAGGGGCAATTGTTCGCGCCCGACCGCGACCGACGCGCTATGCTCGAGTTTTCCTGGCCTATTTTTTCTGGAGGCCAGCGAAACAGTCGAAAGAAAGCAACCAAAGCCCTAGAGGCTGCGCAAGTGAGTCAGCTGCAAACCTTTCAAGAAGGCATCAAGTTACAAATCACACAGGCCGAGTCGGCCATGAAAAACGCCGACTCACAGATATCACTAGCGCAAGCATCACTGCGACTTGATACAGAAAGACTGCGCTTATCACGTAAGCGCTACGAAGGCGGCTTGTTAAACGTGGATGAACTACTGGACGCAGAAGCCAGCCTAGCTCGCTCTGAGTCAGACCTAGTGCGCGCGCGGTTGCAACGGCTGATCGCCAACACGCAAATGCATTCGGCCACCGGCGAACCTTATCAATAGTAAATGACCCTAAGCGGTCATGGTTCAGACCTAAGCTTGTAGTTATGAGGTTTGTCGTTATTTGAAGGTCAAGCTAGCACCCAAACAAAAGGCCTCTCACTAAAAACCAGTCAGAGGCCTTGATAAACTAACTAGACTTCGATAGTCACATCATTGATTGCAAATAGTTCTGCTCGCCGACTTTGCCAAAGAGTTCTATCTGAGTTTCTAACCAGTCGTAATGCTCTTCTTCGCTTTCCAAAATACTGGAAAACAAATCGCGTGTGACATAATCCCCCACCTTTTCACAATGAGCCACAGCGGCCGCATACATTGGTATCGCCTCTTCTTCTAAGCGCAGATCACACTGCAACATCTCAAGAACATTTTCTCCAATATAGAGCTTACCTAAGTCTTGTAAGTTAGGTAGGCCTTCTAACATGAGTATGCGCTCAATCAGCATATCAGCATGTTTCATCTCATCTATAGACTCTTCATACTCTTTTTCGTTGAGCTTCTCTAGACCCCAGTTCTTATACATTCTTGCGTGTAAAAAATATTGATTTATCGCGGTAAGCTCTGCGCGCAGCGCGGTGTTTAGGTGTTCAATAACCCCTTCTTTGGCTTTCATAGACGTCTACTTTAAGGTGTGATTACAGATGTCGTAATGATAGCAGCAAACAGGCTGAAAAACACATTAAAAATTCAGTAAGTCATTGTTTTTATTAGTTTTTATAAATATTAATGAATCTCATTTAGTTTCGCGTTTGAAAGACTCTAAAGTTAACAACCGCTAAGCGGTATTAAGAAAAGACACCTACAGCCACTAGCGGTCGAAAAAAATAGCAATCCATTCTTTTAAATGAACTACGACTATTCCAACAAGATCGATCATGCTGGAATAGCCGTGAAGGACTGAATTTATGTGCGACGTCAATTGACCAACCACTAAGGGTCACAGAAGCTTAAATACCTCGGCTTAAATACCTCGGCTTAGCTACCTACGGATAGCTCGGTACAAACTTAAATTCTTCAGTAATTACTTCAGACTCATCAGCGAAATAGAGTTCCATCTTTTGCACTGCCTCTAAGCTTGCAAACTCAACCGTAGTGGCACCTTTGTCGGTTTTGAGATCGCTGAGGTGTTCAACGCCGTCGATAGTTGTAACTACAATTGCGTTTGCCTTTGCTAAAGGAGCGTCCAACTTGTATTTCGTTTTGCCGCTAAGCCCAAAGTCATAGCCAACAAATGTGAGGCCTTTGATAACGCCATCAGCCGCACCTGGTTTTATGGTACGCACATTGATCTTAGTCGGAAAGGTATACTCCAGAACCCCTTCGATGATCTTAATCTGATCGCGCTTTTCTTCAAACGGAATAGAAAACGACCCTAAGCCTAATTCTACTGTGTCGACCGAAATTGGTGGGACTATTTGGCCATTACTGGTGGTTTTACTAATGGAAACAACGGCAGGCTCAACTGATTGTCCATCAATATTAAACTTGAGTGTTACCAAACCATTGGCCGATAAAAGCACGTCAGAGTGTGGCATTAGTAACAGGCCTGTAAGCTTGTGGTTCCAGCTTGATTGTGGGTCATGCCTTAAAAAGATCATTCCTGAACCAACTAACATATTGCCTACTTCATCTTTTTTCGAGGCATCTAAACTAAAACCAATCCATTCGATCTTAGAGGTGATTTCTTCAGTTTGATCATCGTTAAGATTTTCAAGCGATGTAGCGGTGGAAAATTTTTGCAGCTCTAACTTGCTCGCCACTTTTGGCTCATAAACAACGCTAACATTGCGCTCAGCTTGTTGGGCTTTTGAATGCTCTGGAATAATGGAATCAATTTCAAACGAAAAAGACTCTTGCTCAAAATTACCCGCCAGCGCTATACGCACGGTAGCCACCTCGCCTTTGAACTGCTTGGTATAGCGCGAACCACTTCCGAAGCTAGAGCTATAGCTAAGTGCTTGACCGGCTGCATTTAGACCAATGACATCTAACAATCGTGACTCTTTATCCTTAAAGACATAGCTTACGGAACCATTTTTAATGTCAGTTAACTGAAACGAACCGCCGCCCCATGTTTGTGATGGCGCCTTCAATGTAATGTCTCTTAGTTCAATATCAATTGGCGCACTAAAGCTGTACTTGCCAACAACCTTACTGATCTGAGATACATGTACATCGCTCATCAATCGCACCTTCTTAACGCTTTCAATCGCACCCTTTGAGTAACTGGATGATTCGTTGGCCTGATGGTTTAGCTCTTGACTAAACTTAGTCTTCTTGCATCGTTCATCTAATAGAAGATTATTCCCATCTTTATCGAGCACCTGTGTAATCGACAAATGTTGTTTAATACCTGAATCAGACCACCCATGAAAGGCATTACCGAACTCGGCAGGCCTCTTAGCCTGAATTGCCAATTGCAATGTTTCGCCCTGCTCTTTGTCAAACGAAGAAATAGGTTCAACACCTAAGCTCTTCATGAAAAAAGCGACGCTACCCTTTTTTGCTAGGGGTAAAAAAAGTTGAAACTGATCTTCTGGCAGGGAAGATTGCTGCGAAACTTTCTCGTTTAGTGCGTAGTCCCACATGAACTTATTCAACACTTCTTCTTGTGGCTCGTCATTTCCATCATCGCTCGCGCTAGCACTCGGATTGAAAATCATACTGATAAAATCAGACACAACGTTCTCTATTTCAGGTGCGATATTTTTATCTAATTCAAGCCCTAAATGTAAGCCAGAGTCTGCTCGAACGCTGACCCTAGAGAGTAAATCAGTCACCGAGGGAAATGTCTTTTCGTTCGCGCGGTTGAGGTCCGCAATACCACTTTTAATTTTTTCGGCTAAGCCATCTGCAGTACTTTTATCGTTAAGCCCTGCATCAAAAGACAGTCTCAAAGACTGTTTGGTTAAATTAAGGTTTGCCCGCAGGCCGACCCGTTCATACCTGGCATCGCCAAGCAAGGCCTCTGAAGCTAATTGAGCTGTGAAGTCTTGTGATAAAAGCTGCTTATCAAACACGCTCATCGAAAACAAAGAACCTTGTCGATAGTCACGCCATTGCGAAAGACTATGCTGCTTATCAGAAGGGGCGCCAGATTGTTGAGAGTACGTCTCCAAAAATACATCAATCGCGGTTAGCGAAGAACTCATTACAATTTGAGTATCAGATAGATGCGCATATTTTTTGAACTCAGGCTTAACCGCACTCTTTGTATCGTCCGCCGGGCACTTGAAATCATCGTCAGCAGAGGCTGACTTAAACTGAATAAGTAGCCGACCATTTCCAACATCTTGCAAGGTATACCGCTCGGCTAACTCCGCTTTCACATCCAGGTCTAGGTAGCGGCCCTGCACGACCGTCAACCAATTACTTAGTGACCCATCGTCACCCGTTGCCAGACTTGATACAAAGAAATCTGACGCGCTTAACAATGCGTCAGAAGAACCAATAGTATCTATAGAGGGCGCTTTAGAAATCGCTAAATTGGCTTTTTCTTCAATCTCAGCATCACCGAGTAGACCCAACAGACGTTGGGCCTGTCGAATATTGCCGTAGATTAGTGCACTGGGTTCTATACTTGTAAACACAGCGTTTTCAACGTCGATTAACGACGCTGGGTCGTCATTGTCAAATAGCCAGTTAATAACTAAAAAGTACGCTAATGCCGCCGTAACAAGCATTGAGACTGCAATAGTTATATTGCGAGGGGACAGGATTTTATTGTTCATACTTTATCCACGATAGTTAATGTTATTAGGTGTCCGTTACGAACACCTACAATTGTTTTTTTTAATTTATCCGCTGAGGTATGCGACCCATACAAAAAAATATTTGAGGGCCTATTTAGCGGCTATGGTCACGCTATTGCTTGGGTTTAGCACCAGCGTGTTAGCAAAGAAGTATCTAGCTGTCGATCGGCAAACCAGCTACCTTATCTTTAGTCTTAACAGTAATATTCACTCGGCGATTTAGCATGCGACCATCCGGGTAATCTTCATTATTCTTGGTATTTGGTGCCACTGGTTGGGTCTCACCATAGCCTTTTGTAGTGATCAAAGACGTGCTAATACCTGCCGATTTAAACCATTGCTTAACCGATTTTGCACGCCTCTCCGATAGCGCGAAATTGTAATCACTAGAACCCTTCGAATCTGTATGCCCGGCAATATCAATACCAACACCATCATGCTTTTGATAAAGCGTTACTATACTTTGAAGAGCCGTTTTGGCTTTTTCCGTTAAGGTGTCTTTGTCAAACTCAAATAGATAGTCACCCGACAGGTCAATCGTAAAACCGAAACCACTCGGGTTACCCTTAATTGATCTAGCGCCAGATATAGACCGTATCTCACTTACCAAGTCACGAGTTGATATGGCCAATGCGAGCGTATTATTCTGTAGGCTCAGTGTTTCTGTATTGAGTGAAACTGAGTAATTTTTCAACTCTAGAGCCCCACCCAACAAATTTACTCCACTGCCACCAGCACCGTAATTCCCCATGACTTCAGCATCATCAATTTCGGCCAATGATACTTCCAGTTGTTGCACTAGGTCCGCAGTTATACGGCTGTTATATTCCACCTCAGCATCTACGTTCTTTATGCTCGGTGTGTTATTCAATACGCTTGCGACATTGTCAGACTCACTCAATCTCTCACTTGATGCTAAGACCATTTGCTTATTCGCAACATCTTCAGCCTCCGCGAAAACGCGATTTTTTGAGGCGTCATCCACCTCGCTATTCTGTGATTCGACTTTTTCCAAATCAAGTTGAATATCGTCACCTGAGCAAGCTGTGCAAGTAATCGCAATTAATAAACCGGTTGCCATGAATCTCATACTAAGAACCTACGTATATTTTCCTGAATTAGTGGACAAAAAACTGAGATTAATAAAAAACCTGTCTAGGATTTAGGGCTTCTCGACAGTAAAGGGACTAACACCAGGTAGCGTGACTTCAATTGGCCAACTACCGTCTTCAGGTGCCTGAAATTTAACCCAACCAACACGTTTATTTTTGTTATTTAAATACACATAGTGAGTCTGTTCAGGGCTGGACTTACTGGTAAACAACGAGTTATACGATCCACGATCTTCATAGGTAATTGTCGATGCCAACCATTTCCCTTCAGCATCTTTGAGAACGGGGTATTTTTTATCTGATGACGTGTAATTGGCGTTACCAACGACCATTGACTGAAACTTCACTTTGCTGCCGGTTGAGTTATCGACCATAAACGAAATGGTTAAAACTTTGTTGGCAACTTTAGCCTTTAGCAAATGCACTTCAATACCATCTTGACCAAACTGAGTGTCTAAATAGCTTGCGGCATGAACGTTTGCTGAAAAAGTGAGCAGAGATATTAGTAGTAATTTCTTTAACATGGTTATTCCCTTTTTAGGTATATACAATTTTAAATATAATAGTGGTATTAAACAAAACGTTTGTAATTAACGTGTTATGTAAATGTAACGATACGGTTACATAAATGAACTTCAATTTGGCCGAGTCAAACTACCTGAACACATAGCGAACAACGTCTCCTACTTTGGGGAAATTCACTGGTGGCTTGACCAGACAATTCTTATTCGAGAACTAACTCTTAATCGGTAGAGAAATAGAAATACGAGTGCCTGTGTTCTCTTTGCTGGCGATACTTATATGACCATGGTGTCGGTCGATTATCTTTTTTACAAGTGACAAGCCAATTCCCGAACCGGTTCGCTCGTGAGTGTTATCACCTCGAAACAACTCTTCCCAAACATGGTGTATATCCTTTTCAGCAATACCAACACCGGTGTCTGCAATTTCGATGATGACCATTGACTCGTTATCACCCGCACGAATTTCAACATGATCGCCACTATCGCTATACTTAATCGAATTTTCTATGAGATTGTACAGCGCCAATTGCAGAAGGTCGCTATCCCCCAACACATTCGGTACGGGCCATGGTGCCGCAGGCAAGATAACTTGGATATTATGGTCGCTGCCCAGACCATACTCCTCGCACATTAGCTTGGTCTCATTGAGTAGTTCAGCAATATTAACAGACTCGAAAATTATCTCTTGACCATCAAATGCGGCCAGCTTCCGAAGATCAGTTGTAAGAGTGTTCAGACGAGCGGCTTGGATATCTATATTCGCGATAGACTCTTGGACATCCTTGGTATCAATATTCATACGCAGATTAGCAAGCCCTAACTGAATGGCTGTAAGTGGATTTTTAAGCTCGTGATCAAGGCGCCGAACAAAGCGTTGATGCTCGTCGAGACTATCTTGTCGTTGCTTACTAACTTGCCTGTTGAGGTTTTTTCTATAGCGGTGCCGAGCTATGTTGGTTAACACTAAAACGGCGGAGATAAACCCAAGGATGCTTAAAATTAAAACTTCTAATTTAATTCGAAATACAACCTGAGCCCCCTTAGAGTCGGTGAATGACAACATAAAAACCAGTAGTAAACCAATAATGAATGGCATCAGCGGTGCCACGGCTCGTATCAAAGGACTAATTCGCATATAGTTTTATAATATTAAACGAATCAGCGCTATTTAGTACCGGTCACTGGTACTACAAAACGATAACCCTCACCGGCCACAGTTTCTATATAGTCTCCGTCCGTATCGGTCTCGAGTGCTTTTCGTATTTCAACGACTCGAGCGTCAACACTGCGCGTTCCAGTCACAAATTGCCACCCCCACACTGCGTTCAGAAGCCGCTCGCGATGCAGAGGCTCATTCGGGTGCAACATAAAGAACTCCAACAAATGATTTGCTTTAGGTGTGAGATTAAGCCTGCGACCATCAAGAGTGGCTATTCGTGATTTTCGATTAAATTCGAGTTCTCCTGATTTTAGAACATCGGAAGCTACCAAGCTAACTCCGCTTTGTTCGAGCCTGCGCAGAATTGAATTGATGCGAGCTACTAACTCATGCGGGTCGTACGGTTTATTTAAATAGTCATCCGCTCCTTCGGTTATTGCCATCGCCCTCTCGGTTGCATCACCAACTTGGGTGAGCAGAATCACCGGCACCCATTGTTCATTTTGTCGTAGTTCACGCAAAACTTGTCGACCATCCATTTTTGGCATCATTACATCGAGAACAATGATATCAGGTCTGAAATTTTCAATTTTTTCGAGTGCGACAATTCCGTCTTCGGCTTCGTCAACGACAAACCCAGCTCGATTAAGAAACGGAGTGAGATTATCCAAAATCGCACGTTCGTCATCGACAATTAAAACTTTATGTTGAGCATTTGATGACATTCTAAACACTAGCTACCTAATCGAACTGTTCTGATCGAACTTGTTGAAATCAAACTAAAAAAAACTTATAAAACTAAAAATTTTCACCAAGACCTGGTGTGAAATCAAGTTTACTTGCTTTTGAAACATTGTTCTCGTGTATTGCTAACTCTACAGTGATAATCAAGTCTGTATCAGCGATCGCACTAACAAGCCGCCTTTTTCGTTTACAACACACGAGAACGTCATTGATCTAGTAAAGTTAGTGAACTATCAGTCACCGACGTTTAGAGCCCCACCTTTACCAAGGCCACCCTCGACTTCTTGGGCCTTATAATTTCGAAGTGCTCTGACCATATTATTATAAGAATCAGCAAATGCGGCTACGATAATCTTGCCTTCAGGTGTTCGGGTGTAACCGCCCAAAGCGGCTCCGGCGCTTCTATTAAAACCAGCTAAACCCACACCAAAATTATATCGTTTAGCCTGGCCCACTGACGCGGACACTTGAACACTTGAACGGTTATCAATCAATAATAACGTTGTGGCGGCTTCTTTGCGTTTTAGTTTACCCGCAACACCGGCAATCAGAGGCGCTTTTTTCTTTAGAAACCCGCCTACCGCCGCACCAAGCCCACCGGTATTTTCTGAAAACTGAATACTCGGGCTCATCGTATAGTCAGCCGACACCAATTGTCCTTTCTGAAATTTACTTCCATCACGTAATTCGCCAGAATCTTGTAAGCGGCGCTCGGCCATTACATTATTTAATGATCGGCCACGCTCTACCACGACAAAACAATTAGACTGTTGAATCATTAGCCTTAAAACCGGCACTGTGCTACCCAAAGAAGGATAACGACCGTAATAGTGGCTCCACCATCTAGCACGCTGATCTTCATCAAGACCCACAGTGCCTAAGGGTTCGCTACAATATTCTAATTGGGGGTTCGCGTCAGCGCTATTCGCGCCTCCGGCCGCACCAGATTGGGCTGAGCTATTAGTACTGGAAATACACAGCAGCGCCAAGCTTGCCACACTACCAAAAATTTTCTTAAGATTTTTATGTTCCATCATTTGCACCATTTTGAGATTTATTAATTTCTAATTTAAGGATTAACGTCGAGTTGGTATTAGAAAAAAAAGTTGTCACCGACCTGTTATGCCGGTGTAACAATTTGGTTACAGTAGGATCACCCAAACACCTCAGTCCATCGAGACTTTTAATAATCTCGTCGATTTAGTCACCTAGTGCTTTCACGCCGCGCAGCACACCGTTTACGCCAAGAGCGCTGTAGCAGGTTGACGAGACTACAAAGACTTTGAACAAACGCCCTATGGACTTCCTTGGGTTTGCTAGAGAGCAGATCAAGCTTGTTCAAACATGCCACATAATTACTCCTTAGGCACATGTCCAAAACTAGAACCCGCACGGGGTGCCCAGCACGGGGTGCCCAGCACGGTATTACTACCGACGGATTTCATTCGAGAGAAAGAGACAATTTGATCCAATCATACTTACGATTTAACATGCAACACGTGAGTAAATGACCAAGCCTCTTCCAATTTAATTCATAGACTACAGTTAGATAAAAATGGATAGAAAATGAAACCCGCAAATTTAACAGAGACAAAGAAATCTCGGGGTGCCGCACGAGTAAAAATGCTCATTCGAGCGCATCTGTACTGGTTTCAGGGGTTTCCGGTGTTAGAAAACGGTTCTTTATCTTGGTGTTGCCCCTTTTCAACTGAGCCAGACAAAAGAATAGTAAACATCACCGTCAAGCACATTAGTAAAGCCGCTCGAACTATCAATGAACTTCAAAGAGAATACCCCAAAGCTCTACCGCAAGTGGTAGGAAATGTTACGGCTTGGGCACGTCAATCAAAGCAATATCTTGATCATGTAAAAGAACTATTTGAATTTCTACGTTCAACAGATGGAAATACGGTATTCAGTCTGTTTGATGTCGACAGAACCTATGGCCAAAGCCTAACAAAAATTCAATATTCTAGACATGATGATCTAAACCTAATTTTTTCTGCATTGTCATGGTTGTACTTTACTCAAAGAGAATCTATTAAACCGGCGTTTCATTTTTTTTCTAACAGTTCGAGTGAACTCACAACGATATCTGAAAAGAATTTAGTTACAGCGATTGAGCTCATTAACTTAGGCGTTGTTGAACCAGGACGGGTAGATGATTTAGTACGGTTAGTCGCCAATTTTGATGATGTGGCAGTTGCGACTATTGGTGTCAATCATTATGTACGACCATTCTCAACAATTAAAATAACGACAAAAAAATTAAATAAAAAGGACTTGTCGGATAGAGAAAAGCCCTCTGTTATGAAGTCTGACGTCGTATTCGAGTTCGTTGACTGGTTATTCCGCCTCAAGAGCAATAAAAGAAGAAGGGCTTTACAGTTATTAAATATCTTAGACCTGAATGGCTACATTGGAGAGTGGAACAGATGGTGGAATCGAGCAAACCCTCTAATCAAAAAAATAACCAACAATGCAAAATATTTAACTGAGCAAAAATATGAGGCTGTTCATAGCTTACAAGATGATTTAGCGAGATTACTTAATACCACTCCGAGCGAGTTAAATTTGGAATATCTATTTGCCTCTATACGTTATGTCAGCTCATCGGATGAGCTTGGCCCTTCGGCACTAAATATCATAACCGCTTGCTCGGAATTACCAACAAAACAACCCCAAGCATCAAAAATGCTTTGCCATATTCATCTGATACATCATGATTATGAGCAGGATGTTAGGTTGTTATCTGCATACTTTGATGCTTTGGCTAAATATTTTAGAAAATGTACTAATCCGAAGAGGTTGGAACCGTGGGAAAATTTAGATCGATTTTATAGCACACCCGAAAGTGGTCTGTTAGAAACGCTAGATAAACGTAAAGCTCCTATCTTTTTTAACGTGCTCTATGAACTCAATGACTCTGTTTTTCGCTCAGTAAGCTCCGATGAATTAGCGCCATTAGCTTTTTTTGTAGCTGAAGGGATTAAAAATGAGAAAGTAGTTAAATTTTCTGCGCACCTGCTTGAAGCTGAATTACTCTCCGACGTTGACGAAATAGTAGCTAAGGTGTTTGCTTCGTTGGATGTTGATGGTGTCGCTGCTGAAAAGCTGGTAAGACTCTACAGGAATACAGACAGTAACCTTAGGGATGAGCATATTCTCAGTGTTTGCCTTAAGGTATTTATAGATAATAATCAAATAGATCTTTTCAAAGAAATCATAGATCTTGATATGTTTAAGGGAATGGTGCATTCGTGTTACCAGATGTACGTAATCCAAAAAATTGACGGAGTTGAGCGTGTTCCATCTATAAAGCCCGTAATTGCTAAGTACGATGAGTGGATAGGTGTATATCCAGAAGAACTTAAGTCGACCTTGGTTGAACTGAATGGGTTGGTTGATAATGCAGAATCAAAAGCCAATAAAATTTCTTCTAAGATTTGGAGACCGAAACATTTACTTCTAGCAGAATTAGATACGATTAGGAGCCAACTAGATAGAATTCCAGAATCTCAAAGAGCCAACTTGGAAAAGAGGGCTAATAATTTTCAGAGCAGGGTTAATAATCATAAACCTATTACTCCGCCGGAAGTGAGTAAAATAAAAGAGAAAGTTACTCACTTAATTGCGGTACAAAGGCTTCAATTGTGGAAGGATAAGATATATCAGCAATTCAAAGAGTGCTGGGCTAAGTACTTTGGTTTTGACCCGTTAAATGGTCCTGACTGGCTCTATAGTGACGATATGGTTGCAAAATTATTGCCTATTGTTGACTTAGATAAAGGACCTAGAAATTTAGCCATTCGAATTATAAAAAATCGCGGAGATAAACCGCCATGGGACTTCAGAAGCGAAGCTAAAAACATTCAATTCAGAGAAAAAATAAAAGCAAAGAGGATAGACATCGATAAGTGGGTTGACGGAATTGGTTCGCGTACGTACCAAGCTTGTAAAACCACTCAGATACATATTGATATTAGTAAAGACCCTCTGGATACGATCAATATGGGAGGCCACTTCAAGACTTGTCTTTCGCCTGGTAACTTTAACTTTTTTTCTGTTTTCGCCAATATAGCGGATATCAATAAACAGGTTCTCTACGGAAAAAATGATGCTGGAAAGGTCATTGGGCGCGTACTCGTTGGAATGACTGATTCAGGTGGCATAAAGGTTTTTCATCGTTATTCTCACGATAGGAATGACAAATTTGATGAGTTCGTACTTGAATATATTAACGAATGGGCGAGAGAAATTGGCGCAATTTTAGTGCAATCTGGAAAGATTCAAAAACTCGTTGCTCCGGATTGGTACGATGACGGCTCCATTAATATCGATAGTGGTATAAAGTGCTTAGAGGCGGAATCTTCTTTAAGAAATAGCATACCCTCAATGCCTTCTAAAGAGATTTTGTCTGAATTGAAAAGACAGCTAGCCCCGCTTCCTATCAACGAATTAACGTTTCCGATGATCATTCAATTAGAAGAAATTCAAGGCAAACATGAGCTAGTTTCTGATCTGGTTGGTATCGCGAAAAACATTGTTCATCTTGATGAAAATACGATCGTTCAGTTATTTAAATTGTCACTTTCACACGATTGCGGAGAATACTGCTTTAATTTCTTTAACAAAGTACTGAAGCGCGTTCTCGACCATCAAGCTATCAATAATTATTGGGTCGATGAGGAGCTAGCATTAGGCATCGTCCAATATGATCCGGTAGGCATATTGCGGATATTTAACAAGGTGAGACGCAGTAAGAATTTCTACCTGTCCACAGCTTTAAAGAGTTCAGCCATTGAAGCGCTGATAGCTTTAGGTCGACCTAAATGCGTATTCCGTTCATCGTGAACACCTATTCCGCGCCATGGTGAACACCTAAATTTCTTAACATGTTGTTACTGATCTTGTACCTCAGGTGTTCACGATGGGTCAAGTTTATTGAGTTTCTTACGCATCGATTCTCCGCTT
>CALIVT010000014.1 GCA_938048185.1 uncultured Arenicella sp.
TAGCCACACGACGTCTGAACCAAGTCGATATTAAGTTTAAAGATTTGCCGAGCCCCGTTAAGACTAGTGTAAGCCTCTGACAACGCTTGCCACTGCACATCGTCAGGGCTGACCATTTCTGCATCGCCGTACACTCTTAATATAAGTGGCTGTTTATCAAACGAACACCACATTAAGGTCATGCGTTTGTTTTCTAACACGTGTGCTGCCGTTTCGTTACCACTGCCGGTAAAGTTCAACCAATGCAGAGTGTTAGAGTCGGTGGTTCGGAGCGAGTCCATGCCTTTAGGCGAGAGATTTACTCGCCCTTGCGCGCCCGCTGTTGCGACAAAGAACAGATGTTGGCGCGCGATGAAGTCATGGTGTTTGTCGTTTAGTTGATCAAATAACTCCATATCCGTGCCTCAAGTCTCGGTTAAGGTATTAGTCTTCATAGGCGTCGTCTTCCAAAATTAAATTTTCACGGTAATACCGTAGTTCTTCAATTGATTCTTTAATATCGTCCAGCGCTTTGTGAGTCGCACGCTTTTCAAGGCCACCAAGAATGCTCGGCGACCATTGGCGCGCAACTTCTTTAAAGGAGCTAACATCAATATTGCGGTAGTGCAGCCACTCGCTGAGTTCAGGCATGTATTTATACAGAAAACGTCGATCCTGACAAATACTGTTGCCACATAAAGGCGCGCGATTCTTAAGTGTGTGTCGTTGAATAAAATCCAGCGTTTCGATCTCGGCTTGACGCTCAGTTACCCGCGACGTCTTTACCTTAGTCACCAAGCCAGTTTTATTGTGCGTGCGGGTATTCCATTCATCCATGCCGTCAAGAAGCTCTTGCGGCTGATGAATAACGATTACAGGCCCCTCGGCAATGGTGTTTAAGTCACCATCGGTAATGATAGTAGCCATCTCTATGATGCGATCTTTTTCAGGTTCAAGCCCTGTCATTTCTAAGTCCATCCAGACCCAAGCATTGTGGTGTTGCGGCACAGGCCGATCTCCTGACTGCGGTTAAACAGTGATATATTTATTCAAACGATTAGGCCACAAGAATACTATGAACCAAGAACTCGATAAACTACTCAATGGTCAGTGTCGACATTATTCCAAGGGCGACAACACGCTGAGTGTCTCAAGAATTGATGAACTTCGCAGACTCACCCCTAAATGGCAGTTTTGTGCGAACGACAATGTACTGTGCCGCACTTTTCACTTTAAGACCTACGCAGCAACAATTGACTTTGTTAAGCAAGTCGCCGACATAGCTGAAGCGCAAGACCATCACCCTGAACTTGCGGTTAGTTATAAGCGTTGCAAAGTAAACTACAAGACGCACACAGTAAACGGCATAACCGAAAACGAATTTATTTGTGCTGCGTTGATTGATGCTTTAGCGACGCAATAAACACCGTGAGTAAATCGATGTTCCCCAAAACCAACCAACTGGGGCTGCATTTTGGCAGCATAAAGAATGCAGAAGAGGTCGACTACCGGCTCGACAGCCCGTTTATTCGGTCGATACCGCTACAAACGGTCATGCTTGTCGTGGTTGTTGGTATGAGTTGGATCGGCTTAACTTCGATCTTAGACGCGGTGGATACATGGCGAGACGTCGACCGCCTGTTTATCCTCACCGCTGCCCTATTCCAAACGTTTTGGTCTATTGGCTGGACGTTTGCAACTCTTATAATCTCCCTTATCTGTTTTGCCATCGCGTTCGGGCGCTTAGTTGTTCTAGTACATTCCGGTAAGATCGAGTTTATTATCGGTGTGCCGGGGCTGGGCGGTCGCTTGAGCGCTAATGCGCATGACGTCAACAAAGTATCGCTGGTGCCTCACAGCAAAAGCTCACTATTTGCCGACGCGGGTATGCAGCTAAAAATTCACACCGACGGCGACCACGACAACTCGCCAATTGGCTCAGATATGACACAAGCGGATGTGGATAAGCTGTGGTCGGCAATAGAACGAAATAGACACATAGTCAGCGACCTTGATGGCAAGCTTGACCGCGGCTCCGCTGTCGATGAAGGCTCCGCTACCGATGAACACGGTTCGATGCCGTTAAATGCCGCGAGCTACCCGCCACCAATAGATAATAGACACCACGCCGATGACTCAGTAAGCCTCACGTCACCGTCTACCATTATGTTAGTACTCGCGAACCTAGTGCCGATATTTGGCGTACTCTACTTAGGCTGGGATCTAGGCAGCACAATGGTTTTATTCTGGGCGGAAACCGGCATTATTTTGCTGTACACGGTTCTTAAAGGCATTGCTGAACACAAAGCGTTAGGCCTGATTCTCGGCCTCGTCCTAATCTCGCATGCCGGCGCGTTTATGGCGATTCACTTTCTGTTTATTTGGACTATTTTTGTCGAAGGCTTGAGTTCAGTGAAGCAACCATTTTCCACGTCAAACCTCAGCCAAGTGGCGGACTATCTCAAGAGTTTGTGGCCAGCCTTAGTAGCTCTACTCGTCAGTCATGGCTATTCGTTCAAGCACAACTTCTTAGACAAAAGAGCGCGTCACCTTTCGCACCAAGAAGAAGACGCGTCAGACAAACAACAGAACAGTATCTATTCTCGTATCACATTGATGCATCTAACAATTATTATTGGCGGAGGCATTGCTATGCTGCTTGGCCGCGGTGAGCTGTCACTCGTATTGCTGATTGTAATGAAGCTAATTGTTGATATTCGTGCACATATCAAGCAACACGATAACTAATTAACTCGCGAGGTACGACCACACAACACTCGCGCCAATAAGGGCCAAGCTAAAACCTTAGGCTATGAAGACATTTGTGTGGGTCAAGACATCCGTGATTTGCGGGTTGGCACGAATAAATGATAGTTTACTCAAATAGATAACGACCCAAACTACCGTTGCCCTACTCTGTGCAAGCAACTAGGATCGAACAAATATGCCACGTAAAATTGTTTTATTTTTCTGTCTCGGAGCCTTTATGAACCACGCAAAAGCGACTGATATCACAATCGAAGAAACGCAAATACGTGCTATCCATCGCTATGTCGAGGCGTTTAACGCGCAGGACACAAACGCTATGCTCAAACTGGTGACGGACGATGTTCAATGGCTAAGCATTGATGGCGAACAAATCGCTAAAGAGACCAATAGCAAACAAGAGCTTAGCGTCGCAATGCAGGATTACTTCAAATCCTGTAATAGTTGCAAGTCGCGACTAGCCCATATTTTTTCAAGCGGCGGTCGAGTTTCTGCGCTTGAGGTTGCAAGCTTTGAAAGTAACGACGGTATTCAAGAGCAACAAAGCCTGTCCGTCTACGAGTTCTCAGATACGCTGATTAAGCGGGTCTACTACTTCCCAGTTGAGGAGTAAGACAAGTGCCGACGAGTTACTAAAACGGCTTTTGCTAGGCGAAGCACACACATAAGGGCCGGTAGCTCGAACCGTAATGAAAGTGAAAAACTAGGTCACGATATCGTCAAGAAACGATTTAATTTTATCCGCCCAAGAACTCTCCTGAGGACTATGTTTGCTGCCGGCATCATGAATTGAATCGTCTAACTCTTGCAGCAGTTCTTTCTGACGCTTGGTCAAATTAACGGGGGTCTCAACTGAAACCTCGCAATACAGATCACCAACAAAGCCAGCGTTTCGAACATTTTTAACGCCCTTGCCTCTTAAGCGAAACATTTTTCCGGATTGCGTGCCGGCCGGTATCTTCAACTTTGCGCGACCATCTAAGGTAGGCACTTCGAGTTCACCGCCTAGCGCGAGTGTAGAAAAGCTAATTGGCACCGTGCAGTGTAAATCGACACCTTCACGTGTGAAGATTGCGTGCGATTTGAGTGATACAGAAACGTAAAGGTCACCGTTAACGCCACCAGTACCGCCGTTCTCTCCTTCGCCAGAAAGGCGAATTTGATCACCTTCATCAACCCCAGCAGGAATCTTAACGGATAGTTTCTTATTCTCTTTTACGCGGCCCTGGCCATGACATGTATCGCATGGGTCAGAAATAATCGTGCCGTTGCCTTGGCATTGTGGGCAGGTTTGCTGCACCGAGAAAAAGCCTTGCTGAATACGAACCTGGCCTTGACCGTGGCAAGTGCCGCATTGTTTTGGTGTGCTGCCTGTTTTCGCGCCAGAGCCGTGGCAGGTTTTACACCCTGACATGCGTGGCACGGTAATGTTCATCTCAATGCCGCGTACCGCGTCTTCAAGAGATAATTCTAAGTTGTAGCGAAGGTCAGAACCGCGACGTTGACGCTGACGTCCACCGCCACCTCCGCCGCCGAATATATCGCCAAACATGTCACCAAAGATATCGCCAAAGCCGCCCGCCCCTGCACCGGCACCACCACCGCCCATGCCACCTTCAAACGCAGCATGGCCAAATTGATCATAGGCACCGCGCTTTTCAGCACTAGACAAAACATCGTAGGCTTCTTTTGCTTCTTTAAACTTAGCTTCAGCGTCTGGGTTATCGGGGTTACGGTCTGGGTGGTGCTTCATGGCCAAACGGCGATAAGCTTTCTTCAGATCGGCATCGCTGACGGATCTGTCGACTCCAAGGGTTTCGTAGTAATCGGCTTTTGACATGGTTGTTCTTCTTTTTACTTAACGAGCTAACTAATATTAATCCACGCTAAACTGGATGACGAGATACGTGTCTCGTCATCCAGAGAGTAGAGCCTAACGTTAAGCTTTTTTATCTTCGTCGTCGTTTACTTCTTCGAATTCAGCATCAACAACGTTGTCGTCTTGCGGTGCTTCTTCTTGCGCCGCGCCACCTTCTTCGCCTTCAGCGCCAGCGTACATTTGCTCGGCGAGTTTGTGGCTGGCTTGCATTAGCGTTTCAACCTTAGCATTAATTGCTTCAACGTCGTCGCCTTTAACCGCTTCTTCAACATCCGCAATAGCCGCTTCGATCGCCGTTTTTTCAGCGTCATCAAGCTTGTCACCCGCGTCTGTCATAGTTTTGGTAACACCATTGACCATAGACTCGGCTTGGTTACGCGCATCAACTAATGCTTTTGCTTTAGCGTCTTCTTCGGCATGCGCTTCAGCGTCAGCAACCATGGCTTCGATCTCTTCATCGCTCAAGCCAGAACTTGATTTGATGACGATTTTGTTCTCTTTACCAGTCGCTTTATCTTTAGCCGACACATGCATGATGCCGTTGGCGTCAATATCAAACGTCACCTCAATTTGTGGTGTTCCACGTGCTGCAGGTGGGATATCGGTTAAGTCAAAACGACCTAGCGATTTGTTGCCCGACGCCATTTCACGCTCGCCTTGCAAGACATGAATGGTTACCGCGTTTTGATTGTCTTCTGCAGTTGAGAACACTTGACTCGCCTTGGTTGGGATAGTCGTGTTCTTGTCGATCAATGACGTGCGCACACCGCCCATGGTTTCAATACCAAGGGTTAGTGGAGTCACATCAAGCAGTAAGACGTCTTTCACGTCGCCACCCAGAACACCACCTTGAATTGCAGCACCCATGGCTACCGCTTCGTCTGGGTTCACATCACGACGCGCCTCTTGGCCAAAGAAAGCTTGCACTTCTTCTTGCACCTTAGGCATACGTGT
Source organism: uncultured Arenicella sp. (assembly GCA_938048185.1). Lineage (GTDB taxonomy): Bacteria > Pseudomonadota > Gammaproteobacteria > Arenicellales > Arenicellaceae > Arenicella. The sequence continues at coordinate 5,579 of CALIVT010000014.1, forward strand.
TTGACCACCGACTAAAATCACATCGTCAATCTCACTGGCTGACAAACCCGCGTCTTTCAAGGCAATTTTGCATGGCTCGATGGTGCGAGTAACAAGGTCTGCCACGAGTGATTCCAACTTAGCGCGAGACAGCTTTAGCACCAAGTGCTTTGGTCCCGTCGCATCCGCCGTAATATAAGGCAAGTTAATTTCAGTTTGCGAACTTGATGACAATTCGATCTTCGCTTTTTCAGCCGCGTCTTTAAGACGTTGCATTGCGAGCGCGTCGCCTTTCAAGTCAATGTTTTGATCCTTTTTGAATTCGGCCGCTAGATATTCAATGATGCGATTATCAAAGTCTTCGCCGCCTAGGAACGTATCACCATTGGTCGAAAGCACTTCAAATTGGTGCTCACCGTCGATATCCGCAATCTCGATAATGGATACGTCAAAAGTACCGCCACCAAGGTCATACACCGCAATTTTGCGATCCCCCAATTGCTGGTCCATACCATAAGCAAGCGCTGCCGCAGTTGGCTCATTGATGATGCGTTTCACGTCCAAACCGGCGATTTTACCGGCGTCTTTGGTTGCTTGACGTTGTGCGTCGTTAAAGTACGCGGGAACCGTTACCACGGCTTCGGTCACTTCTTCACCGAGAAACTCTTCAGCGGTGGTTTTCATTTTCTGCAAAATACGCGCCGACACTTCAGGGGCCGCCATATCCTTACCATTGGCTTGTACCCATGCATCACCGTTTTTCGCTTTGATGATTTTGTATGGCATTAAGTCAACATCACGTTGCACCACTTTTTCATCAAATTTACGACCAATCAAACGCTTAACCGCGTACAAGGTGTTGGTCGGATTAGTGACCGACTGGCGTTTAGCAGGCTGGCCTACCAGCACTTCACCATCGTCGACAAACGCAACGTATGAGGGCGTTGTGCGATCGCCTTCACTGTTTTCGATAACACGCGGCTTATCGCCGTCCATTACCGCCACGCAAGAGTTAGTGGTCCCTAAATCGATTCCAATAATTTTGCCCATGAGTATTTCCTCTAATAAAAATTGTTGCTTGCCCTTTGTTTAGGGCTTTTATTCGTTAATTCAACAGTTTTTCGTGTTACAAACTGTTATTTGAACGTATTTTCAAGTCACGTATTTATGATCGTCTACTTACCGACTTATTTAGCTACGACGACCATCGCCGGGCGTATCAGGCGGTCGTGTAATTGAAAGCCCGCTTGAATCACATTGATGATGCCGCCAGATTCAACCTCATCTGACTCAACCATGGTCATGGCTTGGTGCAGGTTCGGATCAAGCTTGGTACCCACTTCAGGTGCAATTTCAACCAACGAGAACTTCGAAAACGCTGACTGTAGTTGCTTTAACGTGATACCGACACCGTCGTGAATGCCTTTAACGGCGTCGTCTGCGTCCTCGGCAACTTCCACCGCCATGGCCAACTTCAAACTGTCGTAGACATTAACCATCTCTTTGGCAAAGCCTTCAACCGCAAACTTTCTGCTGCTAGCAACCTCTTTCTCGGCGCGACGTCGAATGTTGTCTTCTTCCGCCTTAGCTCGCAAAAACGCATCTTTTAGTTTGGCTATTTCGAGCTGCGCTTGTTCAAGTTCAGCCTCGACATCTAAGTCAGAATCACTGCCGACATCGGCTTCAGGCTCGACTAAGTCAACAGCAGGCTCGCCTTCGGGCGACGTTGATGCGTCGGTTTCTAGGTTTTCAGCCTGACCGTCAGGCAACTCTTGTTTTTCTTGATCGCTCATTCTTCAAAAAAGTGTGTCAAAAATTGGATGCGTGAATTATGGGGATAGAATCAATACGTTCAAGCCTATAGAGCCAGTTTTTACGAGTTAATTGCTAATAAATATGACCGGTTTTTTGAGGTTTTGGGTTCCGCCTGCTAATCTGATTAGAAAACAACGCAAATGAGGTCGTGAAAATGGTTACAAAAACACCTTGGCACCTTTGGTTGGTCGGCGTTTTAAGCCTAATTTGGAACAGTTTCGGCGCCTATGATTACCTAATGACTCAAACTAAAGACGAGGTCTACATGGCCGCGTTTACTCAGGTTCAGCTTGATTACTTTTATGGCCTGCCACTCTGGGCGGTCTGTGCTTGGGCGATCGCAATTTGGAGCAGCGTACTGGGCTCACTGGTACTGCTGTTAAGAAAGAAGGTTTGCGTGCCGATTTTTTTAGTGTCAATCGTTGGCTTAGTGATCACCACGATCCACAATTACGGCCTCTCTAACGGGTACGAAATAATGGGCGGTGTGGGCGTTGTAATCTTCACCGGGGTAATCTACGCGATCGCAATCGGGTTGTATTTTTACGCGCGCGCGATGACACAAAAAGGCGTACTAAATTAGCCTGGCTCGAAACGACTTACCTTTGATCTTACCCGCACTTATTTGCTGCAAGGCGAGCTTTGCCAATGGCCGCGCTACTGCAATATAAGCCCAATTATCCATCACTTGGATTTTACCGATATCATCACCACTGATTTGTTCGGCCTTAGTCAGCGCGCCCACTAAATCTCCGGGGCGTAATTTTTGACGTTTGCCCCCTTCAACGCGCAAGGTCGACATTTGAGGCCGAGCTGGCGCTTGCTCTAGCAATTGAATTAGAGGTAAGTCGCTCGGTCGAATTTCAGTCTCGAGATAATCTTGCAGCTGATCAAGCCGAAACTGCTCACTTGTCTGAAAGAGTGAACATGCCTGGCCTTTTTCACCCGCCCTACCCGTTCGCCCAATTCGATGGGTATACACCTCAAGCTCGCGCGGCAGATGATAGTTGAACACCAACGCTAACGAGTCAATGTCTAAGCCGCGAGCTGCCACGTCGGTGGCGACCAAAATGTTGATGCTGCTATTGCTAAAACGGATCAAAGTTTGATCACGATCTTTTTGCTCCATATCACCGTGCAATGCAGCCGCGCTAAAACCCGCACTTTTCAGTGCACCAGCGACCGCTTGGGTGTCTTGCCGAGTGTTGCAGAACACCACGGATTGCTTGGCGGAGTGGTCTAACAAAAGTAGCTTTAGGGATTGCAGCCGATCAGCTTCGTTGTCAACCAAGAAGAATGCTTGCTCTACCCGGACCGTGTCTTGGGTTGGCGCGACGTGTGTCATGCTTGGGTTTTGCATAATCGCCTTAGCAATCGAGTTAATCTTGTCCGGAAACGTTGCGCTGAATAATAGTGTTTGGCGTTTTGCTGGAATCACGTCGATGATCGCCTCGAGTGTTTTCTGAAACCCCATATCGAGCATGCGGTCAGCCTCGTCCAACACCAGCGTATTCATTTGCGACAGATCGAGGTTGGTTTTACTTAGATGATCATCAATTCTGCCGGGCGTGCCGACAACAATATGGGCGCCTTTTTCAAGCGAGTTCGCCTGCGCTTTGATCGGTGTGCCGCCATAGACGGTCACAATTTTGACATTGGGCACGCCGCGCGCCAAACGCCTAATCTCGCGAGACACCTGCTCAGCGAGCTCGCGCGTTGGACACAACACTAATGACTGCACCTTGAACAACTTTGTGTCTAGCTTATTTAACAACCCCAAACCGAACGCCGCGGTTTTACCAGAACCTGTCTGGCCTTGAGCAATCAAATCCTTACCGTCCAAAATCATCGGCAGGCTCTGAGCTTGAATCGCAGTCATTGAATCAAAACCCAGTGAAGACAAATTATCGAGTAATTCAGGGCGCAAATTAAGTGACGAAAATGAGTAGTCCGACATGTGAAAAACCAGCCATTGATAAGTAATGGCGGGATATTAACGCGCTACGCTGAAAAACGCATTTAATCATTCACGAAAACCACCTACACTTGCTGTTCGCGCTGCAAATAGTTTTGATACGGATTGAAAACCCACGCTTATTTTGAATAGGAAAGCCTCACTCGCCTTTATCGTTATCACCGTGATGCTCGACGCCATCGGCATCGGTTTAATCTTGCCCGTGTGGCCAGATCTAATTAAACAGGTTGGTGACGTCAGCATGGCTGATGCCGCTCTTTGGGGGGGATTTCTGTCATTCACCTACGCGGCAATGCAGTTTCTGTTTGGGCCTTTTCTTGGCAACCTATCTGACCGTTTTGGCCGACGCCCAGTGCTCATTGTGTCGCTGGTATTTATGGGGCTCGACTATTTTTTAATGGCGATCGCACCAACACTTTTATTACTGTTTGTTGCGCGAGTCTTATCCGGCATCACCGGTGCTACCTACTCGACTGCGGCCGCCTACTTGTCTGACACCTCAGAAAAAGGCGAGCGCTCGGCAAACTTCGGGTACATCGGTGGCGCATTTGGTATCGGGTTTGTATTAGGCCCAGCAATTGGTGGCTTGCTTGCCGAATTTGGCGTACGCATGCCGTTTATTGTGGCAGGCGCATTCGCGCTATTAAACGCGTTGTTTGGCTACTTCGTATTACCCGAAACCTTGAGCGAAGATAAGCGACGTAAATTTGAGTGGCGGCGAGCCAACCCATTTCTTGCCTTATTACGAGTGCGTCGACTGCCCGCGGTTGGCAGCGTTATGTTGGTGGTTTTCATCTATTCCACCGCGAACAATGTCTATCCTTCGATATGGAGTTTTTTCACCATCGAACGCTTTGGCTGGCAACCGAGCATGGTCGGCTTTAGTCTGGGCGCTTATGGAATATGCGCGGCCATCACTCAAGGGGTGATTTTGGGCATCATGATAAAACGCTATGGTGTTGAGCGCACTGCGGTCGTCGGGATGTTAATTTCGATCGGCGCGTTAATGTTCCTGACCGTGGTCGACAGTACATTGTTGCTGTTTTTAGGCATGCCGATTACCGCCCTAGGCGCGGTGGTCGGCCCGGCCCTCCAAGGCATGATGGCGGACCAAGTTGGCGACGACGAGCAAGGTGAGCTGCAGGGCGTGTTTGCCTCGGTGATCTCTATTTCGGCGATCATAAGCCCCTTGTTGATGACTTTTATTTTTCAACAGTTCACTCAACAAAGCGCCCCCGTTTATCTACCAGGCGCGCCGTTCGCAGCGGCGGCAGTACTTTCAGCCATTGCGCTTATCGTCTTCTATTTAAGCCGGTCCGAGCGGCGAGCAACGCCGCTAGCCGCTGACGAACGTTAATCCTAACCGACTAGGTATCATGCGCTCGTAACCGACGCGAAGCTAAAGTCTGCGAACTGTTGACGTAAACCGACCTTGTGTATCTTCCCGGTTGCGGTATGTGGTAACTCGTCGACAAACGCGACTTCATCGGGCATCCACCATTTAGCCACTTTACCGTCCATAAAGTCGAGTATTGATTCGGCACTGATGTCTGAGCCTTCGACTCGAACCACCACTAACAACGGACGTTCATCCCATTTTGGGTGAGCAATACCGATAACCCCTGCTTCGGCGACGTCAGGGTGATCAACCGCGCAGTTTTCCAAATCGATTGACGATATCCATTCACCGCCAGACTTAATAACGTCTTTGGTGCGATCGGTAATCATCATATTGCCATCCGCGTCAATGCTGGCTACGTCTCCGGTGTCGAACCAACCTTTGTCGTCTAGGGCGGTTTCGTCTTGCTTGAAATAGCGTTCAACTACCCACGGCCCGCGAACCTTTAATGCGCCAAATGCGACGCCGTCCCAAGGTTGGTCTTGGTCGTTATCATCGACAATTTTCATCTGCACCCCAAATACAGAGCGCCCGGCTCGCACGCGCAAGGCGTCGTATTCATCGTCACTGTAATGTTCACGCGGATGTTTGGGAAAGTTAAACGTGCCCAACGGAGCCATCTCTGTCATACCCCAACCGGTAATGGTATTAACACCATAGAGTTCTTCAAAGTCTTTCATAGTACTTAACGGGCAGGCTGAACCGCCAACGCCAACGCGTGTTAAGCTCGGCACGTCTTTGCCGGATTCCTTTAGGTAGTTAAGTAACGACAGCCAAACGGTCGGCACACCCACTGCGTAGCTTACGTTCTCGGACTCGATCAGCGCTTGCAACGCTTCGCCATCGCCCATTTTCGAGCCAGGGAAAACTAAGCGAAAGCCGGCGAGCGCCGCCGAGTACGGAATATTCCAAGCATTTACGTGGAACATCGGCACTACGGGTAAGGCCACATCACTGGCGGTAAGGTTCATGCCGCTGCCCAAGCAACATGCATAGGTTTGCAAAACCAAGGATCGATGAGAGTACAACACGCCCTTGGGGTTACCGGTAGTGCCTGAGGTGTAACACAGCGAACAGGCATCATTTTCGTCAAGCTCAGGCCAGTCAAAGTCAGTGGACTCAACGGCTAGTAACTCATCGTAGCAATATACGTTCTCTAAGTTAGTTTCGGGCATGCTGTTCTTTGCCGCCATAACAATGACGCCCTTGATTGATATTTGCTGGCTAATCGCTTCGACCAACGGCAGAAACATAGGGTCAACCATCAAAAATTGATCTTCGGCATGGTTGATGATGTAAACCAATTGCTCAGGAAACAAGCGCGGGTTAATCGTATGACAAACCGCGCCACTGCACGCTACGCCGTAATAGGCTTCCATGTGGCGATAATCGTTCCACGCCAAAGTGCCAATCACGTCACCCTTATTCAAACCCAATTTTTTTAGTGCGTTGGCCAGTTGTGCCGCGCGGTCATAGCATTCGGCTTGGGTGTAAACGTGTCGCGGGTTGTCGTGAACCACAGAGACTACTTCGCTTGCTCCGTTAATGCTGCGCCCGTGACGCATCAGTGCTGTAATCGTGAGCTGATCGCTCATCATTAATCCGCGCATGTAGATCTCCTCGTATTGGTGCTTATATTGGTTGACCTACAATTTAGCCAATTCGAAGACGCGCGTCCACTGCGTATTTTGGGGGGATGATCAAGATAGATCGTTACGATCTGAGCCCTATATTCTTGACGTTCTCGATTCTATAGTTTTACGTTCTCGACTCTATAGTTTTACGTTCTCGACAGTCCACCAAGCGCCGATTGCCGTGACCATAAACGCGGCGGCGAAGCCAACAACGTGAACCGGCGAAATTACTAATGATTCTGGCACTACGTTGAGTAAGGCACTCGCGACCGACGCCAAATCGACAAAAAAGTAGACGCACAGCAAGCCTAGTAGCGCGCCGATCATGTCGAACGAAAAGCTCTTACGCAAGTTTACGCGTTCTTGGGCAAACGGATTTCGCGGCAAACTGTTCAATACCACCTTAGTGAAATTGTCATCTGCCAAGTTTGGCTGCGACGTTCGAGCACTCGCGAATAAGGCGTCTAAGGTTCTATCATCACCAGAGCCAGAACCGTTATAAGAGCCACTGCCGGGTAAATTAAAGTCTGTCGTATTCATAATTTAGTCTCATCGTTTGACCACAAAATCAGTCTCGCCATTGTCGTAAGCCGTCTTGCAGTACGATACGGCCTCGATTGATGTGAGTTTTAACCGTGCCATGCGGTATACCCATAATCTCAGATATTTCTTGTTGCGTATGTTGACGATGTAAAAACAAGTGTAACACAGAGCGCCGTTCTGGCTCTAAAGTAGCCAATAACTTAGCTACTTTCTGATGTACCTCACTATCATCGTCAGCTTCTGGCGCCTGCTCGAGCTGGTTCGCCAGCAAGGGTTGGTCGTCCAACGACTGTGTGTCTAAGGACTTCTTACGTACGTGCTGCAAAAAGACATTGTAACCAATTCGATAGAGCCAACTGGAGAACTTGGCATCTTGTCTGAATTTGGCTAACTCTTTAAAAGCTTGAATGAAGGTGTCTTGCGCGAGATCGTCGGCCAGCGCTTCGTCCCAGTTGGTCAATTGGCGCAATGAATACCGTAAATTCGATTGATGCCGATTAACCAACTCCGAAAAAGCTTGCTGGCTGTTCTCGCTTACCGCGAGTCCAACCAGCTTAGCTTCATCCAGGCTTTCTAAGTTTTGTCTAGTCACGAGACGTCCTTAAGCAGTAATAAGTGTGGCTATTGCTGCTTAGGTTTACGTTCTTCTAAATACCAGTAAATGAGCCGAGCTATTCCTAAAAACAATGGAATTAGTCCAAAATTACCAACGTCACTTTCATTAAAGGCCGCCACTAAACCCAAACCTACGCCGGTGAGGACCAGGCCGCTGCGTAGCGAGTTAGCTGCACCACCAGTATCAAACGCGTTGATCACATGTTCAGGCAACTCTTTATCGTTAGCGAGGTAAAGGTTAACCAATTCCATCTTTTGCTTGCGTTTGCGGTGACCCGATGTCACCAGCACTATTAGTAAGAAAACGGGTAAGCCAAAGACCGCAATAATTGCAACGATTGGAATCAAGATCGCACCAGAAGGAATATCGTCGACATCAAAGCCGTCCTCCAACTTATCGACAATCGCCGCCTTCTCTTCTTGGCTAAGACCATCCAACTCAACCTTTAATTCTTGCGCCAATTCAGTATTGTATTTGCTGACCAGGTTGACTATTTCTCCGATCTTTTCGGCATCATTTTCATCCAAATCATCCAAATCATCCAAATTGATGTCTATATTGATATTGCCTTTGGCGTCAGTACCCGCCGTTTCGGCCGTTGTGGTTGCAGGTGTCTCGACCTGCTCTTGTGCAACCAGGTTGGCACTTAAACCAATGGTCGCCAATGCGAATAAAATGAGTAAATGTTTCATACGGTTCTCCAGTTAAATTTAAACGCAAAAAATAGCGTTCTCGAAAGATTAGATGCGTCTTTTTAATTTTCGGATTCAGCTTTAGCTAAAAAAATTAAGAAAAATCAGCGCTCAAAAAAACATAAATTAGGCAATAAAAATCATGAACTTAGACATTAATAGCACCATTCACAAACAATTGTCCATGACCTGTGGTAGTCGCACACTAGTCCCGGTTTTTGCCTGCAGCGAAATAAATTTAGTAAATGCGGCGACGTTATACCAAGGTAACGTCGTTAGAGCATTCTATCGCTTGATGAGTCTAAAAGAACCGATAACGCACAAAAAAGGCCCGCTAAATCTAGCGAGCCTTTCAGGTAAGACGACGTCTTTTAACTAAATTTGAACAACAAGTTCTATGCGTAGTTAAGTGCTAAGCGCTCGTTACGCTAGGCATTCGCTAATAGATGCGCGACGACTTTATCACCGAATTCATCGGTAGATAACATGGTCACACCACTGCCCGGCTTAGAAAGGTCTGATGTTGAAAAGCCAGCGGCAAAGACACTTTGCATTGCGTCCCAGACATTACGAGCCTCGTCGACCATACCAAAGCTGTACTCAAGCATCATGGCCATCGAGCCGATCATTGAATACGGGTTAGCGATTTTCTGACCCGCGATATCCGGCGCGGAGCCATGCGAGGGTTCATAATACGCTTTACCGTCGGTACCCAGACAAGCGGAAGGCATCAGACCGAGTGACCCTAAAATGCCGCCGCCTTGATCACTTAAAATGTCACCAAACATGTTCTCCATCACCATGACGTCGAACTGGGTCGGGTTCAAACAAAGTGCCGTTGCCGCAGCATCTACTAGAGTATGACGCACTTCGACATCTGGGTACTCGGTAGCAACTTCTTCTAGTATCTCGTTCCACAGTACGCTGGATCTGAGAACATTGCTCTTATGGATGTTGTGCAGAACTTTTTTTCGACCTTGGGCTAACTTAAAGCCCTCGTGCAGAATCGCGCTAATTTGGTCTTCGTCGTATTCGAGCATCTCACGGACATAACGTTTACCGTTCTCGTCTACACCAGATTCCTTTTGACCAAAGTACAAACCGCCAACCAACTCACGCACCATAAGAATATCGATACCTTCGCCAACTATTTCAGCTTTCAGCGGTGAAAAGTGCGCTAAGGATTTTGGTAGGTAAACGGGGCGATAATTTGCGTAGGTATTAAGTTGTTTGCGCATCGGTAGCAACGCACCACGCTCAGGCTGTTGATCGACTGGAATCTTCTTTGAGTCTTCGTAGTTCAAACCAATCGGACCTTTGACTACCGCATCAGCTTCGCCAACCAGTTTCTTTGTCTCTTCAGGAAATGAACTATTGTGGCTAAACCAAGCACCCGCGCCAAACGGGGCTTCAACTAGGTCGAACTCGACGTCGTTACGAGCCTCAATTACTTTCAGGACTTTTACGCCCTCTTGCATGATTTCTGGGCCAATGCCGTCGCCAGCCAAAATGGCAATTTTGTATTTAGTCACTTGTTTAGGGGTAAGATTGTTTAAAACGCGCTGAATTCTAGCTGATTTAGGCGTGCAGCCGAAGGGCTTGAACGCAATTAAAACAGTTTAAGAGCCGTGCTAAAAAATACCGAACCAAAAACTTGAGAAACGGTTCATACCTATTCGTGCTTTTTTACTCGTCAGCCTGTTCTATACTAGATTAATCAATACCAACTTCAGGAGCTTACAATGATTCTCTCACCCACCCTAAGAAAGACCCTAGCCGCCTCCATATCATTAACCTTTGCAAGTATTGCCGCGATGACATTCGCGCAAGAAGAGCAAAGCCTGAGCTTTAAAACCGAAAAAGTCACGGACACCATTTACATGTTGTCAGGCCAAGGAGGCTTCACCGGCGGCAACGTCGCCCTCACCGTGGGTAATGACGGTGTCGCCATGATCGACAACGGGCTATCAGACGTATTAGATTTACTGAAAGCCGAAATTGCAAAGACTACCGATAAGCCTATCGACTATATGATCAACACTCATGTGCACGGCGATCATATTGGCAATAACCATGCTTTTGGTGAAGGCGGGGCTCGAATCATCAGTCATGAAAACCTCCGCGAGGCGCTCTCTAAAAAGAAAGATAAAGACGGCAACACCGAGCCTAAATCGGCTTTCCCGGTGTTGACCTTTAGTGACCGAATGACCATCCACATAAACGGTGACGCAGCGACTATTATGCACTTTGACAGCGCTCATACCGACGGTGACGCGGTGGTGTACTTCAAAAACGACAATGTATTGCACACTGGCGATATCATGTTTAACGGTAACTTCCCATTTATTGACGATTCAAATGGCGGCAGCCTTGATGGGGTCATTCGTGCCCTGACTGCGATTTCTAAGATGATTAACGACGACACTAAAATCATCCCGGGCCACGGCCCACTCGCCAACCTTAGCGATGTGACTAAGACGGTTGCGATGCTCGAAGATTCAAAGTCAATGGTCGCAAAACTGGTTGCCGACGGCAAAAGTGATGATGAAGTGTTAGCCGCCAACCCTTTAGCTAAGTATGAAGAATACAGTTGGGGATTTATCAATACCGAGCGTATGACTAAGCAAGTGCTTACCGGCGTTAGAAAGTAGACCTCAAACGGCCCATAAATCTTATGTTAAGGCCTCCGTGCATACCTGTGCGGAGGCTTTTTAGTGTCAGACTAAAGCGTGAGCTCGAGCTCGCTCACAAGGATTCCATTGTTATCTGAGTAAACCCAGTCACCAGGCTTAATAAATTGACCGGCGAAACTAACACTTACGTTTAAATCACC
>CALIVT010000015.1 GCA_938048185.1 uncultured Arenicella sp.
TATACGACGGCATAATAATAGTCTGCTCTTCTCTTACAATGCCTTTCCTTTTTATTTTGTGACTCAAAGAGAAAAGCAATACGCCCCTCTCTTTGCATGGGTGTGCTAGCTATTCAGTTATTTTCTTCCTTACTTAGCATGGCTTCCCAGCTACTTTGCTAGATATTTTGATCATGGCTGCACTCTATCGAGCCAGAATACAAAATACAAGGCCTGGTCTACTTTTTGTTTTCCACTCTCTTAGCATGGGTGCCCTAGTTATTCACCTTGTAACAATGAATGTCCTTTGTTAGTAGTCATGAAAAGTTTATTACGGTGGAGTGTTCTTACGATGGGTGGAGCGTACTGATTAATACGGACACTTTATAATGGGGTAATTCCCGGAGTGTCAAAATGACTAAACGAACCACCTACAGTAAAGAATTCAAATTGGAAGCATTGAGGCAACTCGATCTTGGCGCGAAACCAGGTACCGAGATTGCTCGTGATCTGGGTATCCGGCGCAACCTACTCTATAAATGGCAAGAGCAATTATCTCAGAATGGCGAAGGCGCCTTTCAGGGATCAGGCCGCAAACCGGCGAATCAATCCGACAAGGTGGTGAGGTTAGAAAAGGAACTCGCTGAAGTCAAAATGGAGCGAGACATATTAAAAAAAGCGGCGTACTTTGCTCGAGACCTAACGTGAAGTACGCCTTCATAAAGCGCTATCAAACGCAGTTTCCAACTCTCAAGCTTTGTCGAGTGCTGCGTGTTAGCCGTTCAGGGTTTTATGATTGGCAGGGACGATCTGAAAGTAAAAGATCCATACGCCACCGACAGCTTGCCGATGAAATTAGACGTGTTCACGATCAGAGCAATCAAGCTTATGGGGCGGTCAAGTGTTGGAAAGCACTGAGGCGTGATGGATTAATGTTTGGTCGTGATCAGATCACAAAAATCAGGCGAACGAATGGCATCTACAGTAAGCGTCGTCGTCGATTCGTTATTACTACGAAGTCAAAGTTGGGTCATAAAGCCGCGCCAAACATCCTCAATAGAGAGTTTAGTGCGATAGTACCGAACAAAGCCTGGGTGGGCGATGTGACGTTCATTCCAACTCGTAAGGGCTGGTTATATCTATCAGTGCTGCTGGACCTTTATTCGCGCAAAGTGGTGGGTTGGTCGATGGGAAACCGTAATGATTCATCGCTTGTGACGAAATGTCTTGAAATGGCGATAGAGCATCGAAGGCCACCTCTGGGATTGGTACATCATACTGACCGAGGTTCGACTTATACCGCAGAAAAGTATCGTTCGGTTTTAAGCGACCATGGCATGGTATCAAGTATGAGCCGCAAAGGTAACTGTTGGGATAATGCGGTATCAGAGAGCTTCTTTGGGAGCCTTAAAAACGAACTCACGCATGGAAAAATTTACGATAATCGAGATCAAGCCAGAGCTGATATATTTAGATACATAGAAATATTTTATAATCGGCAGCGAATCCATCAAACTTTAAACTATGTCACACCGACAGAGTATGAAATGATGGATGCTGCTTAATTTAACTGTCCGTGAATATCAGTACGCTCCAGGTTTTGCCTTTCGAGAGAGTTAGTGCTAGTTGGCTCTAGATAGAGTACTGGGAGATTGCTAGTGGCCAGACCATTGAGGTTGGAGTTCGCGGGCGCGCTCTACCATGTAACGGCGAGGGGGGACCGGCAAGAGAAATTTTACGAGAGTTCTGGTGACCGGCTGGCGTTTCTAGAAGTTTTAGGGGATGTATGTGAAACCTGCAACTGGGTGTGTCATGCGTACTGCTTAATGGATAATCACTAGGTACAAGTTGACTACTTGTTTTTCGCTCAAGGATCGGAAATGGATGACTCTTCCTAGAAAATCTATGTCGCTCGCGATACTCCTTGTTACCAGTGCTTGTTCCACCTGCTTCGATATTTAAAAAGATGTAATCAATTACCATTAGATTTAAGTTCGATATTCGTTCAGACTTAATGACTGTGCGAATAAAATAATAAACAGGTGCATTTGATGTGGAAGGTCCAAATATGGTGTGTACTGATTTTTACTACCGGGTTCGGCAGTTCTGAGGCACTACTTGCCGCCTCTGAGTATGCTCTGGATACAGAGAAGTCTTCTTTATATTTCGTTTCTACTAAACAAATCCATGTTGTCGAAAATCATCATTTTACTGATTTATCTGGTTCGATTTCCGACACTGGCGCTAATTTGATTATTAATCTAAGCAGTGTAGAAACGGGTGTTGAAATTAGAAATCAACGGCTTCGCGATCTCTTATTTGAAGTTAATGCTTTCAATGAGGCACGAGTAAGTTTGCCTGTAGACTTAGATAACTTGGCTGCACAGACCATTGGTAGCACGCAAACGCGAAACTCGAGCGCGACCCTTAGCCTTCATGGCGTTAGTTCTGACATCGATGCGGAGCTACTTGTAACCAAACTCTCTGACTCTACAATAATGGTGCAAAATGCTGCTCCGATTTTACTGGGAGCTGGAGACTACAATTTTACCAGCGGCATTGATGCGCTTAGAAATATTGCTAATCTGGATGTCATTAGCTATACCGTGCCAGTCAATTTCACTCTGCTGTTTAATAAGCAAGAGTCGCGTTAGGAAGGCTCGATAAATGAGAAGAGTAAACAACGTGTCATTGCCGTCGCCACTCTTGAACAGACTGATGGCGGTTCGCCCAATAACGTTCAACTTTGTCAAACTCATCATTGGGCTCTCGATAAGCTTAGGTGCGTTGTTTAGTCAGGCTTTATTAGCAGCAACGTGTAAATACGAGATTGTTGACGACTGGAACGTTGGTTTTCAGGCTCGAGTTTCTATCATTAATGAATCGCCGGGGCCGGTAAACGATTGGGCGGTTTCGTGGGCTTGGGATGATGGTACCTCATTAGAAAATGGTTGGAATGCCGTTTACGATTGCAACGCCGGCGCTTGTACCGCGACTGGCCCGCACTGGGCCATAAATGTTGACGCTAATCAAACATTCACCTTTGGGTTTATAGGCAAAAAAGGCACACCAAATGTGCCGGCAGATGCGTCAATAGTGTTGAATGGTGATGCGTGTGAATCAAACACGCAGGCGCCAGAGACACCTAAGCCATCAGATAATGTTGTTGCCATGATGGTGCCTATTATTGCGCTCTTGCTCGACGAACCTGCGCCTAATAAAGAATTTTGGACACTCGATGGCGCGCAATCTAGTGTTCAGTACGTCAGTGTAAAGAATAGCCATGCTGCGGAAGTAAATCGGTTTGCGCAAGGAGCTGGTGCAAGTAGCCCATTAAAAGGCAGCATTGATAGCTCAGGCAATGCGGTACTTTCGATTGATTTGAATGGAGTCGACACAGGTGTCGATATTCGCAATCAACGCATGTTGGATTTTGTGTTTGAAACTCAGTTGTTGCCGACCGCCTACATTAGCGTGAAATTAGACCCTGACTTGTTGTCATCGATGCAGGTCGGCAATAGCGAGATACAAAGTATTACGGGCAAGCTGAGTTTGCACGGCGTGAGTCAGGAAATAGACGCTGAGGTTATTGTCGCTAAGAGCTCAGAGACGAACCTTGCGGTTTCTACCGTTAAACCAATACTCATCGACAGCAAGAACTTTGAGTTTGCGAGCGGTGTGGGTGTGCTGAGAAACATTGCAAATCTTGATTCTATTGGTGAGGTTGTTCCGGTTTATTTTCGCCTGAATTTTGAGGTCAATGATAATCCTAATGCACGCCCGCTAAGAGTTGCGAGTGAACCGGCGGCTCCGACTAATTTGGTTGCTCGATTTACCCCAGCGTCATCAAGAGCATTTCTTAATTGGCGCGACAATAGTCGTAATGAAAGCGGTTTTATCGTTCGCCGTAAAACGGCGGAGGGTTTGTGGAGCACGGTCTCGAATCTCTTATCAAATTCTTTGGCTTACAACGAAGTGCTTACCGATGCAGGGAGCTTTGATTATAAGCTAATCGCAGTAAACGGCAGCATTCCATCCACGCCATCGAACATTGTGCGTCTTGAAGTGACTGATTCACCTGCGCCAGATCCGACTGCAGTGGGTAGAGGCGTCTATGAACAGCAATGTATTGGCTGTCATGGTCGATCCGGAGAAGGTGTTGGAAGTTTTCCCGCCATTAATCTTCCACGCGATCTGGATGAGCTGGCGGACTATATTGCCGAATTTATGCCGCTGGGCAACCCTAGAGCCTGCGACTTAGAATGCGCTTCACAGGTCGCGCTCTATCTTGAAACGTTTTGGGGAGGCGGCTCGGGTCCAGACCCGGATGCTCCAAACCCTGATCCAAATCCAGACGAAACGGCTTGCCGCGCTAACAACACGGTAAATTACGGTGCTCGTCAATTGAAAATATTAACGCGTTCCGAGTACCAACGCAGTGTTGAAGATTTATTAGGTGTGAATTTTAACGCGGCCGCTGGTCTATCAGAAGATGACAAAATAGGGCTCTTTGCGAACAATACCCACACCTCAATTGTCTCGTCTTCATATAGTAATTTTTTATTGGTTGCCGAAGAAATTGCTCAATGGTCTGCCGCGCGAGATTTTGCACCTGCGATTAGTTGTAATGCGTTTGATCAAAATTGTGCTGATACTTTTATTAGCCAATTGGCACCGAGAATCTTTCGCCGACCACTTAATGCCGAAGAAATAGAGGCCTATAGCACCATGGCAGATGGCGACCGTACCGGCGGCAATGTAAAAGAAGGTATGGCTATGGCATTGGAGGCCATGCTGTCGGCGCCACAGTTTCTTTACCGTCATGAGTTGGGAGAGCCTAACCCAAACAACCCTCGCCTTGATAACGATGCGTTCGAATTAACGTCGTACGAGATGGCGACATTTTTGGCCTATACGTTTACCGGTTCTACGCCCGATCAACAATTGTTAAACGCCGCGAGTAACGATTTACTTAGAAACGATGCAGAAATTTTGAGGCAAGCAGAGCGATTGTCTCGCGTTGCGCAGGCGAAAGACATCCTCGGAGATTTTGTTGGCAGTTGGCTAGGCACCGATGATCTGGATATTGCAGCTAAAGATGAGAGCGTATGGCCAGGTTTTGATGCGCTTGTGCCACATATGAAGCAAGAGGTGCGTGAAAACTTTGCCAGTATTATGCTGGACCCTTCAGAAAGTTTTAGTTCTTTATACAATGCTGATTTTAGCTATCTGAATCAAACGCTGGCTCAACACTACGGTATATCAGGGGTTTCTGGTAATCAGATGAGGCGAGTTGCCACGTCAGAACGTGGGGGAATCTTAGCGAGCGGTGGGTTTATGGCCCGCTGGGGTGAAGCAGAGGAATCGTCCCCCATTATTCGTTCAGTGCGGGTACGTCGAAGAATGTTATGCCAAGATGAACTGCCTAATCCTCCGGCTGGAACCTTCGCCGCTCGAGAAGCCAGGCTAGCTCAATTATCTGAAATTTTGCGTAACCCTACGACGACTAACCGTCTTAAAACCCATCTCTTAACGGAAGGCTCTCCTTGCTCGAGTTGTCATCTTGAATACATTAATCCGCTGGGTTTTGGAATGGAAGATTTTGACACAGTCGGCAGACTAAGGTTGACAGATTTAAATGGCAACTCGATTGATGCTGCCGGCCAGCTATTCGCCCCAACTAATTACAATGATCTCAGTGAAATAGAGGCGTTTACTGGTACTAAAGGCCTAGCGCAATTGATGTCAACACTGCCTGCAGCACAATCATGTCTGTCAAAGCAAATGTTCCGCTATGTGACCGGTGTGGGTTACAAGAATATTGATGTCAGCAATCCTGAAGCACCTGGTCTTGCTGAGCAAGAAAGAGAAGGCTATGCCTGTGAAATAGAAAACTTAACACAAGCGATGATGGAAGACAGCCCAAAGGCGATGTTCGAACGTTTCAGTACGCTTGATGCCGTTCGATACCGAAAAGCATGGGCTCGGCAATAGAGCGTCGCGGTGAACCGCGCACTTTCTGTCGTCGAATTTGATTAAGAGTTAATGCAATGAAAAAAACAAACACCATTGATACAAAACGCCGAGCGGTATTGCAAACATTTGCTGCGTCTGGAATATCCAAAGCGTTGATTAGTAGCTCTCCGCTAGTTGCCGGCATGTTGTTTTCGCGTCATGCAGATGCCCAACAGGGCGGGGCGCCTGATAAGTCAGTTGCTATTTACGTTCCCGGTGGTGGCATTCACGACTTTTGGGCGCCGACCGGCAGCGGTGCAACTATGGCGTTGGGCTCTATGTCGCGGTTATATGAGCCGGTAAAAACTGAATGTAATTTTCTAAGAAATATGAGTCATCCAAGCGGTGGTCATGGGGTAATGCCTCTGATTTTGTCGGGCGGCTGGAATGGTGACACGTACGACGTTGCGATGGGTAAAGCACTTGGTCCGGATAAGCCATTTACCTATGTAAACTTAGGTGTACACAGCAATGGGCAGGGTGCATTGACTCGTGAGGGCAATACAACAGTTCCGTTTCAGGATAACCCTTTTAATGCATTTAACCTACTTTTTGGTGATGGCGCTTCGACTGGCGGGAATTCAAAAAATGATATTCTAAACGCCCATGTAGCAGCAGCGAATGCCATAAGAAATAAGCTTGCAAATTATGAGGTTCAGAGGTTGGACCAACATTTAGACGCAATTGCCGATACGCGGCGACGTTTAGATGACTTAAGCGGTAACACTGGCGGTTGTTCAGCTGCCCCAAATGCCAGTGAGTTCGCACTCAATTTTACTACTTTTACGCGACAGGCAAAGCTACAAGCAGACATCTTGGTTGCAGCGCTTGCCTGCGGCTTAACCAGCTCGTGTTCACTGGCTTTCGGCAATCATCAATCAGAATTTAGTATTCCTGAGCTTAACTACACTGGCCCCTATCATCAATCAATACACGGTGGCAGCAATGGTCAGGCCAACTACCCATTCTATGTTGAAATGCGCGCGCACCTGGGTTCATTAACGGCTTATGTGATTGATGCTTTACGGGCTCAGGGTATTTTAGACACCACCGTCGTTGTGGAAGTTACCGACATGGGGCACGCTGATCTGCATAGCTCAGAAGATGTGCCGATGATGATTGCCGGCGGTGGTAACTATGTTAATCGTGGCACTACAACCTCGGGCAGGGGCTACGATCAACGCGATATGTTACATACGGCGGCAAGCGTGTGTGGCGTTAATTTGCCCTATGGACGAGTTATTCCTGACGTATTGACCTAGCGTATTGACTGGCCTATTTTGGCTCTGAATAGAGTAAATAAATATAGAGGTCTCGGTTGGCTCTGTTTTTCCATTTTTAATTGAGTCTGGAATACGTAAAGTCTCGCGTCTTCATGCCAATCAACGCGGGCTACAAACAGATCATAACGGTTTTACTATTCTTGGGTTTAATGGCTAAGCACAGCGGCTCGGGAGAAACCATCGCACCGTCTACGTCGGCAAATGGGGCTGGTTGGTTCAGCAGTATTTGCGAATCTTTGAAGACGATTTCATTATTGTTGCCCACCACCCAGCCTGGGTCCAGGCCCAATTCGATTTCCTGTAGGTTGGTGAGGCCGTCAGAGTCAAGGTCGGCATTTTCGAGTTCGATTTCTACAATCGCGGCGTCAATATCAAAGCCACCAAAAATGTCTCGCAGAGCGAACCGTATCGCAATGCCGTAACTGTTCCAACCGTCACCGCCTTCTATTCGTTGGTGGCAAAGTTGGCACTCGCGCTCGCTGGAAGCTGACTCTGGGTAGATTCGTTTCCATGCCGCCAAAAAATCTTGCCGGGCATGCGCTTGCGAGCCATAGCTAAACGACGCGCCCATGACGCATGCGATGGCGAAAAATTTATTGATCAATGTTCCGTTTCCTAGAGCGTAAACTAGCTACGCACTACGACATAAACCCAAGAGTTTTGTCATTAAAATTTGCCAGGCTGGGAAACAAATCAACTAATTCGCTGTCACTAAAGTCGCCAAACCATTTTGCAACGGTGGCGCTGAGCTGATCGCTTGAAGTACTGGGAACAATAACGCCTCGGTTTCTAAAGTTTAAAAACTGAGGGTCGCTGGTGGAAAATTCAGGGTGAATTCCGTAAACCTCGCCGCCAAGAACATTGCTTGAGTCAAGACCTTTGCCTCCCATGATGAGTTGGTGTCCGCCCCACGCGTGATCCGAGCCTGAGCCGTTAGACGTTAAGGTTCGGCCAAAGTCGTGATTAGTGAAGGTCACCACCTGATCTTGTAGGCCCATCTCAGCCAATGCTTTATCAAAGGCCAGCAGAGCGTCGCCTAGCCCTTTGAGATTACCCGCATGTCTAGACAAGAGGTCTCGATGATGATCCCAACCCCCGGAATTGACATAAAAGACTTGTTGCGGCATTTGCATGCCTGCCCGAGCATTGATGACATTGGCGATATTTTTAAGGCTTGTAGCAAACTTAGTGTTGGGGAATTGTGTTTGCAGCTGGATTTCGGGCCTAGCAATTCCGTCACGCAGAACCGAACTTAACTCCAACGAAGACTGAACAATTCGGCCGTATTCACGAGTGAGCAAGTGATCGGTATCAAGCTGGTTCATCGCTCGCAATGCTGCCCCACGGTCGTCGCCACCCGGGCCGCTGTTAGCGTTTGTGTAACCTTGTAACTTTGGGATGGATGCGCCGCTGAGACCATACGCCGTGGTAGAACTGCCGCGCTGCCAAATATTGTCGCCCGTCAAACTTAAATTGAGTGGTGTACTCGAATCCATATAGAGGTCTGCGATGCGACCAGCCCAGCCGGTGATGCGCCGGCCATCAAATGGTAGGCCCGCACGAACAAAATCTTTTTGCGTATTGTGTGCGAATAACTTGGGTGGTAATGGCACCGTTCTATTCGTGAAGTCCGCGGCGGTTGTCGGCGTATTTAAGGCGCCGGTATTGGCGACAAACGCGAGTTTTTTAGATTGATACAACTCATGCGCACCGCTGAAACTGGGGTGCAGACCATACGAGCGCGAACTAGGTCCAGCACCCGAAGTGATCGGCAGTAAGTCACCGCGCTCTAGAGCTAGGTTGCTGCGTACTCTTTTGTAGTTGTCGTAATCATCTAACGGAACCATCATATTTAGGTCGTTGCCGCCAGTGAGATAGATGCACACCATGGCACGATACTGGCTCGGCCGAGCTCGAGCTGCCATCGCAGCCGTGGGCAATGACAGTGCTCCAAGCGAGGCCAATGAGCCGACGGCGCCCGTTGCGCTAAACATGGCGCATTGAGCTAGAAAACGGCGACGAGAAAGTGAGTTGTTTTTCATGTTTAGCTCCTAACGCTGAATGCTATATTCGGGCGATGCGGTGATTAAAGTGAGTGCTTCTTCCACGTTTCGTAGCCGACGTGTTGCTGCATTATTTTCATTGGGCAAATTGTCGATATAGTCGATAAGAATGCGGCGCAAACCACTGCTCATTAGCCCACCTAGCAAACGCTCGTCTAAAAAGCTCACCAGCTGCCCGGTGTTGTCTGCTCGGTTTATTGCTTCAGATAGATTGAGCTTTATGCCCAGTTGAAACGAATCCGAATAAAGCGGATGAGCATCGCCAAAGTCAGCCGATCTCGCGTACTGTCTAAGCCGGTTTAGAAACGAAATAATGAGGCCATCCCCCGTCAATAGAAATTCTGGTGCTACCAAACCCATGTCTTCGATCGGCCCGCTGGGCGCGTAATCGGGTGGATAAAAATTGAACACCGTTGCCGCGCCGATCGGGCGCTGACCGGTCGTGCGTTCCGGCAACGAGAAACGAAAGTACGGGCCGGTGCTGCGCGCGTTGAAGGTGCGCCATAGCTGAATATAGCGGAGTAAGGGCTCTTTTAGCTTACCGCCTTTTGGGTTTTCATGAGAGTTCAGCGCTTCGCTATCAAGTAAAATTGCTTTAGCGACCATGGCCAAATCACCACGTACGCCATTGTTCCGATGGAACACGCGTGCGACGCGCTCGACGTACTCTTTACTCGGGTTACTGGTCACTAAACGCTGGATCAACTGTTTGGATATGAACGGCGCAACATTAGGGTGATTAAAAAGGTTATCGAGCGCTCGATCTAAGTCTTGCTCGGTGGTTAAGCCTGCTGGATTAACGCCGTTAGTCCCGGCATAAACGTGCAACTGTTTTTCGGTATAATCGTGAAACGAGTTTGGTTCGCCATTCCACGGTCTAAGAGTAAGCGTTTCCCAACCCGGCACCGGGCGCGTATTGTTTTGTTGTTCGATAAAGTTCCAGCCGGTAAACACTTTGGCAAACTCACTAATAATCGCTTGCGTATAAGTCTCGATTTCTTGGCCGTTACTATCGAGTTTTGGGGTGCCGTCCATCTTCAGTTCGACTAATCCAATCGTGAACAACTGCTGTACTTCTCGCGCGTAATTTTCATCCGGCATAGATTTCGAGCCATTCCGACCAAACCTAATATTGCCCCGAAAGCTGAGCCAGTTCCCCATTGCCGGGTTGACCGTAACGTCTTTTAACAGCGTTCGATAACTGCCCAGAGCGTTTCGAGCCAAAACGTCCTGATAGTGGGCGTAAGCACGCGCGCGCAGTGAGCTGTCACCTAAGGAATCACCAACCACAAATATCTGACTCAAGGCAAACGCCATTCTTTGACGTAGCTGGTCTCGAGCATTAATGGCGGTATGCATCCATGAATCCATGCGGGTATTGGCACGCTGCCCTTTACCTAGGCTGCTGATGTCGAGCACCGCGGGGTCGGTGACACCCTCAGATACCAAGCGTTTTCGTCGGTTGGTCAATCTATCTTGAAGCGCGCGATCCATGAATGGCAAAGACAGCGTAGTTGGCATGGCTATCTGCTCATCAAGCCAAGCTTCATAGCCGATTTCCAAGACTCGGTTGATTTCGGTTAGCGTTGGGCCAAACGTGGCCCGAGTTAAAAAGCGTTGGGCCTCTGCTCGCGTTTGGGGGCCGCTCAATAGCAGACCGATGACTCTCGTGATTGTCCAACGGTCAGTTGTCCCGGCTCGAGCTCTAATAATAATCTGGTTGTTAGAGCCGCCGCCTGCAGGCACGGTGAATGTGTTGCGGCCATTCGCCAGTGTGCCGACTAACACCCCATTGATTAATACTTCTATTTGAGCGCCGGTCGAGATGTCTTTGGCATCGATGCTCAGGCGCACGTCATCGCTTAACGCGCCGTATTCAAAACTGATGCCATCAGGGTAGCGCTCGCTCGTGTAGCGTCGGCTATTAACTTGACCAACTCTCAAGCGAACGGGCCCATCTTCATCTAGCAACAACATGAGCACTGGGAGTAATTTGGCTGCAGCATCAGCTTTGTCGGCTGCGTTTACGCTGCTGTTTGATGAAAACAACAACATCGCAGCGATCAACGCGGCAAACGTTTTTCGATATAGCATTTGCCAGCGGGCTTTGGGTTGGTTGGTAGCCATTTATTTCTCGAAGGTTGGGTCGATTAAAAAGCGAGACAATAAGATATCAACGAACCGTTGCCTAAATTGCCGCACTGATCTGGGTATTTTTAAGAAGCTGAAACCTTTCGATTGCAGCCGCTCACAGTAACCAAAAAAAGAATGCAGTAGCACTTCTTGCGAGGACGCTAACACGAACCCAAAGCCACCATCAAACAATGGTTTTTTTGACTCTCAAAGGCTGATGTTTGCTGCTTGTGACAAAAACCGTCAGCCGCCACTAAAAAGGTCAAAACAATCATTGTTTTGACATGGTAAACAGTGTGTTTCAATACGTGCACGAATGGTTTGGATTGGAACCTGTGCCGCTTAAAGATTTCTCGGATCGTTGAGTAAAGTCCAATGCTTGAAATTTGTGCGCGGTCTATTCATAGCAAGTCACCAAGGATTTCTCACGCGAATTCGTCTTATCTGTGATTCGCGTAAAAATAGTTTATGCGGTAGTGTGAAACTCTGTTGAATGGAATGGGTGGTTTATGTCTATGTTCAGTAAAAGTAAGTATGTATTTTTAGTTTTAATTGCAAGTTTGGTGTTTGGCACAAGCCCTAGCGTCGATAGTCAAGACCTAGGCCAAAGTCAGCACAGTGAAAAAGAAACTCAGCACAGCGAGAAACAAGCCCAGCCCGTTCGCGCAAGTAACTCAGTTGTCGGTCCTGAACAGCTGGGTGGCGATCAGCGTTACCTTATTTATGCCAGCTTAGATAAGCCCGTCTACCGAGCGCAAGAGCCGGTCTATCTGCGCGCAGTTTTCTTAAATGCTGCCGACAATACCCCGTTAGCGAACGGAACCGCTGATATCAATGTGCAAATCAAAGGCCCGAAGGGCAATATTGTGTTCGATACGTTTGCCAGCGGTGACGACAGTACGGTTGGCGCGAAATGGCTGATACCACCCGGAATGCCCGGCGGGCGTTATACGGCATTGGTCAGCAGTGCCAGTTTGGGTGCACCTCAAACCGAGCGCAGCTTTGAAATTCGTGCTTACCGCGCGCCAAGATTGAAGACTCAAATAGAGTTTGCGCGGGACGGCTATGGCCCAGGCGATGAGGTGCAGGCAAGCATTAAAATTGATCGAGCGGAGGGTGGCGTGCCTGCGGGTGCCAAGGTCACGGTTATCGCTCGGGTTGATGGCGATGAAATATTTAACAAGCCTGGCTATCGCTTGGATGAAAGCGGTATTTTATCGGCTAAGTTTACGCTGCCCAAGCGGATCGAGGTGGGTGACGGTCGTTTAGCGTTCCTTATCGAAGACGGTGGTGTGGTCGAAACCGCAAGTAAAACGGTACCCATAATCTTGCAGAACATGAGCATTAAATTTTATCCCGAAGGGGGTGATTTGGTTGTGGGCCTAGCAAGCCGAGTCTATGTGCAAGCCAATCGTCCAGACGGTAAGCCAGCTGATGTTAAGGGTCGTGTTGTGCGGGTTCAAGGGGAGTCAATTGTCGGTTCACCCGTAGCCATGTTGGCTACCGCACATGAGGGGCGCGGCGAATTTACTTTCACCCCAGCCGCTAACGAGCGCTACGCCTTGGTATTAGATGCTCCGTCTGGTATTACGCGCCAGTTTGAATTGCCTCAAGCGAAAACCCAAGGCACCGTATTGCGGGCTACTCAAGCGGTTTTTACCTACCAAGATCGCATCTCATTGAATGTGTCTTCGGTTGGCTCTACTGCGCCCGCTAAGTTAACGCTCTATAAGCGAGACCAATTAGTGGATGCACAAGACATCGCAGGGCAAGATTCAGTCAGCTTAAACGCGAAAGACGCCGAAGGCGTGCTGATAGTGACGGCGTGGTCGGCGGCAGGCGAGCCCCTTGCCGAGCGGCTGATTTACCGCGAACCAAAGTTCTCAGTTAATGTCTCGCTATCAGTAGATAAAGGTCAATATGTGCCGGGCAGTGAGGTTGTGATTGATATCCTCACAACCGATGAAAATGATAAGCCAGTTGAGTCCGTCGTCGGGTTGACCGTGACTGATGATGCGGTGCTGGAAATAATCGAGAAGCGTGAACAGGCTCCTAGGTTGCCGGTAATGGTTTATCTTGAGAGTGAAGTGCGTGACTTGGCTGACGCTCACATTTACCTCGATGCCAACAACGAGAACGCTCCCAAAGCCGTGGACCTGCTGCTTGGAACTCAAGGGTGGCGGCGGTTTATCTTGGTCAATTACGCCAAACTCAAACAAGATGACCCGGAGGCCGCGAAGCGTGCCTTAGCGGAGCGCAGCGCGCCAGTAATTGCCTACGACCATTTAATGGTCGAAGAGGTCTTGGTCACAGGAATGCGACGAGATCGTCAGCTGATCAAAAAGCAGGAACAGCTTGAACGGAACCTACCAATGCCCGCAATTGAGCCTGAGCTCGATAATCAGGTGGAAGGCGTCGCGATTGAGGCGCGTGTCAATCAAGCCAATCAAGTGAACGAGGCTGACCAAGAGTTTGTATTAGGACCTCAAGCGGCCGGAAAGGTAATGGCGGATGCTGAGATTAAATGGGCACCTAGGCCGGTTGTAGTTGTGCGCGAATACGCGCATCAAGTGAGGCCGAACCGCAAAGCAAACGACCGAGTGGACTTTACTGAAACGCTGTATTGGCACAAGGGCATTCGAACCAGCGCGCGCGATGGCAAGGCAAGTGTTAAATTTAGCTTATCAGACAGCGTGACCAGCTTTAAGGTACTTGGTGACGCCTTTGGTCGCAACGGCGCATTGGGGGCAGGTGATTCACTTATTACGTCTGTCGAACCCTTCTATATAGAACCTAAAATGCCACTCGAAGCGAGTGTCGGCGATGTTATTGAATTGCCTGTCGCAATGATTAACGCGTCGGATCAAGATATTGGCCTCGTGAACTTGTTGGTAAAGGCCGAGGGTTTAACGGTTCAGCAAGCGTCTAGCGCGGCGCTCAACGCGGGCGCGAGAGCTAGGAAAATTGTGCGCATCAGCGCCGACAAGGCGGGTCGCTTTGAGGTGATGTTGAGCGCGGCGGCTGGGCCCTTTGCTGATCGGGTAACACGCACCTTGGTCGTTAAGCCAAATGGGTTTCCGGTTAGCGTGAGCCACGGCGGCCTAGTGGGGCCTGAGGCAGCGTTTAGTGCCGAGATTGAGGTTCCGCAGGCGCTCGAAGCGGGCAGTCTGGTGGCCATCGCAAAGGTGTACCCCTCGCCGCTTGCAAATATGGAAGAGGCGCTCAATGCACTTTTGCGAGAGCCCAACGGGTGTTTTGAGCAAACCAGCTCCACCACCTACCCGCTGGTAATGGCGCAACAATACTTTATGAGCCACCAAGGCGTTGATCCTGAGAAAATTTCCAAAGCCAAGACGCTATTGAATAAAGGCTACAAGAAATTAATCGGCTTTGAATCTAAAGACAAAGGGTATGAATGGTTTGGTGCAAACCCCGGGCACGAAGCGCTTACTGCGTATGGCTTGATGGAATTTGTCGACATGGCGAAAGTGATGCCCGTCGATGACGCGATGATTCAGCGTACTCGCAACTGGTTATTAGCGCGTCGCGACGGCAACGGCGGTTTCAAGCGCAACGACAAGTCGCTGGACAGTTTTGGTTCTGCGCCGCCCGTGACCACCAACGCATACATCGTATGGTCTTTGCTTGAGAGTGGTGAGTTGCCGTCTACGCTAAAAAAAGAAATTGCCGCGGTGAAGGCGCAGGCTATGCAGGCCAAAGACAGTTACGTTATTGCGCTGGCCGCCAATATTCTTTACTTAGCAGGCGACGTTGCCAGTGCAACTGAGTTGGGTCAAACCTTGGTTTCTATGGTGAATGAGCACGGGGCTGTATCCGGAGCGAGCACCTCGATTACCCGCTCCGGTGGTGACAGCTTACTTATTGAGACTACCAGCCTCGCGCTACTGGCTTGGTTGAAGGACGATGCGCGCTGGGCGGCGAACGTTGAAGTCTCGATGAAGTGGTTATTTGAACGCAGTAAATCTGGGCGTTTCGGATCAACACAGTCTACGATATTGGCGCTAAAAGCGATTAACGCTTATGACGTGGCACGAGCCCAACCGAAAGCGCCTGGCACGGTTCAGTTATTGGTCGATGGCAAAAGTTTTGGCAAACCGATTGCGTTCGATACGGAATCGAAAGGTGCGATAGAGCTGCCTGATTTTGCGGCCGCTCTAAGTGCGGGCAAACACTCTTTAGCGTTGCAAATGACCAACGGCAGCAAGATGCCGTTCGCGATCGAGGTGAGCTACAACACGCCACTGCCAGTGAGTAACGACGCGACGTTAATAAGTCTTGGAACACGCATCTCGACAAACAAGGTCAATGAAGGTGAGCCACTTGAAATGCAGGTTTCTGTATTGGTCGCGGACAAAGTCGCGCCTACGCCGATTGCCATTATCGGTATTCCTGCTGGTTTAGACGTGCAGCACGAGCAGCTCAAAGAGCTTGTTGGCGCAGGCCGCATCAGTAGTTATGAAGTACTTGGGCGTGAGGTGATTTTATATTGGCGAGCGTTGCAGGCTAATGAGAAGCGCGTGATTCCGATCGCGCTTGTCGCGAGTGTTCCCGGCAGTTTTACGGGCCCGGCGAGCCGCGGCTATCTGTATTACACCGACGAGCAGAAGCATTGGGTGGCTGGTCATGACGTAGAGGTGATTGCCAAGTAACCTGGCACTTATTTCATGGCATTTGCTACACTAGCGTCATGCAAAATACTCAACCACTCATTGAACTGCTGAGTCGATCTAAAACCGTCTCAGGCACTGCGCTGGGCGAGGCCTTGGGCATAAGTCGCATGGGGGTGCAAAAACGAATCCAGCAGCTTGTTGAGAACGGTTTGCCAGTCGAAGCGGTGCCCGGCAAGGGTTATTCTTTGCGTGACGGCGTTAGTGTGTTAACTCAAGCCGGAATTGAGCAGCATCTCGCGCCCGGCACCGTTTCGTCAATTGAGGTTATGCAGTCCGTTGCGTCGACCAATTCACATTTGTTGTCGCATTCTATTGATGTTTCAAGAGCGCGAATTTGTGTGGCTGAATCGCAAAGCGCAGGCCGTGGTCGGCGTGGCAACGATTGGCAATCGTCACCGTACCGCAATGTAATGCTGTCGCTAAGTTGGGGCTTTGACCATTGGCCGGAAACGATCACGGGTTTGGGCCTAGCGGTGTCGCTGGCGATTACCGAATACCTCAATGCACGTTTTGCGCTAGACGTTAAAATTAAATGGCCGAATGATCTCATGGTTGGCGGCGACAAGCTTGGCGGCATATTAATCGATGTGTCGGGCGAGGCGTCGAGTACGTGTAACGTGGTCATTGGTCTAGGCCTAAATGTGCATCAGCCTGATTGGTCCAAGGACGGCGCATACCGCTGGCAAGACTTGTCATCACTGGGCGTAGAAGTTGACCGCAGTGAGCTGGTCGGGCATCTCTGTGCAAAGCTCATTAGCATGTTGCAAGTTTTTGACGAAGTCGGTTTCGAACCGATGGTCGAGCGTTGGAATGAATTGAGTAGTTACGCGGGTCAGCATGTGCGAGTTGGTTCAGCTGAGCAGCTGGGGCTGGACGCGTCTGCGGATGTGGTAGAAGGCGAAATGGTTACCGTTGATGCGGCGGGTGCGTTGATTGTTAAAGACAGCAGTGGCGAGCGACACCGCTTTGCCGACAGTAATGTAAGTGTGCGTCTGCTTGATACGGCGAGCGCTAAAGCATGAAGTTGCTGATCGACATCGGCAATACGCGGGTGAAATGGGCACTTGCAAACTCTCAAATCATTGCCCAAGGAGAGATGCACGATGTGCCGGGCGCGTTAGCAGAACACATCGAATCGGTGCGAAGCATTTGGGTGTCGTGCGTCGGCAAGCCTTCTACTTTGGCGAGCGTGGCAAAACAACTTAAAGGTCTGCTGTCGCTGGAGCTCAATCTTGCCAAGGTTACTCGTTGCGCGGGTGGTTTGGTGAATCAATATCGCGACTTAGATCGTCTTGGTGTCGACCGCTGGATTGCCGCAATAGGTGCCAGAGCGCGGCTGCCCTGCGGCCCCTTTATCGTGATTGATGCTGGTACGGCGATTACTATTGATTATGTAGATGCGGATGATCA
The DNA here is from genome assembly GCA_938048185.1 of uncultured Arenicella sp. GTDB lineage: Bacteria > Pseudomonadota > Gammaproteobacteria > Arenicellales > Arenicellaceae > Arenicella. Next base: position 17,575 of record CALIVT010000015.1, read on the forward strand.
GTATCAAGGTGGGGTCATTCTGCCGGGTTTTGCGACAATGCACGATTCCCTGCTAGGGCGCACGGCAGGTATACAATCTCAGCGTCAAGCGGTGAGCGGCGTGATTGGTAAGACCACTCAGGAGTGTGTAAACTCAGGCTCGCAATACGGTGTGCTAGGGGCAGTAGAGCGGGTGGTAAGTGAAATGCAAAGCCAGGCCGGTGAGCCCCAGGCAGGTGAGCCCCAGGCAGGTGAGCCAGCGGTTAAGCTGATAATTACCGGCGGCGATGCCCAGCTAATTACGCGCTTGTCACATTTATCACTTGAGTATCATGCTAATTTATTATTTGAAGGCCTAAACATGTTCTCTGACGAATCAGATAGCGCCGCTAATGCGTCGATAAACCCTCTATGACTCGCGTATTTCTTTATACCGCTGCGTTCTTATTGCTTGCAAATGTTGCCGTCGCTTTTTGGCCAGACAGCGCTAATTACGCACCTCACGTCTACTCATCTAAGGAGGATATTAACCCTCATTTTGTGCGTCTAAATAAAGAAATAGAAGAGCGCTTTTACAGTCAAGTTACCGAAAAAATCAGTCTCATTGACGAGCCGGATGTTGGTGCGGTGGCGGACGTAAATCCAGAGCCAGCCGCGAGCCAGGAAGGTTGCTATCGAATTGGGCCGTTTATGCATCAGGAAAATTACGATTTAGCGCAGGCGGTGCTGTTCAATGCCCAAGTTGATTATCAAAAGTCGAAACGCGCCAGTAAAGAATCGAACGTACACCGGGTATTTGTTGGGCCCTATGCAAGCGAGGCTGAAGTTGCCGACGCGCGCGTTGAACTAACGCGCAAAAAAATATTAGACCATTTCATTCGCAAGCAAGGCGAGGCCGATTACATTATTTCCTTAGGTATCTACAGTTCGCTAGAGTCTGCCGACGCGGCGATTCGCCTATTTAGCGATAAAATCGACGGGGTTAAAAGTCAGGGTGAAAACATTGTGTTGCCCGACAGCTATTGGTTGCATTTTAGTATCGGCGACGACGATTCTGTTCGCCAGCAGCTTAGCGCGATGGACTGGGGTGAGCCGTCGGCTAAAATGGGCCTATTTGGCTGCGGAATTTAGGCCTAAGCTCTTGTTAGTTTAGGCGCTTTCTAAAAACCTGATCATTTAACGTTTTTTTTTCACAGAAACGTTGTATTTCCCCAAGACTAGACCTAAAATGCGCTCCCTGAACATGGCAGGCCTGCATAGCTCAGTAGGTAGAGCAACTGACTTGTAATCAGTAGGTCGTTGGTTCGATTCCGACTGCAGGCTCCATTTTCGTCAATGTAAGTCGATCGAAAGTGGTTTAAGGCATGTTTTAGAAAAGATTGATGGTGGGGTGGCCGAGTGGTTAAAGGCGACGGACTGTAAATCCGTTCTCATTGAGTACGCTGGTTCGAATCCAGCCCCCACCACCATTTCTTTCATTCGCGATGATTGCTTAGCAATCGGTGGGTTTGCGCTAAGCTTTGTGGGTTTTCACCAAGCTTTGATGTCATGTGTTTGCCCACCCACGCCACAGGCGTGTGTTCACGCTCGGTGCTTTAGGTGACATTACCGCCTTGAGTCGTTGTTCGCTAAGTCGAGCGCCGGGTAAAGAGTAGATATGCGGGTGTAGTTCAACGGTAGAACCTTAGCCTTCCAAGCTAATGGTGTGGGTTCGATTCCCATCACCCGCTCCATCGCGGAATAAGTAGGATTTTAGCGCTGTTGTGATTTTGACGACTAGCGCTTTTTTGGTTTTTGAAGTCTTTCTTCTATTTGTTTTTTGGATTATCTGTGACTGGTGTGATGGATAAATAGAAGACAGGTTTCGCCCACGTAGCTCAGGGGTAGAGCACTCCCTTGGTAAGGGAGAGGCCATCGGTTCAATTCCGATCGTGGGCACCATTGTTTTAGCTTAAGTTGGTTCACTAGCTTAAGTGCTGCAGGTGCTGAGCCTGTATTTTTGATTTTTGTAGGTCTCGTTGTCAGTAGGCTGCCTTCCAGTAAGGTGTTTTCTAGAATGATTTCGAGGTTTGCGATTAAACGCTGTGCGGCATACGTTTTATGTGGCTTGGCGTAAATGATTGCCGATTTATGTTGGTTTGCTTTGCGCTCCGGCCATTCGGTATCGATTTAAGTTGGTAATTGTTTAATAAATAAAGATTTAGGTAGAACATAATGTCTAAGGAAAAATTCGAAAGAACCAAACCGCACGTCAATGTCGGTACTATCGGTCACGTTGACCACGGTAAGACTACATTGACCGCTGCGATTACAAAATGTTTGTCAGAAGCTTACGGCGGTACCGCTGTAGATTTC
>CALIVT010000016.1 GCA_938048185.1 uncultured Arenicella sp.
AAACTAATCCAAGCCCCCTATTTCGGCAAAAGAAACCACCTCAGAGTCGCCTACAACAAAATGGTCGAGTAATTTAACGCCGACCATCTGCAAGGCTAAATAGAGCGCTTGAGTCAGACTTTTATCCGCAGCACTCGGCTCGGCCACGCCCGACGGGTGATTATGCGCAACGATCATTGCCGCCGCGTTGTGTTTTAACGCTTCTTTAACAACCTCTCTGACCGGCACCGATGCGCTGTCAATGGTACCTCGAAACAACTCTTGATGATGAATAACTCGGTGTTTACTGTCTAGAAACATGGCAAAAAATGATTCGTATTGCTTATCACGCAGTTGCAACGTTAAATAGTCTCGACTGACTTGCGGGCTAGAAATCGCGTCACCTTTTTGCATTTGTTCCATCAAATAGCGCCGACCCAGCTCCAGCCCGGCTTGAAACTGCACGTACTTAGCCGTGCCAATCCCCTTTAACTTACACAAGTCATGCACCGACAAATTGAGAACCGCACGCAGCCCTCCGGCTTCAAGCAAGGCATCGCGCGCTAAGTCCAGGGCGGTTTTACCCGGTAGCCCAGTACGAATAAAAATTGCCAGTAGTTCGGCGTCGGCCAATGAGTCGGGGCCGTTATTAATCAGTTTTTCGCGCGGCCGCTCAGCTTGGGGCCACTCTTTAATTGGGAGCTTTTGTGTTTTGTTTTGAAAAATCATGTCTACCTTCCTTGTATAATTGATGGTTTAGCACGCATCCTGCGCCGACTTGAATTAGAGCACAGGGTAAAGTTAGTGACAAGTGCGCGAGCAATCAGGGATAATCCCGTTCTTATTAAGGGCTCATATTAGCAGTTCGACAACGCTTTAGCGTTTAGACAACACACCACAACCTTCCAACAATATTAAGCTAACACATTGAAAAGTTTAACGAATAAGCGTGTATTACTGGGCGTAAGCGCGGGCATAGCGGCGTATAAAGCACCTGATTTAGTACGCAAACTGGGCGAACTCGGCGCACAAGTGCAGGTTATTTTAAGCAAAAACGCTGATCAGTTTGTTGCCCCGTTGGCGCTACAAGCGGTTAGTGGTCACGCAGTTCACGATCACGCAATGACAGCCGAGAGCGAATCAGGCATGGGACATATCGATTTAGCGCGCTGGGCCGATGTGGTGTTGATCGCGCCCGGCACAGCCAACCTTATAGCGCGGCTGTGCCAAGGTAACGCCGACGAGTTGCTTACCACAGTATGCGTAGCCACCGAAGCCCCTATCGCGATCGCACCGGCAATGAACCAACAGATGTGGCAAAACGCGGCGACCATCCAAAATATGCAAACTTTAGCCAGCCGAAACGTGCATATATTAGGGCCCGATGCCGGCGAGCAGGCGTGTGGTGAAGTGGGCCCAGGCCGCATGTTGCAACCCACTGACATCGCGCAGCGCGTTGCGGAGCTGTTCCAAAACTCCGAGCTTACCGGTAAGCGGGTAATGATTACCGCGGGCCCGACGTGGGAGGCGCTTGACCCGGTCCGTGGCATCACCAATCACAGCTCAGGCATGATGGGCTACGCATTGGCGCAAGCCGCGATAGAGGCAGGGGCTGCGGTCACCTTGGTCAGCGGCCCAACTCACATTGCGAAGCCTGAGCGCGCTAAGGTGGTAGACACCGTGTCAGCGCTGGATATGCACGCTGCCGTGATGGCGGAGATTGATGAGCAAGATCTTTTTATCGGCGTTGCCGCAGTAGCCGACTATCGCCCGGCTGACGCGGCCGAGCAAAAAATCAAAAAAAATGCAGACGAAATGACGATCACCATGGTCAAAAACCCAGATATTTTAGCGGAGGTTGCCGGGCGCGATAACGCGCCATTTTGCGTCGGTTTTGCGGCCGAGACCAATGATGTTGCGGCCTACGCGCGCGGCAAGCTTGAACGTAAAAAGCTGGATCTTATTGCAGCCAACCATGTCGGCGGTAGCGACACCGGTTTTGGTGTGCCGGATAACGCGATCACATTGATTAGTAAAAACTCGATTATCGAGCTGCCTAAACAAAGTAAAACCGCCCTCGCCCGCGAACTGATATCCGAGATCGCAAAAGCCTATAACAAGATTTAGATAAAGTAGGACACAGTGAACATGAAAAAACCTATCCAACTAAAAATTCTCGATCCACGTATTGGCACTGAATTTGATGTGCCCGACTACGCCACCAATGGCTCGGCGGGTATGGACCTGCGTGCCTGCGTTGAGCATGACACCGTTATCGCTCCTGGGCAAACAGTGCTGATACCCACCGGCATGTCCATTTACGTTGCTGACCCTTCTTTAGCTGCAGTACTCTTACCGCGCTCGGGTCTCGGACATAAGCACGGAATCGTATTAGGCAACCTAACCGGCCTAATTGACTCTGACTATCAAGGACCGTTAATGGTTTCTTTATGGAACCGTGGAGACACCCAGTTCACGGTGCACGCTGGAGATCGTATTGCGCAAATGGTGTTTGTTCCAATCGTTCAAGCAGAATTCGAGATTGTCGAAGAATTCATCGAATCGGACCGCGCCAGCGGAGGTTTTGGCCACACGGGTGTCAAATAAACCAAAATTATAGGTAGTATTAGTATCATCACGCCTTGGTCTTATTATTTTTTTACCGCGGCTTTGCTATACTGCGCGTCGCGATTCAAACGTCATCGACGTTAAATCGCAAAAGCCGTCCGCGCGTTCTCGCGAGACACACAAACTAGCTATTTGAGGAAATCATGTCGGATACTCTGTCAATTAAAGACAATCGCACTGGAAAAGAATACGAAATCGAAATCGTAGACGGCAACATCAGTGCCTCACAGCTTCGCCAAATCAAAATCAACGAGGGTGATTTTGGCATGATGAGCTACGATCCTGGCTATCTGAACACGGCCAACTGCACGAGCCGTATCACGGACCTACATGGGTCCGAGGGCATTCTGAGATATCGCGGTTATCCGATCGAACAACTGGCGGAGAAAAGCACGTTTCTTGACGTGGTTTATTTGTTATTCAATGGTGAGTTACCAAATGCGCAACAGTCTAGCGACTGGGAGGAGCGCATCACTCATCACACCATGCTGCATGAGAAAACCAAGCGCATGATGGGTGGTTTCAATTACGACGCGCACCCAATGGGCGTTTTCATTTCCACTGTTGCGGCACTGTCTACGTTCTATCCAGACGCTAAAGACGTAAACGACCCAGAGACACGCATGTTGCAAGCGTGCAGGCTAATCGGTAAGACGCCAACGATCGCCTCCTACGCTTATCGTAATAGCCGCGGTTTACCTTATATCTACCCAGACAATGAATTGAGCTATACCGGCAACTTCTTGAACATGATGTATCGCATGGTCGAGCCGCGCTATCAAGCACACCCTGTATTAGAGCGTGCGCTCGATGTATTGTTCATTCTGCATGCCGATCACGAGCAAAACTGCTCGACCAGTGCCATGCGTAATATTGCCAGCTCAAAAGCCGACCCATTTGTATCCGTCGCGGGCGCAGCAGCAGCGCTATACGGTCCATCGCATGGTGGCGCTAACGAAGCAGTGCTCAATATGTTGCGTGAAATAGGCACCAAAGACAAAGTTGCTGACTACGTCAAACGCTGTAAAGGCGGCGAACTGCGCTTGATGGGTTTTGGACACCGTGTTTATAAAAACTATGACCCACGCGCGCGAATTGTTAAAGAAATTGCCGACGAGGTGTTCGAAGTTACCGGTCGCAATCCATTAATCGATGTTGCAATGGAGCTAGAACGCATTGCGCTTGAAGATGAGTACTTTGTGAAACGTAACTTGTACCCTAATGTGGATTTCTATTCCGGTCTTATTTATGAAGCTATGGGCTTTCCGATGGAGGCGTTCACGGTATTATTTGCTATCCCGCGTACTGCTGGCTGGTTAGCGCAGTGGATGGAGCTAATGGACGATCCAGAGTTCCGCATTACTCGCCCACGTCAAAACTATCAAGGCTCAGGTGAGCGTCACGTACCCGACAATTATCGCCGTTAAGCGTTTTATTCACTAGCATTCAAAAAAGCGACTTTAATCAGTCGCTTTTTTTTGGCTCATAACTCTGCAACGCACTAGGAAACTCACTGCAAAGCGAAAAGCAAAATACTAACCAAAACAACACCGTTAGATGGCATACTTGAAGCGTGACTCGCTCGCGCTGATTGAATGCATCGACAATCCGTCTAATTGAGCTGAAGAATATAAAAAAATTTATTATGACTGGCTGGAAACCTAATTTAATGCTCCCCTGTCTACGTACTTTTGGGTATCATTCAATTTCGTGAAAATGGCCTAATCAAACCACGCAAATATGTCGAATAATTCAACGCCATCGCTCGACCCGCTCAGTCTTCTGAACGGACAAAATATCGCTTTCCTTGAAGACGTTTTCGAACAGTATCAAGAGGACCCGACGTCGGTATCGGCAGAGTGGCAAGAATACTTCGCCGCCTTAGCCACCAGCTCTGCGAGCACCTCGAGTAATAGCGCGACCAACGCAATCACCATATCGACGGCCAGTTTGGACGCTACGATGGCGACGAAGCAAGGTTCGGTGTCGCGCCTAATCAGCACCTATCGCGCGATGGGCCATAAACTGGCCAACATTGACCCAATTGGCGAGATGGAGCAACAAGACGCGAGTGAACTCGAACTCAGTTATCACGGCTTGTCCGATGCTGACCTTGATACCGTTTTCGACTCAGGCCCACTGCGCGCCCCTGATCGCTTACCGCTGCGGGACATCATTGCGATTCTAAAGCATTCATATTGTGGTCCAATCGGCTACGAATATGGCCATATGGCAAGTGCCGAGCAACGCCGGTGGCTGCGCACCCGCCTCGAGCAACCGATTGGCCACCAGCCGTTTACTAACGCACAGAGAAAGCACATCTTAAATCGCGTCACTGCCTCAGAAGGCATGGAACGATATTTACATAACAAGTACGTGGGACAAAAACGCTTCTCGTTAGAAGGTGGCGAAAGCTTGATTCCAATGCTCGACCAAATCATTCAGCAAGGCGGCGCTGGCGGTATTAAAGAATTTGTCATCGGCATGGCACATCGCGGGCGTTTAAACGTACTCGTAAATACATTAGGTAAAGCCCCCCGCAATCTGTTTTCTGAGTTTGAGGGCAAGCACGACACTAACGAGTTGGCGGCTAGCGGCGATGTGAAATACCATCAAGGTTTCTCGTCGGACATTCAGACTAAAGGCGGGCCAGTGCACTTGTCACTCGCCTTTAATCCATCACATTTAGAAATCGTTAGCCCGGTTGTTGAGGGTTCGGTGCGCGCTCGGCAAGAACGACGAGATGACTCAACCGGTAGCACTGTGCTACCTATTTCAATTCACGGAGATGCCGCATTTGCTGGCCAAGGCGTGGTAATGGAAACCTTTCAAATGTCCGGTTGTCGCGGTTATCGCACTGGCGGCACCATGCACATTGTAATTAACAACCAAATTGGTTTTACCACCAGCCACCCGAAAGACGCGCGTTCTACTCCATACTGTACCGAGATCGCTAAAATGGTCGGGGCACCGATCTTTCACGTTAACGGCGACGACCCCGAAGCGGTAGTCTTTGCAACACAGATCGCGATGGACTTCCGCACTAAGTTCCATCAAGACGTCGTAATCGACTTGGTGTGTTACCGACGTCATGGCCATAACGAGTCCGATGAGCCATCGGTGACCCAGCCAATGATGTATAAAAACATCAAAGCGTTGCCGACGACTCGGCGAATCTACGCGCAACGACTCATCGACGAAGGCGTGATTACGGCCGATGACGAAAAGAAAATGAACGCAGACTATCGAGCATCTATGGTTGCCGGTGAGCGTGTGGTACCAGAGTTTGTTGATCCGCAACAAGGAGATCACACCATAGATTGGTCGCCGTACCTAAATATTAAATGGGAGCATAAAGCTAACACCGGCTTTAATGCTAAACGCTTAGATTTTTTGGCTGAACGTTTATTGGACATTCCTGAAGATATAGCGCTGCATGCGCGCACCAAAAAAATCATGCAAGATCGCCAGAAAATGAAAGACGGTGAACTTGCATTAGATTGGGGTATGGCTGAGAACTTAGCGTATGCCACACTGCTAGACCAAGATTTTTCCGTGCGCCTATCGGGCCAAGATTCTGGTCGTGGTACTTTTTTCCACCGTCATGCTGTGTTGCATAACACTAAGAAAAAAGAAGTGTACATTCCGCTGCGCAAAATCAAAGAAAAGCAGCCCAACTTTCTCGTCATCAACTCATTATTGTCGGAGGAAGCCGTATTAGCTTTTGAATACGGCTACTCGTGCTCAGACCCTAAAACCATGGTCATATGGGAAGCCCAATTTGGTGATTTTGCGAACGGTGCTCAAGTAGTTCTTGACCAATTCATATCAAGTGGTGAAGCCAAGTGGGGCCGACTTAGTGGCCTAACCATGTTTCTACCTCACGGCTACGAGGGCCAAGGCCCAGAACATTCGTCTGCGCGTTTAGAGCGCTATTTACAACTGTGTGCACAACACAACATGCAAGTGTGCTACCCCAGCACCCCGGCACAAATGTTTCACATGATTCGGCGGCAAATGCTGCGCCCGTATCGCAAACCCTTGATTGTAATGACACCTAAAAGTTTGTTGCGTCATAAGTTGTCAACGTCAACCTTAGAAGAATTGCACAGCGGCGAATTCCAAACTGTGATTCCTGAAATCGACAAACTGACTAACAAGAATGTGAAACGTGTTGTATTTTGTACCGGCAAGGTGTACTTCGACTTGTTAGAACAGCGTCGCGAACAAGGTATTAAAGATATCGCTATTTGCCGTGTGGAGCAGCTTTACCCATTTCCGCGTGAATCAGTTATGCGCGAGCTAAAGCGTTACGCGAAGGCCGAAGAAGTGGTCTGGTGTCAAGAAGAGCCAAAGAATCAAGGCGCCTGGTATCAAATCATGCATCACTTAAAAGCCTGCATTGATGATAAACACACCTTGTTATACGCTGGTCGAGACGCATCTGCATCGCCGGCGGCAGGCTACCTCGCGGTGCACCGCGAGCAGCAAGCAACACTGGTCACAGCTGCCCTATCACCGCTGAATGAAGACGACACTAAAACCGTCGAAAAATTTTAACCACAAGTAAGACAATCATCAATACGATAGTCACAACCACGATAAAGAGCTGCACACTAACCCGTTGCAGGAGCACCTATGTCAGTTGAAGTAAAAGTTCCCATTCTTCCCGAATCCGTTGCTGAAGCCACTGTTGCCACTTGGCATAAAGCCGTAGGCGATGCGGTAGCGATTGATGATAATTTAGTCGACATTGAAACCGAGAAAGTCGTCCTTGAAGTGCCGAGTACCGTCGACGGTGTTATCAAAGAAATTAGAGTTGAAGAAGGCGCGACCGTCGGGGAGCAAGATGTAATCGCCATCATCGAGGAAGGCGCGGTAGCCAGCGCCCCTGCCGCGGCGCCTGAACCTGTTGCTGAAGACGCGGCCACACAAGCGAGTAGTAGTGAGAGTGCCGACGACGCCGATAAATTAAGTCCGGCTGTTCGTAAGATGTTGGCTGAAAACAACCTAAATGCTAGCGCCGTTAGTGGCACTGGCAAAAACGGGCGCATCTTGAAAGAGGATGTACAAAAAGCGTTAGCGAGTAAATCAGCAACGGCAACCCCACAAACCCCAGCGAAGACACCCCAAGCGGGCGAGCGCAGTGAACGCCGAGTGCCAATGACGCGCTTGCGTACCACGATTGCTCGTCGCCTAAAAGAAGCGCAAGACACGCAGGCAATGTTAACCACATTCAATGATGTTAACCTGCAGGCCGTGATCGACCTTCGTAAGCAATACAAAGAATTGTTCGAGAAGAAACACGGCACACGCCTGGGCTTCATGTCGTTCTTCGTCAAAGCCGCCATCGAAGCCTTAAAACGTTTCCCCGCAGTTAACGGATCAATTGATGGTAACGACATTGTTTATCATGACTACTACGACGTAGGCATTGCCGCGTCATCGCCACGCGGCTTGGTTGTGCCAGTACTGCGCGATGTGGACCAAATGAGCTTCGCTGGTGTGGAAAAAGCGATCGGTGATTACGGTCAGAAAGCGAAAGACGGCAAGTTAACGATGGACGACCTAGTTGGCGGCACATTCACGGTGTCCAACGGCGGTGTATTTGGTTCAATGTTATCAACCCCGATTGTGAACCCACCGCAAAGCGCAATTCTTGGAATGCATCGTATTGAAGAGCGGCCGGTTGCTGAAAACGGTCAAGTGGTCATCCGTCCGATGATGTACCTGGCTCTGACATACGACCATCGAATTATCGATGGCAAAGAATCGGTGTTGTTCTTACGCACCATAAAAGAATGCTTAGAAGACCCAGCCAGATTGCTCCTCGAGCTGTAATTGGAGAATACAATGTCTGACAAATTTGATGTAATCGTAATTGGTGCGGGCCCGGCCGGTTATGTGGCGGCTATCCGTTGTGCACAGCTCGGCTTCAACACTGCCTGTGTTGATAAATGGGTCGATGCAGACGGCAAACCATCACTTGGTGGCACTTGCTTGAACGTTGGCTGCATACCCTCAAAAGCCTTACTCGACTCGTCTGAAAAGTTTGAGCAAGCTAATCATGACTTTGAAAACCACGGTATATCGGTGGGCAAAGTTTCGGTTGATGTTAAAAAAATGATCGCGCGCAAAGACGATATCGTTAGCAACCTAACGAAAGGCATTGCAGGTTTATTTAAGGCTAACAAAATCACCTCACTGCACGGTCACGGCAAACTGCTTGCGAACAAACAGGTTGAAGTCAACCTAGACGGCAAAGCCAGCGTATACAGCACTGACAATGTGATTCTAGCGGTCGGTTCAGAACCCATTAATATCCCGGTTGCGCAAGTCGATAATGACGTAATTCTCGACAACGCCGGAGCCTTAGACATTAATGCCGTGCCTAAGAAATTGGGCGTTATCGGCGCTGGCGTCATTGGTTTAGAGCTTGGCAGTGTCTGGAATCGTTTAGGGTCGAACGTGACCTTATTCGAAGCAATGGATACATTCTTAGCACCGGTTGATAAACAACTGGCACGTGAAGCCGAGCGCACCTTTACCAAAGTCCAAGGCTTGGACATTAAGCTAGGCGCGATGGTGACCGCGACTAAAGCAACAAAAAAGTCGGTTAAAGTAACGTATACCGTAAAAGGTGAAGAGCATACTGAAACCTTCGATAAGTTGATCGTTGCGGTTGGCCGTAAAGCCAGCACTAAAGACATAGCAGCAGACGATGCGGGTTTAAAATTGGACGAGCGTGGGCGTGTTGATGTCGACAATCAGTGCCGCACAAATATTGCCGGCGTGTACGCGATTGGCGACGCTGTTAAAGGCCCAATGCTGGCTCATAAAGGCTCTGAGGAAGGCGTATTTGTCGCCGAAATAATTGCCGGCCAGAAGCCGCACATGAATCACAGCAACATTCCGTGGGTAATCTACACACACCCAGAGATTGCCTGGGTTGGCATCAATGAAGAAGACGCTAAAGCGCAAGGCATCGACTATAAAACGGGATTTTTCCCGTTCGCCGCAAATGGCCGTTCACTCGCCATGAATGAAAAAGGCGGTCGCGTAAAAATGATTGCCGACGCGAAAACGGATCGAATTTTAGGTGTGCATATTCTTGGCCCTAATGCCTCAGAATTAATTTCTGAAGCGGTACTGGCCATGGAATATTCTGCCTCATCGGAAGACATTGCCAGAACCATTCATGCCCACCCCACATTGTCTGAAGCCATGCACGAAGCAGCCCTGTCCATTGATGGGCGCGCCTTACACAAGGTGAATTAGCGTATGATTCGCCCTGAACCAGCTCAAACTGCGGGTTCAGGGCAAACTTGGCTGATATGCAAAAAGAATTAAGAATCAGGCAAATTCTCAAGGAAGATATCAACCAAATAGAAGGTTTATGGTGTGAATTAAAGCAGCACCATCAAGACCGGACAAATCATTATCTCGACTACTATAAACGCAATACGTTTAGTACACGAAAAGCTGAGCTTCTCAACAAAGACGCGGTGGCAATATTCGTCGCCAATCATGATAAAGAAGCGGTTGGGTTCTGCGTGGCCTCGATCACGGCTAACCTCGGCGAGATCGACTCCTTATATTTAAAACCAGCGGCAAGAGGACAAGGTTCAAGCCGACAATTGATGGCCGCAGCAATGGGGTGGTTAGGTGAGCAAGCCCCTGAAAATATTAGGCTTCTGGTCGGCGACGGCAATGAAGAAGCGATTACCTATTATGAGAAGTTGGGGTTCAAAAAAAGAGCAACCATGATGCAATTTTTTGATGAAGAATAATGCACCTTTCTAATTTAAGAGGCCAAGCAATGACATTTATTCGTAACAACCTTCTATGGATTATCTACTTCAGCTTCGGGGCGTTCGTGCTCGCCCTGCATGAGCGCGAGCCGCTGTTTCTTAGCAATGGCGATGGCCCCTACTCTCTTGGCAAACCGCTGACTTGGGTAATATTACTTAGTTTTCTTGCGTATAGCTTGTATTGCAATACCCAAGAAAATTTCTTTAAAACAATTCCAAAACTACAACCCTACCACTGGTTTCGTCAAATCAGTCTCGACCTTTATCTCGGTTTGCTAGTACCACTCACCTTAATCTATCTTGATCAAGGTGTCGCTGTAATGCTGATCTGGTTAGTGCCGATACTATTAATGGCGAACCTAGCAACCCTCTTGTATCTGGCGCTGAACTATCAATCTCTTGTGTCTTATTTCGTCACCTAGATGAACTTAGTCGGTGTCAGCTTTGCTGGAACTCAGTAACACCAATACCAAGGCAATTAACGCCGGTAAGCCTTGGGTAAATATGATGCTCAGCTTCGCAGTTGCCCCCCCGTATATTCCGGCGACTACGACACAACTAAGAAAAAACACTTTCACGTCATGCCTATTCTTTAAAAGCCCCCAAAACAACCCAGCGGCAAGAAAACCATTGTATAAACCTTGATTGGCCGCCAATACCTTAGACGCGGCAGAGACCTCGGGCGTCATCGCGAAAATTCGTTGCCCAACGGGATGATCCCAATAAAACATTTCTAAGATAAGAATACCGACGTGGCTCAGTGCTACGAATAACACAAAAAAACTGGCGAAAAGTTTCATAAATTTTCCTCGTAAATAACCTTGCGGCAATTGATTTAAACCTAGCTCAGTAGCGGGTCGAGATATTTTTTTTCGAACAAACTCTCGCAATTCTCGACAGAGTCAAGTTGCCGCTCTTGGTGATACGCATTGGAAAAACAGATATCCAAATTATTGATAGACCAAAAATTAGCATCGCCTTCAATCGCTGGCGAAACACGATACTTCATCACCACCGACAATGATGTAATGTCTTTATAGATATAGTAGACCACGAATTGCTGAGTCGAGTTACCGCCGGGCAATTCATCCAGCGGAATGATATACACTGGTTTTTCTTTCTCGTCTAAGGTGACATACGCTTCGTTGCTGTGTGAGCCTGTACGATCACTGGGGTGCGATGATCGATCGAATATCACTCGTTCGTGCGAAAACAGTGTATTGCCTTTTTGACGAAACGTAAGCTTCACGCCAAATAAATCCGGTTCTTTGAAGTGCTTAGCGATAAACGCATCTTCATCCCAAACCTCGTCTTGAAACTCATAGTCTAGCGGTGGCGTGATAAATGGCCGCGCAACGGCCTTAAAAATTGGTTGTAACTGAGCTTTCTCGATTAAATAGAGACGTTCAGCTTGCACGAACTCTAGCTGAGCTTGAAGTTGTTGTTTTTGATCCAACGCTTGCTTACTTTTGGTTAGCTTAGCTTGCTCGGCAACGCTCTGCTGCAATTGAGCTAGCAATGAATGACTTCGAGCGAGCAGCGTTACACCAGTCCAGACAAATAACGCGATAAGCAACAACGAGAAAACCACAAACCCACGGCTAAACGTATCGCTAACCAAGCCAAAACCGAGCGCCGCTAGCCAGCACAGAGTAAGTACAGCCACGCCAACGACCAAGACCACTCCGTATTTTAATAGCCAGTCATTGACGTTGCCCAGATTAGTTCTGTTATCTTCAGAGTTCATGCATTACTAATAGTTGCTCCAACATAACCTAGATTCTAACAGACCGCGGATTTTATCTGGTTGTAGATTGAATCAGATTTAGAGCGCCAAAGATCGAACCTCGCACGCACTCCAAGTACGGATTAAAAGCGTCAATGATTTAGTGATAAACTCAGCAACATACAGTTTAGGTAGCAATACGATGAACGATGAAATACAACTGGCGGACTTTATCGAACAGCTCAGCCGTGAGCTTATAGACAGCCGTGAGCTTATAGACAGCCCTGAGCTTATAGACAGCCCTGAGCCTATAGATAGCCGTGAGCCGAGAAACAGCAATAGTGACGCTCAGAAACTAGTCTGTGAATCCGCTGAGGTGGATATTATGCTCAGTGTTAGTAAAGACCAACATCAAAGCCTGCGGTTTACCGTCGCGACGACTGAGCATGAGCAAGACGCAAGCCGGTACCATAAACTAAAGTTAAAGCTCGCTCTTACCCCGCAAGCCCCTAACTCACGCACTGCAAGCCAAACACCACTTCAAAGTAAACTCGCTGGCGTCGAGCTCACACTGGCCGACGAGCATGAACCAACAGATGATTTTGATCGCTTTAAAAAGCGCTTCAAAGAGAGTGTGGAACGTAATGGCGGCGTTCCACCAAATAAAAAGAAAAATGTCTTCGATTAGAGCCACATCTTTAGTCGAAACTAATAATAAATTCGACTATAATCGCGATTCTTGATGGATCACGCGTCCGTAGCTCAGCTGGATAGAGTAGTTGGCTTCGAACCAATTGGTCGGGGGTTCGAATCCCTCCGGGCGCGCCATCAAAATTTTATAAGCCCTTGTTTACGGATAAGCTGTGGCGCCCTCTCCGACTCCGATGCCGCAAAAAAAAACAAAAAGAGAAATTAAGGCACCATGGGCTCAGCCAATAAGCTTCCCTGAAAATTTGCCGATTAGCCAGCGCCGAGAAGAAATCGCGCGAGCGATAAAACACAACCAAGTCGTTATTCTTGCGGGTGAAACGGGCTCGGGTAAAACTACACAACTACCCAAAATATGCCTAGCCCTAGGCTATGGCCAGAAAGGCCTGATTGGCCATACACAACCTCGCAGAATAGCCGCGCGCACGGTTGCAAACCGCATAGCGTCTGAGCTGAACACGCCGCTTGGCGATGGAGTTGGTTATCAAATTCGCTTTACTGATAATTCCAGCGCCAACACTCGTATCAAACTGATGACCGACGGCGTGTTATTAGCTGAGTTTCAGAACGATCGACTGCTCAGGAAATACGACGTTATTATTATTGACGAGGCACACGAGCGCAGCTTGAATATCGATTTTTTGCTCGGCTTATTAAAACGGCTGTGCGTTAAACGCCCCGAGTTAAAAGTAATAGTAACCTCGGCCACGATAGATCTAGAAAAATTTTCGACGCACTTCGCAATAAAAGGTAACGCCGCGCCAATCATTGAAGTTTCTGGACGCACCTACCCAGTCGAAACACTTTACCAAGAGCCGAGCAGAGACGAGCCCAACCTTCCCGACGTGATCTGCGAGACAGTAAAGCAACTTATTCGTGATGAAGCAAAAGGTCGCTTTAAAGCCAGCGGCGACATTTTAGTATTCTGCGCCGGCGAACGAGAAATTCGTGACACGGCACAAGCTCTGCGACGCGCGCAGTTGCCGATCGAGACCTTGCCGCTCTATTCTCGGCTAAGCATCAAGGAACAAAACAAGGTATTTGATAAAGCCCATCGACGTAAAGTAGTGCTTGCAACCAATGTTGCCGAAACGTCGATTACCGTACCTGGCATCGCGTACGTGATCGACCCAGGTTTAGCGCGTATATCGCGCTATAGCTTTCGTTCAAAAGTTCAACGCCTACCAATCGAAGCCGTGTCCCAGGCTAGCGCTAATCAACGTAAAGGCCGTTGTGGGCGTGTTGCAAACGGCGTCTGCATACGGCTTTACTCAGAGCAAGATTTCGAGCAGCGAGCGGAATTCACAGCGGCGGAAATTTTACGCAGTAATCTAGCGTCAGTCATCCTAAAGATGCTGCGTCTAGGCATTCGCGACATCAGTAAGTTTGACTTTCTAGAGCAACCGGACAAACGTCTGCTCAACGATGGCTTTAAGCTATTGCAAGAGCTCAACGCTATTGATAGCAGCCGCGCGTTAACACCGGTTGGCAGGCAAATGAGCGATCTTTCGGTTGACCCAAAATTCGCGCGCGTGCTCATCGAAGCGAACAAACAAAACTGTTTGCGCGACGCCTTGATACTGATCAGCGTGCTTAGCATTCAAGACCCGCGTGAACGGCCAGCTGACAAGCAACAAGCAGCGGATCAAACCCATCAAGTTCTACATCACCCTCAATCGGATTTCTTTAGTTATCTAAATCTTTGGCAGGCAATCACTAATTCGCGCAGCGAGCTTAGCAACGCTAAATTTAAACAATATTGCGTAGATCACTATTGGTCAATTTCTCGAGTCTTCGAATGGCGGGAGCTATTTCGACAGCTTGTTACTCAAACTAAATCAATGGGTTGGAAGCTCAACGACTGGCAGACTCTCACGCTACCCAAACCAGGCGACAAAAAAGCTAAGCCCGATAACCGTTTTAGCCAACGCTATGAAAATCTCCACCGAGCCTTACTAGCCGGTCTGATCGGTAATATCGCAAGCAAAGATGTTGATGGCGAATATATCGCGACTCGGTCACGACGGGTGCACTTATTTCCTGGATCAGCACAAGCCAAACGCAAACCTAAATGGCTAGTCGCAGGAGAATACCTTGAAACCTCTCGGCTATTCGCACACACCATTGGCGAAATAAAACCGCAATGGGCGATTGAAAGCGCACAACATCTTTGCCGTTATAGCTATAGCGCGCCACACTATCACGTGCGCTCTGGCGGTGTTAAAGCGTACCGCAAGACCTTATTATTTGGCTTAACGTTGCGCGACAAAGAACCCGTTAACTATGCACCAATCAACCCTCGCGAAAGCCGCGACGTTTTTATACAACAGGCGTTGGTGCAAGGCGCGTACCAACCCCGCAAAACGGTGGCCGACTTTGTAGCGCATAACCAAACATTGATCGCCGAAATAGAGAAAGTTGAAACCAAAACGCGGCGGCGCAACCTATTGGTTAACGACCAAATCATCTTTGAATTTTACCAACAACGCATACCAAGTGAAGTCTATAACCGCCAGTCACTTGAAACGTGGTTGAGCAATGGAAATGAAGAAGCGCTTAAGCTCGATCGTAATACGCTGCAACAAAGTGAGATTGGCGCAGATCAAACGGCGCAATTCCCAGACACGATTGAAGTACATGGTAAACCGGTTCAGATCAAATACAAATTTGACCCGGGTAAGCGCAGCGATGGCGTCACTATGGTGGTGCCTATTTCAGTGCTAGCGCCGTTTCCTAACCATATTGGCGATTGGTTAGTGCCGGGCCTATTGCACGAAAAGTGCGTGGCCTTAATCAAAACACTACCAAAGCCAATACGCCGGCACTACGCACCGGCCGTCGACGCAATTGATCGCGTGTTCGATCAATTAAAAACACAAGATCAACCTCTACATAAAATACTGGCCGAACAGCTTTATCGCGTACGTGGGGTAAACGTCACCCTAGACGATTTCGACCCCAGTCGCATTGATGACTTTTATCGAATGAACTATCGCGTACTAGACATCGACGGTTCGCTTATCGAAGAAGGACGCGACCTTGAGCGCTTAAAGCAAAGCTACGCAAGCTTAGTGCAAGAGAGCGTTCACTCAAACAATGCTCCGGAACGCACCAAACTCGAGAAACACAAAATTCAAGACTGGGATTTTGGTGACTTAGAACACGCAATTGAATACCAACATCAAGGTATGACCGTGCGCGCTTACCCCATGCTAAAAACCTTGGACGACGCGAGCATATCTCTCCTGATCCATGATCAAGAAGCTATCGCTCGCTACCACACAGACCGAGCAATCTTAGACTTAGCAAAACAGGTGCTTTCATCAACCACACAAAAACAAAGCCTAAAGTACCTACACAAAGAATTGCTGGCGACCAAATCCAACTCTAAATCGAGCGGTTTAGGATCGCTGGCAAGCCAACTTAAAACGATAACGCCAAAAAGTACGGACAAATCCGAATGGTTAGACGAGCTAATTTTGGCGGGTCTTAAACAAGCCTGTTTCGCAGAAGGGATCAGCCAAATACGTGCCCAAACGCAATTTGAGAAAGCGCTTAGCACGCGCGGAAATCAATGGGTCGCGTGCACGATAGAGCTTGAGACGAGCTTAGTCGCAGCGCTTAATTTACGCGATTCACTACTGGCGCAAATTAATACGATAACGGTAGATAGCGTCGCGATCGACACCACCTTAGAAGATATCAAAGCACAGATGTACCGTTTATTCGAACCAAGCTTTCTTCGCTACACCTCAATAAGCACACTCAAACAATACTCGCGCTACCTTCGAGCAGTAGAAAGCCGACTGGAGAAACTGGGTTTTGCGAGCAAGACCGCCAGCGAAGAGGCGGCCTTGCATCACTTCCAAACGCTGCATCAAGAGAAAGTCGACGAGCTACAACACCCAGACCTCGGAACCGATTTCGCTTTTAGTAAGGCGCCTAAGCTCATTGAGTTCGCGCGAATGCTCGAGGAGTGGCGGGTCTCAATTTTTGCCCAACACCTGCGCACCCAAATACCGGTCTCTGAAAAACGATTGCGTCGGTTCTGGGAGAACGAGGTGTTAAGCGCGTTCGAGTAATTATCGCGCGTAAATTTGGCGAGCAAGCGACAATCATTCGGTTAATATAAACGCCGTTTTGCGTTATTCTATGCACATTGATTCAAGCCCTTGCGATTTCGAGAGCACCACCACTATCTATGCTTAAATACCGTCCAGACATCGATGGGCTGCGCGCGATTGCGGTTGGCAGTGTCGTACTTTATCACCTACAGGAGTCACTGCTGCCGGGTGGTTTTGTTGGTGTCGATATTTTCTTTGTTATTAGTGGGTACCTAATAACAAAACTAATCTTCTCCGAATTGTCGGAAACCGATTCCTTTAGTTTTAAGCGATTTTATGTCCGTCGTATTAGACGACTTTTCCCAGCCCTGCTCGCAACCTTATTACTGTGTATCGCGCTGGCATATTATTTATTCTCCCCCGCTCACTTGACCGAGTTCGCACAATCACTAGTTGCCTCAATTTTTAGCGTCAGTAATTTTTTCTTCTGGAGTCTTTCTGGCTATTTCGATTCGGACAGCTCGCTTAAGCCGTTATTGCATACCTGGTCTTTGTCAGTAGAGGAACAGTTTTATTTTATTTGGCCAGCCGTGCTCGTTGGCTTGTTTGCGCTAAAGAAAAAAATATCTATCCCTATTTTTATCGTTGTCATGGGCGCTGCGAGCTTGCTTTTAAACCTAGCGGTTTTCTCTGAACACCCATCGATTGCATCGTGGTTCACATCCGACGACGGTGACGCCGCGTTCGACGTGCAATCTACCGCATTTTATTGGCTGCCATTTCGGGTGTTCGAATTCTCAATAGGCGCTATTTTAGTCTGGGTTGCCAGCCCTAAAAATCGAACGGTAGCCGAAATACTATTTGCATTGGGTTTAGGAATGGTGGTGGTTGCTGTTTTCATTTTAAACAGCGAAATAAACTTCCCATCAACCGCGGCGCTACTGCCTTGCGTGGGCGCGGCATTGATGATCGTCAGCGGCCCAGGGCACCGACTTAGCATGCTCGTTGCGAACCGACTTATGGTGGGTATCGGGCTAATCAGTTATTCGCTTTATCTCGTCCATTGGCCACTGATTGTTTTCTATAAGTATTCAATCGGTCGAGCATTCTCGTCGGTCGAGCTGGTCACATTGGTTGTCGCATCGATGCTATTAGCCACCCTAATGTACCGCTTTATCGAGCAACCATTTAGAAAACCAAAGCTGGCAAGGCCGTCCCCCAATGTTAAGTTCTTAGTCGGCTCAGCCTTAGCCGCGCTGGTAACGGTAGCAGTGAGCGCGAACGCAATTAGCTCGAAGGGCTGGCTATGGCGCTACCCTGCCGATGTGGTCGCCCAATTGAGCTATAAAGGCGGAGATTACACCGAATTTTTCTGGGCCAATATCGAGCGGCTTGAAGCTGGCTATAAGAACGATGGAAAACCCAAAGTACTGATCATTGGCGACAGCATGGCCGCCGATTTAGTCAATGTATTAGTGGCCGCCGACGCCACCCAGCAACTCGATATCGCAACGATTAAGGTCGGTGAAAATTGTAAGAGCCTATTCGGTCTCAGCGACCTAGAGTATGAGAGCGTGTATGGCGGTGCAGCCAACAAGTGTAAGCGCGAACACAGAAAAGTGCTGACTAAGCGCGACTTGCTAAAGAATGCAGATACCATCGTGTTGGCAAGTTACCTTTGGAACAGTCGCCGCTTAAAGTACGTTGCACCGACAGTCGATCACCTCAAAACACTGAGTGATGCACAGATGATGGTGTTAGGTTTAAAAGTGCAATCCAATAATGGTATTTGGTTTCTCAACAAACACGCCTTCTCGCCAAACGTGCATAAGCTTAGGACTCCGCCTCACCCAAAAACTGGCAACATAAATCACGTATTAAAAAACGCAGCGAAATCCTACCGTTACTTTGATTTGCTCGACCGATTTTGCAACGC
This sequence comes from uncultured Arenicella sp., assembly GCA_938048185.1. GTDB lineage: Bacteria > Pseudomonadota > Gammaproteobacteria > Arenicellales > Arenicellaceae > Arenicella. The sequence goes on from CALIVT010000016.1 coordinate 18,853, forward strand.
CCAAGGTTGTCAACGAGTCACTAAAGAAGGCTACGCAATTATTTTTGATGACAGTCATTTAAGCGAGAACGGTGCCAAATTCCTAGCGCGAGACATTCAGAGAAGCTATTGGTTCAAGCATTTATTAGAGCGCAAGAATGAGATTACAGGTGAACCAAGCAGCTATACACGTTAAGCTGTATCTTCACCTAGGAGAATTTAAACAGGCTACAGCATGAATAGCGTAACGTTCGCCGACCAACTTGTATTGCCCTGTGGGGCACGACTCCCCAACCGAATTGCTAAGAGCGCAATGACTGAGGGCTTAGCCGACCCAAACGATCACGCCACTGGCTTGCACCGGCAACTCTATAAAACATGGTCGCAAGGCGGTGCAGGATTACATATATCCGGCAATATCATGGTCGATCGCCGATACCTCGAACGCGCGGGCAATATAGTATTAGAAGACGATAGCGGCCTATCAACACTGAAGGAAATGACGGCCAGTGGCAAAGTCGGGGGTAACGAATTTTGGGCACAAATCAGCCACCCAGGCCGACAATGCCCGCGCTTAGTCAATAGCGAACCCCTCGCGCCATCGGCGGTGCAACTTAAGATGATGGGTAATTTTTCGCGCCCTAGAGCAATTACAGACGCTGAGATTGAAGACGTAATTCAGCGCTTCGCTAAGACCGCCCTACTTTGTAAACAAGCCGGTTTCACTGGCGTTCAAGTTCATTGTGCGCATGGCTACTTGATTAGCCAGTTTCTGAACCCGCTCATTAATCAGCGCGAAGACCAATGGGGCGGCAGCCTCGAGAATCGCGCTCGTTTGGCGCGCCGAGTAGTTCGAGCTGTGCGCGACGCCGTTGGCCCCGACTTTCCGGTTGCCGCCAAACTTAATTCCGCTGACTTCCAAAAAGGTGGTTTTAGCTTAGACGAATGTGTGCAGGTTGCTCAATGGTTAGCCGAAGACAGCCTCGACTTACTGGAAATATCCGGCGGTAACTACGAGCAACTAAGTTTGATGGGGGTTGAACCGACCGAGGTTCGCGATAGCACGCGCAAACGCGAGGCTTATTTTTTAGAGTACGCCGAAGCGATTCGCACGGCGGCGAATATCCCACTAATGGTGACCGGGGGTTTTCGCAGCCGAACAGTCATGGAGCAAGCTCTAGCAACCAAAGAAGCCGACGTCATTGGGTTGGCTCGACCGTTTTGTACGCAGGCAAACCTTCCAAAACTACTGATAGAAAAACAGATTGAAAACGTAGATTGTTATGAAAACAGCTTAGTGCTGGGCAAAGGTTTTTGGGGTAACAATAGCCCAATGAGCTTAATTAGGGCGATCAACAACGTCGGTGCAGTGGGCTTTTACTACTGGCAAATAATTCAACTAGCTCAGGCTAAAGGAATCGACCCTGCGCTAAAAGTATTTAGGTCGTTTCTTGGCCATACAGTTCGAGACTTCAAGAGCAACATGGCGCGTAAAAAGGCGGGGTAGCCTAAATTACCGGACTGGCTCTGATAAAGGGTTCAAAGAGTTAAACAACGCCTTATACGAATGCTCCCGCTCAAACGAGTCTTTAGGTGAGAGTTCCGTTATTTCTAAGCCAAGCAAACAGCCTTCAGCTAGCACTAAGCGGATGACGTCTTTGACGTGCCGAGCGAACAATCCGTCAGCGACGCTGTATTCAGCCACCACCTCGGATGGATCGTATACATCGGTATCAATATGAATGTAAACCGCCCTACCTCGAATCAAATCAGTCAGTTGGTCTAAATCAGATTCGAGTTGGCGCTTAGAAACAGTCGTAATCTTGTTCGCGCGAATAAAGTCGTGTTCTTCGAGATCTAAATCCCGGCCTCCAATATGCACCAGATTCTTAGCGTGAAGGCCCGAGCCGTAGCCGCTGTCCCATTCACCCATGGCAGCGGTAATGGGCATGCCACCTAGATAACCACTTGCGCTCGATTCTGGAAGGTTTAGATCGCCGTGAGCATCGAAATAGAGAATCAGCGCATCTGGAAATTTAGATATTACGACGGGTAGTGAGGCGATTGCCGATGCACAGCGCGGGGTTATAAGTATCGGTGCACAACCTCGATCTAAAGATTCGTTTACCACTCGTGCGACGGTAGAGAAAACGTCATAAGATTCGATAAGAGCGTCATTCCACGGCAAATCTTTCGGTGATCCAGCATGCCCATATAGCGACACAGGCACATTTAGAAATTCAGATAAGGCATTGGTAAACGGATGGCATTCAATCATCGCTTCAGGCGTTCGATCACCGGCAAAACCAGTTACACCTATACATTCGAACTTCATACTGCCACCAAGCCATTGCGTTAATTTTGACTATCAATCTATCTTACCGCCTACTTTATAGACAGATTAACGAAATTGCCCCACTTTTTTCCTTTAGTGGGCACGCAAAGTTCAAGTAGATAAAGATAAATCACCTGAGGCGAAAATCAAACTGGATCAATCGTCACTCTCAAGTCATTAAATTTTTCTCAACAGATAAATCATCTCACCCGGAGAAACATCGCTAGGCAGCGCTTCTTCTATCTCAAACTTGAGTTTAAACAGATCTATTGTTCGTCTTAAAAAGAAATCGAATGTTTCTCTATTCCAAACATGGACATGGATTGATCGTTGCCGGTGATAGTCGTATAACTTTGATCTTGCAATCGGGTTAAGCGGAATTTTATTACCGTCGTAGTAACTCAATGGCAGACCGTTATTCTCGAAATATTCGACTGTTCTCGGGTGTATCTCAGTCACCGGAGATTTAAATTTTAAGTAATCCCGTATTCGCTCATTACTCAAGCGCTTGGTGCGCAAATAGTACTTAGAGATCAACGATCGATAGCGTGTTAACTTACGGTTTTTGTCATGTGTGTGGTCTTTATTCGGGACGGTCAAAAATAATGCCCCGCCTGGCTTCAGGTTATCGCTGATGCGTTTCAAAAACGATATCGGGTTTACCAGATGCTCAATAACATGGTTCGCTATCACGAAATCAACGTCTTTTTCCCTAATAAAAGCAAGACTATCTCGATCAAGGTCAACAATCAGGTCGGTCTCCACAATATCATTCGCGACGTCTTCAATCTCAGGAAATGCCGCAATGGCGTCTTGCTTGTTCAGCTTGTCAGCATAGACAACGCTCGCTTTTTTCGTGTCAATCTGAACAGGGTTATGCAGCGCGCCAAACTCAACACCACGTCCCTTTAGTTTTTTTAGCGCTAACTCGTTCTTATTCATATCAGACTTATTTAATCAGCTTGGTTGTTCGGAAATATCGCGACGATGCGAATTAATAACGGCCACCTTAGGCGCGGTTCTCACGAGCCTAAAAGTTCAAGAGGGCCCGGTAAGCTGAGCCCTCCTAAAACTTAAAACGAATCTAACTAAACGACTTAATTCCAGGGTAAACGGCTAAATCACCGAGCTCTTGCTCGATACGCAATAGCTGATTGTATTTCGCCACTCGGTCAGAACGACACAGCGAACCGGTTTTAATCTGTCCTGCCGCCGTCGCGACCGCTAAATCTGCGATGGTGGTATCTTCAGTCTCGCCTGAGCGATGAGAGATGGTGGCTTTGTAGCCGGCGTCATGCGCCATTTGAATCGCGTCTAAGGTCTCTGTTAGCGAACCAATCTGGTTGAATTTAATCAAGATTGAGTTGGCTACCTTTTGATCAATGCCTTTCTGTAAAATTTTGGTGTTCGTTACAAATAGGTCGTCGCCGGTAAGCTGAATATCGCCACCAACGCTTTTAGTATGCGCGGCCCAGCCATCCCAATCGTCTTCGGCCATGCCATCTTCAATCGTAATAATTGGGTACTTACGCACCCACGCTTCTAGGTACTCCACAAATTCGTCCGAGCTTAGTGATTTGTTCTCGGCACTCAAATGATATTTGCCGTCTGAGTAGAACTCAGTACTCGCAACATCTAAGCCGATCATGATGTCTTCACCGGCTGTATAACCTGCGTCTTCAATAGCTTGAATAATGATGCCGACGGCCGCTTCGTTGCTATCTAAGTTTGGCGCAAAACCACCTTCGTCGCCCACTGCGGTGCTTAGGCCCATGTCGTGTAAGACTTTTTTGAGCGAATGAAACACTTCAGCACCCGCGCGCAACGCTTCTTTAAAGCTTGGTAGACCCGTTGGCAAAATCATGAACTCTTGAAAATCGATAGAGTTGTCCGCATGCTCGCCACCATTGATGATGTTCATTTGCGGTACCGGCATAGCGTAGGTGTCGTTGCCAAACAATGCGGCAAAATGAGCGTATAACGGCACACCTTTACTGACTGCTGCGGCTTTCGCGACGGCAAGCGAGACAGCAAGAATTGCGTTTGCGCCAAGCTTGGTTTTATTCTCGGTGCCATCAAGGTCTAGCATCACTTGATCAACGGCTCGTTGATTAAGTGCGTCTTGGCCCTTGAGCGCCTCCGCGATAAGCGTATTCGCATTAACTACGGCTTTGGTGACACCTTTGCCTAAGTAACGACCTTTATCGCCGTCACGCAGCTCCAGAGCCTCTAATGATCCGGTCGAGGCGCCTGATGGAGCGACTGCACGGCCGAATGAGCCGTCGTCTAAGGTAACGTCTGCTTCGACTGTTGGATTGCCGCGCGAGTCTAGAATTTCACGCGCAAGAATTGATTGAATGGTAGACATGGTGCTAACTCAAAGTAGGTATAAATTTAGATTTTGGCTTTACTAAAATTGGTTCGTTAAAACTCGTCTTCTAAAAAGCCACCAGCTTTCGTGGACTGGTCGAGCTGTTGCAATACAGTTAGTAAGGATTTTAATTTCTGCGTAGGCACTGCGTTGGGGCCGTCACTCTTTGCGTTATCAGGGTCGGGGTGTGTTTCCATAAATAAGCCTGAGACGCCAGCGGCAACGGCAGCACGCGCCAATACAGGAACAAATTCACGTTGCCCACCTGAGCTGTCACCCTTGCCGCCCGGTAATTGCACCGAATGCGTAGCGTCAAACACTACCGGGCAACCGGTATCACGCATTTGCGCTAAGCCACGCATATCAACAACTAGGTTATTGTAACCAAATGACGCGCCTCGTTCACAGACCGTGATTCGATCTTTACCGCCCGCCGCTTCAGCTTTCTTGGTGACGTTGATCATTTCCGGTGGAGATAAGAACTGACCCTTCTTAATATTAGCAGGAATACCGCAAGCCCCGACCGCTTCGATCAAATCTGTTTGTCGGCACAAAAATGCTGGGGTTTGAATCATATCAACGTACTTCGCCGCAAGTTCAACTTGTTCCGGCGTATGCACATCGGTCAATACTGGCATACCAACTGTCTCGCGCACTTCTTGTAAAATTTCTAAGCCGTGCTGAATACCTGGACCACGAAACGACGCGCCTGAGGTTCGATTGGCCTTATCGAAAGAAGACTTGTACAACGCATTAATACCGAGTTCACCAGTAATATCTCGAATCATCTTCGCGGTTTCCAAGGCGTGTTCACGCGACTCAATAACACACGGGCCAACGATCAGGAAAAACGGCTTGTCTAAGCCTACTTCAAAGTCTGCTATCTTCATTGGGCGTTCCTTTTTAAGCTTTAAACTCTCTCTTGCTCAGCACGCGCGGCTTCTACGTAAGACGAGAACAGTGGGTGTCCGTCACGCGGGCTAGACGTAAATTCAGGGTGAAACTGTACGCCAACAAACCACGGGTGATCGGCAATTTCAATCGTTTCAACTAAGTCGTCGTCAGACACACCACCGATAATTAACCCGGCTTCAACTAATTGGCTGCGCAAGCCATTATTAAATTCGTAACGATGACGGTGTCGCTCGACAATGGTGGCCGAGTCATAGACTTCACGTACTTTCGTACCGTCAGTAAGATAACATTTTTGCCCACCCAGACGCATGGTACCGCCAAGGTCAGAGTTTTCATCGCGCTGCTGTACTTGACCGTGCTCGTCTGTCCACTCTTCAATTAGAGCGATAACCGGAAACTCGGTGTCTTTATTGAACTCGGTACTGTTAGCATTGGCCATGCCCGCGACACTGCGCGCATAGTCTATGACCGCGACCTGCATACCCAAACAAATACCTAAATACGGAATTTTATTTTCGCGCGCATGCTTAGCGGCCATGATTTTGCCTTCAGTACCACGATCACCAAAACCACCGGCGACCAAGATTGCGTCATTGCCGCTCAAAATACCAACACCCTGCTTTTCTATCTCTTCTGCTTCGATGTAATTGATATTCACCTTCGTCAGTGTTTGAATGCCAGCATGGATTAACGACTCTGATAGAGACTTATACGATTCAGTCAAGCCAATATACTTGCCAACCAGAGCAATACTTACTTCGCCAGTTGGGTTGGCCTTGCGCTCAACCACTCGCTCCCACTCGGACAGGTCTGCGGGTGGGCACTCTAGGCGAAAGTGTTTGACCACAATTTCGTCAACCTTTTGATCGCGGTACAGCAAAGGAATCTCGTAGATATTCCCGACGTCCACGCCGGAAATCACCGCGTCTTGCGCAACATTAGTAAATAACGCAATTTTACGCTTAGCGTCTTCAGGCAGAGGCTCGCTTACGCGACAAAGTAGAATGTCCGGCTGTATACCAATACTGCGCAGTTCTTTTACTGAGTGTTGCGTCGGCTTGGTTTTGATTTCGCCCGCCACCGCAATATATGGAACTAACGTTAAGTGCATAAACATCACATTCTCAAAGCCTTTTTCTATCCGCATTTGACGAATAGCTTCTAAGAACGGTAAGGATTCAATGTCGCCGACGGTGCCGCCGATTTCCACCAAGGCCACATCAACATCACCCGCGCCGTCTTCAATAGCGCTTTTCATCTCATTGGTGATATGAGGGATCACTTGAACAGTGCCGCCTAAATAGTCGCCACGACGCTCTTTTCTGAGCACGCGTTCGTAAATTCGGCCAGTAGTGAAATTATTTTTCTGAGAAAGCTTGGTGCGAATAAAGCGCTCATAGTGACCGAGGTCTAAGTCAGTCTCGGCACCGTCGTCGGTCACGAATACCTCACCATGTTGCATTGGGCTCATGGTGCCCGGATCAACGTTGATATAAGGGTCAAGCTTCATTAAAGTGACGCTTAGACCGCGAGACTCTAGAAGTGTGGCGAGAGAGGCCGCAGCAATGCCTTTCCCAAGCGAAGAGACAACCCCTCCGGTTATGAATACGTATTTAGTCATCGATGTCTGATGTGTTTGAAAAAGCGTATCAGAGTCACGGAAAACACTAGAAAAATATGCTTTGCGCCGTGCTCCAGAAGGTTCTACATGATACTGGAGCAGTCGAATAGTAACAATCGGTTTTCAGACTGTTCTATAAATTATTTGGTCACGCATCCTTGCGACAATCGATGAGCCTAGGGTTGCCGATTATTATATCGGGCACTCTAACGAGACCCAGTCGGTCTGAATTTGTTGATCCACTGGAGCCAACACCACGTCTCTACCAGGTTTCGAGACCGTCAACAAAGGCACGCTTTGTCTGCGCCAGGGTGGCACACCGATGTCTTGCATCCATTTCTTCAAATTTAAAGAATGCCCTTGTAACGCTTGAGGGTTGCTAAGCTGTGCACGCGCAGCGAGTTTTAGGTTGGCCGCGCGCTCGTGCAAGACAAGCTCACGTAGCTTTTGCGTTGAATCAACTCTGAGTTTGTTATGAAATAAACCTATAGGTTGTTCTAAGTTGGACCAATCGACCGTCGTAAACGGAGGCTCAGGTTCGCGCGCGGGCATGACATACATAAAACCTTTGTAAAAGCGAAATTGCTGACCGCCCTCTTGTAATACCGCAGTGCTGGTCGGCGGCTCGTCAATTGCCAGCATCAGTGTCGCCAAGAACCGACGACTCGGAGAATGCAAGTCTAGACTGCGCAACCAAAAACGTAACAAATTCGCTTGGCGTGCGGGGCTCAAGTGTGAGATTTCAGCCACACATAAAGCGTGAGATTGGTCTAAAGGGTGTTTCGGATGTTCGCTGACTTCGACTAAATCACAAATCGCAATTTCTCGAAGCAAACCATTCTCTTGTTCAAGATTGGCTGCTGCGCGCGCGATATTTTGAATCGCATCACTACGAAACGCCTCAAGGCTAGGGATGACTTGATGACGAATTTCATTGCGGGAGTAAGCTTGGTCATCATTACTTGGGTCTTCTACCCATTGCAAACGATACCGTTTCGCGTAGTCGATGATTTGACTCAACGTTTGCCCCAACATTGGTCTCACCAAGGTCGCACCTTGGAAGGCTCGCTTGGCACGCAAACTTGATAAGCCGGTACTTCCCGCACCTCGCATAAGATTAAACAATAGTGTCTCTGCTCGGTCCTGTTGATGGTGTGCGGTCATCAATACCGCACCAGGCTCTACTTGCTCGCTAAACCAATGATAACGCGCGGTGCGGGCGCTGGCCTCCGCCGAGCTATCAAGGTTTAAGGCGGTTTGTTTGCACGTAACGTCTAATTGCTCACAAACCCGAGTACAGTGCTCAGCCCATGCGACCGATTCAGCTTGTAGGTTATGTGAAACATGCAGCGCGGTTAGCTCAAAGCCGTAGTGCGAACGTAAGCGTGTCATGCAATGCAGTAACACGCTGGAATCCACCCCGCCACTGTAGGCTACGTAATAGTGAGCTTTCGAATTAAGCTTGAGCGCAGTAAAAAGCTCGGCAGCAATAATGCCCGCCAAGTCTGGCTTAGCACCCGTGTCACCGGCCGAACGCTCGCCAGTTAAGTTATCATTCACAGAAAAAGTCATTGGGACTTCTACCTTTAGAGTCATGCAAGACAAGTTAAACAATGCTCGCCGAGCGGTTTTTCTTAGCCATCAAAACGTCGCAAAAACAGCTTCGTGACCATGTGTAAGATTAGGTAGGTTAGGCTATTTCGAGCTGTCTTTATTTTTCTACTTTTTAGTCAACTCGACGCCTAGCTGTGACTCGTTTAAACGAGTTCATATTATTGAATTTAAGTATAGCATTAAAATAAAAAGAGTTTAAAGAGCAAAGACTTAGATCGTCTTTGTTATGTAAGTTCATCAAATTAACTAATAAATTAGACGAATATTCGAAGGGCCGACAATTGACTCTAATTGTTCGAGCATCATTTTACCCGGCACAATGCGCCATTCATTTGCCACATCAAGCTGACAAACTCCGCTCGCGTTTCGATAGTGAAAGCCGACACCGCATTGGCCATTGTCATTTGGCGATAAAATTGCGCGCAAACGACTAACGACGTCACTGTTAAGCTGACCCGCCTCTAATTGAATTTGCATGTGCCGCGCTAGTTGACCCCGCGCTTGCTCAATATCGAAAAGTTCATCGGCTGAAATACGAACATCGCCACTGTAAAAATCATGACTGGCTTTACCTTTAACTACGAGCACCTTGTCTTTATGAATCACGTCTCGGCGCTGATCGTAAAGCTCGCCAAACACGCCCACTTCAACGCGTGCGGTTTTATCATCTAACGTTAAAAAAGCCATGCGTGAACCAGACTTAGTATTCATCGTTCGCGCCCCGATAACTAGACCTGCGAGCGTCACAGGTTTCTTACCTTTACCTTGCGCGACATCCAAATCAACGAGCCGACATGACGTAAACTGATCTAGTTCTTGAATATAACTGTCAATTGGGTGGCCACTCAAATAAAGGCCAAGCGTTTCTTTTTCAGCCGCGAGCAGATCTTCTTCTTTCCACTCAGGAACATTTTGATAGGTCTGTACCGCCTCTGCTGGCGCAGAGATTCCAAACATATCGTTCTGCCCGGCCATCGCGCTTCGGTGTTGCTGATTCGCGGCATCAAGCGCTAAGCCGACACTCTCAATAAGGCTTGCGCGATGCACACCCAAATCGTCGAGTGCGCCCGCGCGAATAAGTGCCTCAAGAGCGCGTTTATTAACTCGTTTCACGTCTATACGTGCGCAGAGATCGTACAAATCTTTGAACGGCCCGCCAATGTCGCGTGCTTCAATAATATTTTCAATAACAGGCCGACCAATGCCTTTAATCGCACCCAGGCCATAGACAATATGCTGATCATCTTTGGCCCGAAATTGGTATTGGCACAAGTTGATGTCCGGATGCTGAACATGCAGGCCCATCTCATTCGCTTCGTTCAACAGAATAACCACCTTGTCGGTGTTTTCCATATCGGCGGACATACACGCGGCCATAAACTGTGACGGATAATGCGCTTTGAGCCATGCGGTTTGATACGCAACCAAGGCATACGCGGCGGAGTGACTCTTGTTAAAACCGTAGGCCGCAAAGTACTCCATTAAGTCAAAAACTTCTTTTGACACTTCAGCCGGCACCTTTCGCTCGCGTGAGCCCTCTTCAAAAATCGCGCGCTGTTTGGCCATCTCTTCAGGCTTTTTCTTGCCCATCGCACGGCGTAAAATATCAGCACCGCCCAGCGAGTAACCGGCCATTACCTGCGCGATTTCCATTACCTGTTCTTGATAAAGAATAATGCCTTGAGTGTTATTTAGGATTGGTTCCAACATCTCATGCGCGTAGGTCGTCGGCTCTTTACCGTGCTTACGATCACAATATACCTTCTCCATTCCCGCGCCGAGCGGCCCTGGACGATACAACGCCACCAGTGCGACGATGTCCTCGAACTGATCAGGTTTGAGGTTTTTAATCAGCTCTTTCATACCCGACGATTCCAATTGGAATACCGCCGTGGTTTTACCTGCTTTGAGTCCGTCGTAAGTCGCTTTATCGTCGAGCGCGAGCTTGGTGATGTCCAGCGGCTCATCACCTAACTCGGCACGCACGTGATTAACAGCTTTCACCGCCCAATCAATGATGGTCAGTGTTTTTAAACCAAGAAAGTCGAACTTCACTAAGCCGACGGTTTCTAGATCATCTTTATCGTACTGCGAAACGATTTGATCACTGCCGTGCTCACAATACAGCGGCGTAAAATCAGTTAGATCGGTAGGCGCAATCACCACACCACCCGCGTGTTTGCCGACATTACGTGCTAAGCCTTCAAGCTTAAGCGCCATATCAATCAGCTCGCTAATCTCTTCTTCGTTGTCGTACCGATCTTTAAGCTCTGGCTCCTGATCCAGGGCCTTGGTAAGGGTAATTCCTAAATCGAACGGAATTAATTTGGCCACGCCATCAACGTGCCCGTAGGACATGCCCATTACCCGTCCCACATCACGAATAACGCCCTTAGCCGCCATGGTGCCATAGGTGATGATTTGGGATACTTTATTGCGTCCGTATTTTTTCGCTACGTAGTCAATTACTCGCTCACGGCCTTCGATGCAAAAATCCACATCAAAGTCAGGCATCGAAACCCGCTCGGGGTTTAGAAAACGCTCGAAAAGCAGAATGTGTTCTATAGGGTCAAGGTCCGTAATTTTTAGCGCATACGCCACAATTGAACCCGCACCCGATCCACGCCCTGGACCAACTGGCACATCATTTTCCTTAGCCCATTGAATAAAATCAGCAACGATTAAAAAATAACCGGGAAACCCCATCTCTAGGATAATTTTAAGTTCGAACTCCATTCGCGCTTCATACTCAGCGCGCATTTCCGGCGTGGGGCCTTCGGGAAATCGACGCTGCAATACTACCTCGAGTCCTGCAAAGGACTCATTTCTGAGGTGCGACTCAATGGTCTGCCCTTCGGGCACTGGAAAGTCGGGCAAAAAGTACTCGCCCATACGCATGACAAAGTTGCAGCGCTGCGCGATCAACAATGTGTTGTCTACCGCGCTCGGAATGTCAGCAAAAAGCTCGATCATTTCTTGCGCGCTTTTATAGTATTGTTGAGGCGTATGGTGTTTTGCTCGACGAGTATCATTGAGCACTCGCCCTTCGTTGATACAAACCCGTACTTCGTGCGCGTCAAAGTCAGTCTCGCGCATAAAGTGCGCGTCATTGGTCGCGACTAAGGGTATTTGAAAGTTTGACGCAAGTTGCGCAGCCGCGGCGATGTACTCATCTTCATGCGGTCGTCCCACACGCTGAATTTCAATGTAGAATCGCTCGGGAAACAAAGCTTGATAATTGGCGATAAGTTCACCGAGATAGTTATCGCGATTGGCCATGATCGCGCCACCAAGTTCCCCTCGCAAACCACCAGACAAACAAATTAAACCATCGGTCTTACCATCTAACCATTCCTTTTGCAGAATTGGTTTGCCGTGAGCCTGACCTTCTCTGAAACCACGTGACAGCAGTTCAGATAAGTTTACGTAACCGACCTCATCCTGCACTAATAGCACTAAGATATAGGGCTGCGTGACCTTGTCGGGGTTTTCTAAATAAACTTCCGCACCAATAATTGGTTTGATGCCTTGCGCAACGCACTTGTTAAAAAACTTTACCGCACCGTAGAGGTTACCCATATCGGTGAGCGCTACCGCTGGCATTTGATTTGTGCGCGTTTGGTCTACCAACGCGGGTAGGCGAATCATGCCATTTACTAGCGAGTATTCAGAGTGCAGATGCAGATGGACGAAGGTTTTTGGCATCAGCAAATTATAAACCGATCTGACTTATTAGTGAGTTCTTTGTCGTCCTCAAACAGTAAAAAAGCTGTTAGGCGCACAACACATTACAGTCGGTCTTTTACCGGGCCGAAACTGCGGCGATGAATTGGGGTGATACCGTGCGTGATTAATGCTTCACGATGCTGTTTGGTAGGGTAACCACTGTTGCGCTCAAAACCGTAACCTGGGAAGGTCTCGGAATACGCCGTCATCAAGTGGTCGCGCGCCACCTTTGCAATAATTGACGCCGCCGAAATACTGGGTTCCGAACCGTCGCCCCCAATAATCGCCTGCGCGGGAATGCCAAAATCGGGCGCGCGATTGCCATCGACTAATACCTTATCAGGCTCTGTATTTAATCCAATCACGGCTCGCTGCATGGCTAACATGGTGGCGTGTAATATGTTGAGCTGATCTATTTCCTCTACCGAAGCTTCGCCCATTGACCACGCAACGGCTTGCTCTTTGATCGCGACAGATAAACTCTCGCGCTTCTTCAGGCTTAGCTTTTTCGAATCGGTGAGCCCCGGCAGATCAAACTCATCTGGGAGAATGACCGCGGCGGTCACTACTGGGCCTGCCAATGGGCCGCGACCAACCTCATCTACACCCGCTACGATCATAGCGGTAAGTCAGCACGAGTGGTTAACAAGGCTTCGATCGCGTCGCACGCTAATTCGCCTGACTCTTCACTCAGACTCGGTGCAATTGTTGCGAGGCTCGCTTGAACATTTGCATACTGATCTTCATCGCCTAATAATCGCGTAAGCTCTCGTACCGCGTTTTCCACCGTCGCGTTAGTCTGTATTAATTCTGGGATGATGGGCGGCGTAATGAGGTGGTTTGGCATGGAAAAATGGTCAACCTCCATGGTGCGCGCCGCATACAACTCTTCAAGCTTTGAAACCTTGTACATGACAACCATCGGCTTAGCGAAAAGAGCCGCTTCAAGCGCCGCGGTACCCGACGCAAGTATCGCGGCATACGACAGTGCTAATACATCCCTCGAGTGGCCTAAAACCACGTTGACAGGGGTGTTCTCACTATTAAGCGAGTCAACCATGTAGCGATATAGTTTTTCATTTGCCGCAGGGATAACAAAAGCAAGGTCATCATAACGCTGTGATAACTCAGTGGCTGTTTGCAGCATAATTGGCGCTAAACGCGAGACCTCGCTCATGCGGCTACCGGGTAACATTGCGATCAACCGCTTGTCAGCGCGGTAGCCGATTGCTGTTCGCGCATCATCGGATACCTGCCAGCTCAATACCGATTTGGCTAAAGGGTGGCCCACATATTTAACCGGCGTATTGTGTTTTTGGTAAAAGGCTTCTTCAAACGGAAACAATGTGAGCATCAGGTTTATCGCGCGCTTGATCTTATGGATGCGTTTACCACGCCATGCCCAAACGGTTGGACTTACATAGTGCACCGTTGGAATGCCTGCTTCCTTGAGCTTGATTTCGAGTGACAAATTAAAGTCAGGAACGTCGATTCCAATAAACACATCGGGGCGCCAGTTCAACATATGCTGGCGCACTGTTTTACGGATGCCAAGAATTTCAAAAATTCCTTTCGCAACACCCACAATACCCATGATGCTGATTTTATCCATGTCAGCCAGACTGACCGCGCCCTGCTCTTGCATTAATGGGCCCGCTAGGCCAACAAATTCAGCATCAGGATAGCGCCGTTTAATCGCCTTAATCAATTCGCTGCCTAAATAGTCACCAGATTTCTCGCCCGCGACGATGCCAACTTTCATTTACAGCACCGACTTATCGCGTAGCTAGCGAATAACGCCGCGTGTAGAGCCCTTAATGAAGTCAATCAGGCCTTTAACTTGTGGGCTTTGCGCTTCACGTTCGGACAATACATCCATCGCGCCGGCCATTGTATGGCCAGAGCGGTAAATAGTTTTATAGGCGCGCTTGAGCTCAAGAATTGCCTCTTTATCAATTCCACGTCGACGTAAACCGCGAATGTTAATTCCATGCGTGATCGCTTTGTTGCCCGCCACCAACATATATGGTGGAACATCGAGCGTACAATACGTATTAACACCACAAAAACTGTGCTCGCCAATGTTCACGAACTGATGGACTAAGGTATAACCGGCTAACACAACGTAATCACCAACGCGCGCATGGCCGGCTAAACTGGCATTATTAGAAAACAACAGGTCTGATCCCAGACGACAATCGTGCGCGATATGCACGTACGCCATAAACAGATTATTACTGCCAATACTCGTAATGCCTTCGTCGTCCATGGTGCCGCGATTTACCGTGATGTTTTCACGAAAAACATTGTTGTCACCAATTCGAGTCATCGTTGGCTCGCCCTTGTACGAAACCGACTGCGGTTCGCCACCAATTGCGGTGAAGGAAAATACTTGGTTGTTCGCACCGAGGTGGGTGTCGCCTTCAATCAATACATGTGGTGCAATCTTACTACCATCACCAATCTTTACGTCCGGCCCAATAACCGCGTAAGCACCCACGGTCACGTTTTCGCCCAACTCGGCGCCAGGCTCAATAACCGCAGAAGGATGGATATTTACACTCATACGGCTACTCGATTTCTTCAAGATCTTTAAAGGTAAACATTAATTCGGCGGATGCTGCGACCTTACCGTCAACCGTTGCCACGCCTTTACACTTCCACATATTTCTGATTTTACGGATTAGCTCTACTGTGAAAATCAATTGATCACCGGGCTCTACGGGCCGCTTAAATCGCGCGCGATCGATGCCAGTGAAATAATAAATTCGACTTGAAGTATCAATATCGTCGCGACCATAACTCGCCATCAATGCAGCAGATTGTGCCAATGCTTCTACGATTAACACGCCCGGCATAACCGGCCTGTTAGGAAAGTGCCCCTCAAAAAAGGGTTCATTATAAGTCACGTTTTTCATTGCCACCATGCGCTCTTCCGGCACGGCTTCGAGCACGCGGTCTACTAACAAAAATGGATAACGGTGCGGTAAGTAATTTTTGATTTGGTGTATATCGAGTAAGGCCACGAAGTATTTCCTAAGGTATTTCTGTGATTAAACTGGTGACGGCATAACACCGTGCTGATAGGCCAGTGAGCAGAAATGTTACGGTCGAAAGTATAACGTCTTTACGCTGACTGAGTTCATTTTTGAATATTCAGTCAGCGCAAGATGGGTGCTTAATAATGAGACAAACTATCTGCGTTACTATTTTGAAGACATGCGCTGCAGTACTTTTTGAGTAAGATTGACCTTAGGCCCCGCGTACAACACACCGCTGCGGAGAATAAGGTCGTATTTTTCTTCTTCTGCTAACTTCATGACCTCTTGGTCTACTGAAGCTTGGATCTTGCGTACTACTTCGTTTTCCCGAACCTGAGCCAATCGCTTAGTGTCTTCGGTTAACAATTGCAGCTCACGAAGTTTGCTTTGGTATTCTAACTGCTTATTTCTATTTTCTTCTTCAGAATAAATAGTTCCTGCGTTCTTAGTGATGTCTTCTTGAAGCTTTCTAAGTGTGGTACGTTTGTCTTCAAGCTCTTTTTGTTTTGGCTCAAATTCAGCGGCTAGTTTCTTGAACTCTTTCTGCACTGCCGGCAATGACTCAAGAATCTTGCGCGCGTCGTACCAGCCTATTTTCAACTCAGCCGCAGCAATTGAAGGCTGCATAACAGCAGCTATAGCAGCGAGTACGATCAAACTATGTTTTAACATTTTATATACCTGTAAATTTCTTATTTAATTTTGATGAGCAAACCCAAGACGTTACTCGGGCTTGCGATAATTTTGCTTTGCGACGTGTTTATACAATCGGTCTTTATACAATCGGTCTACTGTGTCAATTGGCCTACTGTATCAACTGGCCTACGCTAAATTGAAATTTCTCAATTTCGTCGCCCTCTTCCTCATTAAGTGGCACTGAGTAACTGATCGACAAAGGCCCAACTGGCGATATCCAGTTGAAGCCGACACCTGCCGAGAAACGTATCTCATCGAGTTCAATACTCTGCTCATTTGAGAACACTTGCCCGCCTTCTAAAAACAACTGCAGTCGCTTATCAAGCGCGCCGTCGCCCACCGGCAAAAGTAAGGTTGCGTTTAGGAGAACCCGTTTACTGCCGCCAAAGGGATTATCAAATTGACTGCCGTCACGTGGGCCTAAGGAACGTGCCTCAAAGCCACGCACAGAGCGCGAGCCACCAGCGAAGTAATTTTTGAAAAACGGTAAACCATCCGTGTCACCATAACCATCTCCATACCCAATATCGGCAGCAAGTTTCAATGCAGCTTTGTTGGTAAACGGATAATAGAGACTGGTATCTAAGTTTACTCGGTAGTATTCAAGGTCACTACCGGGCACGGTTGCTTCCAGTGACAAGCGCACGTTATTCCCAGAAGTTGGGTATAACAAGCTGTCGCGCGTGTCGTGTGCAAACGCGGTGTTTACCGTAAATAAATCGTTATTCGGGTTTTCGTCAATAAAATCGATAACCTGTTGTACCGAACGGAACGTGGATTGGAAATCGATCCTCTCAAGGCCAGCACCCAGCGAAAACGAGTTGCTCTCGTTGATCGGAAATAAGTAGCGAACGTTTAAGCCCAGTGTTTCGGTAATAAACTCTGAGGTGTTCGCGCGAGCCTGATCGATGCTTCGCCCGGTGAGTCCAATAGTACGGCTGATACCCGATTTAGTGTAATAAGGGTTTGTATACTGCAAGGTAACCGCTTCAACAATGCTCGAGCGCTGTACGTTGAAGTTAAGTTGGTTGCCTGTTCCGAATAAGTTGGATTGCGAGATACTGGCTTGTATCAATGCGCCATCATCACCTGAATAACCCAAGCCGAATAGGAATTGACCGGTTGAACGTTCTTTAACGACAACCTCTAAATCTACTTGATCTTCGCGGCCAGCTACCGGCACAGTTTCAATTTCCACCTCGTCGAAAAAACTCAAACGCTGCAGGCGAATCTTAGAACGGTTTACTCGACTCGGTGAAAAGGCACCGCCTTCAGTTTGACGTAATTCGCGACGAATTACCTCATCGTTGGTCAAGCGATTACCAACCACATCAATGCGACGAACATACACGCGACGTCCAGGCTTAATATTGATAGAAAACGAAACGCTGTTATCGTCCTTGTTTACATTCGGTACGGGCACCACCTCTGCATAAGAGTAGCCTTCTTCAGCTAAGCGATCACCGATTACTTCTACGGTGTTATCAACATCGCGGCGTGAGTAAGTACGACCAGGCGCAATGTAGACATAAGGCAGTAGCTCTTCTTCTGGAACCACCAACTGCCCATTTAGCACGAAACTTGAGACAGTATAACGTTCGCCTTCATTCACGTTCACGGTCAAAAAGATACCGTCTTTTTCGGGCGAAATACTGACTTGATTTGACGTGATATTGAAGTCTAAAAACCCTTGATTCTGATAAAAGCTGCGCAGCGTTTCTAAATCACCCGATACTTTCTCTTTTGAATATTGGTCTGCGGAACCCCAGAATTTCCAGAATGGCACACTGTCAGACGATTCGAATTCGTCGAGTAGCATTTTATCGGAAAAATATTTATTGCCGATGATGTTGATCTTTTTGATTTTGGCTGTCGGCCCTTCTTTTACGTGCAATTTCACCTTTACACGATTACGCGGCAATTCAGTCACTTCGGTGCCGACCTGCGCGTTGTATTTCCCTTGATTTAGGTATTGCCGCTTAAGTTCTTGTTTAACTTGCTCAAGTACGTTTGGCTGAAAGACTCGCCCTTCAATAAAGTCATTGCCAGATAGCGCGTCGCGCAATGACTCTTCTTTAATCAACTTATTACCAGCAAATTCGATTTGCGCAATAGACGGATACTCGACCACGCTAATAACAATCGCGGTACCCTCTGTTGAGAGTTCAATATCCTTAAAAAAGCCAGTTTTATATAACTCTCGAATTAATTCCGACGATTCAGTCGGATCAAACTTATCGCCCACTTTTACTGGCAAATAATTAAAGATCGACCCCGCCGAAATCCTCTGCAAGCCTTTTACACGAACATCAGAAACAAGAAATGACTCTTGAGCGAGTGCCAACGGCGCACCCGTCCCTACAAGCAATGCGGTAAACAGTAATGTAATGCTGAGTTTTCTAATCATAGAGTCCTCGATGAACCATGGGTATTCTTTAAATTATTCATTTGGCTAACCTATTCATCTGGCCAACCTATTCGTTCGGCTAATTTACTTAAGTGTCCGCTTATATTCTCGTTAACTACTATTCACATCGGACGCTTTATAAAACCGCACTAAATATGTCTTTACTGCGATCGTATTGGGTCATTATTAGCTTATAGGCGTCGCCAATTAATTATTAGGCAACGCGCAACGTTAGATAGGCGTTAATATTATATTTATTTTCGTATTGTACCCGCGCGCTAAAATCAGCGATTAAGTACGATTGCATCGCACTCGTCTGCACGCGCGACAGTTTATATCAGGCTCTGATTCTAATTGAATATCTTCAAAATATCATTATAAAAAGCCAAGCTCATTAAGCCAGCCAGCATGACCAAACCAAGGGGTTGAGTTGCCATAAAGACACGTTCTGCGGTCTTACGACCGGCAAACATTTCAACCACATAAGTCGCTAAACGACCGCCATCAAGCATTGGAATTGGCAATAAATTCATTACACCTAAACTGATGCTAATCAGGGCCAGAAAATATAAATAGGTACTTACACCAACTTGTATCGCCTTGCCTGCCACATCCGCAATCATCAACGGGCCATTAACGTTTTTGTGCGACACCTGCAAGGTCACCATTTTCCATAGCATTCTTACCGTCAAGGTCGACATCAACCAGGTTTGTGTAGCGCCGTATTGCAAGGCGGCCCATGGTGAACGAGAAATCGTAATGAGCTGCTCGGCAGGATACGGTAGAACCTTGGGCCCTACTCCCAATCGGCCGAACGACTGCTCGCCAACCACGACGGTTTCAGGTGTTATCAATTTAGTCAATCGAGCACCATCACGCTCGACGGTCACGCTTAATGGTTTACCAGCAGCAGGTTGTACCGCACCGACTAGGTCTCGCCATTGAACAATCGGGGCCTCGTCAATCGATACAAACAGGTCACCTGCGAGTAAGCCAGCCTGCGCGGCTGGCGAACCGGGGGTAACAACCTCAATTTCTGTGGTAATCGCGGGTGCAATTCTTACAAAGCCCAACTGCCGCATCAAGGTTGAGGGGTTTATTCGGTAAATCGGAATATCCGCGGTTGGCACATCGAGAGTGCGCTCGCGACCATCAGACATTATTGTCAGCGTCAAGGCCTCTCGTTTTAGCACTTGATTAAATATATACAGATCATGCTGAAACAAGAATTCAACTGGCTTGCCATCAACTCTAATCAGCTTATCACCCGCCTTAACACCCGCCTGTGCTAACACTGACTGCTCAGGCACATCACCAAAGGTTGGCGTCAGACGGTCAATGCTTTGCAAGCCAAGCAACATAAACAACAAAATAGCGAACAAGAAATTAATGGCCGGACCCGCCGCGACAATAAGGCTACGCTTCCATATTGGTTGATTATCGAACGCCCGGTGTGCCTCGTTGCTGCCTACCTCGTTACCTTCAGTGTGTTCGCCCAGCATTTTGACATAGCCACCCAACGGGATGCTGCCAATGATGTACTCAGTTTGATCCGGGCCAGCGACTTTGCGCCATAACGGCTTGCCAAACCCGACCGAAAACGTCAGGACTTTAACCCCCAGTTTACGCGCAACCCAAAAATGGCCGAACTCGTGTACCGCAACCAACACGCCAATCGCCAAAATGAAGCCAATAACACTATAAATTATGCCCAATTTATAAACCCAATAAGTAACTCAACGTCAAGAGTCTAGCTGCGTCACAGCTATGGCCCGCGCTTCATTATCAATGTTTAATACGCCCTCGATATCAGAAAATGAACACGTTGCTAATTCATCGAGTGCCGCCTCGATTGGTCGCGGAATATCCGTAAACTTTAACCGACCTTGCAAGAAGGCGTCGACCGCCACTTCATTCGCGGCATTCAACACCGCGGGGGCAGCACCACCATTCTCGGCCGCCGATCTTGCCAAACGCAAACACGGCAGGTTTGCCAGATCTGGCTTATGAAAATCGAGTCGTGCGATTTCAGTGATATCAAGTGTCTTTGCGCCAGAGCTGATGCGCTGTGGCCAGCTCAGGGCATGTGCGATAGGAATTCGCATATCAGGCGAGCCGAGTTGCGCTAGAAAAGAACCGTCTAGATACTCTACCATCGAGTGAATAATGCTTTGTGGATGCACCACAATGTCGACTCGTTGCGCCGGCAAACCAAATAGGGCCGCGGCCTCGATAAGCTCCAGGCCTTTGTTCATCATGGTCGCTGAGTCAACCGAAATTTTTTGCCCCATAGACCAATTCGGATGCGCACACGCTAACGCTGGCGTAATATTTGTTAGCTCGTCCCAGGCACGACCACGGAATGGCCCGCCTGAGGCAGTCAGATGCACTTTGCGTACGCCAGACTTGCTTTGGTCGTGCGGCAAACATTGAAAAATTGCATTGTGCTCGCTGTCGATCGGTAAAATGGTTGCGCCAGAGTGTTGTGCTTCTCGCATAAACAAATCACCGGTCATGACCAAAGGCTCTTTATTCGCGATTAACACGCGCTTAGATGCGCGCACTGCTTCAAGTGTGGGCAACAAGCCTGCGGCGCCAACGATGGCCGACATAACGGTATCACAAGCCTGTGATTTGGCAACCTCAGAGACGCTTTGCGCACCGGCTAACACATCAATATGAGCCAAGCCAAGTTCACGCAACGTCAAAGAAAGCGCTTGAGCCGCAGCGTGGTCGGCCATAACCACAGTTTTCGGACAATATTGCTGGCACTGCTGCACCATCTTATCGACGTTCGTGTTCGCGGTAAGCGCCGCAACTGAAAATAAATCGGGGTGCAGGCTCAGCACTTCCAAAGTGCTTTGACCAACGGACCCGGTCGATCCGAGTATGCTTAATGTCTGCATGGTGATTTTTGCATGAGTAATTCTGGCCCTAGAGCCTCGAAAGTGAACGCAGCAAGCGATTAAAAAGTGCCCAAGCTAGTAACGTTCTAAGCTAAAAAGTACTAAGCTAAAAAGTACTAAGCTAAATAGCCCAGCAACAATAAACCGCCAGCGAACACGGGCGCACCCGCAAGCAGACTGTCGATGCGGTCGAGCATGCCACCGTGACCGGGTAAAATCTGACTACTGTCTTTTAGGCCTGCGTGACGCTTAAGCTTGCTTTCGAAAAGGTCGCCGCCCACCGACACCAAGGTGGTCAACAATACGGTTATTAATAGAAGACTGGCGGCTTTTAAGTCAAATTGCCAAAATAAAATAGGCAAGAAAACGAGCAACACCAACGCCATACCTCCGAGCAAGCCTTCTACAGTCTTACCTGGGCTAACTTTAGGTGCTAACTTTGTCTTGCCAAAACGTTTGCCGACGAAATAAGCGCCAACGTCGGCCGCCCAGATTGACACCATAAAACAAAGAATCCAACGTGGTCCATTCTCAAGCTCTTTAAATTCAATCACAAGCGAGCCCGATATAGACAAAACCATGACCCCGATTACTAGCTTCAACCACATGTTGTGCAAGACGTTAAGACCATCGGTGAGGGTAAACACCAACAGTACGACCCATAAAACGCACGCAAACGGCACGACGACGTCGAACGGCAGTTGCTCGGACTGCATCAAATAAAAACACACGCCAAAGACTGCATACGCGAAGGCCTTGGCGGGCAGCGTTGTAATGCCGCAAAAGCGCAACCATTCAAAGAAGCCGACCAAAATCGCAAGCGAGATCAAACCACGCCAATAAATTGGATTCGGAGTGAACAACGCAGCCAAGACTATGGCGACTAGGATTAAAGCCGTTACGATACGCTGTTTAAGCATGGTTAGTCTTCGCCCCTTTTTTTTCGTTATGTTCGTTTTTAAGGTCTAACGACTCTTCAACAATATGGTCGGCTGGCACGTGATCCACCGCATTACCGAATCGCCGATCGCGGTCAGTATACTTGATCAAGGCCTTAACAAATTCAGCATCGTCGAAGTCAGGCCATAAAACTTCGGTGAAATAAAACTCTGAATAAGCGGCCTGCCACAGAAGGAAATTACTAATTCGGTATTCGCCGCTGGTTCGAATAAACAAGTCAGGATCTGGAATGCCGTGTGTCGATAACTCTTGGTTGATCGTGTTTTCGTTAATGTCTTGGGCACGCATATCACCATTTGCAACACGTGCAGCGAGACGCTGACACGCTTGCGTAATATCCCAACGGCCTCCGTAGTTAATGGCCACGTTAAACACTAGAGTCGTGTTGCCCGCTGTCATAGACTGGGCCTCATCCGCGAGCGTTTGAATGCGTGGGCTAAAACGACTTAGGTCACCAATTAGGCGCAGACGCACGTCATTCTCGTGTAGCTTTTTGGTTTGCGTTTCGAGTGCATTGCCAAGTAACTCCATTAAGGCTGTCACTTCAGACTCGGGGCGGTTCCAATTTTCGCTACTAAACGCAAAAATAGAGAGATAGGGAATTTGATGCTCAATGCAGCTCTTAATTAGGGCTTTGACCGAGTCGACGCCGCGCTTATGTCCTGCGACTCTAGACAAACCCTGTGAGTTAGCCCAGCGGCCATTGCCATCCATAATAACCGCCACGTGCTCGGGTTTAGGCGAAATGATCGGCAGCACTTTAGGCGTCTCTTGTGCAAACGAATGTTTACACAGAAGCCAAAATGATTTCAGTTTTGTAAGCATGGACGAGTATGTCAGCAAGCGCCAACCGTCGGAGTCTATACAGTCAGAATTTCCGTTTCCTTCTCTTTCACAATATCGTCTATTTGAGCGACGTATTTATCGGTAAGTTTTTGCACACGATCTTCCGCTTGCTTCTCATCATCTTCGCCAATTTCTTTGTCTTTAAGCAGAGACTTGAAGTCATTGTTCGCATCACGACGAATATTACGTACGGCGATTTTTCCATTCTCGCCCTCGCCCGACGCTATTTTCACCATCTCTTTACGACGATCCTCGGTCAGAGGTGGCATAGGAATACGAATTAAGTCGCCAGCAGTCACCGGATTGAAACCGAGGTTAGCTTCCATGATCGCGCGTTCAACCACCGGCACCATGTTTTTCTCCCAAGGCTGCACGCCTAAGGTTCGCGCATCCTGTACGGTAACGTTCGCCACCTGATTAATAGGGGTTGCAGTGCCGTAATAGTCCACGGTTAAGTGATCAATCACCGCCGAGCTCGCTCGGCCAGTGCGAATTTTAGCCATCTCACCACGCATTGACTCGATACTCTTTTGCATGCGGTCTTCAGCGTCTTTTAATATATCGTCAATCATTTGATCTACCTCTAAAATTATCGCTCAATTCGATTCTTAATTATCAATATCGAAGAGTCTAGTATTTTCGTTTTTGAGTGCATCGCGAAGTCCTAAATAAAACAACTAAGCAATTTGGCACTAAGTGTCGCGCGTGGGTAAACCACCGCTCGGACTTATCCACTGGTGATCAGTGTACCAATTTCTTCACCCTGTGCCATCTTTGCTAACGCACCCGGCTCGCTAATAGACAAGACTCGCAGGTCCATATTGTTATCGCGACACAACGCAATTGCAGTGGCATCCATAACGCCTAGACGTTTTTGCAACACTTCATCATAACTAACTTGATCGTAGCGAACCGCATCAGCATTGGTTACTGGGTCGCTGTCGTAAACACCGTCGACCTTAGTGGCTTTGACCAGAATGTCGGCGTTGATCTCGGCTGCACGCAAGCTTGCTGCGGTATCCGTCGTAAAATAAGGATTGCCTGTGCCTGCCGCGAAAATCACCACTCGACCTTGATTTAGATGTTTTAAAGCACGTAAACGCACATACGGCTCTGACACCGGCGAAATCGGAATGGCAGATTGTACGCGGGCTTCGATGCCAATTTGCTTGAGAGCTTGTTGCACCGCTAGTGCATTCATAACAGTGGCTAACATACCGATATAGTCGGCTGTTGCGCGCTCTATTCCCGATTCTGAGGCGGAAATACCGCGAAAAAAGTTACCACCACCAATAACAACAGCCACCTGAGTCCCTGTTTCGACGACACTTGCTATCTCGCCGCAGACAGCATTAAGCACTTGTGCATCGATCCCAAATTTAGCATCACCGGTACTACCAGCAAGGGCTTCACCACTGAGTTTGAGTAAAATTCTACGAAAACCAGGTGTTGAGGGGTTGATTGGCATTAGGCGATACTCCGCTGGGCGTTAATTATTATTAGTCGATAAAAATGCGCTTAGCCGGCCAGGCAAACTGAACAATATTGCCCGACCTCACGTTTTGATATTAACGCTAGTGGCCGCCTACGCGACCGTTCGCGTTATACACTCTATTAAGCTTTACCAGCCTGTGCCATTACTTCGCTTACGAAGTCATCTTCTTTCTTTTCGATGCCTTCACCAACTTCATAACGTACAAATTGCTGCACTTGCGCGCCCGCCGATTTTAACAATTTTTCAACCGTCGTATCAGGGTCTTTTACAAACGCTTGGCCAAGTAACGTCACTTCGTTCAAGTACTTTCGAACACGACCTTCGACCATTTTTTCCATAATTTCGGGAGGCTTGCCACTTTCAGCCGCTTGCGCCGCGAAAATTTCACGCTCTTTCGCTAATAGCTCAGCAGGTACTTCGTCAGCAGAAACACAAACAGGCCTACTTGCGGCAACGTGCATCGCAATATCTTTTGCAAGATCTTCACTGGCACTCGCTAAACGCGTTAGTACTGAAATTTTGTTGCCGTGCTGATAGGCACCCACAACTTCGCCGTCGCCGGCTGCAACAATTTCAAAACGGCGAACCGTAATATTCTCGCCAATTTTTTGAATCAATGCTTGGCGCGCTTCTTCAACCGTCGGACCCTCAGCAGTCGCGGTTGCAGCCAATGCCTCAACGTCAGCGGGCGAATTTGCCATAACCGTCTGTGCAACCTGGTTAGCGAATGCGATAAAAAATTCATCCTTGGCGGAGAAATCGGTTTCCGAATTAACTTCAATAGCAACGCCTTTGCCGCCCTCAACTAAGGTCACAATAGTGCCTTCAGCTGCGATACGACCCGCTTTTTTATCCGCTTGCGCTGCACCACGCTTACGCAGCTCTTCGATGGCCGCTTCGATGTCACCATCGGTCTCGGTCAACATTTTCTTACATTCCATCATGCCTGCGCCGGTACGCTCGCGCAGCTCTTTAACTAATGAGGCAGTAATCGCCATTTCATCACCTATAAAATTTATTCTAACTCTAAATCAGGATATAGAGCCAATGTTCATCCAGGCTCTATATCTCGTGCTCAAATAGCGACTAAGCTAATTTGGCTTTGGCTTGTGAGATCCACTCTTCGCGTTCGATACGGCCTTTGAAGTTTAATTCACCATCGATACGCTCTACCTCTTCAGGTGTGAAATCAGCGATTTGTTGAAAAGTGCTAACACCAAGTGCGTGCAGCTTACCCTCGATCACCGGGCCAATGCCGTTGATCTCAGTAAGCTTGTCCGCTTCACCGGAAGTCGCCGCTTTTTCAACGACGGGTGCTGCAACTTCTTCAACAACCGGAGCCGCCGCTTCTTCCGCAGCTGGCACTTCGGCAGCAGGCGCTGCGACCGGAGCAGCCGCTTCAGCCGCTTCGACCACTTCGATGTAATCATTTGCATCGCCGCTAGCAACCGCTGGCTTTATCTGGGCAGCAGAACGGGCATTAATCATCGTGTCAGCAACGGCTTCTACGTACAGACGAATCGCGCGAATCGCGTCGTCGTTACCTGGAATAACATAATCAATACCGTCTGGTACGCAGTTTGTGTCAACCACCGCAATAACCGGGATGCCTAGTTTATTGGCTTCCGAAACCGCAATGTACTCAGACTTAACGTCAATAACAAACAACGCATCAGGCACGCCTTGCATGTTTTTAATGCCACCAAGACTGCGCTCAAGCTTAATGCGCTCACGATCCAGCGTTAATGATTCTTTCTTGCTCAAACGGGCGTGAGTACCTTCAACCAACGCGGTATCGAGCTCTTTCAAACGTTTGATTCTGTTTTTAACGGTTTTGTAGTTAGTCAACATGCCGCCTAACCAGCGGTGATTGACGTATGGGGCGCCCGCACGTTCTGCGGCGTCTTTAACAAGCGTGCTTGCTGAACGCTTAGTACCAACCATCATGACTTGACCGCCGTTGCCAACAATTTGACCGATGTAGTTCATCGCATCGTTGAACATCGGCAGCGTTTGCTCAAGGTTGATAATATGAATTTTGTTGCGCTCACCGAAGATAAACGGGCGCATTTTTGGTGACCAATAGCGAGTTTGGTGACCGAAGTGTACGCCTGCTTCAAGCATCTGGCGCATAGTAACGTCTGACATGTGTGTACTCCAAATTGTACGGGTTTAGACTAATCCGATGTGCCTGAACTACTAACTCCGAATCGCAGCAATAACTTTAAGTGAAGCAACCCAATGCGGGCCGCCGTTAGTGGAGACCGACTCAGAACTTCTAAATCGGAATCTTCAATAAAATCAAAGGCTTTTAACGACCCAAAGCACCCAGTAATTGCGTATGGCAAACGGACGATTTAAGTTGAGGCGCGTTTATACCATAGCGCGTTGATTTTACAAAGAAAAATACAGCCAATTTACTTAGTATTTTTGATTTACCCTGACTTTATTTAAGTGCGGAAATTTCGGCACTCGTTTGCGGCTCTTCGTCATCCATGTCAAGCTATGTGTGAGCAGTATGGCTAACTATCACTCAGGAACCAAAACGTGCAACAACTTAGTGGACTAGACGCTTCATTTTTATATTTAGAGACGACCAATTGCCCTATGCACATTGGGTCGCTCATGATTTACGATCCGTCGACAGCGCCAGGTGGGGCCGTTGGTTTCAAACAAATAATGGCCAACGTACTCGAACGCGCCCATCGTGTGCCGTCAATGAACAACCTATTGGTCGAGGTTCCACTGCGGCTAGACCACCCCTACTGGAAGTCTAACGGCGCATTTGACCCAGAGTTTCACATCCGACACATTGCGCTGCCCAAACCGGGCGACTGGCGCCAGCTTTGCATTCAAGCATCGCGTCTGCACGCCCGCCCACTGGATCGCGCACGACCACTTTGGGAGTTTTATGTTATCGAGGGCTTAGACAATGTTGAAGGCTTTCCCCCAGGATGCTTTGCTCTGCTCACGAAAATGCATCACGCTGCGATCGACGGCGCATCGGGCGTGGAAATCGCGGCTGCCATTCACGATCTGAGTGCACATTATGCGATCGATGACACCGACAAAACCATCAAGAAGGAGCGAACGCCCACCAACACGGAGCTTATTTGGCGCTCTCAAGTCAACAATATAAAGACCCCATTGCGCGTATTTGAAGTGGCCAAGAATACGATTCCCGGAGTGGCTAAGCTCGTGGCTGGTTTAGCGCGAGGCAAACTCTCGCGCGTTACCGACATTCCGCGCACGCGTTTTAACACAAACGTCTCACCGCACCGCGTGTTCGATGCAGTAGAGTTTGATTTTGCTGATATCAAACATATTAAAAACGCGGTGCCTGGCGTTACCGTCAACGACGTCGCCTTAGCGATTTGCGGAGGCGGTTTACGAAAGTATTTGCAGAGCAAAAATGAACTGCCAGAGCGCTCGCTTGCGGCAATGGCCCCGGTTAACATTCGCACCCAAGATCAACACGGCAAAGCCGGCAATCAGGTTTCACAGCTAACGGTGCGAGTTCGCAGCGATATTGACGACCCACTGGAACGGCTACAGGCAGTGAGCGAAGGCACTTCGCAAGCGAAAGAGCTTAATAACGCCATTGGTGCCAAAACCATGACCGACTATACGCAATTCGTGCCGTCGACCTTGACCGCCGCCGCCGCTCGACTTTCCAGCCGCTTAGCACTAGTAAACCGTGTTAAGCCATCGTACAACTGTGTCATCACTAATGTTCCCGGCCCCCAAGTTCCCTTGTATTTTACCGGCGCTAAGATGTTAAGTAATTTCGGTCTTGGCCCGGCGATTGATGGCATGGGGTTATTTCATGCATTGTTGAGCTACTGCGGAAAATTTAATATAAGCATTAACGCCTGTCGTGAGATGATGCCTGACCCAGCATTCTATGCGGAATGTTTGCGAGAGTCATTTACCGAATTGCTGGCTGCAAGCGTACCCGACGAGAGCCCGTCCAAACGCAAGAAAGTAGCAAAAAAAACAAGTCGTAAGACAAGCCAAAAGACAGCCAAGAAAGTGACTAAAAAAGTGACTAAAAAAGTGACTAAGAAAACGGCTAAGAAAACGGCCAGAAAAATGACTAAAAAGACCGAGGGGAAGACTCCTCGGTAGTGACACGTCAAGTAATAAAAATTTAAGTAGTAAAATTAATGAAAGAGAAGTATCTAATGGCTAACGGTTTGCGTTTAGCCTACGACGAATTTGGCGACCCGTCCAAACCCGCCATTGTGCTAGTGATGGGCCTAGGCACGCAAATGATCGCGTGGCCTGAGCCATTTTGCCAAGCGCTTGCCGACCAAGGCCATAGAGTGATTCGCTTTGACAATAGAGACATCGGCTTATCGCAAAAAATTGAGCCAAAAAAGAAAGTCAATATTCTAAAGTTGATGATACGCAAAAAACTAGGGCTGTCGGTCAGGCCGCCCTATACACTCAGAGACATGGCTGCCGATGCCATTGGCGTTTTAGACTTCCTTGAAATTGACGCTGCACACTGGGTTGGCGCATCAATGGGTGGCATGATTACCCAGATTTTGGCGGCTGAATACCCAGAACGCAGTTTGTCGCTAACCTCGATAATGTCAACCAGTGGTAACCCTGAACTGCCTGCAGCAAGCTTAAAAATTGTTGGAAAATTGATCAATCGACCTGACCGAACCAACGAGACGGCGTACTTAAAATATATGCTCGAGATCTGGTCGATTATTGGCAGTCCTGACTTTCCGCCTGATCGGCAAGAACTCAGCGAACGAATTTTGGCAAGTGCAAATCGCTCATATTCGCCAACCGGTTACACGCATCAGTTGGCGGCAATTTTAGAGAGCGGCGATCGCCGCGGTTTATTGCGTAAAATTACACTACCGAGCTTGGTTATTCACGGCAAAGAGGATGTGCTTATTCCCTATCAAGGCGGGGTCGACACCGCGGAAAATTTATCGACCTCAAGACTCGAGCTATTTGAAGGTATGGGGCATGATCTGCCACGCGAGCTAATCCCTAAGTTCGTGCGGCTTATTTGCGAACAAACGAGTACTGCTTAGGTGCCAAACTTTTAAAGTTAATCGCAGGTGAAGGTAAGTCAGGGCTAGTAAGTTAGCCGGGAGTCTGTGAATAAATTTACGAGTGATATTTTTTAATCAATAAGCGACTCAACCCTTTAGGCTGAAACGCGGCCCATTGACCGGGCACTTGCGCTAAACGGTCGGCCAACACTTTGATTACAATGGGATTAACGCCCAGACCGAGATGACTGGCCGGCACCACAATATTTTCGGTTTGCGCGTTCTTTTTTTGACCGCCCTTATTTCCCGAGTGTTGCACTGACCCTTCCCATGCAACAATACCGTCGGAACGCGAGAAAATAGACGTGGTTGGCACGGGCGGCGCATCGTTGAGTTGGCGGTAGCGGTTCTCATCGATAGCCGACGGTTCACCGTTAAGTGCTTTGAATAAAGCATGCGCATTAGAGTGATTTGGCTGCCCCGAAATTGGGCTGCCGAGGGTAATAACTGACCGCACCTGATCAGCACAAATTTTGGCGACCTCACGCGCGTACAAGCCGCCAAGACTCCAACCAATCAACGATACTTTGCCGCCGGAATTTCCTGCAACTTCGCGCACCAACGCGATCATTTCGTTTTCCAGTTCGTCATTGAACAATATATTCGAACCTAAACCCCAACCGTGAGTCTGGTAACCAAGGTCATCAAGTAAACGTCTAAGCGGTCGAGTCGCGCTGTCGCTGCTAACAAAGCCTGGAAATACGATAACCGAGTGACCATCGCCCCTGGGCAAGCGCTTAAGTAAAGGTCGTAGGGCGTAAAAACTTTGCCACTCGAAAATTGCACGTGGTTCAGCGTAGCGCCAAAAATTAAATTGAGTTTGTCGGACAAGACTCAGTGACATAACCACCCTCTACTAACTTCGTTGTTATGGATAATCGTTTTTATCTTTATTTAGATAGCTTACAACGCAATCTGAAAATTCCGAAGCATATTTGGTGAATTTGTTTAAACTCTGGTTTTGACGTATCGAGCGCGCATATTTGCTACACTGTCACGCTTTAAAGCACGCTCTCATTAGCATCACACTTACCGATAAATATTTACCCATGACTGTTAGTATAAAAACCGGCGCCGAAATCGATCATATGCGCACTGCGGGCAAGCTCGCAAGCGAAGTATTAGACATGATCGAAGAGTATGTTGTGGCCGGCGTGACCACCGATGAATTAAACACCATTTGCCACAACTACATCGTCAATGAGCAAGACGCGATTCCCGCTCCGCTAAATTACCGGGGCTTTCCTAAATCCATTTGCACGTCTGTCAATCACGTGATCTGCCATGGAATTCCTGGCGACAAGAAGTTAAAAAAGGGCGACATTATTAATATTGACGTGACCGTTATTAAGAATGGCTATCACGGTGACAATAGCCGCATGTATTATGTCGGCCAGCCCAGCATTCTCGCTAAACGCTTATCAGAAGTTGCCAAAGACGCAATGCTTATCGGTATCGACATGGTTAAACCAGGCGTGCAGCTCGGCGATATTGGCCACGCGATTCAAAAGCACGCAGAAGCGGCTAATTTCTCCGTTGTTCGCGAGTATTGCGGGCACGGTATAGGTCGCGTTTTCCACGAAGAACCACAAGTACTGCATTACGGAAAACCAAAAACCGGAATGACCTTAAAACAAGGCATGACCTTTACTATCGAGCCGATGATAAACGCGGGGCGCAAAGAAACGAAACTGTTGGCTGACAATTGGACTGTGGTTACACGCGACCACTCCTTGTCCGCGCAATGGGAACACACGATTCTGGTGACCGCCAATGGCTACGAAATTTTAACTAATTCGGCACAGGCCGTATTGCCTTAGAGCATTGTCCTAGACTGCTGACAAGACCATAGACCTGCTATTGGCCAAAGTCGTTACAAATCAATGGTCAGCACGATCATTTAAACTAGAGTTAGGCCCGCGTTATGCATTTCGCTAAAAGCAAACTACTTAACCCCACCCTATTTAAACATTCACTTGCCGACGCGCTTAACTCGTCGGCGCAGTTACCCATCGGGCCATTCAAGGACACCATTAGAAATGCATTAAAGCAACTTAAAGAACATCAAAATGAGGGCGTGTCCGCAGCGGATTTGGTGGAAAAATACACATGGATGATTGACCAACTTGTCGTCATCATCTGGCATCACTATGTGCAGCAAAATTCCATAAAAGCCAGCGCTGAATTGGTTGCTGTAGGCGGCTACGGTCGTCGTGAACTTCACCCACGCTCGGACGTCGATCTGTTGATCTTACTTGCGAATGACGACTACGACGACGCGCAGGCGTTGGTTGAAAATTTCCTACGTTTCTTGTGGGACATCGGGCTCGAGATTGGTCACAGCGTGCGCTCGATTAAAGACTGTGTCAAAGAAGCCAAAGCCGATGCCACTATCATGACCAACCTATTGGAAGCTCGACATTTGGTTGGTGACGACAGCCTTTTCAAAATGCTGGATGAGAAAATTCGAGTGCCACGTTGTTGGTCGCCTGAAAAATTCTTCAACACCAAGGTTGAAGAACAGCACCAACGCCACGGTCAATACCAAGACACGGCCTATTCACTTGAACCAAATTTAAAAGAAAGCCCAGGCGGACTGCGAGACTTACAAACCATTCTTTGGGTCTACAACCGTCACTACGGCGTACGCTCCTTCAGAGAGATGAACGAGCAAGGTTTGATTAATAATGATGAATATCGAATCTTGATTCGCGCTCGCAACATTTTATGGAAAATGCGGTCGGGCCTGCATCTCATCACCAATCGTCACGAGGACCGATTGCTTTTCGATACGCAACGTCAGCTAGCGCAGGAGTTCGGGTATGTCGATACGCGTTCACATCTTGCGGTAGAACAGTTAATGAAGCGCTACTACCGCACAGCGAAGCACGTAATCTATCTCAATGAGCTACTACTGGCTAACTATCGTGTCAGCCAAAATAAAGGCTTTAGCTTAAGTTCGGGCAAAGTGTTAGACCAGCATTTCATTTTGAAAAACAAAATGATTCAGCAACGCAAAGCCACTGTATTCGACAAGAATCCACAAGCGATGATTAAGCTGTTTACCTTGATGCAAGACCATAAGATTATGGGAATTCATCCGGACACAATTCGTGCGATTCGAGCGAATTTAGATTTAGTAAATAATCAATTTCGTAACGACGTGAATTCGCAATCACTGTTTCTCAAGTTGTTTAAACACGAGGGCAGTGGCTTGAGCAACGCGTTGGCGCGCATGAACGCCTACGGTTTGCTTGGCGCCTATATACCCACGTTCGGCGCGATCGTTGGACAAATGCAACACGACTTATTCCATGTCTATACGGTTGACGGACATACGCTCAAGGTAATCGAAAACTTAACGCGCCTACGCACTCAGCCCGAAGAGTTCCCCATTGCCGCTGAGATATTCGAAAATCTATATAAACCTGAACGGCTATTATTAGGTGCCCTATTCCACGATGTTGCGAAAGGTCGTGGGGGCGATCACTCAGTATTGGGTGAATCGGACGCGTATGATTTCTGTATCCAACATGGCCTGAGTGAGTACGATTCAAAGCTGGTTGGCTGGCTAGTCTTAAGCCACTTAATGATGTCCCACTTTTCACAACGACGCGATATTTCCGACCCAGATGTCATCAAAGAGTTCGCTGATATTGTTGGCGATAAAGAGCATTTAGATAATCTCTACCTGCTCACCCTCGCGGACATCCGCGGCACCAGCCCAAAAGTATGGAATGCCTGGAAAGGCCAGCTACTTTTAGAGCTCTACGAAGCAACTCGTACTGCGTTACGCCAAGGTGTGGCGCGCCCTATAGACGCGAAAGAACACATGGCCGACGATAAGCGCGCGGCGATGGAACTTATAATTGAGCAGCTCGGCGAAAAAAAAACCAACCAAGAGCACATTCACGAATTCTGGAATACGCTGCCGACCGACTATTTCATTCGCAACGAACCCTACTACATTGCTTGGCACGCCAGCAGTTTAGCTAAGCATTCGGCCATCAGCGTACCGTTGGTTTCAGTACGTTATAGTGAGCGACTCGAAGCGAACATGTTCTTTGTTTTTGCGCCAGAAACGAATCGTTTACTGACTCAGGTAACCGGCGCTTTTGACGAGTTAGAACTCAATATCATCGAAGCTCGCTTACAATTAAGCTCTAATGGTTATGCGCTCTACTCATTTAATGCAACCGTACCCGAAGTCGAGTCTGCGAAGAAAAAAACCTACACCCATTTTCTTGAACAGCGGCTTCGCAAACTTATTTTAGAGCGCAATAGCGAGAAAGTAATTTCACGTCGCTCGGCCTCACGCGCGCTCAAGCATTTTCCGATTCAGGCGCGCGTTAAATTTTTATTTAACAGCGACAGTTACACCACCATGGAAGTAATCGCACAAGACCAACCCGGGCTGCTACATAACGTCGCGCTGGTGCTGCGCGAACATAATTTAATTCTACTCAACGCGCGCGTCGCAACCTTTGGTGAACGCGCAGAGGATATTTTCTACATTCGCCATGGCGACCACAGCCCGGTTATTGAAACGAAAATCTTAGAGCAACTTGAACAGCAAATTTGCGAGGCCTTGGATAAAGGCCAAAAGATCGCAAAAAGTGCGTAAAGTACCCAACAGCAATAGCGAATTCGCTGGGATTATTGGATAATCCCGCCCAACCCAAATACCCTATTCATCGAATAATTTATCATGACTGAACAAATACAAAGCACCATCGAGCAAGCCTTCGAAAACCGTGGCAATATCAGCCCCAGCAAGGTTGATGACAACGTCCGCGACGCGGTCGAAGCCGCCATTGATATGCTCGACCGAGGGACGGCTCGAGTGGCTGAAAAAATCGATGGCGAGTGGGTGGTCAATCAATGGCTGAAAAAAGCAGTATTGCTGTCATTCGCAATCCGCGACAACGAGCTAGTTGCTGGCAGCGAAACTAACTATTTCGATAAAGTGCCGTCGAAATTTGCAGATTATGATCAAGCTCGCTTTCAAGCTGAGGGCTTTCGCGTGGTGCCACCCGCGGCTGTGCGCAAAGGCTCATTTATCGCGCCTGGCGTCGTTGTTATGCCCAGCTATGTGAATATTGGCGCATACGTAGATACGGGCGCCATGGTGGATACCTGGGCAACGGTTGGCTCGTGCGCGCAAATTGGTAAAAATGTTCATTTATCCGGCGGCGTTGGCATCGGTGGGGTTCTAGAACCCATTCAAGCTGGGCCCGTGATTATTGAAGATAACTGCTTCATCGGCGCTCGCTCAGAAATTGTCGAGGGCGTAATTGTTGAAGAAGGCGCGGTAATCTCTATGGGTGTGTACATTGGCCAAAGCACAAAAATATTAGACCGTGAAACGGGTGACGTAAGCTATGGCCGAGTGCCCGCCGGTTCGGTTGTCGTTTCAGGCTCTATCCCAAGTAAAGATGGTTCTCACAGTTTATATTGCGCCGTTATCGTGAAGAAAGTCGACGCCAAAACGCGCAGTAAAACAGGCTTAAACGAATTGTTGCGCGTGGACTAGATTATGCCTAACTCCCCGACTGCGTCACCCACTCTGGTACTGGCTAAACAACTTATTGCGGCGCAGTCGGTCACCCCTGACGACGCGGGTTGCCAAGCGCTAATGAGTGAGCGGCTTGAAGCCTGCGGCTTTACTATTGAGCGGCTAGACTTTGACGACGCCAATGGCTCGGTGAAAAATTTCTGGGCACGTCGAGGCGTTGTAAAACCATGCTTAGCGTTCGCAGGACACACCGACGTAGTGCCCACTGGAGACTTGAAACGCTGGCACAGCGACCCATTCACACCAACCGAACGTGATGGCCATTTATTTGGTCGCGGCGCGGCCGATATGAAAACATCGTTAGCCGCGTTTGTCACCAGCATAGAAAACTTTGTTGACGAGCACCCAGATCATCAAGGTTCAATTGCGTTGTTGATTACCTCCGACGAAGAAGGCCCCGCCACCTGTGGTACCGTTAAGGTTATCGAGGTGCTCGAAGCGCGTGACGAGAAAATCGACTACTGTCTTGTCGGCGAGCCAAGTTCGACTAATACCTTAGGCGACATCATAAAAAACGGCCGCCGCGGTTCAGTAGGCTGTGAACTGACCATTGTCGGTGTTCAAGGGCATGTGGCATACCCGCACTTAGCTGACAACCCAATTCACTACTGCGGCGATGTCATTAGCGCCTTAACCGCCATTGAGTGGGATAGCGGCAATGACTATTTTCCACCAACCAGCTTTCAAATCTCTAATATTACTGGCGGGACTGGCGCGACTAATGTTATTCCCGAGACAGTCAAAATCACGTTTAATCTGCGCTATTCAACCGAAATAACCGCCGAGGGTATTCAAGCTATTGTGAATAAAACCCTGGACTCTCTTGGCGTTAATTACGAAGTAAAATGGACGGTATTCGGCTTGCCGTTCCTTACTGAAGAAGGTGCATTAGTAACTGCCTGCCAAAAATCAATTGCAGACAATCTCGGCCTCGAAGCGCAACTTTCGACCAGCGGCGGCACCTCAGATGGGCGCTTTATCGCACCGACAGGCGCCCAAGTCGTTGAACTTGGGCCAATCAACGCAACCATACACAAAGTAAACGAATGCGTTGATTTAACCACGCCTGAGAAACTGTCCAAAGTTTATCAAGGTGTGATGGAAAACCTATTACTCTAAAATAGGCGGCTAAAAACGATTGCGGCTAACAACTGGCCGCAATATCAAGCTCGATACATAGCACATACAAAACAGTAAATTAGTTGTTTGTCTCTGCGTCGGATCGATCTTCATTCAAGTCTAATCGTTTAGACGCGTTTTCATCAAATAGGTGAAACGCTTTTTCATTAGAAAACGCGACCACAAAACCGTCGTATGACCATAATGTGTAACTCGCATGAGTGCCAATCGGGCCTCGTACGCTTTGTGGCTCGCCGTACATAGCGCGAACTTTCTCTGCACTCTTCCAGCGAACCTCGTCTACATTTTGAGCATTCACGAGGCTTATGCTGCTCGAGAAGGCTAAAAATATCGCTAAAACAGCCGATGTTCTAGCTATAAGCTTTTGATTTAGCATATGGTTTTTTATTTATAGGGATTAGGTACGTTCACATTAACAAAGATAGATTGTCAGAGCAACGCTTGCGTGGCACTCAAGCGTTCGTATCTGCGACGTCGATTGATATACAATTTACAACGCAATAATGAATTCATACTAGGAGTCATCCCTTGTCGCTTATAAAGTCGCTCAATAAAAAGTCGCCTAAAAAGCTAATCATTACGTGCCTAAGTATTTTAGGCCTGACAATTAGCTCAAGCTCCTCTGCTAGAACACGATTTACACTTGAATCATTGGAACAACATATTAACGAGTCAGAGGCGTCGTTTAGCGATATTGTGCGCGGTGCTGAGAAAACCGTAAGCTGGTTCGATACGCCTGCCCAACAAACGCCAATCTCTATTGTATATGTGCACGGTTTTTCAGCGACTCATAAAGAGCTAAGCCCGATGACCGAACTCTTGGCAAAGCGCCTTAAGGCAAACGTCTTTTATACTCGACTGCGAGGCCATGGACGCAGCGGTGACGCAATGGCCGACGCCACCGTGCAAGACTGGAAGGCCGACGTCAGTGAGGCCTACGAAATCGGCACACTACTAGGCGAGCGCGTGTTAATGATTGGCACCTCAACCGGCGCCACCCTCACCACCTGGCTAAACGCCCAAGGGGCTACCGACAAACTACTGGCAAACGTAATGATATCGCCCAATTTCGGCGTCAATAGCAGTAACACCTGGGTTTTGCAGTGGCCACTGGGGCTGTGGTTAGTTAAGCAGTTTACGGGAGAATATCGTGGATTCACGCCACAAAACGACTTCCATGCGATGTACTGGACTGAGCGCTACCCGATTGACGCACTCGTACCCATGTTAGATTTATTGGACGAGGTCGAAGACTTAGATAAGTCAAAAATCACCACACCACAGCTCATCGTCTATTCACCGGATGACCGTGTAATTAGCGTTGATAAAGCGCTGAGCACCGC
The DNA here is from genome assembly GCA_938048185.1 of uncultured Arenicella sp. Taxonomy (GTDB): domain Bacteria; phylum Pseudomonadota; class Gammaproteobacteria; order Arenicellales; family Arenicellaceae; genus Arenicella. Next base: position 56,901 of record CALIVT010000016.1, read on the forward strand.
CGAGGAGTTCACATCAGCACCGGTCACTAAAACGCCGTTCACCTCGTCAACCGATCCAGGGCAGCACGTTTTGGTTGGCAAGGGTTCAACCGCAACCGGTAACTACCAAGAACAAGTTGACGAAATGCTGTCGCTGTTGATTAGCTACGTAAAAGGTTTAGGCTCAGCAGGCAGTCCACCTGATAGTGACGGCTGACTAATTGGGACAAGCCCTGATTTCATTGAGTGCATCAATTAGAATTTCCGCTATTTGCTTGTTCGACGCATAGATAACACCCTCGTGATTCATAAAGGTTGAATCTCGCCGGTTAAGCGCAAGTGGTCGCCCGTGTATATTACTGGCCCACGCCCCCGCTTCATGAGCAATACAAGCCGTGGCGGCGTAATCCCAAATACTGCCCCCGCCGTCTTCTGGTTTTGGGAGTTTCAAGTAACAGGCGTGGCTTGAATCCAATACCTGGCAGGCATTTTTCACGGCTCCGCTGCCATAAGAAAATGTCACTCCATCTAGTGACAAAGCATGCGCACACCGCTCTAAGGCGCCAACCGCCGACTCATATTGCTCATGGGTGTGAAAGCTCGCGTCTGCGCAGACAACCAACGATTTCGAAGAGTGCTTGAGCCGGCTGACTGGCGCCAAATCTCGATAGCTGCCTTGCCCATCGATGGCATGCAACAAGACTTGGTGAGCGGGGTCATAGACAACGCCGATTAGCGGTTTCCCCGATTGCTCGACTAATGCAATAGATACCGCATAACCTGAGCGACCTTCGGCATAGGGCAAGGTACCGTCAAGCGGGTCAACACACCAGAAGTACGGTTTTTCAAAACGCTCGTCTGAACGACCGAAAGCGCTCGCAGATGATTCTTCACCGACGAAGGCTATACCTAACGGCTCAGAGACTTTGTACAGACGTTGGCGAATAATTTCCTCGCTACGAATGTCTACCTCCGTAACAAGCTGTGATGCCTCGCTGCTACCGGTGTCTTTAAAGCTTGCTTGCAAATTAAGGCGATCAAATTCCTCTATCCACCGACCAGCTTCTTGCGCAGCTTGAATTGCTGTGCTGCACAATATTTGTAGCTGCCCTATCGAAAGTTTCGAGTTCATCGCGTTTAAACCACCAAGCTCATGGCTGTAGCTTTTGAATAACGCTTGCGGTGAGTGTTTCACTGTAGGTATTAATTTTCCAGTGATCCGGACTCCAGCCTTTTATAAAGCGATGAAAGTCAGCCCAAGCAACCGGGTAAAGCGCTCGCCACTCATTTTCTAACTCGGCCATATTTACGCTGGCGTCTTTCTCTGAGACGCGATCAATTAGAATAGAAAAATAGTAATCCAACAGCTGGCTTTCCATTGCCTCACAGTCATCTTCACTCAAACAGCTGCCAATGAAATAGGCCACGTCTTTCATACCGCACCCGCGCCCAATATACTGGAAATCAACAGCGGCAACTTTTTGTGAAGCGCCGGTTAGAAAATTTGATGCTGAGCTATTTGGACGAAAGCAAAAGTTGGCCAGCTTGGCATCACCATGTACTAAGGTTTGGTAACGACATTGTCGCAATTTCTGGTCGATGAGTGGTGCCGCTTGGCGCAGCGCGCGGTCGTCTAGGGCGGCCAGTTCATCCGGGCGAGTATCAAGGTGCCAGTAGGTTCCACACTCCCATAAACCATCTGCCTTACTGTTTAAAAATGTCGCATGAAAGCTCGCCAACCAGCCCAGACAGGCGTGGATGTCACGAATGTCAACGCTACTTTTTCTTATGTCGAAACCCGCCGCATCAAGGTCGGTCAATACTAAAACCGTTTCACTTGTTCCCGCGTTAACAGCAAGGCAAACTGGTACCACACAATCGTCTACACAATGTGTCGCATAATGTTGATACCAGTGAGCTTCTACCTGATAAGAGCGTATTTTTCTCTGATGAGACAACCCTGTATTCCAACCCCTTGGATGATTGCCCCCATCAGGCAGCTTGATGTGCTTGAGTATTACCGAAGAGTGAGTGCCGCCGCTAAGTTCAAGACGCACAATTTGCCCATAGCCACTCCATAACGATTGAATTACGGTCGAGCTGTCTATTGTGTGTGCACCGGTTGCAGATAAGACAATGTCGGCTATGGCTGGCAACATGGTGTTAAGTTTTGTAGTGGAAAACATCAATAGATTAATACAGTTCCCACATAAAAACTTATTAAACGTTCATCGTTTTTTTATAACGTCAGCCGCCAGTTACTCATGAAAGGCTTGCGGTCTGAAGCAAATAAATCATTAAACAGAAACCTTAGCCATCCAACAGAAACAGTCGACGATAATTTCTGACGATGGCTGTCCGTACTATTTTGTCCGTACTATTTTTACAAGTACCGCATTAGAATGTTGCCCCACGGCGTCAATGAACTTAGCTCTGGAGACCTTTCTGTTGAACGGTTGAACTGCACCTTACAAGCGTTACGAAGTCCACAAAGTTGAAAAACAGATTTGGCAATATCGATGCCAATTGATGTGATATTACTCATGATGAATACCTTTTGTTTTGATAGACCTGCAGCAGAGTTAGCTCTTCATCAACCTCTCTGTTGGTGACTAATCAAGCCAAAGTCGCGCGTTACGGAACATGCGCATCCACGGGCCGTATTCGCCCCACGATTCATCTCGCCAAGAATTGGTGACACTGCGGAAAATGCGCTCGGGGTGCGGCATCATAATGGTGATGCGTCCGTCTGCGTTGCTTAAGCCTGCTATGCCTTGGGGTGAACCATTTGGATTGGCCGGATACGCGTTGGTGGCCTGGCCGTTATAGTCGACATAGCTCAGCGCTAAATTCGCTGCACTTGGCGTGTTTGAATATTCGGCGCGACCTTCACCATGTGCAACCACCACGGGCAACGTAGAACCTTGCATACCAGCTAACAGAATGGAATTGGTGCTTTCCGCGATTTGAGTTTGCACCAAGCGCGCTTCAAATTGCTCTGAGGCATTGCGCACAAAGTGCGGCCAATTGTCGGCACCAGGAATGACCTCTTTTAGGTTGGACATCATTTGACAGCCATTGCACACCCCGAGCGAAAATGCGTCTTGGCGAGCAAAATAGGCTGCAAACATATCGCGCGCATAGGTATTAAACAGAATCGATTTAGCCCAGCCCTCACCGGCACCTAACACATCACCGTATGAAAACCCACCGCAGGCAACCAAGCCTTTAAAATCAGCAAGGTCAATGCGCCGTTGGTTGATATCAGTCATGGTGACGTCAATCGCTGAGAAACCAGCTTGGGTGAACGCCGCGCCCATTTCGATATGACCATTGACGCCCTGCTCTCTTAAAATTGCGATCTTTGGTTTCGCACCGCCGATAAATGGCGCACATATATCCTCTTTCGGATCAAAACTAAGCTCAGAAAATAAACCTGAATCAGCGGTATCGAGCAAACGGTCATATTCTTGCTGCGCGCAATCGGGGTTATCGCGCAAATATTGCATTTGATACGATGTCTCTGACCAAGTTCGATGTAAGGCAATGCGCGACGCGTCGATCACCACCTGGTCATCAACGCTCACCGTGATTTGCTGGTCCTGAACCGCTTTACCGACTAAGCGTAGGCTATCTGCGACGCCAAACTGGGCCGCGATCGCTTCCACTGCTGCAAGTGCGTCGTCGCGTACCTGGATGACAGCGCCGAGTTCTTCGTTAAACAACACTGATAAGGCATCGCCGTCACCGGACGAGATAGAAAGCTCTAAACCGCAGTGTCCGGCAAATGCCATTTCTAAGGCCGCCGTTATTAGACCACCATCAGAGCGGTCGTGATAGGCGCAAAGCAAGCCCTCTTTGAGCATGGCTTGCAGTGCCAAAAAACCATTTTTTAATAGTTCGGCATCATCTACGTCGGGAGTTTCTGAGCCAACTTGATTAAAAACTTGCGCTACTATTGAACAGCCTAAGCGCTGCTTACCACCCGACAAATCAAGCAGATAAAGACTGGCGTCGATCGCACTATCAAGCACTGGAGTAACGGTTAGATTTACATCGTCGACTGGCGCAAAGGCGCTAATCACACATGACACGGGGGACGTTACGCTGCGTTGCTTACCAGACTCATCCTGCCAAACGCTCTTCATCGACATCGAGTCTTTTCCAACCGGAATAGCAATACCAAGGGCTGGACACAATTCCATGCCGACTGCTTTAACCGTTGCATACAACGCGGCGTCGTCGCCGGCGTGGTTCGCCGCGGCCATCCAATTCGCCGAGAGTTTCACCTCAGATAGATCACGAATGCTGGCTGCGCATAAGTTAGTCACGGCCTCGCCAATCGCCATACGCCCGCTTGCCGGGCCATTCACCGACGCTAACGGCGTGCGCTCGCCCATTGACATCGCCTCACCGCTTACACCGCTATACGCCGATGTGGTCACGGCGACGTCCGCAACTGGAACCTGCCAAGGCCCCACCATTTGATCGCGAGCAATCATGCCAGTCACACTGCGGTCACCAATGGTAATCAAGAACGTTTTATCGGCCACCGTTGGGCAGGACAAAACACGTTCTAAGGCGTCTTCGACCTTGATGTTTTGTAGGCTTAACTCTGGTGCATTGCGCGCGACACTAGTAACGTCTCGCACCATTTTTGGTGGCTTACCAAACAACGTTTCCATCGGCAGATCAATCGGTTTTCGCTGGCGCTCGGAACCACCAGAAAAATGCGGGTCATCTAACACCAACACTTCATCGTCACTCGCGGTACCCACAACGCAATACAAACAGCGTTCACGCGCACAGATATCTTTGAATTCGGCTAATCTTTCTGGTGCCACGGCCAGGGTATAGCGCTCTTGCGCTTCGTTACACCAAATTTGCATGGGCGACATGCCTGGCTCATCGTTTAACACCTCACGCAGATCAAAGGTTCCGCCTTTACCCGCATCACCCACTAACTCTGGCAAGGCATTGCAGAGGCCGCCAGCGCCGATATCGTGAATCGAAACGATCGGATTGGCGTCATCAAGCGCCCAACAAGAATCAATAACCTCTTGGCAACGGCGCTGCATTTCTGGGTTGCCACGTTGCACTGAGGCAAAGTCTAATTGTTCAGAACTTTGTCCTGAAGCAACACTCGATGCCGCACCGCCACCTAAGCCAATCAACATTGCCGGGCCACCAAGCACAACGATATAGGAACCGTCTGGAATGATGTTCTTCTCGACGTGTTGCTCGCGGATATTACCTAAGCCACCGGCCAACATTATTGGCTTGTGGTATCCACGAATATCGTCTTGATTTTCGATAGCCTGCTCGTAGGTACGGAAATAACCCAAGATATTTGGACGGCCAAACTCATTATTAAACGAGGCACCGCCAATGGGGCCTTCAAGCATTATTTGTAGCGGCGATGCGATACGTTCAGGCTTTGCCTCTGGGCCTTCCCATTGGCGAGGCGCAGCAGGCAGACGTAAATTGGAGACTGAGTACCCACTTAAACCGGCCTTAGGTTTAGAACCTCGACCCGTCGCGCCTTCGTCTCGGATTTCTCCGCCTGAACCCGTCGCCGCACCGGGAAATGGTGAGATCGCTGTTGGGTGATTGTGCGTTTCAACTTTGCAAAGAATATGAATGTTTTCGCTGTGCCCTTGATACTCTTTGGTGTCGGGGTCAGGGTAAAAACGCTCGCCTTTTGACCCCGCTAATACTGATGAATTGTCGGAATATGCGACGAGCGTACCATTGCTATTAAGCCGATGCGTCTCGCGAATCATGCGAAACAAAGAATGCTCTTTCGATTCGCCGTCGATGACCCAGTCAGCATTAAAAATCTTGTGTCGGCAGTGCTCTGAATTTACCTGCGCGAACATCATTAACTCAACGTCTGTCGGATTCATTCCCAAGGTTCGGTATTGCTCAACCAAATATTCTATTTCGTCATCTGAGAGCGCCAAACCCAACGTTTGATTAGCACTTACCAAGGCTTCTTTGCCTTGCGCTAAAAGCGGTACTTCGAACAAGGGCTTTGGGTGTTCGTCTCGAAATAACTGGTCGGCTTGTTTGAGATCAAACACCACCGATTCCGTCATAGGGTCGTGAATAAGGCTCGCTACGGTGTTTAGCTGCGCCTCGTCTAAGTCTGTTTCGGAATCGATATAAAACCCAATGCCGCGTTCGACCCGTGCGACCTTGCTTAAACCACAATGAGTAACAATGTCACTGGCTTTAGTTGACCACGGGGAAATTGTTCCTAATCGTGGTAACACGAAAAGGCGCTGCCCTTTGTGTTCGACCGCGCTCATGCTTGGTCCATAGCTTAGCAAGCGACTTAGCTTGGCGGTCTCTTGTTCTTCAAGCTCATTAGCATCATCAAATAGCTTTACCAAATGCTGATACTCAGTATCGATGGCACGTACCGTCGGGACTTTTTGCTGTACCGCTTCGAGCAATTTTTTAATACGAAAATTTGAGTAGGCTTGGCTGCCACGCATTCTCAACATGAGGTTTCCTATTTGTATAACGCTAAGCGCCAGATTGTCTGAGGACAAATCTGGCGCGATAAAATCAATAATTATTTATGTATCTAGATTTCTAAACCTAGACGTTGTGCAACTTGCTCATAGGCTTCAACGACACCGCCTAAACCTTTTCTGAAACGGTCTTTATCTAATTTTTCACGGGTCTCAGCATCCCAGATACGACAACCATCTGGCGTGAACTCATCGCCCAAGAAAACACGGTTACCCTGACGACCAAACTCTAATTTGAAATCAACCAATATCATGCCAGCATCAGCAAACAATTTGCTAAGAATGGTGTTGATCTTAAAGGTCTGATCTTTCATCTCGGCAATAGCTTGCGCGTCGGCCCAGCCAAAAGATTCAATATGATATTCGTTAATCATCGGGTCGTGTAGCGCGTCGTTTTTTAAGAAAAACTCGAAGGTTGGTGGCGACAAATCAACACCGTCTTCGATGCCTAGGCGTCGACAAATTGAACCGCTGGCTATATTTCTAATCACACACTCAATCGGGAACATTTCAAGCTTGCGCACTAAGGCTTCGTCGTCCGACACCATTTCAATCAGGTGCGTGGCAATACCTTGACTTTCTAAGTACTGCATAATGAACACGTTGAACTTGTTGTTCACCATGCCCTTGCGGTCGAGCTGCTCAACCTTCTCACCATCAAAAGCTGAGGTGTCGTTACGAAAATGCAAAATAAGTGCGTCCTCGCGATCACAGGCATACACCGATTTGGCTTTGCCGCTATATAGTTCTTGGCCGCGTTGCATGCTGACTCCTAAGGATAATCCGGATATAAAATGGTTAGTGGAAAATAGTTAGTAGGTGAAAATTAGTTATTCAGAATTCTTGCAAAAAGTGGCTTACTGTACTCGTCAGCAACCTCTGTATCGTCACGGTTTAGCACGAATACAAACGTTTTTCCGCGTCGCTCGACGACCGACAAAGCGCAATATTCAGAGCGTTTTCGTTTCGCTTTATTAAAAAACGACCAACCTCCTTTTTTCTCAACGGTCGGCGCAGACTCCATTTCACCGCAGCCTACCGAAAACCGACCTGCTGCTTTATTGCGACTGAACACCGTGACGTCAGAGCTTTTCAAATTATTGGTTACAAACGACCAAGCCGCGTCAAAGTCCGCGTCTATTTCAAGCCTGGCACTATTCGAGTCACCCGCTACCACTTGCACGCTGAGCGATGACGCTATTTGAGGCTTGGCCTCAGGTAGAGATTCTGGGCTAACGTCAACCTCGTCTGACTGAAATTCTGTCGCCTGTTCTTCGGCAGCTACGGGCACTGGTTCGGCAACGGGTTGCGCAGGCTCACTCGAATTCTGCGCACTGAGTTCAGGCTCAACGGTTGGTTTCTGAATTACCTCAGCGTCAATCGCGCCTTGAGCAACGACTGGCGACGAGGCCACGAGCGAGGGTTTTTTAAGCGGAGGCAATGACGTCGCAGACTTATAGTCGGCGCTATCGTCTTGCGTCACAATTCTCTTGCCACCACCGCCGCACGCGGTTAGTCCAAACATTAAAATCGAAAGTAAAGCCAAATTGAAAGTATATTTAATCGTATGCATCGCTTGCTCGTATCGCTGATTTTCTAGTCGTCTATCCGTATTGCTTCATCTAATGAAAAAAGCTAATTGTTATTATCGTTATTGGAATCGGACTTTAAAGCCAATTCATGAGGCTTGCTCAATTGCCGCATCAACTTCAGCTTGATACTTCAAACTCAGTGATGTCAGTGGCAACCTCAAAGTGTTCGAAGTATAGCCCATTTTGGCGACCGCATACTTAACCGGTATGGGGTTCGACTCGACAAATAATTTAGCGTGCAAACCGCTCAACCGTGCATCGAATTCCGACGCCATATCGAAATCGCCAGCTAACGCAGAGGCACACATATCGCTCATTAACTTTGGCGCAACGTTGGCGGTAACTGAAATATCGCCCCGCGCGCCTAAGCGCATATAGTCCAGCGCGGTTGGGTCGTCGCCAGAAAGCACTGTGAGTCGCTCGCCACACAGCTCTAACAACTGTTTCCCACGCTGAAGATCACCAGTCGCGTCTTTACAACCAACAATATTGTCAATTGAGGCTAAGCGCGAAATGGTTTGATTACTCATGTCCGCTACGGTTCTGCCAGGAACATTGTACAGAATTTGAGCTATCGGCACCGCATCCGCAATTGCTTTAAAGTGCTGATATAAGCCTTCTTGGGTTGGCTTATTATAGTACGGCACAACCGAGAGTGCCGCGTCCGCGCCCAATGACTCTGCGTGCCGCGTCAAGTGAATCGCTTCTTGCGTCGAGTTACCGCCGGTACCGGCAATGACCGGAATCCGTTTATCGATAGTCTTTACCGTGTGTTCAACTACCGCAAGATGCTCGTCAACCATTAAGGTCGATGATTCTCCGGTGGTTCCGACTGAAACAATTCCATGTGTACCGCACTCAACATGAAACTCTAAAAGACGCGTAAGCGCCGAGTAATCGACCTGCCCAGCGTCGGTCATTGGGGTTATAAGAGCGACTAAGCTGCCTTCAAATTTCATGTGTTTGATAGAGTTGGAGTTGGGTCACAAATAAATGGACCGGGTCAAAAAAATAACAGGCCGCATCACAGCTCGTCTTCATCTAAGTCTTCAATAATTGCGCCTGCGCGCCCCTTCATTTTGTTGATCACATAGAACACGGCACCACTAGTCATGTAGATCAGCCCCACTGCCACTAAGGCTCGCGGAGGGTCTAAATAGATAACAGCGATACTCAAAATCAAAACAATTAAACCGACAAAGGGAATTTTGTCACGGATTTCGACGTCTTTGAATGAGCGATACTTAATATTGCTAACCATCGCGAGCGCCATTAATACCATTAATAACGCGAGCCCGAGATTATAGTCTTTAGGATTAATATTAGAGTCAACGAAAACCCAAACAAACGACGCGATCATCGCCGCCGCGCCGGGGCTTGGTACGCCTGTGAAATGTGTTTTATCGTTACTGCTGGCGACGTTAAAACGAGCCAAACGTAACGCCGCACAGGCGATGTAAACGAATGCCGCCAAACTGCCAACACGCCCGAGGTCATGCAAGGCAAACTCATATAACACCAGCGCCGGTGCAACCCCAAAAGAAACCATATCGGCAAGGCTGTCATACTCAGAGCCAAAAGCACTTTGGGTATTAGTAAGCCGCGCCAAGCGACCATCAATTATGTCCATCGTCATAGCGACATAGATAGCCAAAGACGCGGCTTCAAAATGCCCGAGCCGAGCTTGCATAATCGCATAGAACCCTGCAAACAAACCTGCGGTAGTAAACAAGTTCGGCAAAACATAAAAACCTTTAGCCGGCTTTTTAGAGCCATCAGCCTGAGGTAAAGAGCCGTCAGCTTGAGGTAAAGAGCCATCAGCGCTAGGTAAAGAGCCGTCAGCCTCAGGTAAAGAGCCATCAGCCCGAGGTAAAGAGCCATCAGCGGCAGATGATAAAGAACCTTCGCCCGGCTCGGGAGGCTCAATCGAGTGCTTCTTTACTTTGTCTGAGGTCATGGCGCAAGATTATACAAGCATGACGTAGTTTTTGCCCATATTTGAACGCGATTCAAACGATTAAACATACGCGCTTTAAAGCAAGCACCGCAAAACCAGAAGGTAGAACCGTTACACAGTGATTCGTTTTGGGGAAAAACGCCAAAACGAAACTATTTAGGCACGCCGCGTACCCACCCGACATCACATTTCTTTAGTGGTCGCGATTAGTAAAGTTAATGGTTTGGGGCAATGACATACGTATGCCCGCTTGGGGCTTAGGTCTCACGCTCAGGGCTAGGTCTCACGCTCAGGGCTTAGCCTATAGCCCGGGGCCTTCAATTCTTCAAAGAACGCGGTTTCGTCGATGACATAAAAAACCGGGCAAATTTAAATCGAGTACTTAAACCGCAAGCACAGTTTCGTCGGTTGATAAGCCGGTTACGCCAGAACGTGCCAGTTCGAGAATAACGAGACCATCTATACTTTTTAAAAGCTCGTCAACCTTTTCACTGCTGCCACTCATTTCGATAATATACTGTGTCTCTGAAACGGTGATAAGCGCTGCATTAAAACCATCAACAACGCGCTCAAGGTCGGGTTTCTGCGATGCATCAGCAATAACTTTGGCAAGCACCACTTCGCGCTCTAAGTGACCGCTAATCGTAATGTCTTGCAACGCAGCCACGTCAACTAACTTATTTAGTTGCTTCTCAATTTGGTCGATCTTGCGCTCGTCACCAATGGTTACGATTGTCATACGTGATAACGTCGGGTCATTTGTTGGAGCAACCGTGAGCGACTCAATGTTGTAACCACGCGCGGAGAATAAACCAGACACGCGCGACAGAGCGCCCGACTCGTTTTCTAGTAATACTGAAATAATATGACGCATAGTGCTCTCTTAAGCGGGCTTACCAGGTCGTAAGCGCATTTCATTATGGCTTTTACCCGACTCAATCATCGGATAAACATTTTCTTTTTGATCGGTAATAAAATCCATGAACACCAAGCGGTCTTTCATCGCGAAGGCCTCACGTAGCGCACCTTCAACATCACCAGGTTTGTCGATTTGCATACCAACATGACCATAAGCTTGTGCCAATGCGACAAAGTCAGGCAATGAATCCATGTACGAATTCGAATAACGTTTCTCGTACGAAAATTCCTGCCACTGGCGGACCATGCCTAAATAGCGGTTATTTAAGTTAATAACCTTGATTGGTAAATCGTATTGCTTGCACGTTGCGAGTTCTTGAATACACATTTGAATACTCCCCTCGCCGGTGACACACGCGACGTCAGCATCACGATGAGCGAACTTGACGCCCATGGCGGCTGGCAAGCCAAAACCCATCGTGCCTAGGCCACCTGAATTGATCCATTTATGGGTATCTGAGAACCCGTAAAATTGCGCAGCGTACATCTGATGCTGACCAACGTCAGACGTTACATAAGCTTCGCCACCGGTCACTTCATGCAGCTTCTGTACGACGAACTGCGGCTTGATGATGTCATCACTTTGTTCATACCAAAAACTATTCAGGCCTCGCCAATCTTGAATTTGGCTCCACCAATCTTTAATCAACGACGCGTTTAAATCTTTAGCGCGACGCGCTAACTCAGTGTTGAACGCATTAAGCACGTCTTTGACGTCGGCAACAATCGCGATATCGGCTTTGATGTTTTTATCGATGACTGACGGGTCGATATCGACATGCAAAATCTTCGCATCGGGAGCAAAGCCGTCTAACGTGCCAGTGATTCGGTCATCAAAACGCGCGCCAAGAGCAATAATTAAGTCGGCGTCGTGCATCGCCATATTCGCTTCATAGGTGCCATGCATACCTAGCATGCCAAGAAACTGAGGGTCGTCGTGCGGATAAGCCCCTAGCCCCATCAAGGTATTGGTGCACGGAAACCCTAAAGCCTTAACAAAGTGCCGCAACTCATCTTGAGCCTTGGCTAAAACCACGCCACCGCCACTGTAGACAATCGGTTTTTTAGCGTTAAGCATTGCCTCGACAGCGCTCACTATTTCGCTCGGTTCTGACACGCTCGGCGCAGGGTAGGAACGCATATCAACTGATTTCGGGTAAACAAACTCAGTGACTTGGGCGGTGATGTCTTTGGGAATGTCGATCAGCACCGGCCCAGGTCGACCGGTTGTTGCGATATGAAACGCTTTTTTAACGGTGGCCGCAATATCTTCGACATTCTGGATCAAAAAATTATGCTTTACACACGGTCGGCTGATACCAACCGCATCGATTTCTTGAAACGCGTCATAGCCGATCAAGGGTTTCATTACCTGCCCGGATAAGACCACCATTGGAATCGAGTCCATGTAGGCGGTAGCAATACCGGTAATGGCATTGGTGATACCAGGCCCAGACGTAACTAGCACCACGCCTGGTAAACCGGTAGAACGTGCAAAGCCATCAGCCGCATGTGTCGCACCCTGTTCGTGACGCACTAAAATATGCTCTACATCATCTTGCCGATGGAAAGCATCATAGATGTGCAGAGCTGCACCACCAGGGTAGCCGAAGACATACTCGACGCCCTCTTCTTTGAGGCTCTTGACTACTATATCTGCGCCAGTTAACTGCACCGCGATCTCCGATTAAATACTAGGTCATCGCTATAAATCGAACTTTATTAACGACGATAAAAAAAGCCCGCACGCGGGCACTCATAACAAGTCGAAATTATAAACGCTGTTGCTTCAAACACAACGAACTTATGAGTTTTTTAGCCTCATTTATGCCAGCGATTGTAGTTAGAAACCCTATTTACTCGCATTTATACCAATCACTAATGTAAAACATTCACCCGCTCTATATTAAGGGCCGATTAATTCGTCCCCCAACAGATAATAATTGCCCATTAAACGGTCGCTCGCATACAATACCGCGATGCATACATATTTTATTTCAGACCTGCATCTAACCCCAGAACGACCCGAGGTTAGCAAGGCTTTCTTTACTTTCTTACAAACTCAAGCAATCAGCGCTGAACGACTTTATATTCTGGGCGATTTGTTTGAGTTTTGGATTGGCGATGACGCTGCTAGCATGTTGGGAGCTGATGCACTACTCGACGCCATGAGCGCGATAAGCAAGCACGTTGATTGCTACTTTCTGCCCGGTAATCGAGATTTTTTAGTCAGAAAATCATTCACTGAACGAACCGGTTTTAAATTACTGGCTGACGAAACCGTTATCGACCTGTATGGCACGAAAACCCTGTTGCTGCATGGAGACAGCATGTGTACCGATGACATAGCACACCAACAGTTTCGAGCACAAATGATGACCAATAAAGCGTTCTGCGAGGGTTTTCTTGAACTTACGATTCCCCAACGGATTGAACAAGCGAAACAAGCGCGCATGCAAAGCAACGAACACAAATCACAAATAAGTATGGGAATAATGGACGTGACAGAGTCCGCCGTGCTGTCAACATTTAATAAATATAAGGTAAGCCAAATGATTCACGGCCACACACATCGCCAAAACACGCACAAATATGATACTGACGAAACGGAACTGGTTCGTTATGTGTTGGGCGACTGGCACGCGACAAACAGCATCCTAAGGGCCGACGAACATGGTCTAGTGATTAGCAATCAAGACATTTAGCAGTTTCGCTGAGGGCTCTTGTTTCGCTGAGGGCTCTTTAATTACCCTTTAAGTCACGCTTGGGTATGACTCGATAAAAGGTTTCACCTTCTTTTATAAAACCCAACTGGCTGCGGGCACGCTCTTCTAGTGCTTCTTTGCCGTCACGCAATTCTTCAACCTCTGCATGCAAGGTTTCGTTACGTTGAACCAAGTCTGCATTGCGTGTCTGCGCATCGGCAATATTGTTCTCGAGCGACCAAAGCTGAAATACGCCATGGCCTCCAAACCAAAGTTTGGCTTGCAGCACAATTAGCAATAAAAACAAGACACTTGCGACGATTCTCATATTAGTATTTTAACATGTTCCCATTGCTTTTTAAGCACTAGACGTTAAGTATCGCAGGCACGAACACAATCAATACTGCGACACTTCACCTTAAAGATTATACTCAAGCCATTGAAATACATTATTTTTTGAGATATCTTTATCATCGTTTAATAAAAAAATGTCGATATACGGATTATGAAACTCAACAAAAATATGATTCTCAAGCCAGTTGGGCAGGTTTTACTTGTAGCCAGCTTTCTCGGCCTATCCCAGCAATCTGCTTTCGCTCAAAACGATGGCTTTTTCTTTGGTAAAAAAGCACCCGGCAAATGGACCATCGGTGCGAAGTTAGCCAATATCGATCCAAATGTTGACCGTGTGAATGATGCAAGCGCGGTTGGTGTGGTTTTAGGCTATGAATTCGCGTCGGCAATTGGTGACAGCGGCGGTAGCGCCAGCGTAGAGCTTGAGTATATTTCGGGTGATAACGAGCGCGATTTGGTAGGCTTTGATACTGGAACAGTTTTTAATGACCCGGACAGTGATTTTATTAGAAACCCCGGCGCAGTAGCCGACGCTATAAGCTACGAAGCTGACGTCGCCAACTTATTTTTTACCTACCGCTCTCCAGGCACCCTCTTCTATAAAGTTAAAGCGGGCTTGTCCTACGCAAACGTCGATATACGATTGGTCAATGGCATTCTTATTGACCGCGAAGACGTGTCGCTTGCAGGCGGTATCGGCCTGGGTTATCGATTTAATGATTTAGGTGTAATCGAGCTGGAATACTCAGCTGACTCTGGTGAGTCCGATTTAGGCATCTTAGGTTTGAACGCTTTACTACAATTCTAATAAAAATATCTGTAATGATTGAGAGCCCTCGTTTCGCGAGGGCTTTTTTTTGTCTGGAATTTTTTGCTAAAACTTAGAATAGCTTAGCTAAAACTGAGAAGGTCTAGGGCGAACGTCTAAGGCGTAGACTGTACGGCGTGGGGAATTAGGTAATTCTAGGCTCAAACGCCGCGAGCATAAACAACGATTAGAATACTAGATCGTCAATAACGTCCAATGGGTCTTCCAAACCTACCGCAACCCGAATCAAACCCTCGGAAATTCCAGCTAAAGCCTTATTTTCCTCACTCCAGCGCGCGTGCGTTGACGTATATGGGTGAGTGATGGTGGTACGCGTATCGCCTAGGTTAGACGTAATCGACAATAACTGGGTGCTATCAATGAGCTTCCATGCCGCCTCGCGACCACCTTTCACTTCGAACGAGACCACTGCGCCACCCTTGCGCTGTTGTCGTTGAGCTAGATCGTATTGGGCATGACTTTCAAGCTCAGGGTAGTAAACCTTTTCTACCTGCGCCACACCACTTAGGTGTTCAGCTAGCTGTTTCGCGTTTGCACAAGCCTGGCTCATTCGCAGCGGCAAGGTCTCTAAGCCTTTAGCAAACACCCACGCGTTGAACGGGCTCATCGAGGGGCCTGCCGTGCGCATAAAGCTGACGATTTTATCACCAACAAATTCTTCATCGCCCACCACGGCGCCGCCCACGCAACGGCCTTGGCCGTCAATAAACTTAGTCGCCGAGTGCAACACCAAATCCGCACCTAGAGACAATGGTTGCTGCAAAATTGGGGTACAGAAACAATTATCAACCACCACCTTTATATCGGGGTTCGCCGCGTGCGCAAGCTCAGAGATAGCCGCAATGTCTCCAATTTCCATCAGCGGATTAGTCGGCGTCTCGAAAAAGACCATCCTCGTATTGGGCAAGATTGCGTCGCGCCAAGCATCTAAGCTAGTCAAATCAACGAAGGTTGTTTGCACCCCAAAGTTAGCCATAATTCCGGTTAACAAGGTATGGCTCGCGCCAAACACAGAATACGAAGACACCACATGATCGCCTGCTTTTAGGCCCGCCATGCATACCGCCAACATAGCGGCCATGCCAGAGCCGGTGCCAACACAGGCTTGGGCACCTTCTAGTTCCGCTAAACGCTGTTCAAATACGCGTACCGTCGGGTTGGTAAAACGAGAGTAGATGTTACCCTCTTCTTCGAGCGCAAAACGCGCGGCGGCGCGCTCGGCGGATTCAAATACGAAGCTTGAAGTGGTGAATATCGGTTCGCTATGCTCACCCTCGTGGGTACGCTCTTGCCCAGCTCTAACGGCCTTGGTCGCTGGGCGATAGTCTGACATTGCTTTCTTCATTGGGGCACTAATATCGGGCGTTAATTTGAGATTTGGCTCACGTCGCGCAACTCCGACGGCTTAAACTCTCGAGCTTGTTTGGCACCATCACTACGAGCGGTTTCAAGCTCACTAAAGTAGTTAACATCAACATCGCCAGTTACGTAGTTCTGGCTGAAACACGAAGTATCGAAACTGGTGATTCGCGGATTACCTTCTGACGCGGCATCGATCAAGTCATTAAGGTCTTGATAAATCAATCGATCAGCACCAATCGCCTCTTGAATTTGCTCAACCGTTCGATTGTTGGCAATCAACTCTGATGCCGCGGGCATATCGATACCATACACATTTGGAAAGCGAACCGGCGGCGCAGCGGATGCGAAGTACACTTTATTGGCACCAGCATCTCGAGCCATTTGCACAATTTGCTTTGACGTTGTGCCGCGCACAATAGAGTCGTCGACCAACATTACGTTCTTGCCGCGAAATTCGAGTTCTATGGCATTTAGCTTCTGGCGCACTGATTTCTTGCGTTGTTCTTGGCCTGGCATTATGAATGTACGACCAATATACCGGTTTTTGATAAACCCTTCGCGATAACGCACGCCAAGCAACTGTGACATCTCTAAAGCTGATGTGCGGCTGGTATCCGGAATGGGGATGACGACGTCGATATCGTGGTCTGGCCATTCGCGCACAATTTTTTTCGCTAGCTTCTCGCCCATGCGCATGCGTGTACGATAAACCGAAATGCCGTCTATCATCGAATCTGGGCGCGCTAAATATACTTGCTCAAAAATACAGGGCGCGTAGCTCGCATCACTAACGCACTGATGCCGCTCGATATCACCCTCTAGCGGCAAAATTATTGCCTCACCGGGCTTTACATCGGCCAGCACTGTAAAGCCTTGGCTATCGAGCGCAACACTTTCCGACGCGACCATATATTCGCGACCAAGGTCCGTGTCTCGATATCCGTAAATAAGTGGTCGAATTCCAAATTTATCGCGAAACGCAACGATACCCACGCCCATGACGTAGGCTACTACCGCGTAGCCACCTCGGCAGCGTTCGAAAACACCTTCAACCGCGGTAAATATATGTTTGTGGGTTAAGGTATACGTCTTCGTTCCAAGCGCTTGATACACTTCATGCGCAAACACGTTCAACAGAATCTCAGAGTCTGAGGTGGTGTTTACATGGCGTAAATCATCGCGAAAAATACGTTTTCGCAATTTAGCGGCATTGGTTAAGTTGCCATTATGAGCCAGCGCAATACCAAACGGCGAGTTGACATAAAATGGTTGCGCCTCTGCTGGCGAGCTTGAACCAGCAGTTGGATAGCGGCAGTGCGCAATACCAACATTGCCAGTAAGACGTTTCATGTGCTTTTGAAAGAAGACGTCTTTGACTAGACCATTATTCTTGCGCAGGTTTACAAAACCGTTGTTGTCACAAGTCAGGATTCCCGCCGCGTCTTGGCCTCGATGCTGAAGCACGGTTAGCCCATCGTACAAACTAGTGCTGACCGAAGATTTGCCAACAATACCTAAAACACCGCACATATTACTTGCTCGCTCTCAATCGAGATGTTTGGGTCAAAATTTAATCAAAAATGCGTGGAGATAAGACGCGTAAAGGAAAAACACAAATGCTTTTGAGCACCGATACAGTCATTCATCAGGCGGAATGATACATGATTTACCGATGCGTTTAACGCAAAAGCAAACATTTATTAGACCTTGTAAGGGCTCTTCCTAGGATTGGCTAAGGACTCTTCCTAGGATTGGCCATTCTTCAATATTTGATCTACCACGCGATCCTGCGGACTTTTTTCTTCGTTGATTTCGGTCTGCCAACTCTCTGGCAATAACTCTTCGGCGTAGGTAACAAAAGGGCGAAACTTAGCGACCAAACCCGAGCTTTGCCACCAGCCTGCGCTTTCTTGGCCCGCCGCGCGCGCGACAACAAGTAGAGCGACGACAATCGCTGCACCGCGAACCGCGCCAAAACCGATGCCCAACACTCGGTCAATGCCTCGAATTGGGCCCCGCACAAAAACTTTGGTAATCGTGTAGCTGATAATGGCACCGGCGAACAAGGTGCCGATGAATACTAATGCAAACCCCGCTGACATGCGGAATTTCGGATTAGGAATATTGACGTACTGACTAATAAATTCGCCAGCTTCAACGCAAAACGTGACACCCAACCAAACCGCTAAAATCCAGCTAATTAGCGACATCGACTCTTTGATAAAGCCACGCATTACTCCCACCAAAATAGAAACGAGAATAATCGCCCCTATTACCCAATCAAAACCGCCCATATTATCCTCTCAGTTGCGCTGCACAGAGCGCGATTTTATTATTTAAGGGTAGACTCGAATAAAGCCTTCTTTACCTGCTTTGGACTTTAATCGTTGCTGCTCACTTTGAGCCGCTGAGCGCTTCGCAAATGGGCCAAGCCACACGCGAGTTCCGGTTTTGGGGCCGCGATTAGTGTCAACCACACTGTTAGATGCGGTAAAGCCTTTATTCTTTAATTCACTTACCAGCGCTAAGGCTCGGCTCTTTTCAGTGAATAAACCAACTTGCACGACCCATCCGACGTCAACCGGAGTTTGTCTATTTTTTTGACCTGCGGATTCAGCTGCAATAGCCGCTTTAATGCCTTTCTCACGTTGCTCTTTTTCGCGCTTGGTCTTAGCCTCTCTTGCTTTAGCAAGCTCGGCTTTCTTTTTATCTTCGGCGGCTTTTTTTGAGGCCGCCAACTTTTGCTCTTCGGCCTTTTTAGCCGACTCACTCGTGTCTGAGACTGCCTTAGCCTTGTCAGTTGCAATGCTGTCTTTAGCAGGAGCTTGAGGCTTATTAGGCTCGCTAACAACAGCTGCCTCAGGAAGAGCAACTGCCTTTTTGTCAGCAGCCTTATTCGCCGCGGCAACCAATTCTTTGTCGCTCTGTGCGTCTAACGGAGTAATTTTCGAAATATAAACCGTCTCTTCAACATCAAGCAAAGCCGATACCTGCTCTGAATCCGCGCCGACCGGCTGAATATCGGCCGTGGCTACCAACGATTGATCAGGCAAGCCTTTGCTTGAGTCAACTTTGCTAGCCTCACTTGGAGGCCCCAATAGCCATGGTAATACCAATGCCCCCACGAACAGCAGAACCGCCGCGCCGGTAATTCGGTGCTTGATATCAAACTCACTTGCAGCGTCCGCTTGGGGTGTTTGTTTTTCAGACATTCTATTTATAAATACGAAGTTATAGAAACCGCTCGACTCATTCGTGCGTCACTTAATTTTGCTAGTCTATTTATCAACATCGATTTTCGCCTCAGCTAATAGCGCGAGTATATCACCTACGATATGGAAGGAACCAAAAACAACAAGACAGTCACGCTCTGTTAATGTTGATCTAGCCTCGGTAAAAGCGCGTTCGACGCGCTCAAACTTGGTGACGGGTGCCGAAGAAATGTGCGCAATGATTGTTTCGATTTCGCGCGCAGTGGCTCCGCGTTCATTGTGTATATCAGCAACAAACCAATGATCGATCTGGGAGCTAACTTGGTCCAGGCTAACCTTTATCTCCTTATCGCGAAGCATGCCACATACACCTAACACCTTGCCAGAACCCAGATGTTTATTTTTGATAAATGTTGCTAGCCGTGATACCGACGTCTCATTATGTGACACGTCTAACACAATCAATGGTGACTCTTGCAGTACTTGGCATCGGCCTTGCACCGACGCGGCGCCGATACCTAGCGTTATCGCCGTTCTTTTGACCGGAAAAAACGCTTGCATCACTGCCACCGCTTGCAAGGCCAACGCGCAATTCGTTAGTTGCACGCCTGTCTGCGCATAAGGCAACGGTAACTCCTTGAGCGTTGAACCTTGACCCTGCCACGACCAGGTATTGCTATTTTGATCCAAGGTGTATGCAAAATCGTTGTCGATGACCTGCAACTCTGCCCCGATCTGCTCAGCGTGCGAAACAATGCTATCAGGTGGCGTCGCGATACCAACAATTAAAGGCTTACCTGGGCGCGCAATGCCTGCTTTCTCATGCGCGATTTCCTCTATTGTCGTCCCTAGCCAGCTGGTATGGTCAATCGAAATGCTGGTCACAATTGACACGTCAGGATCCAGGATATTCACCGCGTCTAAGCGCCCACCCAAACCGACCTCCATGATCGCGATATCCACGGCGGCCCGATGAAATAGGTCTATCGCGACCAATGTTCCGTATTCAAAAAATGTGATCGGAGTGTTACGCCTAGCAAGTTCGATCCGTTCAAATGAATCAAGCAAACTTAGATCATCTACGGGTTCACCATTAATATTAATCCTTTCATTAAACGCAACAAGATGTGGCGACGTGTACTTGCCTACTCGATACGTGCCCTGACGATAAATTGACGCGAGCAGTTCAGCCGTACTGCCTTTACCATTAGTGCCTGAGATGGTGATTACTTTGCACCGCAAACCATTTGGCAACAAGCGCAAATAGACGTCCCTAACGCGGTCTAGTGATAGTTCGATCTGGCGGTGATGTAGGCCTTGAATGTAGTCAACCCACTGCTCGAGAGTACGCGACGATTTATCAATTTCTTTCACATTCTATGCCTTAATCTTAACATTGATAATCAACACCTTCGTTATCACCTTTTAGAGATCGCAAGCTTGAGAGTCGTAAGCCCGTACTGTGCGAACAGCCTGCGCCATTAACGGTATAGATTTTCGACCAGGAGACAACTCCAAACCACTGTTCAAATCGACCGCATATGGGCTCAACAAGGTCATACGTGCTACTAGGTTATCGGGCGATAAACCACCGGCTAGAATAAGTCGGGCGTGCAACTCGCTTTGATTGGGCCATAGCGCCGAGTCCAAGGTTTGGCCAGTGCCACCATGCTGACCTTTGACATAAGGATCGAGTAGTAGCGCTCTCGCGTCTGAATGCGCCGATATGTCGGCCGATACTTGGGCCGTTGACTTGGCACGAATTGCCTTTACATACGGCAAACCTAGAGCGCCCACAAACTCAGGGCTTTCGTCACCGTGAAGCTGCACCAAGTCGAGGCCTATCGCTTGATGATAGTGCGTAATTAAATCCGCCGACGCGTCGACAAACACCCCCACTAAACTGACCAAAGCCGGCACAGTCTGACGAATCAGTTTAGCTTGCTCAAGCTCAATCTGACGAGGGCTGTTGGCATGCAGAATCATGCCGATTGCATCTACCCCTAAGTCTATGGCAGCGGCCACCGTCTTGGGGTCAGTCATGCCACAAATCTTAATTCGCGTGCGCTTAGCTAGCTTGGTCATTGTCTACTTTGCTTTTCAACCTATTTCAATCATTGCAACGTACTGCGAATCTAGTCGCTAATCTCCCCAATACGCTATGTTCTGATGCTTGCTGGGTACAACAAATTGTTCAGGATACTCAACACCCGCCAAATATAAACCATTTGGCGGTGCGGTAATACCGCCCTTAGTTCGGTCCTTTACGTCTAGTAGATAGTCAATCCAATCGGGTTTGCGTTTAGCGCACCCAACCTCTATCAGACAACCCGCAATATTTCGAACCATGTGCTGTAAAAATGCATTCGCCGTCACATCAAACCAGATCCACGGGCCAGTCGAATTTAGCGAGAACTGATGCATGGTTCGAACTGGCGAGTGGGCTTGGCAGCCCGCCGCGCGAAACGAACTGAAATCGTGCTCACCGAGTAATGCCTGTGCGGCGTGAGACATTGAATCTGTGTCGAGCGCGCGATATTCATGACTGACATAGCGCCGGTGCAAGGCACTTTGAATTGGCGCATTATAGATAATAAATCGATAAGATCGCGACAGCGCCGAGAAACGGGCGTGAAATTCTTCGTCAACTGGCACCACCCAGCGCAAACGCACATCACGATCTAAAAATCGATTAGTCCCTCGACACCATGCAAACTCAGAACGCTCAACGTCACTGTCAAAATGAATAACTTGATGGGTAGCATGCACTGCGGCATCGGTTCGACCCGCGGTAATAATTGGGGTGGGCCGATTCGCTACTTTACTCAGAGCCGCCTCGACAACTTCTTGTACGGTCCGCACATCGTGCTTTTGGGTTTGCCAACCACTGAATGCCGAGCCGTCATACTCTACGCACGCTGCATATCTCATAATATTTTGGCCACCTGATAGCGAAAAACGAAACAAGCCCAAGCTCAAAAGAGCTTAGGCTTGCACAAAGGATCACCTTGGCGCGTTCGCGCTAGGCGAAGAATTTAAGCGTTGATTGAATCCAGCAGCTCGCGTGCGTCGTCTAAGACACTCGCGGTATTACTTTCATCAGCGACCAATTCAACCAAAATCTTACGTGCACCGTCTTCATCGCCAAGATCAACGAACACTTTAGCTAATTCGAATTGGGTACGGGCCTCGTCGTAATCGGCATCAATCTCGAGATCACTCACCTCTGGCGCATCACTAAAAGTTTGCTCAAACTCATCAAGATCAGCTAGATCACCACTCTCGTCAAGCGTTAGCTCTAACACATCTTCATCTAGGTCAATGCTCTCGCTTAGATCCAGCGCATCGATTTCGACTTCGTCAAGCTCACTAATTTCGCTACGACCATCATCAAAATTAACCAACTGAATAGACTCGTCGTTACTCAAAGACTCTACGACCAGTTCGGACGCATCATCTACCTCGGGCTTCTCTTGCGGGG
This sequence comes from uncultured Arenicella sp., assembly GCA_938048185.1. Classification (GTDB taxonomy): domain Bacteria; phylum Pseudomonadota; class Gammaproteobacteria; order Arenicellales; family Arenicellaceae; genus Arenicella. The sequence goes on from CALIVT010000016.1 coordinate 79,829, forward strand.
TAGGCATCTCTTGCGGGGTAGGCATCGCGGATTCAAACTCGAGCGCGTCACTGTCATCCTCGGCGTCGTCTTCGGCAGCGCTCGCTTCAGGAGCTTCATTAACCTCACTTTGTTCAGCGTCACCATCAACTTTCAGCTCTGAATCGGCTTCGATGGCCGTGGAGAGATCGTCACCTGATAAGCCAAACAGTGGGTTACTCGGTGCAATCTCTTGCCCCATTTGGCTGACTTCTTGCCATACGTCGCCCGTTAACGAAGCACGCTGAGAGTACAATTCCTCAGCAATACGCTCAAAACCTTCAACGTTCTGACGCTTGTGATAAAGGCTTAATAATTTTTGTTTGATATCGACTCGATCTGGGTGACTGGCTACACCATCAAGCAAGACCTCCTCAGCCTGCTCATCACGACCGTAAGCAATATAGACATCTGCCTCAGCGACTGGATCAACTTCGTCGGCTTGCACAACTGCATCGCTATCGCTGTAGACCGTTAGAAATGATGTCTCTTTGTCCGGATTAATCGCCTCGTCGGCGACTGATGCGGTATGCGACATCGACATTGACGCCGACGCAGACCCTTCAGAATTGGCAATCGTGTGAGAATTACTCTCGATCGACAACATGCTAATCTCAAACTCCTCATCTGCTTGGCGTCGACGAAATAGCAGCAGACCAATACCCGCGACCAGCAACGCACCTATTCCAGCGATCACTTTCCAAAGACCGCCGTCGAAAATTGCTGACGTAGCTTTATCAATGAAAGATTCGGATTTCTGTGTTGTCACAGGAGTGGCGGGCGCAGTCACAACAGATTCAGTCTCGTCCACCACATCAACAGCTTCGTCAATTACCGAGTCTAAACCATCATTCGCGCTATCAACTAAGGCATCACCTGCGTCGCTTAATTCGTCTCCAGTGTCGCTTAGAAACTCATCAATCGCAGCGCCGGATTCATCGGTTAATTCCTCGCCTTGTGCCAACAGCTCGTCACTACCATCGAGAGCGCCATCGATACCATCGACCAGCGCGTCTGCCGACTCATCGATATTCGTCGCAACGTCACTAGCTTGTTGTTCTGCATCGCTTAAAAACTCATCCAAAGCGCTAGAATCTTCGTCATTCGCCGAATTTTGCTCAGCTAAAGTTGACTCTAAATTAGCAAGCTCAGCGTTTTCGACATCAAGATTAACCAAACGGTTCATGTCAGCAAGCTGGCCTTCTAACAATGAAATTCGCTCATTTAACTCCTGATTCTCGAGCTCACTAGAGGCCAATGACGTTTGTAACTGAGATATTTCTTGTCGCAGCGCCAGCACCTCCCCTTCGCGATTGTCACCTTGATCACTCGACACAAAGTCATCCTGCGCGGTCGACGAGCCAACCTGAAAACTATCTGCCGTGTCGCTCTGCGCTGACCCAAAAGCGTCACTTGAGCTATCGCTACTGAAATTATAGTCATCTTGACCGACGTTGATCGACGAGTCGCTATCCGCTGACGCGATAAGAGCACTTGGGTCCCACTCGGCTAACTGAGTGCGAAAAAATTCTTTGGACTCTTGCACATCAACCGCACGAATTGTGTCAAGGTCGCCAATATTTAAAATAGCTCCCTGAATCAAGCCATTGATGTTGCCGCTGATGAACGAGCTTTGATTCTCTTGAAACAAAACCTGCATGATTTGATAAATACTCAAATCGGGAAACTGGCGCTGTAACTCTTGCGCAATCAAACTTAATGATTCACCCTTTTCAACGGGGCCATATCGAGCATCGGTAGGTTCTGAATCGACGCCGCTATCAACCAAGCCGTCAGCTTGTTCCTCAACGCTGTCATCCCCTTCATTGTAAAAATCGTCTTCAATAAGTGGTGCTTCTTGGTCAGCCACTTCTTCTACTTGCTCTTCGGCAATCACGTCATCAAGAGCGTCGTCAACGACTTCCGGTGCTTCGGTAGTATCTGATTGATACGATTGGTCGGTGCCCACTTCTCGTGGTTGCGCAATTGATTGTGGCGATTCCGCCGCGTATACCGGGGGGTCTATTAGAGCGGTGTATTCGCGCAAGAAACTGCCGCCAGACCATTCAACTCTGACTAAGAAATGGATGAACGGCTCTTTAATGATTACATTATTACTACTAATCAAAAGCGTCGTGCCTTCGTTGCTTTTGTCCACCGATAAACTAATGTCTTTCAGATAGCCAGGGTAATCGATACCAAGGCTGTCAAAATCTTCTTTTGACGCAATCACCGCCGTTACCGTATCAAGATCATCACCAACAGCCGAGTTAAGCTCGATAGTGCCTTTAAGCGGTTGATCTAAGTTCGAGTCGATTTCAAGAGAGCCCAAACCCAATGCACTGACGTTACTAGCACCAAGTAATAGCGCAGCTGCAACCCCAATTTGCTTAGCCGTGCTTGCCTTACTAACGGAGATAGAGCGCGCTAGTTTAGTTTTTGAAAACGTTATTTTTCGATTTGCCATTGAAATACTCCGGGCTTTCAGATTTTCCCTACGACTTCTCAGCACACATAAGTTCCTGAAAAGTCTCAGAATTGGTGCCGTGCGATACAAGCAAGCGTAGTATTTGTTAATCAAAAAGTGATTTTTTTTATAAGTTTTAGGTAGTTAGCACTGCATTGTAACAACTTACATCACTTTTTAGCAAATCAACAGTTAAATCTATTGGAAAGCCTGTCTAGTTTTGCAGTCAACGAATAATACTCAAGCGTCTAACTAGCTGAGTTGTTACGCAGCGGTCTTTTATTAAAGATAATCGCGTACCAACAGCTCAGCGATTTGTACGCTATTGGTCGCGGCGCCCTTGCGCACATTATCTGATACAACCCATAGATTAATGCCTCGAGGGTGCGAAATATCGTCGCGGATGCGACCAACATAAACGGCGTCATTCCCCGCTGCGTCGGTAACTGCTGTCGGATAACCGCCGTCTTCACGAGCATCAATAACTTTGATGCCCGGCGCGTCGTTTAGCAGCTTGCTTACCTGTTCCGCGCTAATTTTCTCTTTGGTCTCTATGTGGCAAGCCTCAGAATGACCAAAAAACACCGGTATGCGGACTGCAGTCGGATTAACCTCGATCGAATCATCGCCCATAATTTTTTTGGTTTCCCAGACCATCTTCATTTCTTCTTTGGTGTACCCATTTTCCAAAAACACATCGATTTGAGGTAAGGCATTGAACGCGATCTGCTTGGGATAAACACTGGTTTCAACCTTCTTGGCGTTGAGTAAATTTGCAGTCTGGCCTGCCAGTTCTTCCATTGCCGGCTTGCCGCTGCCAGACACAGCTTGATAGGTGCACACATTAATACGCTCAATACCCACCGCATCGTGAATTGGTTTTAGCGCAACTAGCATCTGAATTGTCGAACAATTCGGGTTGGCGATGATATTCGTATCTTTATATTGAGCAATCGCGTGCGCATTAACCTCAGGCACCACTAACGGCTTGTCGTCGTCATAGCGAAAATGCGAGGTGTTATCGACCACCACACACCCGGCTGCGGCTGCAATTGGTGCGAATTCGGCAGAAATTGATCCTCCGGCAGAAAACAAACCAACATGTGCTTTTGAAAAATCGAAACCGGCCAAATCTTCGACTCGAATACTCTTACCTCTAAACTTCTTAGTGGAGCCAGCCGATCGCTCGCTGGCCAGCAGGTATAAATTGTCTACCGGAAATTCTCGCTCTTCTAGCACTTCCAACAGGGTTTCACCAACGGCGCCAGTGGCACCAACGATGGCTACGTTAAACAGTCGCTGGTGGCCAGCGGCAGATTGATCACTCATGGGGGTCTCTAAAACTTCATTTAAAAATTATTAATCGCAACGCTGGCAAATGAATTTGACTCAAATTTGGCCAGGCGGTACGGTAGGTTAGTGCCTCGAATTAATTGAAACGACGAAATTAATTAATTCAAATTGACGCCCGAGACAAACGGGCAGCGGCGAATTTTAACACGCACCGAAGCTTAGACAATAGCGCAACTGATACGATAAATTATCGTGGAAAAAGAATTTAGTGATGAGCAGCACCGAGAAGATCAAGTTTATAGAGTTCTGGCGCTTTATTGCCGACGAGCTGGGTGATTCGCAATGCCTGCTAAATCCGCGCGCAAATCACTTAAAAAACTTATTTGCCAGCGAAAGCAGTCATCAAAATTTTCTTAAAGACGTTATTTCACAAAGTTATGCACGCTGCCGATGTCGCCATTTAAAGGATACTCTAAGCGTAAATATTGTGTTAGATATACTCGGCGAAACCGCCGATTCAATGCGAGGCGAGATGGCCGACGACTTGCTCGACATAGAGCTTTTAGAAGAAATTTGCTGGCTGATTTGTCAGCGTTACCCAATGCACATTGAAATTCCGAAATTGACCCCGCTAGACCAAGGCACACCTGAACCCGCGACCATTATATCCATGCCGAATATTAAAATACGGATCGCGAACAATAAACTTTAAGCTTCGATCAACGCAAGCAAAGCGTCTTCATCAAGCATATCAATTCCAAGCTCCTCGGCTTTCGCTGCCTTACTGCCAGCATCGCTCCCCACAATAACCATGTCGGTCTTTTTGGAAACGCTACCGGTGACTTTGGCACCTAAGGCTTGTAATTTTTTCTTCGCGTCGGAACGACTCAAACTGCTTAAAGTGCCGGTCAGGACTATCGTCTTGCCCGCCATTGGTAAGGAATCAGGGTCGGGCAAGTCTGCGATATCGATCTCATCATACGTCACCCCTCTATCAAACAGAGACTGAATCACCAAGCGATTGCTATCCTGATCGAAGAAACGAACAATGTTGTCGGCGACAATAGGACCAATGTCAGGCAGCGACTCTAAACGATCAACGTTTGCGTCGGCTAATGCATCCATTGAACCAAACGTATTCGCCAATTGCTCGGCAGTGCTTTCGCCAACCTGCGGTATACCCAATGCGTAGAGCAACCTTGGCAACTCGGTATGCCGACTTTTGGCGATACTCTCAATTAAGTTTTGTGCCGATTTGTCCGCGAAACCCTCAAGGCTCACTATCTGTTCAAAACTAAGCGCGTATAAATCCGCAACGTCTCCGATTCTCTTATCATCTACCAATACGTCTACAATTTTGTCACCCATACCGTCGATGTCCATCGCCTTGCGTGAAACGAAGTGTTTAATCGCTTGCTTCACCTGCGCAGCGCAACTTAAACCGCCGCTGCACCTTGCAATAACGCCCTCGCCTTCAACAAGGATTCCTGAACCACAAACCGGGCACGCGGTAGGAAATTCGTACGCCACCGAATTCGCCGCACGTTTATCCAAATTAACCGACACTATTTGAGGAATAACGTCGCCCGCTCGGCGCACGACCACGGTATCGCCAACGCGAATACCCAAACGGGCAATTTCCGATTGATTGTGTAAGGTCACATTTGAAACCGTCACGCCGCCAACAAACAAGGGCTCTAGACGCGCGACCGGAGTAATAGCGCCAGTGCGTCCAACCTGCACCTCAATGTCTCGCACAATGGTGCTCTTCTCTTGCGCCGGAAATTTGTGCGCCAGTGCCCAGCGCGGTGCTTTGGCAATAAACCCCGCTGCGCGTTGCCAATCAAGGCGGTCAAGCTTATAGACAATGCCATCAATTTCATAGTCTAAGGCACTGCGCCGTTTTGAGAGCGAGCTAAAATAATCAAGGCAACCTTGAGCGCCGGTAACGCGCTCACGTAACGGGCAAATTGGAAATCCCAGTGCGCCCAACCGTTCTAAGGTATCGAAATGAGTCATTGCGAACGTTTCATCACTGATGACACCCAGAGAGTAAATGAAAATATCTAACGGGCGGCTGGCCGTAATTTTACTATCGAGCTGTCGCAGACTGCCGGCCGCCGCATTGCGCGGGTTTACGAATACTTTCTTCTCCGCGTCGGCTTGCGCGGCATTTAACTTGGAAAAACCGGCGTGTGACATAAAGACTTCACCACGTACTTCTAAGCGATCGGGCGCTCCGGCCGGTAAACTCAATGGCAGGCTGCGAATGGTTTTTACATTTTGAGTAATGTCTTCGCCAACCTTGCCGTCGCCGCGAGTTGCCGCGTATTTAAACTGGCCGTTTTCGTACAATACACTCACGGCTAGCCCGTCGAGCTTTGGCTCGGCTACATAGTCAAAGACAGTCTCTTCTGGTTGTCCTAGCTCTTTGTGCAAACGCCGATCAAACTCAAAAATATCGTCATCATTAAAACCGTTACTAAGCGACAGCATTGGCTTTTCATGTCGAATTTGAGTGAACTCGTCGCGCGGTGCCGAACCGACTCGCTGCGACGGTGATGCGGACGTCAGCAAACTGGGGTGCTCACTTTCCAGCGCCAGTAGCGCTTGCATTAAGCGGTCGTATTCGAAGTCGGTAATGGTTGGCGCGTCTTGTGTATAGTAAAGACGATTGTGCGCCTCTATCTCAGCGCTTAATGCCGCATGCCGTTGCTGGGCGCTGCTAAAATCTGACATAGTAGATAAGAAAAACCTTAAAACAATTTTTTAGCGACCGCATCACCCGGGGTGAAACCGTCCTGTTGCATGCTGAATGCGATATCCGACACCTGCTGCATCAATAGTGAGTATGAACGCTGTGTCATACCACGACCTTGTCGATCGACAACTTTACCGTCAAGCCAGGTCGCTAAGCTGTTTGCATCTTTAACCATTTCTTGAAAAACCATTTCGGGGTCTTCAGTTGCCGGCACATTCATATACACAACAAGGTCGTGCACGGACGTATTTGAGCCGCTGGAAATACCAAACTGCCCCGACCCGTCGGTGCAGGCTAGACGGTAGAGCACAGTAATATTATTTTTCTGACCATGGGTTTTCATGAAGATGCCGTTCTTATCAGTCGACATCATCAAATCACGCGCGCAGCTCTCAATGTCGGCCATACGAAAGCCAGCCTTCGATTTAGGCACGACATTTAGCACCGCCATAGAATCATAGCGTCGACCAATCTGATCAAGTGCAAGCGCCTGCTTTAGCGCATTATCAATATTCATTGAAAACTCAAATGGCGCATCATACTCATTCGTGAACTCAAGCACCATCTGCTGAAAATCGTGCAGTTCTTTTTGCGTCATAGCACCTTCACGATCCGCAAGTTGTATTGAAACTCCGAGCTCGACAAAACGCGCAGACGGCATTTCGAATTCGATATCGCGCCACATATCAGTTAGTTGATTCAAACCATAGATATGAACTTTGCGATGAAATTTGAAATCGTGTTTACGAAACAGGGCCAATAGACCTTGTTGTTCTATCGGTTCAGCGTTGTTGATGCGCGCCACAAGCTCCGTAACTACGGTGGAAGAATCGCGATCGAGTTGCGGCTTAGAGGCAAGCTCGGCCTTATGAATTTCGGCCGATACCGTTGAGGTGTCTTCACTATTTACGCTTGGTGCCGCGGTGCCGCCAGCTTTTTGGCTTTTCGATTCGCCCAGCTCAACATCACTCTCTAAGCGCGGCGCTTTTTTAGTCTGCTCACCTTTTCTCGTCGAATTTGGTTCTGTATTAGCCGTTGCGCTCGTTGTTGTACCAACCGCTTTATTCGACTCAGTGGTCTGGGTAACCTCCGGCGCAGCTCCAAGGGTGTCCATATCGGACAAGCTAGGTTCGACGGGCATCTGATTTTGCTGCGGTTCAACGCTACTTGTCTGCCCTCTCGCCGCAGTTAGGTTAGCGCTGGGGCCGCCTGTTGTGGTTGGGGTTGCAACTGGCTCTTTAGTCTGCCCTGGGTCTGTGAATAAGGGGTCGACAGAATCGTCCCGTCCTTTAGGGCGTTTCTTACGCTGCTGCATCATTGAATACGCAACAATACCGCAAAAAATAAGCAAGCCGACAATAAAGAAAATTAGATATAGCTCACTCACGACTCATTAGATACCATTAAGTTAACAACCAAGTTTAGTTTGCAACCATTGCTGCAGCTTCAGCAACATCCACCGCCACCAGGCGCGACACGCCCGGTTCAGCCATGGTGACACCCACCAAGATATCGGCTACTTCCATCGTAATTTTATTGTGGGTAATAAACAGTAATTGAGTCTTTTCACCCAATTGTTTTAGTACTCCCGCGTAACGTTCTACGTTGGCATCATCCATTGGCGCGTCAACTTCATCAAGCACACAAAACGGGGCGGGATTTAACTCGAAAAATGCGAATAAGAGTGACACCGCGGTCAAGGCCTTCTCACCACCAGACAACAACGCGATAGTGCTATTACGTTTGCCGGGGGGGCGGGCCATAACGCCAACCCCGGTATCGAGCATGTCTTTGCCAGTCAGCTCTAGATACGCGCTACCACCGCCGAAAAGTTTCGGAAAGAAATTTTTGAAGCCCTCGTTCAAGGCATCAAACGTTTCTTTGAAGCGGCTGCGTGTCTCTTTATCAATTTTAGCAATCGCTGCCTCTAGGGTCGCCATTGCCTCGGTAAGGTCTGCGTGCTGTTTATCAAGATAGACTTTTCGCTCGGAACACTCTTCATACTCATCAATAGCGACGAGATTAACCGCGCCGATACGCTCTACCTTACGAATTACGTCGGCAAGCTGCTGCTCCAATTGGCTCAACTCAATATCGTCGGCCAAGGCTTGTTGCGCCAACAACATTTCCTCTTCGGTTTTCTGCATCTCCTCGGAGATAGTGTTTCTGCGCACCAGCACCTCTTGGCGCGCCATGCGAATCTGCTCTAAGCTATCACGCACGGTTTTTGATTTACGGTCAAACCCCAAACGCTGCTGATCCGCGTTTTGCATTTGGCTTTCAAAGTCAGCCAAATCGTTGCGCGCTTTAGACAGGTCTCGTTCGACACTTAAACGGCTCTCCAGCAAGGTTTGCAATTGCTCGCGCATGCCCTCTGTTGGGTCTTCTGTACTGTCAATAATTGCAGCCAACTCAGTACGTCGTGCCAACTGACCCTCTAATTGCTGGCTTAGTCGCGCAATGCTCTCAACCAAACTGGTGCGATTTGACTGCAAGCGCTCTAACTCGATTTGCTTTGCTTGACGTTCGTCTCTAGCTTGACGTTCGTGGGTTCGAGCTTGCTCTAAGGTTTCAGTCAGCACTCCGCGCTGGCTACTTAATTCTTGTCGGCGTTGATCAAAATTTACCGCGAGCTCTTTAGCATCTTCCATCAATTTATGCGCCGCGCTGACTTCATCTTTGGCATTCGCTAATTGATCATTTAGCTCTTGCTGCTCGATTAGTAAGCCATCGCGCTGAGCTAAGAGCTCGACGCTGCGAGCCTCGATTGCGCCTAGTCGATTGTGCAAGTCAGTGCGTTGGTGTGATTTATTACGAAACTCACTTCGCGCTTGCTCGCGCCCCGATTCCAATTCTTTAATCGCCGCTTGATCATTCTCGGCCTGCGTCTGAATTTTTTGTAGATCATGACTTGCCATGTCGACGCTGTCGGTGAGCTTTTCTATCTTCGCCTCACGTTGTAACACACCACCTTCAGCTTGATCCGTTCCAAAAGATGCCCAGTTAGTGCCAACCCAGCAACCGTCGCGCGTCACGATAGATTCGTGGGCCGCCAATTTATGGCGACTGCGCAGCGCATCAGCAACAGTGTCTACCGTATAAACACCTTGGAACCAACCATCAACCTGCACATCTTGAGCGCTGACTTTCTCAGCCAGGCGGTCTAGCGTTTGACCATCTTGTTCGACTGGCGCCGAGCTTTGATCGACTAGCCACACGCGCCCGCCCTTAAAATCGCTTAAGTCCGCTGAAAACTCTTCAAGCTTAGACACAGAAATTGCATTGACTTGGCGACTGAGCACGGTATCAACCGCAAGTTCCCAACCGCTCTTGACCTGTAATTTAGAGGCCACCCGCTCATTGTCTTTGATGCCGCGCATTTGCAGCCACTTATTCACCTCTTTGTTGTCCTCACCAAGCGCAGCCGCTTGCAAAGATTTTAGGGAATTAAGCTGTGCTGAATCGTCTTGTAACTTATGACGCACTAGGTTGTAGCGCTCTCGACGTTCGTCAAGCTCGGTGCGCAAGCTTACAATTTGCTGATCACGTTCCTGCAACGACGTTTCAAGTTGCGTGCATTCCTCATCGATTACCGCAACCGACTCTTTGAGCTGATTAATCTCATCTATATTAATCTTGGCGTCGATTTCTTGCAGCGTATTCGTGACCTGCGCGCTGCGTTGTGAGAAGTGATGAATTTGGCGGTCGTGTTGCTCAATACGCGCGGATTGGACTTCGCGCTCCTTCTCAGGATCAGCGGCATCACGATTTAGTTGCTCCCATTCTTGCTGCCAAATTTGAAACTCTTCATTGGCCGTTTGAAATTGAGCATTCGCCATTTCGTACGACTCGGCAAGTGTTTCAACCATCGGCTCAAGATCAACTTGCAACAACTCAGCTTCCGCTAAGCGAGTTTGGTCAAGTTCCAAGTGTTGCGAGGCTTCGCGTTCTGAATCGGCGAGCCGCTGAAACTCATCTTGTTGTTGCTGGCGAGTCACCCGAGTATGCTCGATGGATTGCTCGAGCGCAGCGATTTCACCACCAATGCCATAATAATCTGCTTGTACTTTGTTCAACACCTCGGTCAGTGCTACCTGCTCTTGGCGCATCGCCTCGATTTGTGATTCGACATCGCGCTGTTCAGTAACTTGTGATTCGAATTCAGTTTGCAAACGCTCCAGCTCAACGTCTTTCGCCTTAACCTGATCATGCAAATGTGACCAACGAACGGTCTTCAATGTTGCGTCGAGCTCACGCTGTTCTTCTTTGAGCTTTTTATATCGTTCGGCCTCGTTGGCTTGGCGCTTGAGTCGACGTAGCTGTGTCTCTAACTCGCCAACAATGTCTTCGACTCGACTCAGGTTATCGCGTGTATGGCGAATCCGATTACCGGTCTCGCGACGTCGTTCTTTGTATTTCGAAATTCCTGCAGCTTCTTCAATCAGCACGCGTAGATCTTCGGGTTTAGATTCGACAATTCGACCTACCATGCCTTGCTCGATAATCGAGTATGAGCGCGGCCCTAAGCCCGTGCCCAAAAAAATATCCTGAATATCTTTGCGACGGCAGCGAACTTTATTGATGAAATATTTAGAGCCCACTTCGCGCATTAGCTCTCTGCGAATAGCAATTTCGCCAAATTTGGCGTACGAGCCGGGTGCGGTGCCATCAGAATTATCGAACACGAGTTCGACATAGGCACGATTAACCGGCTTACGTGCAGCAGAGCCGTTAAAAATCACGTCCTCCATACTGTCGCCACGCAAGGTTTTGGCCGAGGACTCACCCATCACCCAGCGTATTGCATCGATTACATTAGATTTTCCGCAACCGTTCGGACCAACGATACCGATCAAATTATTTGGAACTGAGACTTTAGTCGTGTCGACAAACGACTTAAAGCCCGAAAGTTTAATGTGTTTTAAGCGCATTAATGGTCCTTAACCATCCCCGGTTTGGCAACTAAGCCATTGATTGTAAAAGCTACCTGAAACAGCAAAGGTTCAACCTATTTATGACACAGCAGTAATAGGAAAAGCGCCACGAACCAGCAAAAACGAGAGGCTTATTCACGACAAATTGGGAGCTTTTTATTATATTTAGTTCAATCCCTAAGGTTAAGTTAAAATCGACTCTGAGAAAACCATTGTTTGCGGCAATTCTGTTATTTTATCGCCCACCGTCGATGATCCTAATGATCATCGAAACTTCAAAATCAAGTTAGCCCACACACCGACGTAAATCATGCTATTAAGTTTCGCGCAAATTCAACAATTTAAGATCGACGGATACTTAGTTTTACCTAAACTATTGGCTGCCGACGAGGTCGCCAAACTGAGAGCCTTAACACAAACACACCTTCATCAGCGGCTAAGCCCCTTTGAGCTAGAGGCCGATGTGCACTACCCTGGCGCCCCTGAGAGCATCAGCGATGAAGGTGGCAATACGATTCGACGCTTGTTGATGGCCTATCAACGAGACCCGCTTTTCAAGGCGCAAGCTCGGCGGGCTGAGATCACTGGTGCTGTCCGTCAAATACTTGAGTGCCAACAAATACGGCTTAACCCCAACCACCACAACTGCGTGATGACCAAGCAAGCAGCCTATAGCTCCGAGACTTTATGGCATAGAGACACTCGTTATTGGAACTTTAGTAACAAGTATTTGATTAACGCGTGGTTTGCGCTGGGCGACGAGCAAAAAGAGAATGGCGCCATGAAAATTCTCCCTGGCTCGCATCGCTGGGAGGTTAAAGAGCGCGCACTCGATGAGGCTCAATTCCTAAAACCAGATCACCCTGATAACCAATATCGCTTAGCGACCCAACGCGTAGTCTGCCTTGAGCAAGGCGACGTCCTATTATTCAGCGCGCATTGCTTTCATGCTGCGGGCCGCAATAAAACAGATAAAACAAAGTATTCCATGGTGTTCACTTATCACGGTGACGACACACACCCGCTCGCACATACCCACTCGGCTAGCACGCCTGAAATAGAGCTTTAGGTGGGCCGACGTTCTTTGAATGCGGCCGCCAGAGTACGTTGATCCATGTATTCTAATTCGCCACCCACCGGCACGCCGCGAGCCAAGCGAGTAATAGCAACATCGTAGGGCGCTAACATTTGCTGGGTATAGTCGGCGGTGGTCTCACCTTCTGCGGTGATATTGGTGGCGATGACGACTTCGCGAATATCGTTTTCGGCCACCAACCTGTTCAAACGCTTAAAACCCAACTTGTCAGGACCAATGCCCTCGAGCGGCGACAAACGGCCCATTAATACAAAGTACAAACCTTGATAGGCGCCGACTTGTTCTATGGCGTTGAGGTCGGCTGGCGTTTCCACCACGCAAAGTAGTTGCTTATCACGTTTTTCCGACGAACAAATTTCGCAAATTTCGGTTTCGCAAAACGTATTGCAACGTTGACAGCTGGTGACTCGCTCCAACGCATCATTTAGCGCGTCCGCAATTACTTTGGCACCCTCTCGATTACGTTCCATTAGATGAAACGCCATGCGTTGTGCGTTTTTAGGGCCAACCCCCGGCAACGCTTTGAGCGCATCTTTAAGGGCTTCGATTGCCGCTGAAATTGCCATCCTACCCCTAAAACGGCATTTTCATGCCAGGAATATCTAAACCGCCCGTTAAACCGGCCATTTTTTCCTTAGAGGTTTTTTCAACCTTACGTACTGCATCGTTCATTGCCGCAGCGACTAGGTCCTCAAGAACTTCCTTATCATTGATGTCACCTAACAAGTCAGGGTCAATCGACACTCGCTTGACATCATGACGGCAATTCATAACAAGCGACACCATACCGCCACCAGACTCACCGGTGACTTCAATGTTGGCTAGCTCCTCTTGCGCCTTCTGCATATTTTCCTGCATCGCTTGCGCTTGCTTCATTAAGTTACCTAATCCGCCTTTCATCATACTAAAACTCGCTATTTAACACCGCCAACTAGTCAAAGTGGCTTAATTGATTCTTCGTTTAACGTTGCTCCGAACTCAGACATAATCGCCTTCACTCCGGGGTCATTCTTAATATTTTCCTTAGTTTGTTCAAGCTGTTCATACCCTAGACGCGCCAAACAATCTGCCGGCGTTTCTTTATCAGACTCTTCCACATCTAAGGTCACCACCACCTGCGAGTTCAAATACTCACGCAGCGCGGCTTGAATGCTGTCGATCCGATCGGGGCGCAGTAAGTGTTCGGTTCTAGGAGAAAGACTAAGCACTACCTTTTCGTCGTTTAAACGCTCGCACGCGCAATTCATTGCTAACTCTTTAGCAAAACCGTCGAGCTTGGTTTGTTCTACCAATTCACCCCATTCATTATTGCCGGCCAAGGTTACCGCAATAATACTGGCTTGAGATGCTGCGTCTATAGCAGGCGCAGTCATGGCCGCTGTAGAAGCTCGAGGAGTCGGAGCCATCTGCGGCATCGCAGCAGGAGCAGGAGCAGGAGCAGGAGCAGGAGCAGGAGCAGGAGCAGGTGCAGGTGCAGGTGCAGGTGCAGGAGCAGGTGCGATCTGCGCTTGCGGGGCTGCCGCGGTCGTGACGTTTGATGCAGAAACGGTATTCATGGTTCGCGCCTGAGGTTCAGGCGCCGCCGAGGTCGCAGTTACAACCGGGTCTTCGCTGGGCTCAAACGCCAGCATCCGCAACAAAGCCATCTCGAAACCGACCCGCAAACTAGGCGCTAGCGGAATATCACGTTTGCTGATCAAACCGATTTGATAGAATAATTGCAAGGTCTCCACGGGAATCATCTCAGCCACGTGAGTGATCAAAGCGGCATTTGCGTCAGTCGTAGCCAAAGCGTTCGGTGCAAGCTGTGCTAACGAAACATAGTAGAGCTGCATCAATATGTCGTCTAAAGCAATTGAAAAGTCGACGGCACTGTCGGCCATGTCAGCGACAACTGCCAGCGCTTGATCAACATCGTGCGCAGCTAGGGCCCGCAAAATCGCTTCGGTGTGGGCACTTTTAATAGTGCCTAGCATGCCCTCAACGTCGGCTAATTTTACATCACCACCACCTTGCGCAATCGCCTGATCAAGCAAGCTCAGCCCATCTCGCATACTGCCATCCGCCGCTTTAGCGATGGCATGTAACGCGGCCTGATCAAAAGCGATATCCTCTTTACCAAGGATCTTAATTAATTGATTCTCGACTTGCTCTGGGCGCATCGCCCGTAAATTAAACTGTAAGCAACGCGACAGCACCGTAACCGGTAATTTTTGTGGATCAGTGGTGGCGAACAAAAATTTGACGTGTTCGGGAGGCTCTTCCAACGTTTTCAACAAGGCATTAAAACTGTGCGTAGACAGCATGTGTACTTCGTCAATTAGGAAGACTTTAATTTTTCCATAGGTAGGTGCGTACTGGACTTTCTCAAGCAGTTCACGCGTGTCGTCAACCTTGGTACGAGACGCCGCATCTACTTCAATAAGGTCAACATATCGGCCCTCGTCAATTGAAACGCAGGTATCGCATTTCTGACACGGTTCAGCACTGGTGCCCTCCTCACAGTTTAGCGACTTTGCAAATATGCGCGCCAAGGTCGTTTTGCCAACTCCGCGAGTGCCCGCAAACAAAAAAGCATGATGCACTCGTCCTGAGTCTAGGGCATTCGATAATGCTTGCACCACATGCGTTTGCCCAACAACTTCGGAAAAAGTCTTGGGTCGCCATTTTCGTGCAAGTGCGAGATATGCCATAGAGTAGTAATACCAGACTTAGTTCTTAATTTCTCGATATAGAACGACTAACGCCACGTCGCGCGCAAATTTCTGAACGCTTCAATTTCTGAATGCTTTATCAGCCCTAACAAACCTTGGGCTTACGTTTTAAAAAGCCTTTAGCTATGTATTAAGCCTTTAGCTATATCTTTAAAGCCTTTAGCTATAAAAAGCCTTTAGCTATACAAGACACCTGTTAGCCGCCAGGGTTCAAGAAGCGTTAAACGAAAAAGTGGTGGCTAACCTGATCACAGCACCCGAATCAATTGCTGCGGCTGCTCCCTTCCGGGCCTGACCGGGTTCACAACCTATCGCCACTGTGGAGACTAACCACCACCGAGGGGCGATTATAGCGAAGGCTGATGCTCACGCCTATATACATGACTCGTTTTCGTAAAAAAATGTGCTAATTAATTTCAGTTTAGCGAGTTTGGTTTATCATTAGGGCAATCTTCCAGCTCTCGCTTAACATTTGCCAATGAATCGCACTCATAACGTTTATCAAGTAAGCCAGCTTACCGACGAGATGCGGCGTTTGATGGAGACAAGCTACCCTGAAATTTGGATCGAAGGCGAACTGTCTTCGTTGAGCGCTCCCGCGTCAGGACACCTTTATTTCAGTTTAAAGGACGAACGTTCACAATTGCGCTGCGCGATGTTTAAAGGCCGCGCCAGCGTTAGTCGCTATCGGCCAAAAGCGGGTGATTTAGTGCGCGTGCGAGCAAAGATATCGGTTTACACTGCGCGTGGTGATCTGCAATGCATTGTGCAGCACATTGAGGAAGCCGGCGAAGGCGTTTTGCAGCGACGCTTTGAAGAGCTAAAAGACAAGCTCAATAACGAAGGTCTGTTTGATCACGCGCACAAACGAGCCCTACCGTCGTTGCCAAAGCGCATTGGCATTGTATCTTCTCCAACGGGCGCAGCCGTGCGCGACATTATCAGCGCGCTAAAGCGCCGCTGCCCTGGGCTTCCGGTCACCTTGTATCCCGCTGTCGTACAGGGCGAGACCGCGGCAAGCTCGATTATCACCGCTATTCGTGATGCTGTTCAGCACCAACAATGTGATGTTCTATTGCTCAGCCGTGGCGGCGGCTCATTGGAGGACTTATGGTGCTTTAATCACGAAGACCTTGCGCGTGAAATTCATCGCTGCCCTATCCCGATCGTCAGCGGCGTTGGTCATGAAGTTGATGTGACTATCGCCGACTTGGTGGCAGACTTGCGTGCGCCTACCCCTACCGCCGCCGCCGAGTTGGTCAGCCCGGATGCTGAACAATTGAGCAACCAACTTGTGAGCTTACAATTTCGGTTACCACGTAGTTTTGAGCGGCTAATGCAACGCCAATCTCAACAGGTTGATATGCTCGCCAAGCAATTGGTTCACCCGCGGCGGCAATTACAGTTGAACCGTGATCGGCTCACCCAACTTGGTGCGCGTCTCAAACGTAATATGCTTGGCAATCTACAACAACAAACCCGCCAAGCAAGCAACCAAGCTCGACGCATCGCTGCGCAAAAACCGACAAAATTTTTAGCACGTAACCGCGCGGCTACCGTGGCGCTAGCGCAGCGTGCAAATCGAGCCGCGCAAGGCCAATTAAGCACAACGCGAAAAAGTGTGGAAAATTTAGCTGGGCAATTAAACTTAGTCAGCCCACTCGCCACGCTCGATCGAGGTTTTTCAATTACACGAGACCAAAAGAACACCATTATAAAAGCCAGTAGCCAAGTAAATGCTAACGACGAAATCACCGTCATGCTGAGCGACGGTTCCTTAAATTGTAACGTTCTTAAGGTCGCGAAATAAATGAGGGTTGCCATATCAACTAAAGGGGTTGTCACGCTTTTCGCATTATTACTATCGTTAAACGCCCTAGCCGAAGATGCGTTTAACTACCCTGGTGGTATCGCCGAATTTCGCTTTGAGAAACGCTCTTCAGAACTGCCTGAGGTCAAATTTGGCCTGCGAGAACCGGTGATACTGGAGGGCAAGAATGACTGGCGTGTATTGGTTGGCCTAGGCTTGGACTTGCTCCCGGGCGAATACGTTAGTTACGTCAAAAATGGCATAAAAGACACACCCGGAGAGCACATAAAAGTAATAGTGCGTCAAAAATCTTACCCATTTTCGGAGTTTGATTCAGCGGATGACGCTAATAAGAACTGGTCGGTATTGCTCGACCACAAAAGCTTAAGCGACATTGACTTCAGCAACACTCGGCAGCCCTCGCTGCCGCTACGATTTCCGTTTGAAGGGAATTGGTCTGATACCTTTGGCCATAAAATGTACGATGTTGAGCGCGAAACCTTACACGTCCCGAACTCAATTAGCTTGGCGACCACGCAACTGGGCATGGTGGTTGCACCGCAAAATGCCATCGTCTCGAAAACCAGTGTATTAGAAGATGGCTCATCCGTCGTTTTTCTAGACCACGGACGTGGCTTATACAGTGTAATTTCAGGCTTGGGTGATTTAACGGTTGACGTCGGTAATGGGATCGTCGCCGGCGCGGTCATTGGTAGACTACCATCTGCAACCGACGAGGCTAACGATACTAAGCGCTTGGTATGGCAAACACTGATTAACGGCGCCTACGTTAACCCACTTATTTTGACCCAAATCAAACCCTAGCAACCGACTGTCTATGAGTGTAATTAAATCGAAGAAAACCTGGTTCATTGCGCTCTTCACGTCGAGCGTTTTAGCGATTTTGATATCTAATGTTGAGGTGTTGGCGCAACCTTACAAACGCTCACCAGCATTGCATCCAAAGATTGAATTTAAACTCACGGAGTTTAGAGTAGCGCTAGCGAGAGAAGAGAAAAGCACACAAGATAAAGTTGTCGAGCCTTATAAAATTCATTACGCTGCGGCGGGCGATAAAACCAAACCCGGAATAATATTCGTACACGGTACGCCCGGCGGCTGGGGAGCCTTTGAACGTTACCTTGAGAACCCTCGCATGCGAGACGATTTTTATATGGTCGCAGTGGATAGAATGGGTTGGGGCTTGTCAGCGCTGCCCAAGCGACAAGTCAATGGCGACTTTATGCTTCAAGCACAATCAATATCTGCCATCATGCGTCAATATCCTGACAAGAAATGGACCATCGTCGGTCATTCGTTGGGCGCGTCGATCGCGCCTAAAATCGCCTTACTCGCACCAGAGTCGGTCGATTCACTGCTATTATTGGCAGGCTCACTAAACCCCCGCTTAGGTAAGCCTCGTTGGTATAACTGGGCTGCCAGCACATGGATCGTTTCACGCCTAATTGGGGAAAGCATGCGCTACTCAAATCGCGAGATAATGGCCTTAAGGTCAGAGCTAAAAAAGATGGATCTCGAGCTTAAGCAAAGCAAACTAGATATACACGTGGCCGTTATGCAAGGCGCAAAAGACAAGCTAGTATCGCCAAGAAATCCGGCTTATGTAAGCGCCGAATGGCAAAGCGTTTTTGCGGACGTTGAGTTAATTGAACTCGCGAACGAGGGTCATTTTTTGCCGTGGCGCCAAACATCGCTAGTGGTCGAGACTATTTACTCGCTTAGAGCAGCGCGGGCAACGCTGGGTCGCTAGTTCTTTTTGCGACCGCCACCACGATATTTTACTTTATCCTTACTTTTACGTGAATTCGGATTTGGCTCGAACGGATTCTCAGAGGTCTTAAAACTTAGTCTTACCTTGGTACCCACCATATCGAAGGCACGCTCAAACGTATTAGATAAATAACGCTGATAAGTCTGCGGCAATTTATCGAGCTGATTGCCATGAATAATCACGTGCGGGGGATTCATGCCGCCCTGATGCCCAAATTTAAGTTTAATACGGAAATTACCAACCATTGGCGGTGTACGTTTCTCTTCAGCTTCACGCAGAATTCTATTTACGGCGCCGGTCCCCATGTCCGTCATGGCACTTTGATAGAGCTTGTCTACAAGAGGCATAATTGCGTTAACACCCTTACCGAACTTAGCCGATATAAATTCGATTGGGATGTTACCCATGTGGCTAAACTTTCGATCTATTTGAGCGCGTATTTGATCTTTATCATAATTACTCATGCCATCCCACTTATTGACAAGAATCATCAAAGAACGACCGCTGCTAAAAACCAAGTTGATCAGCCTATTGTCTTGTTCGACAATGCCATCGCGCGCGTCAATGACAACCGCGACTACTTGCGCCAGCTCTAGCGCGCGCAGCGTTTTCATTACCGA
This sequence comes from uncultured Arenicella sp., assembly GCA_938048185.1. Classification (GTDB taxonomy): domain Bacteria; phylum Pseudomonadota; class Gammaproteobacteria; order Arenicellales; family Arenicellaceae; genus Arenicella. The sequence goes on from CALIVT010000016.1 coordinate 99,334, forward strand.
AAAATGTTCTACCCTGTCGTCTATTCGAGACTTTTTACGCATGCCCGCAGTATCGATTAGAACATATTCTTTATCGTCAACTTTAAAGGGAACGTGAATGCTGTCGCGCGTGGTTCCGGGCATATCAAATACAACAACCCGCTCCTCGCCGACCAAAGTGTTCACCAAGGTCGACTTGCCAACGTTCGGTCGCCCAACGATGGCCAACTTGGCGACACCCTCAGGTATATCATAGTCGCTGCGTTCGGCTTCTCGTTTACCTTCAGTTTCAGTCAGAATAAGGTTCATTAACGCGTTCACACCATCGCCGTTCTTACCCGAGATGATGTGCGGTTCACTTAAGCCTAGCTGATAAAAATCAGCGGCGATCATACCTTTGTTCAAGCCTTCGGCTTTATTGATGGCCAGATACACGGTGATATTCGTATTGCGGCGTAATTGGTTGGCAATATCAAAATCGACAGGTGTGGCTCCGTCACGGCCATCGACGATAAAAATAACGGCGTCACTGTCTTGCAGCGCCTGATTAACCTGATCTTTCATCAATAAGTGAATTTCTTCATCATCAGACTCTATTCCGCCGGTGTCGACCACCCAATATGGGGTCGAGCCGATACGTCCAACCCCAACCATGCGGTCACGGGTCACGCCCGGCCGATCATCTACAATAGCGTCACGGCTGCGCGTTAAGCGATTATAAAGCGTTGACTTGCCTACGTTCGGACGCCCGACAACCGAAATGATTGGCTTGGCTTTTTCAATCGTGGGCACTGCTTCGAAAATATCTTGCTCTTCCACGACTGGGTTACCTATGTGAAATTATTCTAGAGAATTGATGCTTGGGGAGTTATTCACGCCCAGACTCACTGACGTTTACGGCTTAAATATTTATTTAGCACGTGGCTCACGCGATTAACTCTTATTAACCACGCTTAAAGACTGTAGGCTACCGCTACTGTCGAGAAAATAAATTGTATCGGCATCAACCACCGGTTCGCCGACAATAGTCGACGCGCCTAACTTATGCTTGCCGACCAACTCACCATCAGCCTTTCGGATTACGTACAAATTACCCTTACCTTCGCTAACCACAACGTATGGTCCCACCGACACTGGCGCACTAACCGAATAAAATTGTAATGCTGGTTGTGACCACACTTTATTGCCATTTGAACGATCCACCTGGTGCACAACGCCTTGCTTGTCCGTTACGTACAAAAATGCCGCGTCGTACGCTAATGAATGAAACGAAGAAACGCCCGCGCTCCACGCGATGCGTTGCTGGCGAATATCAAGCGCATGAGTGACTTCTTGGTATGAGCTTACGTATAAAAAGTCGCCGACCAGCAATGGATTAGTGTCAACATCGGATAAGCGATCAATTTCGTTAGTACCACGCGGAAAACTGATCGGAAAATCCCATAAGGCGCGCCCTGTTTTCGCTTCTAGCGCGGCCATATTCCCGTCTGAGAAACCGGTAAATACGACGCCTTGAGCTAAAACCGGTCGCGACTCACCGCGTAAGGTTAGTTTTGGCAATTGGCGGCTGATCGACCATTGAACCGCGCCATCGTAGGCTGATAAGCCATAAACTCGCCCATCGGCGGTACGTGCAACGACAATGTCGCCGTCGATTACCGGGCTGGCTAATATTTCACTACTGAGCTGCGCTTGCCACGCGATCGATCCATCGTTCTGTTTAAACGCATAAACAATACCTTGATTAGTGCCAAGTAAGACTAAACCACCACCAACACCGACACCGGCTGAAACAGCCTCTTTCTTGAGCTTAGTTTGCCATTCGGGCTTACCATTAGCCGCTGAAACTTTATAAACCCGGCCATTGGGTGATGCTGCATAAATCGACTCGCCAAATAAAACCGGCGACAAAACCGCGTCGCCCGAGCCGATTTTCTTACCTAAGCTAGTACGCCAATTTCGTTTTGTATTCGTGCTGCTTTGCACTTTAGGCTTGCTAGGTTTTTGCTCTTCACCAAAAAAATCGGTTTTCTTCGAACCACCACCGCACGCAGCTAAAAGCAGTGACAATGCTAACGGCAATATAAGTGGCAATATCCAGCGCATTTTTATCATTATTTATGTCTCTAAATATAGTCTTGGAAGCACTTTAGCTTAGTACTTATTGTTGTTCTTCAGCCTGTTGAACCGAGTCTGAGGCTGCTTCGACTTGTTCTACAACGTTGTCGACTGTTTGTGACGTGGTCTCGAGAGTGCCTTCGACCGCCGACTGCACTTCTGCGCTAACGCTGTCTGCTGATGCTTCTAGCGTAGTATTTTCAACACTGGCATCAGCGTCGCCACTAACACTAGACTCCGAAGACGGAGCGCTATCATTGGGCGCGGCTTCCGGTAAACGATCGAGCTTAAGACTCAATACCCGCGCATAAGATGATTGTGCGCTTGGCAACGTGTCTATGGCTTTCTGAAAAAACTCACGCGCGGCAACCTCATCGCCCTTTTTCAAGCTGATTTCAGCTAAAATCTCTGCATAATTTGACTCAAAACCTTGGGTCGGAGTGTGGCTGGCTAAGGCTTTCGCCTGCTCTAAGTCGCCCTGCGACAACTTTACCTTTGCCTGTCGAATACGTGCAGTATGTTGCAAACCCGACTCTTTCGCATTATCGACTACCCATTGCAGTTCAGCATAAGCCGCATCAAGGTCGCTTGTCGATAACTGCTTTGCTTTTAGTAAGGCCGCTTTTGCCGCATACGACGAACTCGAATACTTATCTTTTAACAGCGAAACTTGTTCATCGATATTGGATAGACTCGAATCAGCAACTTCAACTAAGGTCGCCGCGTAAAGTTCCGACGCTTCTTCAGCGTTGGTTTGCTGACTGGTTTTGTATTGTTCATAGCCGAAGATAGCACCCAAACCAAGGGCAACACCGATAGCCAGCGCTGGGCCATTATCTTTTAACCATTGACGGGCACGCTCGTCTTGTTCTTCAGGGGTCAGAAAAATATCATCAGCCATGGTGTGTTCAATCTCGTTCTAAGTTTTTAAGTTTGTAGGTCAGCGAGCGGCGTTTATATTAACCACCCGCGAAACCGAGCATTATAGCGATTCTAATAGATTAGTCACGATGTTCGCGACGTCCTTTTGCGCGACAGTTTGCTGTTCTAGTGGTGTTTTAGTGCGTCGCAGGGGTTTGATACTCACAGTTTGAGCTTCTGCCTCTTGTTCGCCGACAATAAGCGCTAGCGCCGCCGCGCTTTTATCAGCACGTTTGAACTGGTTTTTCATGCTGCCATCGCCCATAAAACACTGCACAGAATGCCCCGCTTGAACCAAGGCAACTTGCAGCTGAAGTGCCTGCTCGCGTGCCAAGTCCCCAACCGACACTAAGTACACATCAGGGGCACTGGTTTGCCTGCTAATCGGCGCATCTTGCTCTTGCAAAATTTGAATCAAACGCTCCAAGCCCATGCCAAAACCAAAGCCTGGTGTCGGCTTGCCCCCGAGCTGTTCAACCATGCGGTCATAGCGACCGCCGCCACACACCGTAGACTGAGCGCCAAATTCGGCATTTATAAATTCGAACACCGTATCGTTATAATAATCCAACCCCCGAACCAATCGTGGGTTCACGGTAAATGCTATGTCCAGAGCCTGTAGGTAGCGTTGCAAGCGACTAAAACTCTCAACTGAGCGTTCAGATAGAAAGTCTAGAATGCTGGGCGCTTCTTCTAAAAGAGCTTGAACGTCTTGGTTCTTACTATCAAGTATGCGCAGCGGATTAGTGCTCAAACGACGTTGGCTATCTTCGTCTAACTTGTCTTTGTACCCAGATAAATACTCCACCAATGCAGCACGATATCGTTCACGTGTATCCGCATCGCCTAAGCTATTGATCTGCAACTCGGTTCGCGTAAGCCCCAATGCCTTGAAGACCTGGCTCACCATCGACAACACCTCAGCCTCGATATCAGGGGTGGTCCAGCCATAGCACTCAACGCCGACTTGATGAAATTGCCGATAACGGCCTTTTTGCGGACGCTCATGACGAAACATCGGGCCGGTGTACCACAATCGCTGTTGCTGGTTATAAAATAAACCATTCTCAATACCAGCCCGTACTACGCATGCGGTCCCCTCAGGGCGCAGCGTCAAACTGTCACCATTGCGGTCATCAAAGGTATACATTTCTTTCGAAACGATATCCGTGTCGCTACCAATAGAACGCGCGAATAAATGCGTACTCTCTATTATCGGTGTTCGAATCTGCTGATAACCATTTCGAGAGAATACGTTTGCACAAACACGCTCAACCTCTAGCCAAAGCGAGCTTTGGCTCGGCAATATATCGTTCATGCCTCGAACGGCTTTGATCTGGGCTTGCTTACTCATAGGTATCTAGGTGTCAGGGCTAGTATCGGATCTAAGGCGTTGTGATAGAGGCTCGCGGAACATAAACTAAAATTCAACTTGGCTATCTGAAACTGGCTAGACGAGTATCACGATGGCCCTACTTGCCGATCGTAAAACGGGCAAACACACCTTCTCTGAACTGCGAGATATCATAAGCATCACCATTCAGTGTCGCGGTAACAGCCTTCGCATTGCCAATAAAAACACTCATCGGCGTAGTCGCCGAAACAGATAAGTCTTCGCCCTGTGCATAGCTTTTGTAAGCTAGGCGCTCACCATTGCCATCGCGGATATCAACCCACGACGTGTCCGAGAAGGACAAACTTAGTCGATTCTCAATACCTGACGGATTAATAGACTGCGCTGGTAAACTATCCGCAGGCGCCGTAACTTCACCAACGCCAGGCTCGCTATTGGTCAACGCAGGGTTATTCAACTCTGTGGTCTCTTCAGACCCCGGGCCAACCTGACTAACAGGGCTACTTTGGGCCGATGAGCTTTGAGTACCTTGACTCGGCGCTGACTGGCTTTGCGTACCTACTACTTGCGGATCATCACCATTCAACAGCGTGTCGAATTGACCAGTCATCCACAAAAAACCCAGAATAGCCGCCACGACGATGATTGCGACAATTTTAGCAGGGGTAAAGAATGACGTTTTCTCACGCTCATTTGCGCTACCAATACCACGAGGCATATCGTCAAGGCGGCTTCCGCGCTGCCAGTTAGGGTTTAAATAATGCTCCAATACTGAGTCCGCATCCATGCCTAACAAACGCGCGTAGGCGCGAATATAGCCACGCACATAAGTCGGCTCTGGTAGGCCCTCACTTTGGTCTAGCTCAATGGTGCGAATTTGCGTAATTGAAAGATTCAGCTCATCCGCGATTTCTTCGACGGTTCGACTTTGTTTCTTTCTCTCGGCCGCAAGCAAGCTACCGCTGCCCTGCTTGGGAGCTAATTGAACTTCATCGCTTAATTTATTTTTCTCGTCCACTATTTACCTCTAGCAAGCCAACCCAAATGTGGTCTTATTATTACCGCACTCTCGTATGGCGTCTTATTGGGACCCTAATTTTTACAAACGACCGCTTACCGACGGTCAGATTCTCTGATCGAACGCGCTTCTTGCGAGCCAGGAAAGTTACGTAATAATTCACTACGATAATTTTTCGCTACATCCTTCGCGTTCAAGCTAGATTCTATTTTATACGCGAGCAAAAGTGAGTCAGGTTGCGGTTCGTTAATCGCGAAATACCGCTCTATATACGCACGCGCAGATAAATAATTTTGGGCGTCATATTTGACCATTGCGAGTCGCAATAAAGCCGGACCTAAACGTGGATTAAGGCCCAGCGCTTTCTTAAGATAACGCTCGGCGTTTACTTCGTCAGAGCTTGATAAACACTCACCCGCACGCATGTAGCTTAACTCAGAGCGTTTGAATAAGGGGTTAGAAACCGCAATTTCAAAATAAGGAATGGCTTTCTCGGCTTTGCCAATCTGACATAAGAACACGCCAAAATCGTGGGCTGCCGACGAATTTTCACGGTCAGAATTAACCGCTTGCTCAAAATAATGCTCGGCTTTGGGGAACTGCTCGAGCTTAATCATTAACAGAGCCATGACATAGTTCGCCGGCGAATGCTTTGGGCTGATGCGCAAGGCACTTTGCAATTCGCTTTTGGCGGTTGCGTACTGGTTTTGCTGCATGTAACCACGCGCCAGCTTGGTGTGAATCATCGCTTTATCTGACTTCGCGACCTCCCCTTTACTCGGGATCTTCGGTGTACTTATCGACCCTGAGTTTGAGGCGCAAGCGGCTAAGAATAGGCATGAGATCAACACCGCCGTAACACGGGTGAAGCGTGAACTACTTATTTTATAAGTATGCATACCGATCATTGTATTTTTTCCACCTGCTTTTGTCTAAATTTTTCCGCACGACGAGTGCGGTCCATTACATCGCCTGCTAATTGCCCGCACGCAGCCTCAATATCGTCGCCGCGAGTTTTGCGCACGGTAGCGATGGTGCCTGCGTTATGCAAGACGTCTCTAAAGCGGTTGATACGTGAGTTCGACGAACGCTTGTAATCAATGCCGGCAAATGAGTTAAACGGGATCAAATTTACCTTGCCAGGCACCATTTTCATCAATTGAGCAAGCTGATGAGCATGTTCAAGCTCGTCGTTAACGCCTTCTAACATCACATATTCAAATGTGATTCGTGCGCGTGCTGAATCGGCGACGTAGCGATTACACGCGTCTAATAGTTCCTTGATTGGGTATTTCTTATTGAGTGGCACTAACTCATTGCGTAACTCGTCGTTGGGCGCATGCAAAGACACCGCTAAACTGACCGGGCATGCCTCCTTCAATTCATCGATTTTGGGCACAACACCGGCGGTGCTCAAGGTGATTCGACGCTTGGACAAACCAAAGCAAAAATCGTCTTGCATGATTTTCATTGCCGACACTACATTGTCGAAATTCATTAGTGGCTCGCCCATGCCCATCATAACGACATTACTTACAATGCGTTGATCAGTTTTATACTGCTCGGCTAGCATGTGTTTGGCTAACCATACCTGGCCTATAATTTCGGCAGTTGTAAGGTCGCGGTTATACCCTTGTTTACCGGTGGCACAAAAAGAGCAATTGAGAGTACACCCTACTTGCGACGATACACACAGTGTGCCGCGCGACTCTTCAGGGATAAAGACCATTTCGATGGCGCTTTTGCCGGGTACTTTTAGCAACCATTTACGCGTGCCGTCTTCCGAAAGATTGTCTGAAATAATTTCAGGCACATCTATTTGCGCGGTGTCAGCCAAGGAGGCGCGCAAGGCTTTGCTTAGATTCGTCATCTCTGCAAAATCGCTAACACCCACTTGGTGGATCCACTTCATAACTTGTGAGGCACGAAACGACTTTTCGCCAATGGACGCGAAATACGCTTCCATCGCCTCGCGATCCAAACCCATTAGATTAATGGGCTGTTGGCTTAAATCGTTCATGCTCACGTGTTCTGCTTAACGAGTGCGGGGGCAAACGCCGTCAGCGCCGAAAAAGAATTCGATCTCTTGCGCTGCGGTATCCGCCGCGTCAGAGCCGTGGCACGCGTTCTCATCAATACTGCTAGCGAAGTCTGCGCGAATAGTGCCTGGCGCTGCTTCAGCGGGGTTAGTTGCACCCATAACGTCGCGGTGTGCGGCAATCGCGTTCTCGCCTTCCAGCACTTGTACTTGTACGGGACCAGATGTCATAAAAGACACCAAATCAGCGTAGAACGGGCGCTCTTTGTGGACAGCGTAAAATTCACCAGCTTGCTCGTCACTTAAGTGCATCATGCGCGAGGCAACAATTTGCATGCCCGCTTTCTCAAAACGAGAGTAAATTTCACCAATAACGTTTTTCGCAACCGCGTCTGGTTTTATTATAGAAAGAGTGCGTTCAACGGCCATTTTAAGACTCCAAAAAATTGTAGATAAATTGTTTATTCGTTTACCTCAAGGCCCAGGCCCTGACGGGACGCGTATTCTAACGCCTAGGCGTGTCAATTACTAACGCCAAACACTTATATTTAGTAGGCTTTTTCGTTTAACAGACTAAGTGTGCTCTGCAATCATCAATTCGCCATCCACGGCTTGATACGTAACTTTTAGCCATTCGCCTTGACGTATTTGATCCGTCGGCACCAAAACAGCGAGATAGTCTTCTGCGCGGCATAAGGTAAAGCCTTCGCGCTTGGCTTCTCGCTCAGGTAAAACCCAAGCCGCCTGCCCTACTTTAGAGTCACGCAGGCGACGCTGAATCGGTTCAGCCGCGTTCCTAAGGCGCAAATTACGCTCTTTGCGTTGCAATACAGGTACTTGTTTATCATCAGGAATGCGTGCCGCCGGAGTACCATCGCGTTCTGAGTAAGAAAACGTATGCGGAAACGCAACACCGATATCGCGCAGCATTTGCTCGGTGTCTTGATATTGCGCTTCGGTCTCGGTCGGAAAACCGACCATGACATCAGCACTGATTACCAATTCAGGCAACTCAGAGCGCAACTTAGCGATTCGTTCACGCACATGATCTGCGTTATAGCGGCGCTTCATCCGTTTAAGTATCAAGGTATTGCCACTCTGCAATGACAAATGCATATGCGGGCAAATTCGTGGCTCGCTGGCCCACAATGCGATCAGGCGGTCGCTTATATGGTGCGGATCAATGGAACTTAAGCGAATACGGAATGGGTTATCGACATTGTGGTCAAGCAGCAATAGCTCCTGCAACAGATCAACTAAATCAAAGCGCTGCTCACCAAGCTTCATATCATCGCCGTATGAGCCTAGGTCTACGCCACAAATCACAATCTCAGGGTAACCATTGAGCACCAATCGCTGCACCTGCCGCTTAATCAGGCTCGGCGCCAGCGAGCGGCTAGGGCCACGTGCGACGTGAATAATACAAAAGGTACACCCTTGATCGCAGCCCTGTTGAATTTGCACAAACGCGCGCGTGTATGCCTCATACCCGGCCAATAATTGATTAGGCAAACTCACGTGTTGATCGAGATCACCCACCATCACCTTTGGTAACTCGCCTAGCTCGAGTTGCGGCAATAGCGTGTGTATGTCGAGCTTGCGATCATTACCCAACACCAAATCTACGCCAGGGATGTCGGCGCACGCCTGCGGGTCCATCTGCGCATAGCAGCCGGTCACAACAACCAGCGCCTCAGGGTTGCGCTTTACCGCTCGCCGCACTTCTTGACGAGCTTGACGATCGGCCTCACGCGTTACAGTGCAGGTATTAATTAAATACAGATCTGCCGGCTCAGTATTCGTCACTAAACGCCAATCGTCGGTCTTGAGCGTTTCACCAATTAACTCACTTTCATAGGTGTTTACCTTACAACCCAAGGTGGTTATACCCACACGTTTAGCGTGGACCGATACCGAACGCGCAGCGAGGCCGGCATCTTGACCAAGGGGTTTGCCGATGTGCTCTACTTTAATTTCGATGTTACTCATATACCACCTTTGTGAGAATAGTGACGGTGTCAGTACTGACTTATAGGAAACGCATAATCAACACGCAGACACAGAAAAAGCGGCCTGAGCCGCTTTTTCCGCTTACTGACGATCTGTGAACGCTTACTTTATAAGATAACGCACGCCAGCGCTGAACATTCTATTGTTTGAAATTGAATCTAAATTTTCAGAATCGCTGTCAAAAACACGCCCCTCTAAAATCCACTGAAAATTACTTTTGCCGATATTACCGCCAACGTGACCAAACAAAGACGCGTCACGAAAATCGCTATCATCAATATTCCAAGCGCCAATACCGCCACCGATAAAAGCACGTTCGCTTAGTTTGCGCTCAATACCTAAATCAATTGCAAAATTGTTTTCTGGGTATATGTTACCGCCATTAATGCCTTGACGATCATAGTACGAGGCTTGGCCAAAAATCGCGGTTTTCTCAGATAATGGCTTCATTAAACCTGCACGCAAACCAATGATTCCAGAGGAATCACGCATATCCATTTCCCAACGAGGTTCGAAACGCGGGCGAGTCTCCGAGCCGGCGAATACGCCTAAGAAAGGGATTAGTGCGAGAGGGTTGGCTTTCGCCGCAGGCTCAGCAACTTCCGCTGCTGATACCGGCGCCACGACGGGTGACGTGGCAACAGGCTCGGTACACTGACTCGAAGTATCCGCTTGAACAGAAATCAGCGAAACATTACAACACGCCTTAGGAATAGCAACATGATACACTTGGCAGTCGCTCTTCACGTCAACCTGAAAGGCTTCGAAAGACTTGGCGCCCGCCCACTCGCGATATGGCAGTGCAACGTATTCGCCGTTCTTTTTAGACCCCATCCACGCTAGCTGAGTTCCGACCGGGTAGGCCCGTTCAGTCATTTCACCGGCGGCAACTGCAGCGATCAATGCATCAGCACTGCCTGACCAACCTGAATCTGTCAGGATATTGCGCACGATAGTTGGATTTTTAGCGAAGAAGTCTTGTAACTCCTCAGCCGTTTCAATGCCGCCAGGGCAAACCGATTGGCTTGTGCCTAAGCGCGTGATTTTTTTATATTGCTGCGCGTAAGCCGATGTGCTGGCCATACTTAAGCCCAATAAAGCAAACGAAACAAAAACCGAAATAGTTTTAGATAGTTTCACCGTTATATCCCCGAAAAAATTAGTTGGTAGTAAATAAATCTATCACCGCATTTGCGATGGTAAGATAAGTCGTATTTTAGAGCTTTTAATCAACAATAATAGAGCTGATTCAATAATTATCCTTAATAAAACCGAAAGGTTAACTCGGCCGTGTTTAAAGGTAGACCCAGTCGTATTTCAGGACTGCAACGCGAAACTTTCTCCGCAACCGCACTCGTCCGTAGAGCGAGGGTTTGAAAATTTAAATGTCTGATTCAGGCCCTCAGATACGTAATCAATTAAGGTGCCATCGAGAATTTTCAGACTATTTTCGTCAATCACAACTTTCACGTCGTGGCTTTCGAATACATGGTCATGCTCATCAATAGCCTTGGCGAGATCCATGACATAGGAGTAACCCGAGCAGCCAGACTCACGCGCACCAAAACGAAGCGCCATCGCGTTATTTTTTATGAGCTGGTCAGCAATACGCTCAGCAGCTGGTTTGGTTAATGTAATCATCTATCAACTATGCCCTCGCCTGAGCAAAAATCAAGTTATTCATTGTCAATTTTTGTAACCTGCGGCTCGCTATTGTCTATTTTTGAGGATTCGCCTGTCGGCTCAAGCTCAATACACTCACTATTGATTCGAGGTGGCGTCAATTCGCTGACGTCGATTCCAGCCGCACTCAACTGCGCGATTAACTCTCGATTATATACGTCCATTACTTTGAACTGCTTACACAACTCGTGAATCGCCATTGCCACCGGGTCATCGACCGATGCTTGATGCCCATAGGCATCAAAACGCCCGTTCGCGCGATTATACTCTATGGACCCCACGGCATGCGCCGGGATGCCGACCACGGTCTTACCAGGTTCAACGTCTTTAACAACGACCGAATTCGAGCCGATACGCGCATTATCCGACACCACAATTGGCCCCAAAACCTTGGCACCGGCCCCAATCACGACATTATTCCCTAGGGTTGGGTGACGCTTGCCCTTATTCCAACTGGTTCCACCTAGCGTTACACCGTGGTAGAGCGTGCAATCATCGCCGATTTCGGCGGTTTCACCAATAACCACACCCATGCCATGATCGATAAAAAAGCGGCGCCCAATGCTCGCACCAGGGTGAATCTCAATACCGGTTAACCAGCGCGCTAAATGCGCGATCAACCTCGCCAACCATTTTAGGTTACGCCTCCAAAACCAACCAGACAAACGGTGAAATAACACCGCGTGCAGACCCGGATAGGTTGTTAATATTTCCAGCGTATGTCGCGCCGCCGGGTCACGCTCAAACACCACACTGATGTCTTCTTTTATACGTGTAAACATAGTTTCAATTCTCTTGCTTTTGGTCTCTGACGTTGATGCAATCGCTACTCTCAGGGCGCGCTCTATTTACAATTTTCTGGCTATCCACCGCCGATAAAATACCGCGTAATATCTGTATTTCTTCGACGCTTAAATCGGCTTTATTATAAAGCCGCGTTAGTTTACGCATTAACACCGTAGGTGGTTTGACTTTAATAAAATCTAAGGCCGTCAATGTGCTTTGCAAGTGCTGGAGATAGCCGTCTTTTTGCGCCTTAGTTGCCGCCTGCTCACGCTGCTGGGCGGCGGTCTGCGCACTCGGCCGGGCAACGGGTTCGGCCAAAAATTGCATTCTTAACTCATACGCAATAATTTGCACAGCGCTGGCCAAGTTTAGCGAACTGTAGTCATGATTAGCATCAATGCGGATCTGAGCTTGACACAAATCCATTTCACTATTAGTCAAGCCACTGCTTTCACGACCAAACAGCACGGCGACTTGATACGCATCTGACGACTTTGCTAGATGCTCACCAATGTTTCGCGCAGTAGTACGCGGATCAAACGTTGGCCAGCTCACGTCCCGGTCGCGCACCGAGGTGCCGAGCACCATAGTGCAATCGCTAATGGCTTCCTCGGCACTTGCCACCACTTGCGCGTCAAGCAAGACACTTTCAGCACCGGCCGCCAGCTTCGTAGCTTCGTAGTGTGGGAACTTTTTAGGATTAACCAACACCAACCGAGTCAGCCCCATGGTTTTCATTGCACGCGCTACCGAGCCAATGTTACCTGGGTGAGTGGGTTCGACCAGAACGATTCGAATGCATTCTAGATTAACCAGACTGATATGCGAGATACTCATTTTGCGATTCTAACGCATCTGCCGGGCAGGTTGGCGTCTATCTAGCCATATTATGCTAACTAGCTCAGTTTTATGATTTGATTTTAAGGGCATCGATTAGCCAACGCGGCACCGCAGACGCTGGCGTGACGCTCGTGTCAAGATTTAAGTCACCACTACTTTTAATAATAAGACTTCACCGTTACAATGCGCGCTGTTCTTTACAACTTATCTCTGGGACTTCTCAATGGAATCCAACCTAACGGCGGCTGCCTTGAATGTAGCCACGACGGCTGCGCTTGAAGCAGGCAAAATCATTTCTCAAAGCATCACGCAACTCGATCGCATCAAAGTCAACACTAAGGTCGGAACTCGCAGTCGTATAGAGCTCGTGTCAGAGATAGACGTGATGGCTGAAACAGCCATCATAGAACTGCTCGATAGCAGTTACCCAGAGTTCAATGTAATCAGCGAAGAAGCGGGCGACCTTGGCCGTAAAAGCGATTATTGCTGGGTTATCGACCCATTAGACGGCACCCATAATTTCCTGCATGGACACCCTCATTGCTGCGTATCGATCGCCCTAAAATATCAAGATGAACCGGTGGTTGCCGTGGTCTATGACGCATTACGTAATGAACTGTTTAGCGCACGTAAAGGCGGCGGCGCGCAGCTTGAAGGGCGTCGAATTCGCGTGGCCGAAACTAGCCGACTATCAGACAGTTTGCTGTGCACCGGCTTTCCGTATCGTGAAGGGGCAGAAACTAAATTGTGGCTAAGAACTTTTGCTGCGTTGATGCCTCGAGCTCAAAGCGTACATCGCACAGGCTCATCGGTATTAGATTTAGCCTATGTCGCCTGTGGTCGCTACGACGGATTTTGGGAATTCGGCCTACAAGAATGGGATATCGCAGCAGGTTCATTACTTGTCAAAGAAGCGGGTGGCTTCGTGAGCGATCTGTCCGGCGACACAAACGTCTTTAAGTCGGGCAATGTAGTCGCTGGAGCACCCAAAGTTCATGAGAAATTACTGCACATACTGAACCACGTTCAATAGCCACAAGTTTAAAGAATAGATTTTAGAAAAACAGAGCCATTACTCAAAAGTAGTTAGATTACCGAGGACTAAAAACGGTGACAAGCAGCCAACACACGCCCATGATGCAGCAGTACTTGGGTATTAAAGCAGACTATCCAGATACGCTGGTGCTCTACCGCATGGGCGATTTCTATGAAGTATTCTATGGCGATGCTGAACTTGCATCACGTTTGCTCGATATCACGCTCACGCAACGCGGTAAATCGGGCGGCGAACCCATTCCAATGGCGGGCGTTCCATTTCACAGCGTGGACCAATATCTAGCCAAATTGGTTAAGCTTGGCCGCTCGGTCGCAATCGCAGAGCAAATTGGCGACCCAGCAACCAGTAAAGGCCCGGTAGAACGTAAAGTCGTGCGAGTAGTGACACCAGGCACATTAGTTGAAGACAGTTTACTTGACGAGCGGCGAGACAATACTCTAGCAGCGGTTTATCACCGCGATGGGGTTTATGCGATTGCTACCATGGAGCTTTCCTTGGGCCACTTCAAAGCGCAGCAGCTCGATGACCTTGATCAACTTCATTCCGAATTAAAACGAATTCAACCAGCTGAGTTATTGGTTGCCGAGCAACGCCCGGCCGTTGATGAATCGAACACGGGCATCGCCGCGCGTGGTGTGCCAAACTGGTATTTTGATTTCGATGTCGCAAATGAACTATTGTGCCGACAGTTTAATACCAAGAATTTAGTTGCTTATGGCTGCCAAGACTTCCCGCTGGCGGTCAGCGCAGCTGGTGCGTTACTGCAGTATACCAAAGACATGCAATACGCGTCGGTACCACATATTAGTGATTTTAGCATCTCGCAGAAAAGCGATTTCCTGATTATCGATGCGGCTAGCCGACAAAATTTAGAGATTGAAACCAATCTGTCCGGCGGGCGAGAATTCACCCTAGTCGCGTTAATGGATAAATGCGCAAACCCGATGGGTGCGCGGCTTTTACGACGTTGGTTGCATGGCCCGATCAGTAATCGAGTAACCTTGTCTCATAGACAACTAGCGGTGGGTGAGTTTATCGAGCGCGTTGATCAAAACGGCGTACACGACTTACTTAGAAAATGCGGTGATATCGAACGCATTCTCACGCGCATTGCGCTAAATAGTGCCAGACCAAGAGACTTAGTACGATTGCGCCAGGCACTGCATTGCCTGCCGGCCTTGAAACACCTATTAAACCAGGCTGACACGGACCTATTAAAGCAGCTGACCGAGCGTCTTGGACCGTTTAGCGAGCCTCAGCAACTGCTTGACGCGGCAATTTTAGACGAACCCGCTGCAGTCATTCGTGACGGCGGAGTTATTCGACCTGAGTTCGATATTGAGTTTCAAGAGCTGCATACCTTGAGTAAAAATTCAGGTGAATTCTTAGTTCAATTGGAGCAGCGCGAGCGCGAGCAGACCGGCATCGCTACGCTTAAGGTAAAATACAATCGCGTGCACGGCTTTTATATTGAAATTAGCAAAGCGCAATCGGTTTCTGCACCAGAGCACTATATTCGCAGGCAGACTCTGAAGAACGCTGAACGGTATATCACCGAAGAACTTAAAGAATATGAAGATAAAGTTCTAAGTGCGCGCGAAAAAGCGTTAGCACGTGAAAAGTTGCTCTACCAAGGTGTTATCGATCAATTGCAACAGCCGTTGCGAGAACTGCAAGCCATGGCTCAATCACTGGCGCAGCTGGATGTGTTGAGCAACTTCGCCGAACGAGCCGTATCACTCAATTTTTGCAGACCTACGCTGAGCGAGCACAGTGGCATCGAGATCCGCGAAGGCCGACATCCCGTGGTCGAAGCTAATCAGTCTCAACCCTTTATCGCAAACGACTTGGTCCTTAATAACGAGACCCGCATGCAAGTTATCACCGGCCCGAATATGGGCGGTAAAAGTACGTACATGCGTCAAAATGCGCTGATCACGCTGCTGGCCTATACCGGCAGCTATGTGCCAGCGTCATCTGCAGTGATCGGCCCAATCGACCGAATATTTACCCGTATTGGCGCCGCCGACGATTTGGCTGGTGGCCGCTCCACCTTCATGGTAGAAATGACCGAAATGGCCAACATTCTTCGTAATGCCACTGCCAACAGCCTTGTGCTTGTGGATGAAATAGGACGCGGCACGAGTACCTATGACGGCCTATCGCTGGCATGGGCTTGTGCAATTGACCTAGCGCAACGACTCAAAGCGTACAGTTTGTTCGCCACCCATTACTTTGAAATCACCGAGCTCGCGGAACAGCTCGACGACGTTGCAAATGTGCATTTAGACGCGGTCGAACATGGCCAAGATATCGTTTTTATGTATCACCTAAAACACGGTCCAGCAAACCAAAGTTATGGCATTCAAGTCGCTAGGCTGGCCGGTTTGCCCGATCAAGTGCTAAGAGTGGCTGAGGATAAACTGAGTGCGCTTGAGAACGAAACAGACCTAACACAAACCGCTGACAATATTCAACGCAGTATCGATTTCACCACGACCTCAACACCTGCGTTACAGACCGAGAGTGAAGTAGAAGAAAAACTTAAAACCGTCGACCCAGATTCGCTAACCGCGAGACAAGCCCTGGAGCTATTGTACGAGCTTAAATCGAGTTTAAACTAACTCACTAAACCTAATTGATTTAGCCAACAACAGCCCATAGAATACGCGCTGTTCACGAATCATCGAAAGAAAGAGACCTCGGAGAAACCGATGACCTATGTAGTAAAAGAAGAATGCATAAAGTGCAAGTACACCGATTGCGTTGAAGTATGCCCGGTAGACTGCTTTCACGAAGGCCCAAATTTTTTGGTTATCGACCCAGAAGAATGCATTGACTGCAGCTTGTGTGAGCCTGAATGCCCAGTCGGCGCGATTGTAGCTGATGACGACCTGGAATCAAAAGATGAGCACTACTTAGAACTTAACGAAGAACTTTCGGCTATATGGCCGGTGATTACCGAAAAGAAGCCCGCGCTCGAAGACGCTGATGAGTGGGCAGAAAAAGAAGGTAAATTTGAACTATTAGAGCGCTAACCAACAGCGCGACAAGGTCTACCAATTATGCGGCTGTCGCGAAAGCCGATTCGTCTATACAGTAACGATAAGTACATAATAAGAAAGGAGCCAAATTTGGCTCCTTTCTTGTTTTCTACCTAGAGGCTTTTAAATTTAAGCACCATCAATTCCTAAGCGCTTAATCAATTCGGCATGAGGCAAGTAACCTGGGGTGATAGTCCCATTGTCAAATATTATGGTTGGCGTGCCGCGCACACCGACTTGCTGGCCCAGATTATAGCTCTCAGTCACTGGGTTATCACAACTGGCAGTCGGTACCGACTTACCCGCCTTCGCGTCTGTCAGCGCCGTTTGTTGGTCGTCATTACACCAAACAGAAACGTATTTCTTATGACTATCAGAACCAACACCAGCACGTGGAAAGGCGAGGTAGCGCACTTGAATGCCTGCGGCCGTTATCTCAGGAAGTTCGCGATGCAGCTTTCGACAATACCCGCAATCTATATCAGTGAACACAGTGATATGACGCTTAGCATCTTTTGGCCCGTACACAATCATTTTGCTGGTCGGGACTGCAGCAATTTTATCCGCGGTTAATTTAGACTGTGCCAGCTCACCTAAGTTTGCTTTATCCTTAGTATTGTATAAATCACCGATCAATATATGGTCGCCATCTACGTAAGCGAAAGCATAGCTCCCTTGGACTTGTAAGCGATAAACATTCTTAGCTGGCGTGGCAATAATTTCTGCATCTGCAGCGGGCGGTATCATCTTGGTAAGTTCAGCCCTTACCTTTTCGATGTTCTTGTCTTCGTCAGCGGAATACGCAGCGGTGCTAGTGAGCGATAAGCCTACGACAGCCAGTAACGTTACTAAACGCGATGTAAATAAATATTTCATGATTTGATCCGTATGTTGCAGAGTGTTATTGGCCACCCTTAGAGCTGCCTTAGTTGTTGTCGGTTTCTTTCTACCAGTTTCCTATTATCGCCTAGATTCGCGCGTAATAGTTAGTCCCGGAAATTATTAAATTGTAAGGGAATACCTGCGTCAGCTTCACGTAAAAAAGCGATCACCTGCTGTAGGTCGTCTCGCTTTTTACCCGTGACTCGTAGCTGGTTACCTTGAATCGCAGTTTGCACCTTGAGTTTTTTATCTTTGATTTGCTTAACTAACCTACGCCCCAGCTCAGTATCAATACCCTCTTTAAGGTCGATTATCTGCCGCGCCTTGCCGCCGCCAATTTCTTCAATCTCGCGATAATGCAAACATCCTAAATCTAGACCCCGCTTAGCAAGCTTTTCTCGCAAAATATCGACCGCTTGTCGCACTTGAAAATCGTTGTCAGCATACACGGTAAGGTTCGACTCCGAATACTCCACGCGAGCATCAGAGCCTTTAAAATCAAAGCGCGTGCTCAGCTCCTTATTGGCTTGGTGTAAGCCATTACTCAATTCAGGTTTATCTATCTCGGATACGATGTCAAACGAAGGCATAATTTAGTTTCATCAAACTAGCTAGGCTGTTGATTTATATATTGTAAATTTTATCGCAGTTTAAGTGAACCGAGCCATTCTTTCCAGTAACATAGCAGCGGTTATAAAAATACTAAAATATGAGTCGGGTAACGGCTAAGTACAAAAAACTTAAGCGACTTACCGCAATTACCGCAATCACCATGCATTTAAGAATTTTCACAATAACGATAACGATTCTGTCTAGTTTAATGTTGGCTGATACGTCGACAGCGACTGTTTACGTGTACGTAACGCCAGATGGTAGTAAGCTTATTACTGACAGTCGTGTGCGCAAAAAAGGCTTTAAACTTGAACGCAGCTACAATACTAAGCCGTATCGCTCAGGTGGGGCAAGGGCACCATATTATGCCAAGCCGGTAAAATCCAAATACGATGCGTTGATTGTAAACATGGCCCTTAAGTATGACTTAGAGCCTAGTTTTATAAAAGCCGTGGTGCACGTAGAGTCCGCCTTTGATCAAAATGCTGTTTCGCGCGCGGGCGCAATGGGCCTTATGCAGTTAATGCCCGCAACTGCAGCGATTTATCAACTGAAACAAGATCACTTCAACCCGAACCGTAACGTCGAAGTCGGAGTGCAGCATATTAAAGACCTAATGGAACGTTATAATAGCGATAAACGCTTATCCCTAGCTGCCTATAACGCTGGCGCTGGGGCAGTCAGCAAATACAATGGCATACCACCTTACGCAGAGACACAAAACTACGTGAAAAAAGTAATGAGTCTCTACAACCTCTATAAAAAAGAAATATAGGTTTATCTGACTAAACGTCTCTATTGAGCTTTAGCACCTCGACTAAGTTCATCAAAATGCGTTTATACGCACACATAAATAGCTTACCTCGAGCGTTCTCGGCTACCGCTCTACTTTATTACGTGCCCTGTCCTTCCGATTCTAAGCGGGCTCCAATCATAATTTGTTTCATCGCGAATACGGCTTCATAAAAACCGGTCATTGCGGCGCGCGCGACGATCGAGTGCCCGATATTTAGGCAGACTAATTCACCAATTGATGCAATTTCAGCGACGTTTTGATAGTGCAAGCCGTGCCCCGCATTGACTTGAATACCCAAGGAATGCGCAAGCTTAGCGCCCTGTTTAATTCTGTAAAATTCAGACGCTCGCTGATCTTCACCACAGTCGGCGTACGCGCCTGTATGCAGCTCGACAATATCGACACCGAGTTCCTTACTCGCTGCAATTTGCTCTTCGTCCGGATCGATAAATAACGACACCTTAATACCATGTTCTTGCAGCGCACCAACGTAGTCCCCGAGCTCTATTTTTTGCTTAAGCACGTCTAACCCACCTTCAGTCGTTAACTCGGCGCGCTTCTCTGGCACCAGACAACATTCATACGGTTTGACTGTTTGCGCGATTTTCAGCATTTCAGGCGTCGTCGCCATCTCTAAATTCATCGGCAAATTGACATTACCACGAATACTAAAGACATCATGATCCTGGATGTGCCGCCTATCTTCACGCAAATGTACGGTAATACCGTCGGCCCCAGCTTTACGCGCTATATCAGCCGCGTGCATCGGGTCAGGATAGGTAGTGCCACGAGCTTGGCGCAACGTCGCAATGTGGTCTACATTTACTCCGAGTTGAATACTTTTATGTTGGCTCATAACAAAGAGGTCAGTTGAACGCACCATTGAATTAGTTGTGTATAGCTTATCGATTTTTAGGGTAAAACAATTCGCGACTCACGATCTTCTTGTACCCTAAAGTGCGACTCAATATATCACGCATTAATTGCTTTGCCTGTGAGATCTCTTGATTGGAGTACGCAGCGTTAGCCTCGACCGAATTTAACGCCAACGATTTAATGATGCGCCCGGAAAAACTCGAGGGTTGAGCCCCTGCCACGCGCACGAAGCCTTGGTTTGGCTGGTATCGGTAATAGCCCAAATCATCAATTCGCGTCTTAGCTCCTGCTTCAAAGTCAAAATTGATCTCGTAGCCCGTTTCTTTCATGACTGTCTTCTCAAAGTCCCTTAGGGCGTGCGGCGATGTGGCCGACAACTCGGCACTGGCAAGCGACATAATGGTGTCATGGTAGTGATTAAATAGACTTGGGTGTGGGTCGTGCCGATGTAACAAATTTACGACGAGTTCATTGCAATAAAAACCGCACACCAATGCATCGCCGCGCAATTCATGCTCAGCGAGTTTGTAATCTGTTTGATCGATTTCAGCGGACGTTAGAGTTGGTATCTCGCCTTTACCGGTCCAACTTAACAGCAGTGGCTGAAACGGTAATAACGACCCTTTGAGCTTAGACTTAATTCTACGCGCCCCCTTCGCCATTAACGCCAGACGGCCGTAGTCTCGACTGAATACTTCTACAATCCAAGATGTCTCGCTGTAGGGGCGATTCAACAATACGTAGCTTTGCTGCTGATGTACCCGCACCCTAATGGCCTACTTTAAGTCCTCGTCATAGCCCAAGCTATAAAGGTCTCTGGCGTTATCTGACCAACCAGAGCGAACCTTTACGAACAGTTCTAAAAACACTTTTCGTTCTAATAAGGTTTCGCAATTCTTGCGCGCGGCCGTACCAATATTTTTGAGCGCTTCACCTGCTTTACCAATCACCATGGCCTTGTGCGAATCTTTTTCTACCCAAATATCAGCGCCAATTTGCGCCTTGCCATCCAAAAGCTGAAAGTCGGTGACCTCAACTGCGGTCGCGTAAGGAAGCTCATCACCTAAACGCCGAAATAACTGCTCGCGCACCAACTCCGAGACTAAGAAGCGAAAGCTGCGATCGGTAATTTGGTCTTCATCAAAGCCCGCAGGCGCGCTGGGTAAATACCGCTCTAAGACTTCCATTAAACGATCAACATTGTCAGCGACCACTTTGCCAATCGCACACACAGGCACAATTTCGGCAAAGTCATAGAGCTTGCTCGACTCGGCGATTAGCGGTAACACGTCATTGATCGATTTCAGCTTATCGAGTTTATTAATCAATAGAATTACTGGTACGGTGCAATCCTCAAGTGCTTGCAGTACATGCAAGTCACCTTCGCTCCAACCTGAGGCCGTAATCATTAGGCACACTGCATCAACACCATCAATGCTCGAGATTGCGGTTTTATTGATTACTCGGTTTATGGTCTTTCGATTCGACTTTTTAAGCACCGAATGAATACCCGGCGTATCCACAAACACGATCTGTTTTTGATCATCGGTATGGATGCCTAAGATACGGTGGCGCGTGGTTTGCGGTCGGTGAGAGGTAATGCTGATCTTCTGACCGATAATTCGATTCATCAAAGTGGATTTGCCAGCATTTGGTTTTCCGATGATGGTCACAAAACCAAATTTAAATGAATCGCTCATTAGGCCTTCTTGAATTTATTGTGTTTAGAATTTAAAAATAGCGACAGTACTTGCTCAGCCGCTGCCTGCTCGGCGCCGCGCCGCGACGCAGCCATGGCTCGACTGTTTATCCCTAACTCGGGAAGTTCACACTCAATAGTGAATTGCTGCGCATGCTGCTCGCCTTGGGTTTCAACTATTTCATAGTTCGGCAAGTTTAGGCCCCGCTTTTGCATTGCTTCTTGCAACTTGCTCTTCGCATCTTTAAACGTTGAGTCCTTCGAAATACCTGCAAACTGAGAATCGAAATTACGATAAATAAAGGTTTTCGCGACGTCAAAGCCCGCGTCTAAATACAAGGCACCAATGATACTTTCAACGGTGTCGGATAAAATGGAGTCACGGTTGAAACCACCGCTTTTGAGCTCACCTTCACCTAGAATCAGAAAATCACTTAGATTCAAACCGCGTGCGACAGTTGCCAAAGTTTCTTTGCGCACTAAGCTCGAACGCATCCGACTCAGCTTTCCCTCAGCTAACCCCGGGTAATTGGCATACAACCAATCAGCGACGACGAAGCCTAGAATACTGTCACCCAGAAACTCAAGACGTTCGTAATTATTGGCATGTTTACTTCTATGGGTTAACGCAAGCTTTAACAGGCTTACATCGTCAAATTGATGCATAAGTTTACGCATCAAAGCGTCTAAATTAGACATTGAGCAAAGTCGATCTATTTTTTATCGCACTTGCCGCCAAGGTCACATTCCAGAGCAGGCGTGAATTCAGCCAAGACACTAATGTTTGCCACCAGCGGCACGACTCTATCGTAATCTAGCGAAATTTTAAATGTTGTGCGATCACGACTTACCTTAAGCGCCTTTTTGTAATCGATTATATTGTCGTCACCGTCGATCTGAAGCTGTTTTTCCATAGAATTAATAATGTCGCGACGACTAATTTTAGCCAAGTTAGCGTTCTCAAGGCTTCGCTCCATCGCATTAACAATATTCTGGTTCTCGTTATACATCGGGACTAATTTCATTCCGACGTACGCAAAAAAACCGATGGTGCCTAGCGTAAAAATAAGGCTCCAGATTGTCCAGCCCGCTTGAGACTTGAAATTTTTAATGTTTTTTTTCATACCATAGACTCCGAAAATTTTGTTTAAAAGTAGATTTGTTATTCTTACTATCGATCAATCAGTTAACGACCGAGCTCAATTCTTCTGCGGTTATATCCGCACCTATTCGATTTAGGTTAAAGCCAGAATCTTTTACTGAGTCATAATTCATCCAAACGAAAAAGGCTTTACCAACAATATTTTTTTCAGGAACAAAGCCCCACGCTCGGCTATCCGCACTATTGTCACGATTATCACCCATCATAAAATAGTGCCCTTCAGGAACTTTCCAGCTTGCTTTTGCCTGACCACGATTGGTATATGGGTTAACCAAGACTGAGAAACCCGCAGCCGATGCGTCTTCATCGTGTTTAGTTGGTAATGCTTGTTTGTACTGGTCTAGGGAAACACGGTCACCGGTCGGCAAATAGCTCTCTATTGGGTCCGATAATACCTGCACACCATTTACAAACAATTCTTTGTTTTGATAGGAAATTTCATCACCTGGTAAGCCGACCAAACGTTTAATATAGTTTTGACTCGGTTGCGGTGGGTATCTAAAAACAATAATATCACCGCGGTCCGGTTCGTTTATGGGGAAAATTTTTGTGTGGGTAATTGGTAACCGTAATCCATAGGTGAACTTATTAACCAAAATAAAATCGCCTATTTCTAGCGTTGGCAACATTGAACCCGACGGAATGCGAAATGGTTCGGCGACAAAGCCGCGCAATAAAAAAACCAATAACAATACGGGGAAAAACGACCTCGCGTAATCCAAGTACCAAGGCTCTGGTTGTCGCTTTGCCAAATGCGGAAAGGCAAATTTACACACCAGCTTTACTGCAAGGCATAGACACACTAAGGCGAATAAAATCATCTCAAACATATTAATCACCAGTCGTCTTAAGCACAGCTAAAAACGCTTCTTGGGGTATCTCGACTGAGCCGATCTGTTTCATACGCTTCTTGCCTTCTTTTTGCTTCTCTAATAGTTTGCGCTTACGTGATAAGTCACCACCATAACACTTTGCAGTCACATTTTTTCTTAAGGCTTTAACCGTCTCTCGAGAAATCACCTTTGAGCCAATTGCCGCTTGAATAGCAACGTCGAACATTTGTCGAGGAATAAGCTCGCGCATACGTTTCACCAATTCGCGGCCACGATAAATTGACTGCTCGCGATGCACTAAAATCGCTAACGGGTCGACCGACTCGCCATTGATAAGCACATCGACTTTAACCATATCAGTCTCTCGATACTCTTTGATACTGTAATCGAGTGACGCATACCCGCGACTGACTGATTTTAGACGATCGAAAAAATCCATTACCACTTCATTTAATGGCAGCTCGAAGTGCAACATTACTTGGCGCCCTAGGTACTGGATATTCTTTTGTATGCCTCGTTTTTCCATACACAGGGTCATTACCGCACCGATGTATTCTTCAGGCATAAGCATGTTAGCGTCAATAATCGGTTCACGTATTTCTTCAATTTTCGACAGGTCAGGCAAGGCCGACGGATTATCAACTTCAATCAGGTCTCCGCTTTTGAGCAACACTTGATATACCACGGTCGGCGCAGTGGTGATCAAGTCCATGTCGTACTCACGCTCAAGTCGCTCTTGGATTATCTCCATGTGCAACATACCAAGAAAACCACAACGAAAGCCCAAACCTAGCGCGTCAGAAACCTCGGGTTCATAGACCAACGACGCATCGTTTAAACGTAACTTACCAAGCGCATCTCGAAACGAATCGTAGTCGGCTGAATTAATCGGGTATAGGCCAGCGAACACGCGCGGCTGCACTTCTTGAAAGCCATCAAGGGCTTTGTCGATACCGTGCTTTGCAGACGTGATCGTATCACCTACTTTGGCGCCAGTAATGTCTTTCACGCCAGAGATAAGGTACCCGACTTCGCCTACCAAAAGCTCGTTCTTAGGTACACGTTTGGGCGTAAAAACACCTAGGTCCTCAACGCCATACTCAATTCCCGTCGACATCATTTTTATGCGATCGCGTTTTTTTAATGATCCTTGCATCACACGAATCAGCGACACCGTACCAAGATAATTGTCGAACCATGAATCCATAATCAAGGCGGATAAGGGACCATCAGGATCGCCCTCGGGTGCGGGCAACTCAGTTACAATTTGCTCAAGTAAATCTTCAACACCGATGCCGCTCTTAGCACTTACATGCAATGCGCCGCTGCAGTCTATACCTACTACATCTTCGATTTCGGCGCTCACACGGTCGACGTCGGCGGCAGGCAAATCGATTTTGTTTAACACTGGCAATACTTCCAAACCAAGGTCGACCGCGGTATAGCAATTTGCGACGGTTTGCGCTTCGACCCCTTGCGACGCATCGACCACCAACAGTGCACCTTCGCACGCGGTGAGCGAACGTGAGACTTCATACGAAAAATCCACATGCCCGGGTGTATCGATCATATTAAGTTGATAGGTCTGACCATCCTTCGCGGTGTAATTTAGCGCGACACTCTGCGCCTTGATAGTGATACCACGCTCACGCTCGATATCCATCGAATCGAGTACCTGTTCCTCCATCTCACGATCACTCAAGCCTCCACAGACATGAATAAAGCGGTCGGCCAAGGTCGACTTACCATGATCAATATGCGCAATTATGGAGAAATTGCGAAGTTTAGAAATATCGTGCGACATGACGTCCTATTAGAATTTTGAAAATTCGAGTAATCACAATCGCCTTACCCGACTTTAGACCTCGCATTTTAACAAACCCCGGTGACATTACCTACGCTATTCTGCACATGATTTAACCGAATATTACGTCGCTAGGCTATACTCGACAGACAATAAATTTTACTCCAGCATTATGACTACTCATTCCTCAGACGTTTTAATCGTCGGCGGCGGAGCGGCGGGCCTCAGTCTAGCGTTACGCTTATCTCAAGATGATGTGTCCATCACACTATTATCAAAGTCCGAACTGACTGAAGGCTCGAGTTTATATGCCCAAGGCGGCATTGCTGCGGTGCTCGATGGCGACGACAATTTTGAATCTCATATTCAAGACACGCATACCGCGGGCGCCGATTTATGTAAAGATGCGGCGGTTAGAAAAATCGTTGAGGGCGCGCCCAAAGCAATCGGCTGGCTGGTTGAAAAAGGCGTTAAGTTCACGCTTATCGATGGTGCAGAATACGATGGGCAAGACAGCGAATACCACCTGACTCGGGAAGGTGGTCACTCACATCGTCGAGTAATTCATGCCAAAGACGCGACCGGCAGAGAAGTTGAAACCACACTCGAACAACACGTTCGTTCCCTGCCTAATGTGACTATTCTGGAGAATCATATTGCGATCGACTTGATTACCTCAGAAAAACTAAAAGGTCGGTCAGATTCGCGTTGTTTTGGTGCTTACGCCCTAGATATTGATACCAATAAAATCAAGACCTTTGGCGCTCGAGCGGTCGTGTTGTCTACCGGAGGCGCGTCAAAAGCGTATCTATACACAACTAACCCTGACACCTCGACCGGCGATGGCATTGCGATGGCATGGCGTGCAGGTTGCCGCATTGCGAATATGGAATTCGTACAATTTCACCCAACCTGCCTTTATCACCCTTACGCAAAAGGTTCATTGATATCTGAAGCAGTGCGCGGCGAAGGTGCTGTTTTACGACTACCAAATGGTGATCGTTTTATGGACCAACATCACGAATTAGCCGAGCTTGCTCCGCGCGACATTGTGGCTCGCGCAATCGACTATGAGATGAAAAAAGGCGGTTTCGATTCGGTCTTTTTGGACATCAGCCATAAGTCCAAAGAGTTTATTTTAGACCACTTTCCAAATATTGCCGAAAGCTGCGAGACCTATGGTTATGACATGACCAGCCAACCAATTCCAGTGGTACCCGCAGCGCATTATACCTGCGGCGGAATTCTAAGCGATTTGCGCGGGCGCACTGACCTAAAGCGACTGTACGCGGTTGGCGAGAGCAGTTGCACCGGCTTACATGGCGCCAACCGGCTGGCTAGCAATTCTCTGTTAGAGTGTTTGGTTATCGCCGAGTCCTCCGCCGACGATATTCGCCAGCTGTTAAAAAAAGAAGAATCGCCATTGCCGAAACTTCCGCAATGGGACGAAAGTCAGGTTTCCGACCCTGATGAACAAATTGTGGTCTCACACAACTGGGACGAGCTTAGGCGCTTTATGTGGGATTACGTTGGCATAGTGCGCACCGACAAACGCCTAGAGCGCGCGCGCAACCGAGTGAGCTTATTGCAAGAAGAGATCATCGAGTACTATGGGAATTTCAGAGTAAACAACGATTTAATCGAGCTGCGTAACTTAGCAACCATTGCTGAACTAACGATAGAATGCGCTCTTACCCGCAAAGAAAGTCGTGGCCTTCACTACACCTTAGACTACCCCGCGAGTCGAGAGTTTGCGAAAGATACCATTCTCACTCCGAACAATTTCGTAAGTCACGCCCCGATCAATGAGTGGGGGTCATGATCAACAAGAATTAATTTCAATTCGATCTGTTATAACTTAGAATCATGGATAACCGAAACTCAATCCGTTTAGCCGAGATAACATGCAAGACCCTTTATCGAGAATTGACCTAAACCTATTAGTTTCGTTTCAAGTGCTGATGCAGGAAAAGAACGTGACACGCGCTGCCGAGCGTCTGTTCGTTACGCAGCCAGCGATGAGTAAAACGCTCAATCGATTGCGTAATTTAATCGATGACGAACTGTTCGTTCGATCGTCGCACGGTCTAACGCCAACGCCGAAAACACTCGAACTTGAAAAACCGGTCAACGATATTCTAGGGCAGCTCACCGAGTTAATGGTGACTAACCAGGAGTTTGACCCAGCCAATACTGCAGCAACGATTTCTCTCGCCACACTCGGCACATCAGCCAGCGTAGGAATGCCAAAGTTCATAAATAAACTTCGGCAAAACGCACCGAAGCTAATGCTGATTAGCCAAAACATCGATGATAAATGGGAAGACCGTCTGCGTTCAGGAAGCTTAGATTTTGCGATTGTCGCCAAGAAAAAGTTTAACGACGATTTCGTAACGCACAAGCTGATGAACATTAAGCCAGTGCTTTATATGCGCAAAGACCACCCGCTTGCCGAGGTCGACCACATTACGCTAGAGCAGCGACGCGAATTTCAGCACATGGCGGTTTACTTTCCAAATTTCGAGAGCACGCGCGAGGACATGCAAAAACTGTTCGCCTCATTCGGCATTCTGTCGAACGTGCCCTTCCTTACCACCAATTTAATGGTGTGCTTGGAGACGTTGCGCGAGACCGATATGCTAATGATCGCATCAGACCGACTAATGGACTCAACCTTGGTAAGCGATCACTTCATAAGCAAACCATTAGAAGATCTCATTAATCTAAAAATCGACGCACTGTCGC
The DNA here is from genome assembly GCA_938048185.1 of uncultured Arenicella sp. Classification (GTDB taxonomy): domain Bacteria; phylum Pseudomonadota; class Gammaproteobacteria; order Arenicellales; family Arenicellaceae; genus Arenicella. Next base: position 127,591 of record CALIVT010000016.1, read on the forward strand.
TCGTGCAACACGTGCGCACAAAGAACTCGGCCCTGCATCAATATTTGACTAACCTTATAGTAGAGAGCTTCGAAGAAACCTAGTCGATGGAAAGGTGCTAATGACGTCTAGAGGTTTTAATGACGTCTAGAGATTTTAATGACGTCTAGAGATTAATTACGCCTAAGAGCCACTTTCTAAAACCAGTCTAAATTCCTCGCCCCCCTAAACTTATAAGCCTGAGAGCTCCCTCAACCTAGCTACCAACTTATCAAGGCCTTCATCATTGGCCGAATATTTGCCAAACAACCAATCCATGATCACCGGGTCTTGAATGTCTAGTAAGCGCTCAAAGTCAGCTCGCTCAAGCGCATTCAAACGTTTATAGTCAGACGCTAAGAACTGGGTTAATAAGACATCCAGCTCTCTGACGCCGCGTCTGCAGCGCCAAACCAGTTGCCTTTCATTAAGCATAGGCGGTGCGCGAAGGTCGCATTGCTATCGTCTGCGCAGCGAGTCTAAAGTGACCGCTCCGCAATCATTTTTTTAATTTCGCTAATTGCTTTACCGGGGTTTAGACCTTTCGGACAGGTGTTAGTGCAATTCATAATAGTATGACAGCGATACAGTTTAAATGGGTCTTCCAACGCGTCAAGGCGCTCGCCTTTAGCCTCATCGCGACTGTCTGCCAACCAGCGATAACTTTGCAACAAAATAGCCGGACCAAGATACTTGTCACTATTCCACCAATAACTCGGGCATGACGTTGAGCAACACGCGCACAGTATGCATTCGTAAAGGCCATCTAACTTCTCACGGTCTTCTTTAGACTGTAGGCGCTCAGCAGCTTGAGAAACCGGAGTTTTAGCTTTCAGCCAAGGCTCTACCGACGCATATTGCGCGTAAAAGTGTGTCATGTCTGGCACCAGGTCTTTCACCACGGACATATGTGGCAGCGGGTAAATAGCAACGTCGCCCTTACACTCATTAACGCCTTTAGTACACGCTAAAGTATTGGTACCGTCAATGTTCATTGCACAGGAACCGCAGATACCCTCGCGACATGAACGACGAAACGTCAGAGTAGGATCAATTTCGTTCTTGATTTTGATTAATGCATCCAGAACCATTGGGCCGCAGGCATCCATATCAATATCATAGGTGTCAGTGTGTGGGTTTTTATCGTCGTCTGGTGACCATCGATAGACCTTAAAGGTGCGAACATTTTTGGCACCAGGCGCCGCCGGAAAGTGTTTGCCCTTAGTAACTTTTGAGTTCTTTGGTAAGGTAAATTCAGCCATTATTCTATCCTCTAATACCTTAGTAAACGCGTGGTTTCGGTTTAATGTATTCTACATCGTCGCTCATGGTGTAACTGTGCACTGGGCGATAGTCGATGTTAGTTTTATGTTGATCATCACACCACGTTAGTGTGTGTTTCATCCAGTTTTCGTCATCACGGTCTGGCACATCATCGCGAGCGTGAGCGCCGCGACTTTCATTTCGATTCGCAGCCGAGTTCATGGTAACAACGGCTTGCGCCAACATGTTCTCTAGCTCTAAAGTTTCGATCAAATCAGTATTCCAAATCAAACCGCGATCACTGGTTTTCACATTGGCAAACTCGGCCGCGGTCGCGGCCAATTTTTCGACGCCTTGATTCATTACCTCACCGGTGCGAAATACCGCACAATGTGCTTGCATAGTACGTTGCATTTCCAAGCGAATCTCTGACGTTGGCCGCGTACCATCGGCATAACGTAACGTGTCCAGCCGTGCTAGTGTGGCATCGCCCGCATCTTTTGGTAAAGAAGGAATAGGCTCACTCGGGTCAACCGTTTCTTTGGCGCGCAACGCGGCTGCTCGGCCGAACACGATCAAATCAAGCAAAGAATTAGACCCTAAACGGTTGGCGCCATGCACCGATACGCACGCCGCTTCGCCAATTGCCATTAGACCGGGCACGACGCTATCGGGGTCACCGTCTTTCAAGGTGAGCACTTCACCATGATAGTTAGTCGGTATACCACCCATGTTGTAGTGAACCGTTGGCAGTACTGGAATTGGCTCTTTAGTTACGTCTACGCCGGCGAATATTTGGGCCGATTCAGAAATACCCGGCAGTCGCTCATCCAACAAATCAGCACCTAAGTGCTCAAGGTGAAGGTAGATATGATCTTTATCAGGACCAACGCCTCGGCCTTCATTAATTTCAATGGTCATTGAACGCGACACCACATCTCGCGATGCTAAGTCTTTAGCGTTTGGCGCGTAGCGCTCCATAAAGCGTTCGCCCTCAGAGTTGGTCAAATACCCCCCTTCACCACGCGCACCCTCAGTGATTAAACAGCCTGCGCCATAAATACCAGTTGGGTGGAATTGTACAAACTCCATATCCTGCAACGGCAAACCTGCGCGTAATACCATGGCATTACCGTCACCGGTACAGGTATGCGCCGAGGTTGCCGAGAAATAAGCCCGACCATAGCCGCCAGTGGCTAATACAACCTGTTTAGCTCGGTAGCGATGAATAATTCCGGTCGCCATGTCAATCGCGATAACACCGCGACACTCACCGTCTTCCATGATCAGGTCAAGCGCGAAAAATTCGATAAAAAATTGAGCATCGTGCTTCAACGCTTGCTGATACAAGGTATGCAAAATAGCGTGGCCAGTTCGGTCCGCCGCCGCACAAGTACGTAGAGCTTGGCCCTCACCGTAATGTGTGGTCATACCACCAAAGGCGCGCTGATAAATTTTGCCTTCTTCAGTGCGCGAGAATGGCACTCCATAGTGCTCTAGCTCGTACACCGCCGCGGGAGCATTACGACACATATATTCAATTGAATCTTGATCGCCTAACCAGTCTGAACCTTTTACAGTATCGTACATATGAAAGCGCCAATCGTCTTCGCCCATATTACCCAGCGCAGCACTCATGCCACCCTGAGCGGCAACGGTATGGCTGCGGGTTGGAAACACTTTGGTTAGGCACGCGGTCGATAGACCTGATGACGCCATGCCAAAGGTCGCGCGCAGACCAGCGCCACCAGCGCCAACCACTACCACGTCGAATGAGTGGTCAATAACTTGATAATCGCCTTTCACTGAATTAGCCTCCTAATGCAACTTTAAGAATAGAAATGATGGCTAATACGGCCATAACGACGGCGGCAAATTTCATCAATAACAACAAGCTTAGGTTAAGCCATTTAGTGTGAATATAGTCTTCGATCACCATCTGCAGACCCGTTTGGCCGTGATATAACGCGGTGAGCGTAAACAGCAACGTAATTGTTGCGTTAATTGGAGAGCTCAGCCACGCTTGCACCGAGTCGTAAGAACCGCCAGCTAACGCCAGCAACGAGAAAACGAACCATAATGTCAATGGCACTAGAGCGATAGCGGTAACGCGCTGCCACCACCAATGTGAGAAACCGTGTTTTGCTGACCCTAGGCCAACCGCTTTCGAGAGCGGGCTGCGCAAACTCATGCAACACCTCCGGTGAATGCCAAATAGGCGGTGATTAATGTCATTGCGCTCGCAACCCCTAATACCAACCAACCTGAACGGTATAAGGTTTCCATTTCAAAACCTCGGCCGACATCCCAGAATAAATGTCGGACACCGTTACAAAGGTGATAGAACAGGGCAAATGTCCACCCCAGGAGAACTAACTTAACAAACCAGTTCGAGAAGTAAACTTGTAAGTTGGCGTACTCTGCCGGACCTGCGGCGATAGTCATCAACCAAAATACTAGCAATGGTGTTCCTAAAAACAGGAATACACCGGTGCCTCGATGCAAAATCGACAGCATCGAAGTCATTTGTGGTCGATAAACCTGAAGATGCGGGGATAAAGGTCTCTCTTTTTGCATATCCGAGTTACTCTGCTTTAAATCGTTGATATTTCGATTCACCAATAGACGTGGAACTCTATTGGCACTTTTAATTACTGCCTGAGGCAAGCTGGGCGCATTCTACAACAACTGATGCGCCAGTGGCAGGTAATCGAGTCTATTCGTTGTGGTTTTATGGTTATTTTCACTATTTACGGCCACAACCGTGCGCAATCCACCCTTTAACCGATAGCATCTATCGTTGTCTCTAGCGACTTGCTAAAAGTCATAGCAACGCCCTTTCGACTCCCAGTCGCCATAGCGAGTGGGCTCTAAGCCCTTAGGGCCACCAATTTCTTTGGTCCGCTCGGCTGACTTTGCACTTGGTTCTGCTTGGCTAGCAACTGCGATGGATTTTTCTGCCGACTCAGCCGCAGTTTCGACTGCGTTCTTCAAGCCTGTTTTCAGAGCGCCGGGCTGAGTGTTTGATTGACAAGTTTGGGGGCTCTTTTCTTCGTTACTCATCTCGAGTATTTCCTAAATTCGGCGATAGCGGCGCGCGCTAACAATGCTTTTCTGTGCAGCGAATGATAGCATGCAGAAGTCGCAATTTTTTCACAAGTGTCGTCATACCTAACACCACAACCAGCGAAATGAACAGCTCGATTTTATTACCACAAAAACTCAAACATTTAGCCACTATTCAGTTCACAGGGAAAGATACGCTGTCGTTTCTTCAGGGTCAGGTGAGTAATGATATTAATGCCTTAGATGAACGCTGGCAGTTTAGCGGGTATTGCAACCCGAAAGGACGCTTACTTGCATTATTTCAATTCTGGCGAGTCGCAGACACGGTGTATGGCCTGCTGGACGCTTCGCTGTTAGAAGAAACGATTAAGCGGTTACGTATGTATGTTATGCGCAGCGACGTAACGATTGAAGTCCTAGATAATGCTAGCTGTCATGGAATTGTGGACCCACAGCTGGGTGGCGAACGGTTCAGTCTTGAAATCACAGAGAATGATCATCGCCTAAACTATGGCGGGCAGCAGTTGATCGTTAACTTGAATGATACCGATTTGGCACAGCCGACAATCAATTCAAACGACATCAACGAAGACGGCTCAGGAACGTCAGCATGGAGCGCAATTAGTATAGCGAGGGGCTTGCCCAGCATCACCGCCGAGACCCGTGAGCTATTCGTCCCTCAAATGATTAATCTAGACCTAATTGGCGGCGTAAACTTTAAGAAAGGGTGTTATACGGGTCAAGAAATAGTCGCGCGCATGCACTACCTAGGTAAATTAAAACAACGAATGTATGTCTGTGACCTTACTAATATTGCTCAGGAGCAATCGGCGATCGAACATCAAGTTGGTGCTGGCGACAAAGTGCTTACAATCGACGAATCAGGCTCAAGCAAGAACGCCGGTACGCTGGTCGCCGTCGAGCATGACGCACAGCTTGCACTGGCAGTGCTGCGAATTGAAATGGTTAACGCTCGTTGCGGGTTCTCATTAGAAAACGGTAGCGCGCTAAGCGTGCGGCACGAGCAGCCCTATTCACTGACACTTTAGTTAGCCACTAACTAACTAGTTTCTTAAGCGCATGCTATCCAAAAGTTTGGCAAGACTGGATATCGCCGCTTCGCATACCTTTCTGGAACCAGTTCATCCGCTCTTGTGAACTGCCATGAGTGAAATTTTCTCGCCTCGGTGGCATGCCAGCTCGGCGCATAATTGTATCGTCGCCTACCGCTTCGGCGGCTTTCATACCTTCTTCGATATCGCCCGCTTCTAAAATGGCGCTGCGTTGCTCAGTATGATTAATCCAAACACCGGCAAAACAATCGGCTTGTAATTCCATTTTCACCGACAAAGCATTGCCCTGCTGTTTGGACGCGCGCGCTTGTTGCTTGCGAACGTCAGTCGCTATTCCCACTATATTTTGAATGTGGTGGCCTACTTCGTGAGCAATAACATAGGCGAATGCAAAATCTCCGGGCGCGCCCATTTTACGCAATTCGTTGAGAAAACTTAAATCAATATAGATTTGATAGTCGCCCGGACAGTAAAAAGGGCCAGAAGCCGCAGAGCTGACGCCGCATGCGGATTGCACTTGATCTTCGTACAAAACCAAACGCGGCGGCTGGTAACGTTGCCCTGATTTAGCAAACACCGCGCTCCAAGTGTCCTCAGTTTCCGCCAGAATAGTCCTTACAAATTGTGCCGCCTCGTCATTCTGCGCTTGTGAATTACTCGGTGTGCGGGTCTGTTGATGAGCCTGTGGCCCTTGTGTGCCAACGAATAGTGATAATATTTTTTGCACATCTTCGCCAAAAAACAATCCGATTATCAGTAAAATAATAGCGGCTCCGCCACCCGCACCTCGCTTACTGCGTATAAAAGATTGTCCACGACGGTCTTCTACGTTGTTACTTTGTCGTCTTCCGCGCCAGCGCATAGCCTTCCCTCTTTAGTATTCAACCGCCGCTCTGAATAAGCGGTGTTAACATAATTATTAAATAAGACCTAAATGACAATCACCCAAGCAGTACTGCCTGTCTCTTTTAGACAGTCTACCGTCAAGCATGCTGCTCTAGCAAACTCTTAAGCTCTGCAAGTTGCGCGAGCAGTAAATCGATTTTCTTTTCCACAGTACAGGCCATTGCAGTACGACTTAACGCACTAATATCGTCGTAGCCATACATACCGGCCGACCCCGCGAGCTTATGCAGCACCTCATGCGTTGCACTTAGGTCCCGAGCCGCGCCAGCACTGCTTAGAATTTCAATTTGCTCTTCGATCATAACGGCCTTGTCAGGCAAGCTCGCTTTATAGCGCTCACGGATCGCCGTGATTTGAGGTGAAATAAATTCTTGCATAATACGTTTATCGCTAATGTGTAAAAATTACTAATGCCTAAAGATCCCGAAGGTATCGACGTTGAACAGTGTGAATGGGTAGAAGGATTTGGCTAGGAAAGCACTTGCCCGGCCATGCCGATAATATCATCGACATCAACTGGTTTAACCAAGTAACCGCGGCAACCCAGCTCGATCGCTTTGGCCTTATCTGCATCAACTGCGGATGCACTCATCACCACTACCGGCGTGGTATCGCCGCGCGCGTTCAACTCAGCTAAGGCGTCATAACCGGTCATTATTGGCATGTGAATATCCATCAGAACCAAGTCGTACCGCCCTTTTTTTAGTGCCTCGACCGCGAGTGCACCATTTTCAACGCGATCGACTTCTATGCCCCGTTCAATTAGCATCATGCATACCAAATCGGCAATATCTGTATCATCCTCGGCCAACAGAATACGCAGAGGCTTCACTGGAATACCCTCCAAACTATTGGCCGGCTCATCGAGATAGACCAAGGGCGCGGGCAACTCAAATTCGACGACTGTGCCTTTACCAAGCTCCGACTTAATTAATAATTCTCCACCCATTAGCTCGACTAGTCGTTCGGTGATGGTGAGCCCCAGGCCGGTACCCGCCTTACCTGTGTCGGAGCCCTGCCAGAATGGCAATCGTATTTTTTCAAGGTCTTGTTGACTAATACCAGGCCCTGTATCTTCGACGGTCACGTGCAAAACCTCACCAGTCAGCGACGCATCAAGTGTGACCGAGCCGATATCAGTGAACTTGACCGCGTTACCCACAAGATTAATCAAACACTGACGAAGACGGCTATCGTCTAATACGGCCAAGGCCTTTGGCGGGAGGTCGATATTGGCACGCAACTCGACCTGTTTTGTATTGCTGAGAGGCTTCAGTAGAAGCTCGACATCTTCAAACACTTCGAGAATATTAGTGGCTTTCGGGCGTATAACAATCTCGTTGGAATCCAACTTCCCATGATCGAGCAGATTTTCTACCAAAGAAAGTAGATGCTTACTCGAGCGTTGCACCGCTCGTAAATAATTAGGGCTATCGTCATTGCCAACAATACGCGGCACCAGCTCTTGACTGACCTTCTGTAAGTCTTGCTTAACTAAATTGGTGTAACCGATAATCGACGTGAGGGGTGTGCGAAACTCATGCGACACTCCAGACAAAAAGCTGGTCTGCAAACGAGACGCTTCTTCGAGCTGCATGTTCTTTTTCTCAAGTTCGAGCGACGCCTGTTCTAATTGAACCATCAGCTTTTTTTGTTGAAACACCAGCAACTCATTTTCGTTGGCCTTTTGCTGTAACAACTGGCGTTGATCGGCTTGGGTCGATGCATTAACGATCAATACTGTTAATTGGTTTTCACTTGGCAACAAACTAACAGAGATAGGAATACCCGACGGGCTCGCAACGATTGGAAGGTCTAACTCAGTATGGCTGTCTAGGCCAATCATAAAATCGATATGATCTTCTATGTCGCTACCTGGCCTAATCGGTTCATAACCATAGTCAATTAGATTGTCTGACGCATCTTTGACGCGCATCGAATGATCAACACAGAAATACGCAAGCTCTAGCTTTTGAAATAGCTGTTCGTTGATTTTCTGCTGCACTATTACATCAACCGTATTATTCAATTTAATCCGACCCGTTTGTTGGCTGCTTAACGACGGTTTTACACCACCTGGCTCGACAGCTTATTGACTAATTTCTCAAACATTTCTTTAACGTTATCGCCTTCTTTCGCGCTGGTCGGGAAAACATCCCAACTCTGCTTATCGAACGCGGCATACATCTCATCGCTAATATTCCATTCAGGCAGATCCGCTTTATTGAGTGCTACCACTGCCGGTACCACACCAATACGCTCAGTGACCGTATTCCAAATATCGAGCAGATCGCTAACAGTGCTTGCTCGAGAGCCATCACATACTAGTACTACGCCTGCCGCGCCTACCAGATAACTGGCATTGATCGGCGATAAAGAATCCCGCCCAGCAACGTCCCAAACGATGAGTTTGGTATCGGCTACTATTGCGGTGTCAATTTTAACGCCGATGGTCGTGAGGTACTTGTCCGAGAACACATTGTTTACAAATTTTTGCGTTAGGCTGGTTTTACCTACCGAAAAATCACCAACCATACATATTTTTTTCTTTTGCATCAGATACTTATATTAATTATTTAAAAGCTACTAGGCATCCCGCCTAGAAACTCAATCAGCCTTCAACGCCTTGTTTAGCCGTGACATCAACCCAGTGGCTACCGGCAAATAGGGCTTTCAATAGGGCCAATTTATTTGATTCTAAAACGCCACCAATTTGCAACACTGTCAACTCATCTCTTGCAACACTTGACATACGCACCCCGCGCAACTCTTGTGACTTAAAATTCGCACGCAGCAAGTCTGAGACAGATTCGAGTGAGGCTGACAATCTCGAAATCGTTAAACGCCGGTCGGCCGATAACTGCCGTATGCGCACGTCATTGTCATTTAGCCAGTCGATAGGCGCCTCTCCGTAGAGGTAAACTTCGCCATCTCTTGCCGATAAATACACGCCTGAAGGCAGGGTTAATTCGTCGCGAAAACGCTGCAATTCCATACCAAGCTCTAGGGAGCGAAATGGTATTGTTCTGAATTCGAGTTGCTCTCGAGAAATGTCATACGCTTCAAGCACCGCATAGGGTACTCGGGCATCCGGATCCTTTAAACCTTCAACAACAATTTTTCCGTCTTGCCAATAAACTTCTGTCGCAGCAATCCCAGGTTCTTGACGCATGTAATGTGCAACTGTATCGAGCTTAGTTGATTTGTCGACCCATTTGTATGCGAAATATCCGGCAACTAATAACAGCAAAAGAAACGGGAAAAATCGCGTTCTCTTCTTTTCAATCGGGCTTCCATCAGGCGCTCGACGCGCGTGCGCATCTATATCTTTAAGTTCGAGCTGCAACAATGGCTGCATAAGGTCTTCAACGTCTTCAAACCCTGAGGTGTCACCATTGAACTGAGCAATTGGATTAGCATACCCAGTCCGAATTTTATACAAGGCATCATACAGGTCAGTCTTAAGGCCTTCTGGCGCGTCACCGAATATCACGCATGCCAACATCAGCGTCGGGCCATGAGCCACCCAAACATTGTGCTCGCCGACTTTCAAGTCGGTTAGCATCGCAGTCGGGTCACGCGTGAAGGAGTCTTGAACAAAACTCTGGATCGCCGAGAACATTGCACTGACCGCGTCACTGTCTAAGCTTTCGCTGTCTTGCGACGCGACTTCTTTGATCAACATACCCGACCCACGCTCAATCAAGTACAAGTGTTCGACCCTAAACAATAAGGCGTTACGCAGCGCCAGTTGCGCATACGGAACACCGGTGCGCATTGACTGGATGCGGGTCTTTAAACCTTCGACCGACGTTGCAGATTCAATAGTTCGGTTAATGGTAACCAGCAGTGAGGAAATCGCTTGCGATATCGCCTTACGAATCGACGGCGCCATTACTGGGTATAGAATCTCAGCGTAGTCTTCAGGTTCCGATCGGATGGCCTGCTTAAGACTCATCGAAACCGGCGCTTCTAGGGCATTGACTAAGGACTGGCCGTCTTCCTTTAAGCCCGCTACGATCGCGGGCGGCAGCACCTCGGCAACGTCAACGGCGCGCCGCTCGACATTTTCAATGCGCTCTTTAAGCTCAGCCAATTGGTCCGCGTTACCGCCGACAATGATCTGTCTTAGTTCCTCTATTTGGCTCATTCTGATTGCGAACTTTAGGCGAGAACTCTAGGCGAGAACTATAATAGCTTCTTTGATAACGGCTTTAAGTCGCTTCACTAACACTAGCGGAACGCTCAATCAGCTAGCGCGCAACTTGACCGCAACTTCGTCGAGCATCAAGGCTAAGGCTTGGCGCCCCACCTTATCTCCCTGTAACTCTTCCTTTTGATTCTCAATCTGCTGAGTCAACTCAGTTTGCAGCGACAAGGCCTTGTCTAACATATCTTTATGGCTTTCATCTAAGGACGCTCGCACGGCCTTTAAGTCTTGATTGGCTTGATCCTCAATCGCGGAAAGCGAATGCTGAAGTGCTGTCTCGGCATCTTTAAGCGTATTTTGAAGCGCATTTACCTCAGAATCTCGCTCTGCCTTTTCGTCGGCGATTTCCTTGTTAAGGCGCTCTAAAGAAAGATTTACGGCTTTGTCCATATTGGCGATTTTATCACTTAGACGCTTCATCAACTTATCAACATCAGCTTCTAGACGTTCTTCCAATTCGGCAAACCGATGCTCGAAACTCGAGACATACTTACCGAATAAAATATCCCGTACTTTCTCGATGTCACCCAATCCAGGGTTAATAACCTCAGCGGTTGGTCGTTTTTTTCTCTCAGACATACTTAACTCTCGATAATTATTACGTTATTGGGGCGAATGGCTGTCGGCTGATGCATTAATCACTGACAACTCACTAGGTCAGCCGAGATTTTCAAGGCGGTACCCATGTCGATACACAGAGGTCAATTGCCAATCCTCTTGATTATCGAGCTGCAACTTAGTGCGCAACCGGCTGACGTGAGTATCGACCGTGCGCGTGTTTAATTGCGAACTCGTGCCCCAGACCATCTCTAGAAGATGCCCTCTTGAGATCACGCGGCCTACGTTTTTGAACAAAAAGAGCGTTAACTCATACTCTTTTTGAGTCATCTCGACGATTTGATCATCGACTGATACGTGCCTCAGGCGAGTGTCTATTTTATACGGAGGGAAATCATAGCTATCTGAGGTATTCTCATCACCGAAGCCCATGCGCCTAGCAATTGCATTTACTCGTGCCATGGTTTCCATGTGTCTTACCGGCTTGGCCATATAATCGTCTGCGCCGGCTTGGAGTGCCTCAACAATGTCTTCTTCAGCATCTCGCTGAGTAATAAACACAACCGGCACCACGGAATCTAGGTGGCTGCGCAAATGCTGTAATACCTCTAACCCAGACAGTTTTGGCACCATCCAGTCAAGCAGAGCCAAGTCATAGCTATCTTGCTTGTAGGCTCGAATAAAGGCATTGCCGTCGTGATACACGTCACACTGATGTCCGGCCTCTTCTAACCAAGCGACGAGTAAATCGGCTTGATCATGATCGTCTTCTAAAATGACTATTCTCATGGTTCCTTATGTGCCCCCCATTTGGGCAAATAAACTTACGCTAACATTAACCCTAGTTTCACTAACTAGTAGACAAGTATCAATAAAAATTCGCAAGTACAGTTATTGGCTCGCTTGATCGACAACCACTTGATCGACTACTAAACCACTTGATCGACTACTAGTAAGCGCATTGTATAATAGCTCAAGCCAGTAAGCCTTACCTATCAAATGAACTCGACTAGGCGAACCTAGCGCATAGAGTACGCAATAATAGTAGATTTGTTGCAATATTCGCGACCTAGCTACAATGTAATGACAACCACCAAAAAAAGCAAACCAGAAACCGTTAGAGACACTCAACAAGTTATGCTAACGTGTGCCGCAATAAACCATTAATTAACGCTCATCTTTAAGTTCAATGCCTGAAAAAAATCAATTACTTATCGGCGGCAACGGCCAACAAACGGTGTTCATGAATGCCAGCATGGCGAATCGCCACGGCATGGTCGCTGGCGCAACCGGTACGGGTAAGACGGTCACCTTACAAGTTCTTGCCGAAAATTTCTCGAAAATCGGCGTGCCGGTGTTTCTTGCAGACGTGAAAGGAGATGTATCGGGAATTGGTAAAGCGGCTACCCCGCACCCTAAAATCGATGAGCGCATCAACACGATTGGCATAGATGATTATCAAATGTCGCCAAGCCCGGTCGTTTTTTGGGACTTATTCACTAAAAAGGGGCACCCGATTCGCACAACTGTTAGCGAAATAGGCCCTTTATTACTAGCGAACCTACTAGAACTGAACGACACTCAAACTGGAATTCTATACGCCTGTTTCAAAATTGCCGATGACCAAGGCATGTTGATATTAGACCTTAAAGACTTGCGTTCGATGTTGATATGGATGGGTGACAATCGAGCAGAATTGAAGTCCGAGTACGGCAATATTTCCACCGCCAGTATCGGCGCGATCCAACGCGGTCTAATTGTGCTAGAAGAACAAGGTGCAGAATTCCTATTGGGCGAACCCGCGATTGAACTCCGCGACCTAATGAGCCTAGACTTCTCGGGCCGCGGTGTAATAAACATATTAGACGCAAGCACCTTAATCCAGACATCACCCAAACTTTACTCAACATTTTTACTTTGGTTGCTCTCGGAATTATTTGAAACACTGCCAGAAGTTGGCGATGCCGAAAAGCCAAAATTTGTCATGTTCTTTGACGAAGCGCACCTATTGTTCGACGGTGCACCAAAAGTGTTAATTGATAAAATCGAGCAAGTGGTACGACTCATTAGATCGAAAGGCGTGGGCATTTACTTCATCTCTCAAAGTCCCTTAGACGTTCCCGAAGAAATATTGGGGCAACTCGGCCTTAAAATTCAACATGCGTTGCGGGCATTTACACCAAAAGATCAAAAGGCCGTCCGCACAGTGGCTGAGACCTTTAGAGCAAACTCGGCAATCGATACAAGTACGGTAATTACCGAACTCGGAGTCGGTGAAGCCCTGGTAAGCACACTCAACGCTGAAGGCATTCCAACACAAGTCGAACGAATTTTGATCCGCCCACCAGAGTCCCGTATCGGGCCAATGAATGACAGCGAACGCACCGAGCAAATCAGTCGCTCGCCGTATCGAGGCCGATATGACACGCCACTAGACCGTGAGTCTGCCTATGAAATGCTGGTAAAACGTGCTGAGCAAAACGCAGCCCAAGAGGAGCTCGTTGAGCGTGAAGAAGCCGCGCGCGAGGCCGCCGAATCAAAAGCGAAAAGCTCAGCCAAACCGAAACGACGCTCATCCCGCCAAACACCAACCGAGGCCTTTGTCGCCAGCGCGGCAAGATCCATAGGCTCACAATTAGGTCGCCGAGTAATTCGGGGAATTCTGGGCTCACTTTTTAAGGGTTAATTTAGGGCGCAAAACCGCGCTAAATGTGTTTTTCCACTCTGACAGATGGGCTATAATCGCCAGCGATTTTAAGGCTTGCTCAAGCTAAGTATTAGCAATGCAAAAACAGAACACTCAATTTGGTTCTCTGGTTTATGCTCGGCAACTAAACGATCTAACTAATCAAATTTAAGCAATTTTAGGTATTCCAATGAGCGAAGAACAAATGAACGATTCGACTTTCGGTCGACTATTCATCATCATGATTATTGCTATGACCATTATGACGATCATTATCGTGGTTCTAGCTTCTTTCGCAGCCAGCGACGTTAACGCCAAGCTCGACGAGCGATCAGATCGAGAGAACACACAGGCGACGGCAAATCGCATTGCACCTGTCGGCTCGTTCTCTGCAACCACCGTCGAAGCAGCACCTGCCGTTGCTAACGTTTTGACTGTTGATGAAGTATACGCGGGCTGCGCAGCCTGCCACGCAAGTGGCGCAGCGGGGGCACCGATCACGGGTGATGCTGGCGTCTGGACAGAACGCTTGGCCAAAGGTATCGACACTCTCTACAACAATGCGATCAATGGGTACAACGCAATGCCTGCTAAAGGGGGCAATGCCTCACTAACGGATGAAAATGTTAAAGCAGCGGTTGACTACATGCTTGAGAAGTCAAAGTAAGTAAAGAAAGACAATCAACATTGAGCTCTCTCTGCAGAAGTTCACATAAAAAACCACCGACTTATTGGTGGTTTTTTTATGTCCAATTGCTCATCAAATCTTTAAGCCGCGCGTAAAAACGTCACTCTTATCTCAGCAATGTTAGGCCTGTCTTCGTCGCGCTCGGCCGTTACCTGCTTAATATCAACGCCATACTGTTTATAAAGCTCGTCGATCCACAGCAACCACTGATTAAAATTTGCTTCTTCTAGAACCACTCGAACTTCGGTGCCGTTTTGCGCCGGAATCAGTTGTTGTATGGCTTGTTTTAACTGCGCGTTGCGTGCGGTTAGCTCCACGATTGACAATAATGATTGCTCAGCGCCTTTCTGTTGCGCAACCGGGATGTTTCCACCAGAAGCTTTAAGCACCTCCGATTGTTGACGCATCCAAACAACACCTGTTCTTAAGCTAGGTAATCGCGCTTCCATATTACTTAAAGCTCGATGCCACGGTTTAAATAAAAAGGCGTAGAGAAGAATCAAAGTAACAACCACAACTCCTAAACTGAGGACCAAACGCTCTCGCGGCTGCAACCCAAACCAGAATCTCTTTAGTTCATTCATTATTTTTCTACTTTCTATAAATACTGTAACTGGCTACAACTTTGCCGTCTTCTGAGGCCGATGATTGCAACTCAGCTCGCAAACCTTTTTGTGCGTTGAACTTCTTAGTCAGCAAATCAACCTGCGAAAAATCGTTCAATAAAGCCGTCAATATCAACTCATCATCTCGGTACACTAAATTAGTTAAGCTAACTTCTTGGCTCGACAAAACTGCAGACGCCTTAGCTAAAGTACTATGCATGCTATTGGAAAAATCAGGCCCACCCATCCGCGACATCGCTTGTTCCATTAACTTCCGCTCAGTTTCTGGCCTTACGTTTTTAAAAACCGGAAAATGCTCCTCCAAGATTTGTTTCGCTTCGGCGCGAAGACTGGCAATTTCGGAATGCAAAGCTAAATAACGATATGTGTCAAAGCTCATTTTTAAAACTACCGCCGCGACAAAAATCGCCGCAGGAATTAAAAACACGCGTTTAGGTATTCGACTCACCTTAGGCTTATATTTATCGGACCAAAGATCGAGCGCGACTGCGGGTTTGTATTCCAACCAGTGGGCCACTTTGCTGCCAAACGGCCAATGACGTATATCGCGATCAGCATGGTCACGGATTAACTGCTCAGTTAACGCTTCGTCGTTGACCGCGATCGTGGCGTCTAACGGCACGTCCATCAGCCAAACATCGAGAAAGTCAGGGTCAATTGTCACACCATGGCCATCTCGATGGTGAGCAAGCAATAAACCATCATCGCTTAACGCGATGGAGCAGTTCGCCGCTTCATGAAACGGTATCAAGGCATGGTCGGGCAGTAACTGCTGAATGGGCAAGCGGTGCTCGGTCGCGAGCTTGTTCCATTCCATCATCTTCTCGATAGAGACAACCGACACCATGCATTCTTCGCCGGCTTTCCAGTTGTTCGCAACGAAATGCATATTTTCGACTTCTTCAGATATAGACTCTTCTAATGCATAAGGTAAAGCAGCATTAAACTGCTTGCGAGTCTTGGCCGGCAACAACACTCGGTGAGTGGTTACCCATTCGCCTGAAACAATACCAATAACTTCATCTTCTTCACCAATAGGGTAATCGGCAAGACTGGGAACCTCACCAAACGCATCGACTTGTTTCGCCTTGACGCGAACCCATTCAAACGGGGCTTCTAATTTAAGATAAATCTTCATCGCTGCTGCTTATTATTGGGTTCTGATCTTCACAGAGTGTATTGTGCTGGCGACTTAAGACGCTAACTTTTGGGGTGGTCGCCGCGTTCGGGTTAGGCCCCTCACGCAACACCACCGACTGCATACAATACACATAGTCTCCGAGCGTAACTTTAACGTTAATCTGAAAAAATTGACTGTTGACCTGCATCATATTAGCAACCGGTTGAGCGTTGATTGCCGACACGCCAATAATAGCAGTTTCGGCTGGCTGAGTCTGAGCAAAGCCTTGAAATTCAGATTCCTGTCGAAGCGCCAAGAAGCTTGTAACTTGACTAAGGTCACTGACTGTTGAGGTACTCAAACTAGCCAAGACTTCAGGCGTCGTGGTATTTATATTAATCTTCGCCGATTCCACCGGTAATACCGTGACGTGTGGCTTTAATTTATTGATTATTTCGGCGGTAAAACCCTCAACAAAACGTAGCTCCCCCATTGACGTTAGCTTTTGATCTGCCGCGTAATATGGGGTATTTTTTACATTGTAGTCACTGCTCTCAAAGCCGTTCGCGGTGGTCGCTTCATTTTCATCAATCCAATCGACCAATGCGCCGTGTAAGCTCTCTCGCTGGTCAAATTCACCAATTTCGAGCAATTCGAGTAAGTTAATGAAAATACGCTTTTGCCCCGCCGCCTGCTGAGGTTCCTTGACCGCGAGGTTGTTTAAATTAAAACGACCTTGCAAGTCATCAATGCTGTACTCAATCCCTTCAATACCAAAGTCAATTACCGCTTCTTCTTCCTCATCTTCTTTCGCCTCCGCTCGTGCTCGCTCGGTCGATCGATCAAGTGAAAAAGAATCGCTTTCACTACCGCCTTCACTTTCTTCCTCTTCAGGCCGGCCAAATTTACCCCATTTTTCATCAAGATGGTCAACTACCCGGTTTTCGTCATCGTTTAACACTCGCGCCGCCCAGGCGTTCACACCCTGAGCGTATTGATAACCCTGCTCAGAAACCTTTTGATTGCTTAGCCTGCGCACAAAAATATGCTGGTCTTCAATCATGATGGCTAGCAAAGTCACCATTAAGACTACCGCTAAGATGACAACAATCAGCACGACGCCTGATTGATTCTCGGTATTCGCAAACTCTCGGTTAGAGAACATCATCAGGTATATCTATAATTCCGGGCGTTTCGTTGTTGTTGTTGTTGTTGTTGTTGTTGTTGTTGTTGTTGTTGTTGTTGTTGTTGTTGTTGTTGTTGTTGTTGTTGTTGTTGTTGTTGTTGTTGTTGTTGTTGTTGTTGTT
>CALIVT010000017.1 GCA_938048185.1 uncultured Arenicella sp.
CGGTGCGTGTGAGTTGCCTGAAGGTGTTGAAATGGTAATGCCGGGTGACAACATCAAGATGAACGTTGTTTTGATTGCACCAATCGCGATGGAAGAAGGTCTTCGTTTTGCTATTCGTGAAGGCGGCCGCACAGTTGGTGCTGGCGTTGTTGCGAAGATTAATGACTAATTCGCATTAATTGGCAAAAGAAAGTTTATTTGTAATAAGCTCTGTTTAGGGCTAGATAAACTCGGTGCGCTAATGTATATTAGCGCACCTTTTTGCGTATATAGAGTCTACAAATACGGTCTAATAGACTGATTTTTAAGCAAGTTTTAGTTTAGGCCAGTAGCTCAATTGGCAGAGCGACGGTCTCCAAAACCGTAGGTTGGGGGTTCGATTCCCTCCTGGCCTGCCACTAAATTAAATAATTGTTCAGAATGATGTTGAATTAGAGCGGCTTGGTCGCACTTTTTATATATGGCTCAAGGCTGTTTATAAGCTCAGGGCTGTTTATAAGCTCAAGGCTGTTTATAAGCTCAAGGCTGTTTATAAGCTCAAGGCTGTTTATAAGCTCAAGGCTGTTTATAAGCTCAAGGCTGTTTGTAAGCTCAGGGCTGTTTATAAGCTCAGGGCTGTTTATAAGCTCATGGCTGCTTTCAGTCTCGGGGTCGATTAAAGCTTAAGGCTATTGTAAGAAGCGCAAACTAGAGAAAAAAGAGAGAATTGATGATCGATATAGTCAAATTAACCAGCGCCGCAATTGTTGTAGTTGTGGGTGCTTATGGTTACTACGAACTGCCGGCTCTTATGGGGCAAGACGTGTCTATTTTGATGCGTGTAGGCTTGTTGTTAGTGTCTCTGGTTGTAGCCGCCGGCATTGCCGCTACCTCTACGCAAGGTGCATCCTTGATTGAATTCTCTAAAGGTTCGCGCACCGAATTACGAAAAATGGTTTGGCCAACACGGCCTGAGACTATCCAGACCACCATGATTGTGTTGGTGATGGTGGTGATCATAGCAATCTTTCTTTGGTTGATTGATATGGCTGTGTTTGAAGTTATCTATGACCTTTTACTTGGTGTCGATAGCTAACGTGTTCGTTATTCAATAATTAGGTTAACAAGGTAATACGCAATGTCTGAAAACGTGACTCCAGAGCAAGGTCTAGAAGCAACTGCTGAAGGCCCGAAAATGCGGTGGTATGTGGTTCAAGCGTTCTCAAACTATGAGAAGCGCGTCAAGCTAACCCTTGAAGAAGCCATTGCTCGTCTTGGTATGCAAGATTTGTTTGGTGAGATTTTAGTTCCAACCGAAGAAGTGGTTGAGATGAAAGCTGGCCAAAAACGTACCAGTGAACGTAAGTTCTACCCCGGTTACGTATTAGTACAAATGGTGATGAATGATGAAACCTGGCATTTGGTGAAAAGTACGCCGCGTGTATCTGGTTTCATTGGTGGCAAAGCCTCTGACCCAACACCATTAACCGATAAAGAAGCAATGGGTATCTTGCAACAAGTGCAAGACGGTACTGACGCACCACGCCATAAGTTCTCTTTTGAGCCTGGCGAGTTAGTGCGTGTAACCGAAGGCCCGTTTGCCGATTTTAACGGTACGGTTGAAGACGTTAACTACGAAAAGTCGAAGTTACGTGTTGCGGTCTCTATTTTCGGCCGCTCCACACCGGTTGAATTAGATTTTGGTCAAGTAGAGAAAGGTTAGTTCTGGCCCTGCTGGCATCACTGCTCACCTTAGAGTGGCAGATGAAGTGAATGGCAGAGGCAGTAAAGGTAAAGATTTATAGTAATTAATCGCTAGCGAGACTTAAATTACCGGGGCTTGCCACGGCTTAGGTTTTGCTAGCAAACGATATTCTTCGCTATGTATGGCGTGGGGTTTCATTTAATCGGGGAGTTTGTAACCCAAACGTTTGTACCCAAAAGTGGATAGTTTATTCTGTCTTGGAGTAAAAAAATGGCTAAAAAAGTCGATGCTTTAATCAAGCTTCAAGTGCCCGCTGGTGGCGCTAACCCAAGTCCTCCTGTTGGTCCTGCTCTAGGTCAACACGGTGTCAATATCATGGAATTCTGTAAAGCCTTCAACGCCGCGACGGGCGAGATGGAAAAAGGCTTACCTGTGCCTGTGGTAATCACCGTATATGCCGATAAGAGCTTTACTTACATCATGAAGACGCCACCTGCGTCTGTCTTGTTGAAGAAAGCCGCTGGCATTCAAAAAGGTTCTGGTGTTCCACACACCGACAAAGTGGGCAAAGTAACACGCGCTCAATTGGAAGAAATTGCCACTGTAAAAATGGCTGACCTAAACGCCTACGATCTAGACCAAGCGGTAAAAATCATCGCCGGTTCTGCGCGTAGCATGGGCATTGAGACTGACGAGGTTTAATCATGGCTAAAGCAACTAAAAGAATGAATGACGTTTCTGCGAAAGTAGAAGTCGACAAATTCTACGCGTTAACTGAAGTGTTCGCATTGGCGAAAGAAACAGCCTCTGCAAAGTTCGATGAGAGTGTAGATGTATCTATTAATCTTGGCATTGATGCGAAAAAATCCGATCAAGCGGTTCGCGGTGCGACTGTTTTGCCAAAAGGTACAGGTAAGACTGTACGTGTTGCCGTGTTCACTGATGGCGACAACATTGAGAAAGCAAAAGAAGCCGGTGCCGACATCGTTGGTATGGATGATCTGGCGGCTCAAGTTAAAAATGGCGAGATGGATTTTGATATTGTAATTGCCAGCCCTGACGCTATGCGCGTTGTTGGTCAATTAGGTCAAATCTTAGGTCCGCGCGGTCTTATGCCAAACCCGAAAACGGGCACGGTAGCCGCTGATGTTGCTACCGCGGTACGCAACGCCAAAGCCGGTCAAGTTCAATTCCGTATCGATAAAGCTGGCATTGTGCACAGCACTATTGGTAAAGCTTCGTTCTCAGCAGATGACTTGCATGAGAACTTTTTGGCTCTTTTAACCGCGCTGCATAAAGCAAAGCCAGCGACGGCAAAGGGTCAGTACTTTAAGCGAGTAGCTGTGTCCACCACCATGGGCCCGGGTATTCGTGTAGACAGACAAACGCTTCCCCAGCTTTAATTTATAGCGGCGGCTTTTACTCTGACTCTTCGTTGTCGGCTTGTTCATGTGCGAGAGCACATTTCGTAAGCCGACACCTCGATTCAAAGCAAGATCCACCCGCTAAAATTCAAGCCGTTAAGTTTTTGTTTTTCTACATTGGGTGGTTACTAGTTGAGGTTTGATTGGTAACTGTGTCAAAGACCGTAGGTGGTTCAGCTTTTATAAGTTCTAAAGTTGAAACTTAATTGTCCTACGTAGATGGTTTCCCGAAGAATCAGTTTTTCATTTGTTTGTAATGCTGAATTTAGGGTGCCAAAACTGGAGGTAGCTCTTATATGAGCCTAAATCTTAGTCAAAAGAAACAGGTCGTTGAAGACGTCTCTGCCGTAGTTAGTAATGCGCAAGCAACCATTGTTGCTGAGTATCGCGGAATGACTGTAGAACAAATGAAAGTTCTGCGCCGTGAAGCTCACGAAAATGGTGTGTACTTAAAAGTAGTGAAAAACACGCTTTTACGTCGTGCTGTGCAAGAAACCGAACATTCATGTTTGGACGAGTTATTAGTAGGTCCTTTGGCATTCGCTGCGTCGCAAGACCCAGTGGCTGTTGCTAAAGTACTTAATAAGTACGCGAAAGAATATGACGCCTTTGAAATCAAAGCAGGCTCTATGGCGGGCAAGCTTTTATCAGAAGGTGAGATCAAAGCACTAGCGCAACTTCCGAGTCGCGATGAGTTGTTGGCCAAACTAATGGGCACTATGCAAGCGCCTGTTGCTAAGTTTGTACAAACGCTTAACGAGGTTCCAACCAAGTTCGTGCGTGGTTTGGCAGCAGTAAGAGACGCGCAAGAAGCGGCCTAGGTCACTTCTGAAGCGGAACGTTTCAACCAGTTTTTACATTTTAATTTTTTTGAACCAAATGGTTCACTTTTGAGGTTTTACAAATGAGTAAACAAGATATCTTAGACGCTATCGCGTCAATGTCAGTACTTGAGCTTTCTGAACTTATTACAGAAATGGAAGAGAAATTCGGCGTTTCTGCTGCCGCTGCCGCTGTTGCGGTTGCTGCTCCAGCTGGCGAAGCCGCTGCTGCTGAAGAGAAAGATGAGTTCGACGTAGTTCTTACCAGCTTCGGCGACAACAAAGTTGCTGTGATTAAAGCTGTTCGCGCTGCTACTGGCCTTGGCTTGAAAGAAGCTAAAGAAATGGTAGAAAGTGCTCCTGCTGCTTTGAAAGAAGCGGTAGCGAAGGGCGAAGCTGAAGAGCTTAAGAAGACTCTTGAAGAAGCCGGCGCTTCTATTGAGTTGAAATAAGAGATTGATCTCTCTTAAAGTGCTGCCGACGTTTAACGCGGCAGCTCTAAAACTAAAGTGTTGTTGCGCGGCTGACGTTGGCGGCCAACACCCCTTAAGCGGGATTTAGTGCTGAGGCTGATCGGTTTAGACCGATCGGCCTTAGTCCGCTTCTGAAGATTGTATTTTTTCTCGTCTTTCAGACACTGATATTGAATAAATTATCGGAACAGTCCAGTTAATATCCAGACTGAGAACTGTTCTAAGGCTTGTAAAATTAGAGGTTATCCATGGGCTACTCTTTTACCGAAAAGAAGCGTTTACGTAAGAGTTTTTCAAAGCGTCCTGAAGGCGTTTTACCAATTCCTTACTTACTCCAGACTCAGTTAGAGTCTTACCGCAAGTTTCTACAAGCGGATGCTGATCCTGATGGTCGCATCGAGAAAGGCTTACAGGCAGCATTCAAGTCTGTTTTTCCGATAGAAAGTTTCAACGGCAGCGCTGCGCTTGAGTTCGTGAGCTATCGCTTGGGCGTGCCACCGTTCGACGTACGAGAGTGCCAGCAGCGAGGTTTGATTTATGCTGCGCCTTTGCGCGTCAAAATGCGTTTGGTGATTTACAACAAAGAAGAAGGTAAATCGACCGGCGCCAAAGCCATTAAAGAAGTTAAAGAGCAAGAAGTCTATCTTGGCGATATGCCGTTGATGACCGACAATGGTACTTTCGTAATCAACGGCACCGAACGTGTAGTGGTTGCGCAATTGCACCGTTCGCCGGGCGTATTCTTTGACCATGACCGAGGTAAAACACACTCGTCTGGCAAACTATTATTCTCATCTCGAGTAATCCCTTACCGTGGTTCATGGTTGGATTTCGAGTTTGACCCTAAAGACCTATTGTTTATCCGTATTGACCGTCGCCGCAAGCTTGCCGCCACGATTCTTTTGCGTGCATTGGGTTACAGTACTCAAGAAATTCTTGAGATGTTTTTCAACAACGACACGTTCAATGTATCGGCTAAAGCCGTTTCACTTGATCTTGTACCTTCGCGTTTGCGCGGTGAGCAACTTGCCTTTGACTTAGTCGACAAGAAAGGCAATGTCATGGTTGAAGCGGGTCGTCGCATTACAGCTCGCCATATCCGCGAGATGGAAGAAGCTAAACTTAAGTCGATTGTTGTCCCTACCGAGTACTTCATAGGCCGCACCTTAGCGAAAGACATAGCAGATACTGAAACCGGTGAATTACTCGCTGAGGCAAACCAAGTGGTTACTGCCGAACTGACTGAAGAGTTCATCGAAAAAGGCTTGAAGAAAGTCGAAGTCATTTACACCAATGACTTAGATGAAGGGCCATACGTATCCGAAACATTACGCACTGACCCGACCAATAGCGAACTTGAAGCGCAAGTTGAAATTTATCGCATGATGCGCCCGGGTGAACCACCAACAAAAGAAGCCGCGCAAGGCTTGTTTGCCAATATGTTCTTCAACCCAGACCGTTATGACTTGTCAACGGTCGGTCGTATGAAGTTTAACCGTCGCTTAAATCGTGAAGAAGATACTGGCGAAGGTATTTTGAGCAAAGAAGACATCATCGACGTGATGAAAACGTTGATCGATTTGAAAAACGGTAAAGGCGACATCGACGACATCGATAACTTAGGCAATCGTCGTGTTCGTTCAGTCGGTGAATTGGTAGAAAACCAATTCCGTGTTGGCTTGGTGCGCGTAGAGCGCGCTGTACGTGAGCGTTTAACCTTGGCAGAAGCCGAAGGCCTAACGCCACAAGATTTAATTAACGCTAAGCCTGTTTCAGCGGTCGTAAAAGAATTTTTTGGTTCATCGCAATTATCACAATTCATGGACCAAACTAACCCGCTGTCAGAAGTAACTCATAAACGTCGTGTCTCAGCCTTAGGCCCTGGTGGTTTAACGCGTGAGCGCGCCGGCTTTGAAGTGCGTGACGTGCACCCGACTCACTATGGTCGTGTTTGCCCGATTGAAACTCCAGAGGGTCCAAACATTGGTTTGATTAACTCTTTGGCGGTTTACGCGCGTACCAATGATTATGGTTTCTTAGAAACGCCATACTTGAAAGTTGTGAAAGGTAAAATGACCGAAGACGTTCATTACCTTTCTGCGATTGAAGAGCGTAAATTTGTAATCGCGCAAGCGAATGCCGAAGTGGACAAAAACGGTAAGCTAACAGATGAGTTGGTGAACTGTCGGCATCAAAATGAATTTTCATTAGCGACACCAGATCAAGTGGAGTTTATTGATGTAGCACCGTCGCAAATTGTGTCGGTTGCCGCATCACTGATTCCATTTCTTGAGCACGATGATGCGAACCGCGCATTGATGGGCTCGAACATGCAACGTCAAGCGGTACCGACTATTCGTAGTGAAAAGCCTCTTGTTGGTACGGGTATGGAACGTACCGTTGCGGTGGATTCAGGGGTAGCGCTTACCGCTAAACGTGGCGGTCGAGTTGAGTCAGTTGACGCGGCGCGTATCGTGGTTCGTGTGCACGAAGACGAGGCCGCTGACGGTGATTCAGGTGTGGATATCTACAACCTAACTAAGTACACCCGTTCTAACCAAAACACCAACATCAATCAACGTCCATTAGTTCGCAACGGCGACACTATTGAACGTGGTGATGTATTAGCCGATGGCCCGTCAACGGACATGGGCGAATTGGCGCTGGGGCGCAACGTGTTGCTAGCGTTCATGCCTTGGAATGGATATAACTTTGAGGATTCAATTCTCATCTCTGAGAACTTGGTTAAAGAAGACGTTTACACCACGATTCACATTGAAGAACTAACCTGTGTTGCGCGCGACACGAAGTTAGGTTCTGAAGAAGTGACGCGTGATATTCCAAACGTTGGTGAGCACGCGCTTGGCCGTTTGGACGAAGCCGGTATTGTTTACGTTGGTGCCGAAGTTAAAGGTGGTGACATCTTAGTTGGTAAGGTCACGCCTAAAGGCGAGACTCAACTGACCCCAGAAGAAAAATTACTGCGTGCGATCTTCGGTGAGAAAGCCTCAGACGTAAAAGACACATCATTGCGCGTGCCTTCTTCAATGAAGGGCACGGTGATTGACGTGCAAGTATTTACCCGTGACGGTGTTGAGAAAGACACTCGCGCATTGGCTAACGAAGAATCAGAGCTTGCTAGCATTCGCAAAGACTTGAACGAGCAGTTCCGCATCGTTGAAGAAGATGCTTATGCGCGTATCGAAAAGCTGTTGAAGAACAAAGAAGTTGTTAAAGCACCTGACCTCAAGAAAGGTCAAAAAGTGACTGCGGCCTACTTAGAAGAAACTGATCGCACCAAATGGTTCGAAATCAGCCTTACTAATGCTGCGGCCGCTGACAAGCTTGAGCAACTGCAAGATTCGTTAACTCAGCAACGTAAATACTTTGACGAGTTGTTTGACGAGAAACGCGGCAAATTAGAAGCCGGTGATGACTTAGCGCCTGGCGTATTGAAGATGGTTAAAGTCTTCGTTGCGGTTAAGCGCCGTCTACAGCCGGGTGATAAAATGGCGGGCCGTCATGGTAACAAAGGTGTTATCTCTAAGATTGTTCCAGTTGAAGACATGCCTTTCCAAGAAGATGGTACGACCGTTGATATTGTGTTGAACCCATTAGGCGTTCCGTCACGTATGAACGTGGGCCAGGTTCTTGAGGTGCATCTAGGTTGGGCTGCGGCTGGGCTTGGTAAGAAAATTGACGAGATGCTTCGCAAAGAAC
The DNA here is from genome assembly GCA_938048185.1 of uncultured Arenicella sp. GTDB lineage: Bacteria > Pseudomonadota > Gammaproteobacteria > Arenicellales > Arenicellaceae > Arenicella. Next base: position 8,123 of record CALIVT010000017.1, read on the forward strand.
GTTCTGCTAAAGAAGTTCGTGGTTTCCTCGACAAGGTCTATAACACCAGCGGTAAGTCTGAAGACTTGAAAGAGTTTGATGATGAAGAAATCATGGAGATGGCCGGTAATTTACGCGGTGGTGTGCCAATGGCAACACCGGTATTTGATGGCGCGGCTGAAAGTGAAATTAAGGGCTTATTAGAGCTCGCAGACCTACCACCATCTGGTCAAACCACCCTATATGACGGTCGTACCGGCGATAAGTTTGATCGTCCAGTTACGGTTGGTTACATGTATGTATTGAAGTTGAATCACTTGATTGACGATAAGATGCACGCACGTTCAACGGGGCCATACAGCTTGATTACGCAACAGCCATTGGGCGGTAAAGCTCAGTTCGGCGGTCAGCGTTTTGGTGAAATGGAGGTGTGGGCACTAGAGGCCTACGGCGCTGCATACACCTTGCAAGAAATGTTGACGGTTAAATCCGATGACGTGAGCGGTCGTACTAAAATGTACGAAAACATTGTTAAGGGTAACTATCAGGTTGAAGCAAACATGCCTGAGTCGTTTAACGTACTTGTAAAAGAGATTCGGTCACTAGGCTTGAATATCGAACTACAAGAAGACGCGAAAAACTAAGTTACTGACCAAATTAAACAGAGGCAAAACAATGCAAGATTTACTAAATCTATTTAAACAGCCGAACGTGGTTAATGATGACTTTGATTCAATTCGAGTCAGCATCGCGTCGCCTGAAAAAATTCGTTCATGGTCTTTTGGTGAAGTAAAAAAGCCTGAAACAATTAACTATCGTACGTTCAAGCCTGAGCGTGATGGTCTGTTCTGTGCCAAATTATTCGGCCCAATTTCAGATTACGAATGCTTGTGCGGCAAGTACAAACGTCTAAAGCATCGCGGTGTTATCTGCGAGAAATGCGGCGTAGAAGTTACCTTAGCGAAGGTGCGCCGTGAACGCATGGGGCACATTGATCTCGCGTGCCCAGTGGCGCACATTTGGTTCTTGAAGTCGCTACCATCTCGTTTGGGCTTAATGCTCGACATGACGGTGCGTGAAATCGAGCGCGTTTTGTACTTCGAAGCGTACATCGTTATCGATCCAGGCATGACGCCGTTAGAAGCTAAAACTCTAATGACCGAAGAAGCGTATCTTGATGCCGTGGAACAGCACGGTGATGAGTTCAAAGCCGGTATGGGCGCGGAAGCGATTAAAGAGCTATTGAAAGACGTCAATATCGACAAAGAAGTGGTGCGTTTACGCGACGAACTAGCCGGTACCACGTCAGAAACTAAGATCAAGAACATCACTAAGCGTCTAAAAGTATTGGAGGCCTTTCAGTCTTCGGGCAACGACCCAATGTGGATGATCATGGAAGTGCTGCCGGTTCTTCCACCTGATTTACGTCCGTTGGTTGCATTGGACGGCGGTCGTTTCGCGACCTCAGATTTGAACGACTTGTATCGTCGAGTAATTAACCGTAATAACCGTCTGCGTCGTCTTTTAGACCTGAATGCACCGGACATCATCGTGCGTAACGAAAAGCGTATGTTACAAGAGTCGGTCGATGCGCTGCTTGATAACGGTCGTCGTGGTAAAGCAATTACCGGCGCCAATAAGCGTCAGTTGAAATCACTTGCTGACATGATCAAAGGTAAGCAAGGTCGTTTCCGTCAAAACTTACTGGGTAAGCGTGTTGACTATTCGGGTCGTTCAGTGATCGTGGTCGGCCCAACCTTGAAACTGCATCAATGTGGTTTACCTAAGAAGATGGGCCTTGAATTGTTCAAGCCTTTCATCTTTAACAAGTTAGAGCTACGTGGTTTAGCGACCACTATTAAGCAAGCCAAAAAATTAGTTGAAGCTGAAACACCGGATGTTTGGGATATTCTTGACGAAGTAATTCGTGAACACCCCATCATGTTGAACCGCGCGCCAACACTTCACCGTTTAGGCATTCAAGCGTTCGAGCCGGTACTGGTTGAAGGTAAAGCGATTCAATTGCATCCGCTAGTGTGTACGCCGTACAACGCTGACTTTGACGGTGACCAAATGGCGGTACACGTACCACTATCACTTGAAGCGCAGCTAGAAGCTCGCACCTTGATGATGTCGACCAACAACATCTTGTCGCCAGCCAACGGTGAGCCAATCATCGTTCCGTCGCAAGATATCGTGTTGGGCTTGTATTACATGACACGCGAAATGATTAACGTGCAAGGCGAAGGCAAGGTCTTCTACAACGTCGACGAAGTACGTCGTGCGTATGACGCTGGCCAAGTTGCAATGCACGCTAAAGTTCGGGTACGTATCGCTGAAACGCGTAACAACGCCGACACCGGTGAGTCGACTGATCATAATGAGATCCATGACACGACTGTTGGTCGTGCCTTGTTATCTGAGATCTTGCCAAAAGGCATGCCGTTTGCATCTATCAACCAGAAGATGAAAAAGAAAACCATCTCTGAAACTATCAACCTGTGCTACCGCGCGGTCGGTATGAAAGAGACTGTTATCTTTGCTGACCAATTGATGTACACCGGTTTCCGCAATGCGGCATTGGCGGGTATTTCAATTGGTGTAGACGATATGGTTGTACCAGCCGACAAACACGACATTGTTGACGAAGCCGAAGCCGAAGTTAAACACATTCAAGAGCAGTTCTCGTCAGGTCTTTTGACCGACGGCGAGCGCTATAACAAAGTTGTCGATATCTGGACGCGTACGTCTGAAAACATCGCAAACAAAATGATGGACAATCTTGGCTCTGACGAAGTTGTCAATGCTGAAGGTGAGACTGTTGATCAAGAGTCGTTCAACTCAATCTATATGATGGCTGACTCTGGCGCTCGTGGTTCACACGCTCAGATTCGTCAGTTGTCAGGTATGCGTGGTTTGATGGCCAAGCCGGATGGTTCGATTATCGAAACGCCGATTACGGCCAACTTCCGTGAAGGTTTGAACGTATCTCACTATTTTATTTCGACTCACGGAGCACGTAAAGGCCTGGCTGATACGGCGTTGAAAACAGCGAACTCGGGTTATCTAACCCGACGCTTGGTCGATGTGTGCCAGGACTTGGTGGTTACCGACGAAGATTGCGGCACCGCTAACGGCGTTGCGCGTAAGGCCTTAGTACAAGGCGGTGACGTTGTTATTCCACTGCGTGACCGAATTTTAGGTCGTACGGTTGTCGACGATGTTACTTCTAATATTGACCAATCGGTTGTTGTTGAAGCTGGCACTTTGATCGATGAGAAAACCTTCGATTTAATTGAAGCTAACAACATCGATGAAGTATTGGTACGCTCAGCGGTAACCTGTGACACGCGTTACGGCATCTGTTCGAAGTGTTACGGTCGCGATCTAGCGCGTGGCCATTTGGTAAACCGAGGTGAGGCCGTTGGTGTCATCGCGGCTCAGTCAATCGGAGAGCCAGGTACACAGTTGACCATGCGTACGTTCCATATTGGTGGCGCGGCGACAGCCGGTGCATCGATCTCAAACATTGAGGTTAAAAACAACGGTAGTATCAAGTTAGAGAATCTACGTTCAGTCGTAAACTCTGATAAGAAACAGGTTGTGGTAGCGCGTTCAGGCGAGCTATTAGTGCAAGACCAAAACGGGTCTGACCGCGAGCGTTACAAGTTGCCATACGGTGCTGTGTTGCAAGTCAATGATGGCGACGCCATTGAAGCCGGCCAAATTGTTGCTAACTGGGATCCGCACACACACCCAATCATCACTGAGGTGGACGGTACGATTAAGTTCTCTGAAATGACCGATGGCATGACCGTTAGCAAGCAAACTGATGATCTGACAGGCGTTACCTCATATGAAGTGATCGACCCGGCTGAACGTCGTGGTTCGGCACGCGATTTGAAACCAGTCATTGAATTGGTTGATAAAAAAGGTAAGCAAATCATGATTGCCGGTACTGACGTACCAGCACGTTACTCGCTACAAGCGGGTGCGATCGTAACGGTGGATGATGGTCAAAAGGTAGGTGTTGGTGATGTGCTAGCGCGCATCCCACAAGCCTCGTCTAAAACACGTGATATCACCGGTGGTTTGCCGCGTGTGGCCGAATTGTTTGAAGCCCGTAAACCAAAAGACGCGGCCATCATGGCAACGGCTGGCGGTGTAGTGTCATTCGGTAAAGAGACCAAAGGCAAGCAACGCCTGGTTATTACTGATACCAACGGCGAGTCGCATGAAACCTTGATCTTGAAAGGCCGTACCATTAACGTGTTTGAAGGTGAGACGGTAGAGAAGGGCGAGATTGTTGTTGACGGATCGCCAGTAGCGGAAGATATCTTGGCGCTGAAAGGCAAAGAGGCATTAACCGACTACATCGTGGACGAAGTTCAAGACGTGTATCGCTTACAAGGCGTAACCATTAATGACAAGCACATCGAAGTAATCGTGCGTCAGATGCTGCGTAAGGTGAAGGTCACTAAGCCAGGTGAAACTAAGTTGTTGCCAGGTGAGCAAATCGAACGTACTCGTTGGTTAGAAACAAACGAGAAAGCGGAGAAAGAGGACCTAGTTAAAGCGCAAGCTGAACCTGTATTGCTGGGTATCACGAAGGCGTCGTTAACCACTGAGTCGTTTATCTCTGCGGCGTCTTTCCAAGAGACTACACGTGTTCTTACCGAAGCCTCGATTGCAGGTAAGGTTGATCACTTGCGTGGCTTGAAAGAAAACGTGGTCGTTGGTCGCTTAATTCCAGCCGGTACCGGTTTGGCGTATCACGAAGACCGTGTGCGTCGTCGCCGTGAAGCCGATGAGAAAGAAGCGGAATTAGCAGCGCTTCTTACTCAAGAAACAGCGGAAGCTGAGGCTGCGTTTGACGCGTATAGTGATACCGACGAAAAGGTAGCTGCGGAATAGGCAATACGCTTAAGAAGTAAAAGAAAAGCCCTATGATTTCGGTCATAGGGCTTTTTTTATGCAAATGGTTTATTCTTTATACCAATAATCATTGGTATCGAACGAGAGAGTAATGAGTCAACTCAAAGACGAGAAAGAGCAGCTCAAAAAAGCGATTCGTATTGGTATGCGCTACGGCGAGAATCGAGGGGTGGTTAAATTTGATGGCGCTGACTCAGCTAACGATAAAGTCGAGTTCATCTATCGTCTATTGGTGCACGATAAATTAATTACGGCATTGCCCCCAGAGAAATTGTCGCAAGTAGCAATGCGGCATAAGTTAGCTTTGTGGGCGTCGAAGCTCGAGATTTAGCAGGTTTGAGCGGAGTTGCGATGGACATGAACATAAAGCGCAGGGCTATTTTAGCTGGTATCGGCGCGGCCGCGGGCTTAGCCATTACTCGATCGGGTGGTTGGACTGTCAATGATGCGTCCAGCGCCAGTTTCGACGAATTACTCGCGACTTTAGTGAGATCATTATCGTCTACGCAAAGAGAATACACTTTATTGTCTGGAGATCACCCCGCTCGGCAGGTAACGCTTACCGAGGCCGTTCACAAGGGGCCTCATATCGGTACACTTTACAATCGTTATCAGACTGATTTGATTCGAGAGATTTATTCGCGGATGTTGTCTGAGCAGGGCCAAAGGTGGATGCAAAACACCATCAGCCTTGAAGGGCGTTTTGAAGGCTCTATTTTAAAAATATACACGAACGACTTTGATCGTATAAGTGCCGCAAATTCGCAGCTGGTCATTAATGGCGGTCATTACATGTTGCGCTCGCAGGGCTTACGCGATGGCTATGCCCTCGGGGGGCCGATATCTTACGGGCAGCAACGTGGTAACAATCAGTATCAGGTGAAAGGTAATGCGTTTAAGGCGCACGGCGATGCCCTTAATCAGTTTTATCAAGCGTTGAGCGAAAAAGAGCAAGGGTTGGCGTATCAAGTTTCGCCACCTTCGGAGCTTCAGCTACAAATTCAAGGGACCAACGGTGTTTTTCCTGGGCTGCGGCTTGGCGACGTTTCTGGCGCCGCGAAAGAAGTCGCCCATGATATGTTAACAACGTTGTTTTCAGGGTTTACAGCCGCCCAGCAAAGAGACGCGTTTGATGCGATCAGTCTCAATGGTGGAATAGAGTCCTTGCACGTTGCGTTGTACCGCGATTTTACGTTCTATGAAGACGGTACGCGTTATAGTGATTTGAGTCGAGAACAACGACGTTCCCGGATTGCACCGTACGTTCAGGTGTGGCGGATAGAGGGGCCGGCATTTGTTGTTCATTTTCAGGGCTACCCACACGTTCATGCGTATATGAATATCGTAAAGGACCCCACCAAAATAGCCATAGGCGAGGCGTTAACGCAAACGTTAGAGCCCATAGGCCAAGCTCAAGTAAAAAAGCTAATAGGCTCAATGCTAAAGGAAAGAACCAAAGCGCCACTCGCTTTTTATCCTGATATTTTAGTTGGCAAAATCTCTCCTGGGACGGTTAGCAGTGGCAGTATCTACACGCTTGACCCTTTCGCCAACGAGATAATTATTGCCGAAATAGCCTATGAAGCAATGTCTTCAGAACTTCGAGATAGTTTGACGTTGCAGGGAGTTAAACCTCGTGAGGGCCAACGTTACCGCGTCGCCACGATCGACTATATGCTGCGACGAGAGGATTTGTTTGGCGTCGCAGAACGGGTGACCTACACCCGCGAAATTGTTCGCGATAGTCTAATCGAGTTCGTTACTGACAAAGATATTGGAGGCTCCTTTGGTTAGTTCAATGGCCACTAAAAACGTGCAGACATTTGCATTAATACTCGGCTCTGTACTTGTAATGACCGTTGTTTGGTTAAGCTCGTTCAGGTTAGGCGTGGGCAATATCGAGTTGGCTTGGCACGTTAATTTCGACCGGTTTGTTTTGGCCGTAGCCGCGGGAATTGCGTTCGCAGGTTCTGGCGCGTTGATAGGCGCAACGAGCGCGCATATCAGATTTCATATTCTCGGGTTTACGATTGTGAGCACTGCATCGTCGGCCATCTTAAGTGGCGCTTTGTGGGGTTTATCATGGGGTGTGATCGTGCCGAGCTCGGCAATCGTTGGCACGCTTACCTGGGTAATCGCTAGCCCGGTTCTTCAATATAAAAAGAATACGAACTTATGGTCTGCAGCACTACTAGTTGGCGCGTTCAGCTTGAGTGTGATTAATTTCTTACTAGCCTCGTCAGTGGGCGGGACATTTGGCAAGCTTGTCTACTGGCTGCAAGGTGATTTACTCGAGGCGAGTGACTATAGTTTTTTGGCGCTTGTATTATCGTTAGCCTTATTTACCTGGACGCTGATTAGTAAGTCTAAAGAGGTTCCTGCAAGCCTCTTACTAGGCTTAGGCGTTGGCGTAATCGGGCCTATCTTTTTTGTTGCTTGCGTTGTTCCGTTTTTCGTTCGAAGCCTGATCAAGTGCAGCGGAGAAACACGTTTTTTAACATCATGCGCTGCGCTTGGCGCGCTGTTTCTTGTGCTTGCTGATTCAATACCCAGGCTGCTAATCGGTGGCTACTCTCCTAGTTTAATTATAGCGATTGGTTTAGTCTCAATTCCTTACCTCTTGTACTGCCAGCGCAACAGGCTTTTGCTCGACTTTCCGTCTCGGGGCAGAGGTATTATCGAAGCCGGAATTATTCTGTTTTGGTCCGTTGGCTCTGTGTTCGTGCTTTTTCACCTGGTTCAGTTTGCGCAATTAGCAGCCTAGCTAATTTTGTAATAGAAGGTATTTTTTTGCGCGCGCGTGAACCTTATCAAACTGCTCACCTAACGATTAAGGTCACTTTGGATTTTCCTATTTACGGATATTTACGCTGATGCTCTGGGCCTAATCAAGCGGCCAGTTTTCCGCTGTTCAAAACAATGTGCGAGCCAGCCGACAGTGCGACCTACCGCGAAGATCGAGAAGCCTGCCCCTTTAGGTAATTTCAACTGATGTTCTAAGGTCGCGAGACCGAAGTCGAGAGTAGGGTGCCCGACCCCCGTTTTATTTTTTACGTGTCGAGTAATACGTGTCCACGACTTAGGCGCAGGGCAGTGCCTTAACATCTCACTCGCTCGTGGGTCGCCATTTGGGTAGAGCGGGTGACCAAAGCCCGGAGGCAGATTATCGCCTACTATCTCTAGTTCACTCAGTTTGTTTTTTGCTGACGTGCGCATCCACTCGAGACATAAGTCTGTTAGGCCACCGTGATGACAGCCTGAGAGTGTTGATATACCTGACAACAAGCACGCAGATAAGCTCGCGCCCGCTGACGCCGTTACTCGACATGCATACGTAGAGGCATTTAATTCATGATCAGCGCTCAGCACCAGCGCGCGTCGAATTAGGTCAGGCGCGCGTGAGTCTGATGTCCATGCCTTCGCTAACTGCTGATGAATAAACTCACCCCCCGGCGCTTCATTTACTTGTGCCGCGTTGCTCACCATCAACCTTAATAATCGATAGGCGATACGTTTGTCTCCAAACACAGCGTTGTGAGTTAACTCATTTGCCAGCGCATCAATAAAGCGTGCGAAGGGCGTTCTGTGATTAGAGACATATTGTTGTTTGCGTGGATGATTCGAGAGAGTACTTGGCGTTTTACATAACAGCTCGAATACATCTTCTAGATTTGAGTTATGTGAAAGTTTGACCGCATTTCGGCCTCGATAAAAAAATTGACCAGCGTCAATACTAGAAATTCTTGATTGAAATACCGGCTCTCCGAAATTAATAGTTGAGCGTGCAATGTCTTGCCGAGAGCGCCCTCTTTTTTGTCGATAAATTAGACGATCGATATCCACCGAACAATATAAGCGCATGCGCGAATCATCAGGGTGCTGCGTCGTTTGAACTAACCCTCGACTTACGTATGCGTAGAGGGTCTGAGTAGATATTTTGAGCCTAAGGCAGGCTTGGCTCGCATCTTCTAACGTAGGGTTTTGCACTGAAATATAGGTTGATTATATTGATCAAGATTTACACGGTATTCGATCAAAGTCTAAACTGCAAATTCAACATAATACGAGCGGCTAAAGTATGAATCAGCGTTTAATATTCGCAAAGTGTTCTAAACCAAGTGGATGTAATGACATCACCTTGTCAGAACAGCTTAGAGATTCACTGTGTCTGCGCACGGAGGTCGAACTACATAATTGTCAACAACTCGATTCCTATTTTGGCGTGTCTTTCCTAGCCGCTTCATCGGTCGCAGCCGTAGGCAGCGCGATCGCGGATTTATTGATCGGAACGGGTCTAAGCGAATATTCGCCCCGGGTTCAAGTAGACCAAAGGCTTGCGTCCCTATGGTTTCATCAGTCGATATATCCTATCGGCTGGGCGTTACCACCGGCTTGGGATTCGCTTGCTGGTGATTACCGCACTCGTGACGGCTGGATTAAACTTCACACCAATCTCGCGGGTCATCGCCAGGCTGCAATCAGAGTGCTCGGTGTAAGTGGAAACCGAGATCAAGTTACCAAAGAAATCTTAAACTGGGATTCGAATGAGCTAGAACGAGCGATCGTTGGCGACGGTGGTGTCGCGGCACGCATGAGGTCAAGACAGGAATGGCAGGACCATCCTCAAGGCATCGCCATTGCGTCAGAACCCGTAATAGGGTGGGGCAAAGCACGGCCGGGAGCGCTCCGCTTTTCGCCTTCTTCGCGGCAGTGTCCGCTAAAGGGCCTTCGTGTCTTAGACCTTACGCGCGTACTCGCAGGGCCGGTCGCAACCCGCACCCTTGCTTGTCTTGGGGCCGACGTGCTGCGTATTGACCCGCCAGGGTGGGATGAACCGTTTGTGGTGCCAGACATCAGTGTGGGGAAGCGGTGTGCGTATCTGGACCTTAATCGCAAAGAAGATCGTCAGGCCTTTGAGGGGCTACTGAAAAGTGCCGACGTTTTGGTGCATGGGTATCGTCCCGGTGCGCTCGATGATTTGGGGTATGGACGCTTAGAGCGTCAACGTTTGTCGGCTGAGCTAATTGAAGTCAGTCTAGACGCTTATGGATGGACGGGACCTTGGGCGCAGCGACGAGGTTTTGATAGCCTTGTGCAAATGAGTACCGGTATTGCGCACCGTGGCATGCGCTGGACTGGTGCTGAAACGCCAACGCCGTTGCCAGTACAAGCCTTAGATCACGCAACCGGATACTTGATGGCGGCCGCCGCGATCTGCCTTGTGCGCAAGGCCCTTAACGGTGAAGGTGTTGGCCGAGCTCAGCTTTCACTGGCACGCACCTCTGAGTTATTGGCAACGCATCTTCAAGCGGGTTCGGCGCGCTTAAACAGGGTGGCGACATTGGCCGACTTTTCAGGGGCGATAGAGCCTACGCCTTGGGGCGAAGCGAACCGGCTCAAACAAGCGCTAGCGATTGAAGGAACGCGTCTTGCTTGGGCCAGCCCTGCCTCGAATTTAGGGACTAGCCCAGCGTGTTGGAAAGCGTCGCGGCGATGCCATTGACACGGGTTAGCGTCTATAAAATGGCTTAGCAGCAGCGAAACATGTATGAAAATGGCTCTGGATTTTTCTCTAAGCTTAGCTCCTTGAATTTATCGGTCGCCGAACAGATCCCCCAAACCGCCTAACACTGATCCTTCGCCTTTGCCGCCAAAACTGCCGCTGGCTTGTATTACCCGGTTAGCGAGTCGTGAGAACGGCAAGCTTTGTAAGTACACGGTACCGGGGCCTCTTAGGGTTGCTAAAAACAAGCCTTCGCCGCCAAACACCATTGATTTAAGGTTGCCCGCGCGTTCAATGTCATAACTGACGCTGCTGGTAAAGGCGGCCAGGCAGCCAGTGTCTACTCGCAGAGTTTCGCCCGCTTTGAGTTCGCGTTTAATGACGGTGCCGCCGACATGGATGAATGCTTTACCGTCGCCGCGTAAACGTTGCAAGATAAAACCTTCGCCACCAAAGAAGCCGACCCCTAGTTTTTTCTGAAATGCGATATCAATAGAAGTGCCAAAGGCCGCGCACAGAAAGGCGTCTTTCTGACATATTAATTCGCCACCCATTTGCTGCATGTCTACCGGAATAATTTTGCCCGGGTAGGGCGCAGCGAACGCGACCCGTTTTTTACCTTGTCCGTGGTTACTAAAGTGCGTCATAAATATTGACTCGCCGGTGAGTACCCTCTTTCCCACGTTTAGCAACGAATCCATCACGCCACCGCTGGGTTTAGAGCCGTCACCCATCTTCGTCTCAAACTGAATGCCGTCTTCCATGTAGTTCATGGCGCCGGCTTCAGCAATAACCACCTCATTTGGGTCTAGCTCCACCTCGACGATTTGCATATCATCACCAAAAATTTCGTAATCTACTTCATGACACTGCATAGGTTCCCTCAGATAGTTAGTCTTTTGTTGATTAAAAGATAAGGATGCTTCCAGAAAATTCAATTTCTGAGTGTTTTGAACCGATAGATACGCTAACTCACAGCGGCAGTACGTAAGTCTGAATGGCCCGCGAGGATTGGCTTTTACTGGTATTCGATTTAGAATCGACAGATGAAACTATTGTTTATTTCGGCACTAACGTCGGTCTTATTCGCGGCGGTATTTTTTGCGGTATCTCATGCGCAAACATTTGGTGATGTGTTGACGATTGGTAATAGCCTTACCGCCGGTCAGGCGGTTTCATCGGGCGGTGTGATTACCTGCGCCGCGCTTGGCGGCGCGGTCATTGCCGCAGACCGACAAAGCTCATGCAGAGGCAACGGGCAGCGTAACGTTGGCGGATGGCAGCCAGGCTTAGCAAACGCGATTGACACTAATGTGTTTAACTTTGGTAATTCAGGCGAATTGACGAGTCAGTTATTGTCGCGGCTTGATTCTGAGATGAACGTGCGTAACTCTCAGTTTGTACTAATACTTGGCGGTACTAACGACGCCATTCGAGGCCCGGCAACCAGTGTCACTATTAGTAACCTGCAGGCAATGATTGCGCGTGTCAGGGCAAGAAACCGCACGCCAATTATTGGTACATTACCGCCGTTGCTAGGCGGTCGTTTTGCAGGCAGTAACGCACGAATAGTGGCGATAAATGCTCAGATTAGACAGTTTGAGGATGTCGAGATCGCTGATCACTATGCTGCTTTAGTCGATAGTTGGAGCAGTCATACCTCGGGCGACTTTATTCACTTAGGCCCATCGGGTAATGCAATCGTAGCGCAGGGCTGGGCGGATGCGATCAACCGCAGCATCGCTACCCCTACTCAGGCATTTATACCCGCTATTATTATTCTACTATAGTCGATAATGCTGTTGACGCTTATCCGGATTTACTGGAATTTGAGCGTTCGAATCCTGATGACAAAATCTGTCCCGCTAGACAGTCGTGCAAATTGTTGGGAAACTTGATGGATGAAAAGTTGGCAAAACTTTAAAGTTTTCAGCGTTTCGCTGGCCGTTATCATCACTGCGCTTCCAACTGCCGTTGCGCAAACCATTAATATCAGTTCTGCAAGCCAACTCAAGTCGGCCTTAGACTCAGCCACGGGTGGCGAAACGTTGCGATTAGCGCCCGGCAATTACGGTAAATTTGACTTTCACGACTATGCTTTCAATCGTTATGTGATGATAACGTCGGCGTCTGCCGCTAACCCCGCATCGTTCGAAAATATTGACGTAAGCAATGCTTCCTACCTTAGATTTGAAGCTCTAAATGTATCTGTAAGTGCGCGCGAAGGTGTTGGAATCTTTAACGCGAGCCATCATATAGAGGTGGTCAATTTAGATATTTCAGGCAGCGCTAAGTTTAATCGCGCCGCGCCGGTTTACACGCAGGTTAGTACGCTCTACGGCATTAATACCAATGGCGAGGTGCGAAATTTGCGAATTGAAAATAATCGCGTCACTGATATCAAAAGCGCGGGCTACTTATTTTCAGGTATTAGTCATTCTCTGATTAAAGGCAACGATTGTGACTGGACCGCAGCGGATTGCTACAAACTGGCGGGCGTTGACAACATACTGTTTGAAAACAATATTGGTGCGCGTAATATTTATGGCGCGCCCACCGCACATATTGATTTTGTACAAGGCCAAGGTTCCGTTAGCGATAGTGTGTTCCGTGGCAACGTAGCGCTATCAAATAGTCCGAACGCGTCCTTCCAGGGACTATTTTTTGACGACGCAACCTATACCAATCTAACCTTCGAAAATAATATTATTGCAACCACGTCAATTCGGGGTATTTCTGTGAGCAGCCCCACTCGCGGCATTGCTAGCAGCGGTATCATCGCTCGCAACAATACGATTATTCGGGTGGCGGGCACACAGAAAGCGACCTTGATATTGCTGCCGAAGGGTAGCACCAACGAATTCAACTTTGTTGCTAATAATGTCACGAAAAACGCGCAACGTTTTGTCGGTAATAATATTATTGGGCAATGGGATGACGCCGACGATATTGCGCACTATGATTTGTACTATGTAAATGCGAGTAAAGGCTTTGGTTTGACCATTGACGATCTGCGCCCTGTTTCTGACTCAATAACGGAGTCGTCGGTCGGTGCCTACCAACGAATTTTCGAGCTATTAGAGAGCGATAACTCAGCCAGCCCGGCTATGGTTATGCCCGCAATCATGCTGCTGATTGACCAAGACAGCTAGTGTTGCTAGCGTTTGATCCCAACGCATTCGCGTCAAAACATTGCGTGAAATTTGCTCGAAATAAGTTAAAGTATTGATCTATCGCATATCAATTGATTGACCATTAATTTAATCGCATTATTTACCCTATACAATTATCTAAATGAAATTATTAAAAAGCGCTGCCTGCGGAGCAATATTGTTTGCTCTTTGTATTTCAACAAGCATTTTTGCTGCCAAACCGATTAGTGACGCACAAAAAGAAACCGCACAAGGCTTACTTGACGATGCTTTGAAAAGCGAGCTAGGTTTTAACATCGTCGAGTCATTAACTACTGAGGTTGGCGCGCGACTAGCGGGTTCTGAAGCGGAACAACGTGCATTAGCGTGGGGTAAAAAGCTTGGTGAGTCTTTAGGTTTTGATCGCGTTGCGATAGAAGAGTTCAGTATCCCGTTCTGGGATCGTGGTGATTTAGAACTTAGTTTGACCGAGCCCTACGCTCAGCATTTACATGGTACGGCTCTTGGCGGCGCAGCGCCTTCTAAAGGCCAGATTAAGGCTGAAGTCGTGTATTTTCGTTCATTGAATGAACTCATGGACGTGAAAGCAGGCGCGCTGAAGAATAAAGTAGCGTTTGTTGATGGTGACCTGTTGGTTAAAAGCCAGACCGGCGCCGGTTATAGCAATGCAAACCAACGCCGCAGAATTGGCTGGCAACACGCCGAGCGCGGCGGAGCAAAGGCCTTGTTGGTCCGCTCTGTCGGTTCTGATTCTCATCGTTTCCCGCACACCGGTATGATGAGTTCTAAAGAAGGGGAATGGGCGAAGATTCCGGTTATTGCTATATCTAACCCCGATGCAGATCAAATGCGCCGCTTACACAAACTCGGAAAAGACGTATCAGTGAGCTTAAGTTCGGGTTCGAAATGGAAGGGTGAAGAGCGCAGTGGTAACGTGGTGATGGATCTAATCGGCAGCGAAAAACCCGAGGAAATTGTGTTGATTGGTGGCCATATCGATAGTTGGGACCTTGGTACTGGTGCGGTTGACGATGGTGCTGGTGTGGCAATCACCACGGCAGCGGCAGCGCTTATTGCAAAATTACCGAAACGGCCTAAACGCACAATTCGAGTCGTTATGTTTGGCGCCGAAGAAGTCGGCATTTTAGGTGCACGAGCCTATGCCAAACAACACGCTGATGAACTTGCCAATCATGTGTTGGCAACCGAGTCAGATTTTGGCGCGCAAACGGTATGGCAGCTCGTGTCGAACGTGAATCCTGACGCCAATGCTTTTATCGATGACGTTGCACAGCTGTTAAATCAGATTGGGGTAGTACGCGGAGGTAGCAATGTTGCTGGGGGTGGGCCAGATATTACGCCATTGGCAACGGCTGGTGTGCCAACGATTCGCTTAAATCAGAATGGCATGGATTACTTTGATTTGCACCACACACCAGATGACACGCTGGATAAAATAAACCCGCAAGAGCTGGCGCAAAACGTTGCAGCCTATGCCGCCACCATTTATCTAGCGGCGGACTCGGACGTAGAGTTTAGGTTACCAAAGAAATAATCGATAGCTTGTTAGTCTAAGAGAGTAAATTAACGGGCAAACTGAGTTCGCCCGTTAATGACATGTTTTTTTTATCGTGACGCCTTGTCCGCTCAACGTTTGCGAATAACCAAGCTGCCAATCGAGTAGCCCGCGCCGAACGAGCAAATGACGCCTACGCTGCCTGATGGCAGGTCCTTATTGTATTTTATAAACGCGATAATTGACCCTGCTGACGCGGTATTTGCGTATTCGTCTAACACAATGGGCGCCTCCTCTTTGGTCGCGTCGCGGCCGAGTAAGCGTTTGCTGATCAATAAATTCATATTGATGTTCGCTTGGTGTAGCCACCAGCGAGTTAGGTCATTGGGCGTGTAGTCCAAACTCGCTAAGTGGTCTTCAATGTGCTTCGCGGCCATTGGGCACACCTCTTTGAAGACCCCTCGGCCATTTTGATGGAATAGGTTATGCACACCAAACGGGTCATCGTCTAATGCGTGTGAGACGTAGCCGAAATTAGAACGTATATTATTTGAGAACTTAGTCACCGCTTTGGTGCTTAAGATTTCATAGCTTTGTTCTGATCGACACGTGTCAGCTTTTTCGATAATCACCGCGGTTGAGACGTCGCCGAAAATAAAGTGACTGTCGCGATCTTTATAGTTCACTTGTGGTGACGTTAGTTCAGGGTTGATGACGAGCACACAGCTAGCGGTGCCTGCGCTAACCATCTCATAGGCGCGTTGCATTGCGAAGGTTGCCGCCGAGCAAGCAACCAACATATCAAAGCCAAAGCCATCGATGCCGAGTGCCGCTTGTACTTCGATAGCAATTGCTGGGTACGAGCGCTCAGTGTAAGCACAACTTACAATCACAGCGTCGATATCAGACGCCAATTTGTTTGCGTCGTCGAGCGCGATTTTTGCAGCATTGACCGCGAACTCAGCTTGATGCGATAGCTCGTCTTCTGCTCGCTGAGGAATGCGCGGGCGCATTCGGTTAATATCAAGTGCGCCGTCTTTGACGTAAATATATCGTTGTTTAATACCAGACGCTTTATAAATGAAATCGGCTGAGGACATGGGCATTTCGGTACGTTCGCCAGCGGCAATGGCGGGCGCGTTTTCGGCGTTCATTTTCGTTGCGTAGGCATTATAAGAGTCGACGAGCTCTTCATTCGTAATGGTATGCGCAGGGTTCCAAACGCCGGCTCCGCTGATCACCACAGACTGGTTTGCGGCATGGTTCATTCGAGAGGGTTGATTCATAGGTTTTATCTTATTGTTCGGCTTGTCGTTGTTACACGCGAATGGTAAAGCACTCACGGTACGTATTCAAAGGGTGATCGTGCTATTTCCTCATATTCAGAACGATGATGGCGCCGATCATTGTGATCTCAGTTTTAGACCTCACATCGTAAGCTCGGAGTAACGCGTATAATTTTTGTTAAATTTCTATGAATGAGCGTGAAAGGTCTTTTGATTGTTATAAAAGTATATTAATATGTCATTTGTGAGTGCGTTGTTGCTAAATCAACGGTCTACGTTCGTTCCTCAGAACGTGGTTGCACTGAATAATTAAAGGGGTTCAAAGCCATGTTAGTAAGAAGTTGTTTAATGCTTGCCGGATTGCTGTTTATGACACAGAGTGCGGTTGCTCGGGTCGCCGGAATGTCGGCAGAGCAAACGGCGTCAGGTCCTTCTGGGTCGGCTATTACAAAAGTTGTTGTTAGATGCTCAGCCAGTAGAGAGCCAAGAACCATCGTTCGCCAGGGTGATGACGCGCAATGGTGTGACTCGACGGTCACGTCTTTGTGTTCTGCTCAGAAGCTAGATGCGGCGAAAGCTGTGTGCGGATCGAGTTATAAAAGACTCGCGAAGGCTCAAGCTGACGGTCAGCCTCAGAATGTAAAAGCCAAGAATGTGGTAGCGAAAAAAGAAGCCCCAAAAAAACCTGCGACGGTTGCTTCGGCTAAGCCCAACGCAGTTGCTAAAAAGCCCAACGCAGTTGCTAAAAAACCCAACGCAGTTGCTAAAAAGCCTAACGCAGTTGCTAAAACCAAGTCTAAAGCCTCATCAAAGAAATTGACCAAATCTGAACTCGCAGCGGCTCAAAGCGAGCTTTTTGACATTGAGCAAAAGCGCGTGCAGATTCAACAGCGTCAACTCGAGCTACGCAAGCTTGAGTTAGAGTTACAGAAGCAGCGCGTGTCTTTTGTTGAATCTGGCTTTTAAGCAATCTTTATTGGAGTCCTAGCGTAAGCAACGGAGTTTATTTTTCGCTCCAAACTTTGCTAGGGCTGCTAAAAAACTCAACCCGCCTGGTGGATATCGATTAGCCTAATATCGATTAGCCTATAGGAAGGCTTCTGATACGTTTTCCAGATATGGCAAAAACCGCATTGGCCAGCGCCGGTGCAATTGGCGGAGTACCTGGTTCGCCGCCGCCGCCCAATGACGTGTCACCGCTGTTGATTATTTCCACGGCAATCTCAGGTGCTTCATTCATACGCAGCATTTTGTAGTTGTGAAAATTACTCTCTACGACTGCGCCGTCCTTCACCGTAATGTCCCCGTAAAGTGCGGCGGTTAAACCATAGATGATACCGCTCTCCATTTGCGCAATAAATCCATCTGGGCTCATTGCATACCCCGGGTCGGTGGCGCAATAAACCTTGTCTACCCGCGGTTTGCCACTGGACATGTCCACCTCAACAACCTGTGCAACGATTGTATTAAACGATCTGTGGAACGCAATGCCTTGCCCCCAGCCCTCAGGCAATTCTTTGCCCCAATCCGCCATTTTTGCCGCGGTCTCAAGTACTTCGCGGCTGCGCAAGTCGTCGCCCAACAAATCATAACGGTATTGATACGGGTCTTTGCCCGCCGCTATGGCAAGTTCGTCAATAAAGGACTCTGTAAAAAAGGCGTGCTGAGTATGGTCTACACTGCGCCAGGGACCAAAGCGGATGTGCGTTGGACTATTAGCATAATGAATATATTGGTTGGGCACGGAATAAGGCAATGTCGGTGCTTCAACCGGTTCGTGTTTGTCGACGAATTGGTTCTCCCAAGATTCGGGTAAACCGTCAGAGCCCAAGCTCGCTTTAAAGCGGCTTAGTACTGCCGGGCGGTAAAAATCTTGCTGAGTATCTTCCTCGCGCGACCAGATCATTTTAACCGGCACACCGGGCAGTGCGCGCGCTAGCATGGCGCCTTGGGTCGGATAGTCGTCCATTGCACGACGGCCAAAGCCACCGCCAAGATATAGATTGTTGATTACAATTTGACTCTTTTCATAGCCGAATTGTTCGATCAGCATGTCGCGCGTACCCAGCGGATTTTGCAGGCCAGCCCAAATTTCCAAGGTGCCGTCGCGTTCCAATGCCGTACAGTTCATTGGTTCCATTGTCGCGTGTGCTAAGTGCGGCACCCGGTATTCTGCCTCGATCACGTTGTCAGCATTGGCCAGCACTTTACGTGCCTCGCCTTGCGAATAGTCTTCTTGTTCTTTGCCTTGCTCTATCGCAAGGTCCATATCGCGACCAAATTGTTCGAACATCTCGCTCGAGCTTAAACGAATATTTTCGACGCGCGTGTATTCAACGATAACTTGGTCCAAAGCCTTTTTAGCTTGCCAATAGCTATCGGCAATAACGCCAATCCCGGCACCTAGCTCAACAACTTTGACGACTCCGTTCATTTTTTGCGCGGCGCTAGCGTCATAAGATTTAACGCTCGAGCCGAACACTGGTGCGCATTTTACGCAGGCGTATTTCATGTTTGGTAAGTCGACGTCAACGCCAAACGTAGCACTGCCATCCACCTTGGGTGGAATATCAAAGCGTTCAACGTGCTTGCCCATGATGTTAAATTGGGCTGGCGTTTTCAACCTTGGAGTTGCTGGGCCTTGCTTGTCAGCGGCGGCTTTGGCAAAGGCGACAAATTGATCGCTGCGCCCTGATTTGTCGTGATACAAGTAGCTGTTTTCAGTTCGGATTTCATCCTCGGGCACTTGCCATTCTTGCGCCGCAGCGTTGATAAGTAGTTCGCGAGCAGCTGCGCCGGCGGTACGCATGCTCCAAGCGCCTGTGCCCCTAACGGAAAAACTGCCGCCCGTAATTTGCAGTGACATGGATTGTGCGACTTTTAAAAACACGCCTTTGAGTGTGTCCTCAACGATTCCCGGCGCCTTACTCGGCAGCACAAATTCACGAGCCACGTCGGCAGTCGCATACTCATCATGAGCGGGCGCTTGCTCCATCGACACGGTTGACCAATCGGCATCCATCTCGTCGGCCAACATCATTGGCAATACGGTATGTACGCCTTGGCCCATTTCCGCATGGGGCACGATCACGCGAATACTATTGTCGGGCAGGATTTTCACCCACGCATTGACCAATACCTGACCACCTTCTTGCATAAACTCTGCGAGCTTGGGGGTACGATGTCCGGGCCGAATGCCGATACCAACTCCCACACCCACGATCAATCCGCCGCCTACTAAGGCACCACTGGTTAGAAATGCTCTGCGCGTCCACTTACCCATTGCTAGAGCCCTCCGGCGTTAGCACAACGTCGGTAGCCATGGCCGCCGACGCTGACTTAATGGCTTTGCGGATGCGGCCGTACATGCCGCATCGACAGACATTGCCCGACATGGCATTGTCAATGTCTTCGTCGCTGGGGCTGGGGTTTTTATCAAGCAGTGCTACCGCCGACATGATTTGGCCCGATTGACAGTACCCACATTGCGGCACTTGCTCACTAATCCACGCTTGTTGCACCGTATGTAAGGTGTCGGCGTGTGGGCTGATGCCTTCAATAGTCGTGATTGCCTTGCCCGCAACTGCGGCGATAGGGGTTACGCAAGAGCGTATCGGAACCCCGTCTAAATGCACGGTGCAGGCTCCGCATTGAGCCATGCCGCATCCAAACTTGGTGCCGGTGAGCTTTAATTCATCGCGCACTACCCAAAGTAGCGGCGTATCAGGCTCTACATCTAACTGATGAGAAACGTTGTTTACGGTGATTTCGAGCATGGGTGGGGCGTCATATTGTCGGTTTAATTAACGAGACAAATTGTATCAGAGATAGATGAAAAGGGTCGCGGTCCCAGTTAAATTGAATAAATGATAAGGTAAATTTATGTTGTTATTAACTCTTAATTAATTTATTTTATCATCAGACGGTAACTAATTTAGCCAATAATGTTATGAGCGAGAGAAATAAGTGGGCCGCATTTAATTGGGAAGACCCATTTCTATTGGACGACCAGTTAAGTGATGAAGAACGTATGACCCGAGATACTGCGCATAAGTTCGCGCAATCAGTATTGCAGCCGAGGGTCGTAAGCGACTACAGAGAGGAGGCGTCTGACCGGAATCTTTTTCGCCAAATGGGAGAGCAGGGTTTGCTGGGGGCGATGCTTGAGGGTTATGGCTGTGCGGGCATGAGTTACACCTCCTACGGACTCATCGCGCGTGAGGTCGAGCGTGTGGATTCAGGCTACCGTTCAATGATGAGTGTGCAGTCAAGCTTGGTCATGTTCCCTATTTATGCATTTGGCTCTGAGGATCAATGCCAAAGGTATTTGCCTAAATTAGCCAGCGGTGAATGGGTAGGCTGCTTCGGCTTGACCGAACCCGATTACGGGTCTGACCCAGCAGGCATGGTGACTCGAGCTAAAAGCGTGAGTGGTGGTTACGAGCTAAGCGGCGCCAAAATGTGGATCTCCAACGCGCCTATCGCAGACGTATTTGTAGTTTGGGCGAAAACCGACGATGGGGTAGTGCGTGGGTTTATTTTAGAGAAAGATATGCCGGGTCTGAGCGCGCCGAAGATCAGTGGCAAACTCTCGTTACGGACCTCAATTACAGGCGAAATTGTGATGCAAAAAGTATTCGTGCCTGACGACGCCATGCTGCCGAATGTGACTGGTTTAAAAGGTCCAATGTCCTGTTTAAACAGTGCGCGCCTCGGTATTTCTTGGGGGGCGCTTGGTGCCGCAGAAGCGTGTTGGCACGCGGCGCGAAAATACACGCTCGAACGCACTCAGTTTAATCGTCCCTTGGCGGCAAATCAGTTGATACAGAAAAAATTGGCGGATATGCAAACTGAAATTACACTTGGCTTACAAGGTTGCCTGCGCGCTACTCGCTTGAAAGAACAGAAGAAATTAGCCCCCGAATTGATTTCCTTATTAAAACGCAATTCATGCGGCAAGGCCTTGGATATCGCACGCCTGTCGCGTGATATGCATGGAGGCAATGGCATTTCAGATGAATACCCAGTAATGCGTCACATGATTAATCTGGAAACGGTAAATACCTACGAGGGCACGCACGATATACATGCCTTGATATTAGGGCGGGCGCAAACGGGCATTCAGGCCTTTTTCTAGCTGATTTGTAGAGCCTTAGAGGTATCAAATGGCGGTTAATATTAAACAGCTCGAGACCTTTGTATGGGTTGCCGACCTGGGCAGTTTTAAACGCGCTGCCGAACACCTAGAGACGACTCAACCTAATATCTCGTCTCGGATCGCTGGCCTTGAATCGAGCATCAACACCATATTAATGGAACGTGATGCCGGTTCAGTGCGTCTTACTGCACAGGGTCATGAGTTGTTGGCTTATGCGCGCAAGGTTGTCTCATCGCTCGAAGAGTTCGTGCAGGCGGCTAATGGCGATGCTGCGTTTGACGGTATTGTAAGGTTAGGCGTGACTGAGATGGTCGTGCACACGTGGTTGCGCGACTTCATGAAAGCCTTTAAAGCTCAATTTCCCAACGCGCTAATAGAGTTGAGTGTCGACTTATCGATTCACCTTGAGCGTGATTTGGCTGACCGTAATATCGATTTAGCATTCCAAAGTGGCCCGTTTGCTCGCAAAGCATCGGGTGAAAAATGCCTCGGGGTTTACCCAATAATTTGGGTGGCTGCGCCGGCAATGGGTCTGCCGCCGAACAAAAAAATCGCGGCGAAGCAGCTGAGTCAATTTCCAATACTTACGCATGCTCGCAACACCCGTCCATTTGAAGAAGTAAGCGCCCACTTTGCACAATGGCCTGAGCTCAAAACTCGACTCGTGCCTTCTAGTAACCTATCCGCGTGTATGCAGATGACCTTGGACGCATACGGCGTCGCGGCTTTGTTAGCACCAATGGTCGACCGTGAGCTTGCTCAAGGTCAGCTAATAGAAATCAACTATCCCTGGGCGCCAGAGCCATTGAAGTTTGCTGCGCGCTACGACTTACATCGCAGTTCAAACGTGATTCGTGCTGCCGCAAAAATCGCAGAGCAAACGGCGAAGGAATTTGACCAGGGTTTTTCCCAGAAACAAAAAACAGTAAGAAAAGCATCATGAGCGAAACTCGCACTCGTCAGTCCATCCGTTTGGGCGTTGATATTGGTGGCACCTTTACCGACGTGGTCCTAGAACTGGAACAACAACAGTTTTCTACCAAAGTCTTGACCACCTATGCCGCACCTGAAAACGCAATCATCGATGGCATGCAACAGGTGTGTGCTAAAGCCGGGGTACAGCCATCAGATATTGATCAAATCATTCACGGAACGACCTTGGCGACCAATGCCTTGATTGAACGTAACGGTGCGAAAACTGCTTTGATTACTACTGAAGGTTTTCGCGATGTGATTGAGATGCGCACGGAGTCGCGCTTTGAGCAATACGATCTCAACTTGAGTTTGCCGGAACCTCTATTACCGCGCCAACAACGGTACACGGTGAAAGAACGGGTGAGCGCTAGTGGCGAGGTCTATGCCGCACTCGAGCGCTCAGAAGTTGAAGCTTTAGCGCACACAATTAAAACCGCAGGCTATCAAAGTGTCGCAGTTGGCTTGCTGCACTCTTACTTAAATGACGCGCATGAAAAATTAATTCGCGAGGTATTAAGCGATATTGTACCTGAGGTAATGGTCTCGCTGTCTTGCGAAGTGTCGCCGCAGATGCGCGAATACGAACGTTTCAATACGGTAGTGGCCAACGCCTATATCAAACCGTTAATGAAAAGTTATTTGGGGCGATTAGAAGGGTGTTTGGCCGAACAAGGCGTTGCGTGCTCCGTGTTTTTAATGCACTCGGGCGGAGGCATCATTTCAATTGAAAGTGCTGCTGAGTTTCCAGTTAGGCTTGTTGAATCGGGTCCAGCCGGTGGTGCGGTGTTTGCGGCAACCATTGCTGCGCGCTACGGTTTGGACAAAGTCTTGTCGTTTGACATGGGTGGCACCACCGCGAAAATTTGTTTGATCAATAACCAAACACCGAAAACCAGCCGGGTGTTCGAGGTAGCGCGAACCTATCGTTTTAAGAAAGGCTCTGGCATGCCAATATCAATACCGGTTATCGACATGGTAGAGATTGGCGCCGGTGGTGGCTCGCTCGCGCATGTTGATTCGATGCGCCAGATTCGAGTTGGCCCCGAGTCTGCTAGTTCTGAGCCTGGCCCCGCTTGCTATGGCCGCGGTGGTCTACGTCCAGCAGTCACCGACGCCGATTTAGTACTCGGCAAGCTCGACCCCAATAACTTCGCAGGCGGCTCGATCACCCTACAAACTGCTGACTCAGAAAAAGCGCTGATTAGTGAAATAGGAGACTCGCTTGAGATGGATGCCCAGACCGCCGCCTATGGCGTGGTCGAGGTTGTCGATGAGAACATGGCAAATGCGGCACGTGTACATGCGGTCGAAAACGGCGAAGATTTGACAGACTACACCATGATTGCCTTTGGTGGTGCCGCGCCGTTGCACGCTGGGCGCTTGTGCGAAAAGCTCGGGGTTGATCGTTTACTGGTGCCGGTGGGCGCAGGGGTTGGCTCGGCGATCGGGTTCTTAAGAGCACCGTTTAGCTTTGAGGCTAATCGGAGTGTGTATATGCGATTGTCTGAATTTGACCCGGAGTTAATCAAAAACCTGCTCAAAGAGTTAGAGCGTGAGGCGACACACTTCGTTCGTCGTTGTCACGCGACCGCGCACGTTCTATCTGAGTTTAAAGTGTATATGCGTTACAGCGGTCAGGGTTGGGAGATACCCGTGATGTTAACTGCGGAGCAAGCACTGCAGCCGAACGTGCAAAATTTTAAGTCGCTGTTTGAACATGATTATAAAACCTTGTTCGGTCGAATAGTCGATGGTATGGATATAGAAATCACGGTATGGGCGGTGAACGCTACGACCCCGTCCGAACCGGTCACCAAAGCAGACAGTATTCGCACAGCTCAGGCGGCCACAATTGATTCGCAGCGCTCGATTTTTGACCCTGCGTTGGGTGCTGCACAACAAGCATCAGTGATAAGGCGCGACACAATGAGCGCTGGCGAACATGTTGATGGTCCGGCCGCCATTGTTGAAGACGAAACCACGGTAATAGTCCCGGCCAGTCGCCGCGCGCTTATGCAAGCCGATGGCTGTATTGATATGAACACGAGGAAGCACTAATGAGCAGTCATAATTCGGCAAGCAGGGTCGCCAAGCAGGTCATGTGGAATCGCATGATCTCGGTGGTTGAAGAGCAAGCTCAGGCCCTGATCAGAACCGCTTTCTCTACCTCAGTGCGCGAAGCGGGCGATTTGTCCGCAGGCGTTTATGATTGCGAAGGGCGCATGTTGGCACAAGCGGTCACGGGTACGCCCGGGCATGTCAACGCGATGGCGGATGCGGTTGGGCACTTTATTCGGCGTATTGGCCGTGACAATATTTTTGCGGGTGATGTCTACATTACTAATGACCCTTGGGAAGGTACCGGTCATCTGCACGACATTACCGTAGTAAGCCCGTCGTTTCATCAAGACGCATTGGTTGGTTTCTTTGCCTGCACCGCCCATGTGGTCGATATTGGTGGTCGTGGCTTTACGGCCGACGCTGCTTCGATTTACGAAGAAGGCTTATACATCCCGATTATGAAGTTCGCCGAGCGTGGCGAAGTGAACCTTCCGTTTGTGCACTTAGTGCGTGGCAATGTGCGCGAGCCCGATCAGGTGGTTGGCGATATTTATGCGCTTGCGACTTGCAATGAAATTGGACATCTACGTTTGCTTGAAATGATGCAAGAGTTTGGACTGGATGACTTGAACGATATTGCGGAATTCATTTTGGAGAATTCACGCTTGGCAACCTTGGAAAAAATAGCGGCTTTACCCCAAAACTCTGCGAGTGGTGAGATGACCATCGACGGTTACGATGTGCCGATTGAGTTAAAAGTCGCGCTGAAAATTCACCCCGAACACGTGAGTTGTGATTTTAGCGGCACATCCGGTTTGGATAAACGCGGTATTAATGTGCCGTTGGTTTATACCCAAGCGTACGCATGTTATGCCTTGAAGTGCGCAATCGCGCCAGAGGTGCCGAATAACGCTGCGTCGCTTGCCCCGTTTGTGATCAGCGCACCGGTCAATTCGATTGTGAATGCCTTGCACCCGGCGCCAGTGGCTTTGCGGCACGTGATTGGTCATATGATTCCCGACGCGGTGTATAACGCGCTGGATAAAATTCTTCCCGAAACCGTACCCGCTGAGGGGGCCGGCACGCTTTGTAACTTTCAAGTGTCGCTACGCCCGAGAAGCGATGAGCCAGCCCCTGAGCACGCGACGCGCGCGGAAGTGCTCACGTTTAATTCCGGTGGTTCGGGTGCCCGGCCGAGTTCTGACGGAATGAGCGCCACGGCTTTTCCGTCGGGTGTTATGACGATGCCGGTCGAAGCGACTGAGCATACCGGGCCTATTATTATTTGGCGCAAAGAGCTGCGCCCCGACAGCGGTGGCGCTGGAAAATATCGGGGTGGCTTAGGGCAGTTTATGGAAGTCGGAGCGACTGACGGGCACGAATTCGATTTCTCGGCCATGTTCGACCGAGTTAAGTACCCCGCGCGCGGGCGTCAAGGCGGCTTTGACGGTGCAAAAACGGTCATTGCTCGTGAGGACGGTTCGCCGATGAACGGTAAGGGTAAACAATTTGTTGCGAACGGGGGCCGAGTTAAATTACAGTTTCCCGGTGGCGCAGGTTACGGCGACCCAAAATCACGAGATCGGGCCGCGGTTAAAAAAGATTTAGCTCGTGGTTATATTTCCGCCGAGGTCGCCAAGTCTGACTACGGGTTAGACGACACTGATATTGCGACGGTGGTGCACGCGATACAAAACGGTGAGGAGATCTAATGTCGTCGAACAATAATTACAGTGCGCCAGCGCGCGGCACTTACGATGTGGTCATTGTTGGCGGTGCCAAAATTGGTTCGTCAGTCGCGTGGTTTTTAAGCGGCAACCCTGATTTCGATGGGCGTATTTTGGTCGTCGAAAAAGATCCGAGCTACCAGTTCAGCTCAACCGCGCATACGAATAGTTGTATGCGGCAACAGTTCTCGCGCAAAATCAACGTGCAAATTTCTCAATTTGCCGCTGACTTTGTGAACAATTTTCAAGCTTACTTCGACAATGACGACCGCGTGCCACCCATTCATTTCCAAAGTTACGGCTATATGTATTTGGCCGACAACGAAGCGTTTGCCAAGGTGCTTAGAGAATCGCAAGCTTTGCAAGCGGACTGTGGCGCGGGTACTAAAACCATGACCGCCGCCGAGATCAAACGTGACTACCCATTTTACAATGTCGATGACATTATCGTTGGCAATCATAACCTAATTAATGAAGGTTATTACGATGGCAATACCGTGTTCGACTGGTGGAAGCGCTCGGCGCGCGAGAACGGCGTCGAGTACCTTACAAATGAAGTGATCGGCATGACAAAGAATGCCGACGGCTCGAAGGTCGTCAGCGTGACACTGGCAACCGGCGAGGTAGTGAATTGCGGAACCGTGGTCAATGCCTCAGGGCCGCGCGCGGTTTTAACATCACGCATGGCGGGTATTGAAGTGCCGGTCGAGCCGCGCAAGCGCTACACGTATATTTTTGAAGCCGAGCAACCGCTAGATCGAGACCTGCCACTAACCATCGACCCGTCAGGCGTGCATATGCGTAGTGAAGGCACTTATTATTTGGCGGGCTGTCCACCGGACGTTGATCCGGCGGTCGACTATGATGACTTTGTACAAGATCATCGTTTGTGGGAAGAAAAAGTGTGGCCGATTATTGCGAATCGGATTCCGCAGTTCGAGGCCATCAAGCTAATTAACTCTTGGGCCGGACATTACGCGTTTAACACCTTTGATCGAAACGCGATACTAGGTCCTCACACGCAAGTAGAAAACTTTATTTTCGTTAACGGCTTCTCTGGTCATGGTTTTCAACAGGCTCCTGCAATGGGGCGTGGCACCGCCGAGCTGATCGCTTACGGCGAGTATCGCTCGCTTGATTTAAGCCCGTTTAATTTCCAACGTATCGCCGACAATCAACCGTTTGTTGAGCAGGCGGTTATCTAGTGAACGTCGAAACTAATCCGTTCGCAGCCGCCCTAGCACAACACACTAAGCAAGTTGGGTTGTGGGTTAGCTTGAGTAACAACGTAGTGGCTGACGTGCTCGCTCACGCAGGCTTTGACTGGGTGTTGATTGATATGGAACACGCACCCAACGACCTTCAATCGGTGCTTAGTCAGTTACAAACGTTCGCGTCGGCCAATGTGCCAGCATTGGTAAGACCCCCTTGGAACGATGCAGTAATTGTAAAACGACTGCTCGATTTAGGCGCGCCGGGGTTATTGTTTCCAATGATTCAAAACGCGGAAGAGGCACGGCATGCCGTTGCAGCAAGCCGATACCCACCTAAGGGCATGCGCGGGGTTGCCGGGTCAACGCGCGCGACCAAGTTTGGGCGTATTCCCAACTATGCTGCTGAATACGAAGCGCAAACACCGATCATTATGCAATTGGAGACCGTCGACGCGTTAATGCGCGCGGAAGAAATAGCTGCGGTCGATGGTGTTGATGGTATTTTCTTCGGACCGGCAGATATTGCCGCCGATCTCGGTATGGTAGGTCAGGCTATGAGCGATCAAGTTTGGGATTTAATAATGCCGGTGGCACGCACATTGATATCCAGTGGCACACCGGTAGGCACCTTAGTCTTGGATCCAGGTTTTGGCGCTGATTTACTGAATCAAGGATTTTGCTTTGTTGCCTGCGGTGCGGACTCGTCACTGTTGGCAAAAAGCGCCGACCAATTGCTTGCTAGCGTTAAAGGTGATTTACAATGAGTGATGAACTAAACCCTGTTGCTTCTCGTTTGTCGCCAGTAAAGCCCTCTGCTTCTGCGTGGGTGAGTGCGGCCGCTAAAAAGCTCAAAGCACAAGGTCATGATGTGATCGACATGGGCTTGGGCGAGCCTGACTTTGATACACCTGCGCACATTGTCGAGGCTGCGTATGCGGCCGCCAAAGCGGGGCAAACGCGCTATCCGCCAACCGACGGCACGGCTGAGCTAAAGAATGCGATCGTCGCAAAGTTTAGACGCGAAAACCAACTGGATTACACGGCCTCTGAGATCATTGTCAGTAACGGCGCAAAACAGGTGATCTTTAACGCTTTAATGGCAAGTCTTGAGCCCGGTCATGAAGTGTTGCTTTGTGCGCCGTACTTTGGACAATACCAAGACATGGTGTTGATCCTTGGCGGTGTGCCGGTCGCTGTTCCGTGCAGCGCTGACGATAAATTTCTGGTGAGTGCCGATGCGCTCGACGCCGCAATCACCGAGCGTACACGTTGGGTGATCTTAAATGCCCCGTCGAATCCCGCGGGCGCGATGTACTCGTCGCAACAACTAAAGGCCATCGGGCAGGTGCTCGAACGGCACCCTCACGTTATGCTGATGTCGGACGAGATTTACGAACACATTGTGTTTGATGATCAAGTTTTCGTTTCGTTTGTACGGGCCTGCCCAAACTTAAGAGACCGCACCTTGATTGTGAACGGTGTGTCTAAAGCGTACGCCATGACCGGTTGGCGTATTGGCTACGGCGCAGGCAACCAAGCATTAATAAACGCGATGGTTAAAGTGCAATCACAAATTTCGTCGGGCGCGTGCTCGGTGGCACAAGCCGCCGCGGCCGCTGCATTGAATGGCCCGCAAGATAATGTGGAAGAGTTTCGCCAAGCGTTCGAGCGTCGACGAAACCTTGTTGTTAAGTTGCTCGAGACTGTCGATGGCTTAACCTTAGATCCGCCGGTGGGTGCATTTTACGCTTTTGTTGCCTGCGACTATTTTATCGGCTCGGCTACGCCCGACGGTAACGTAATTCGCGATGACGTTGATTTCACCCAGTTCCTTTTAGAGGACGCTTTAGTCGCCGCTGTTCCGGGTAGTGCGTATGGTTTATCACCTTTTTTCCGACTATCTACCGCAACCGATGACGACACTCTGCGCTTGGCTATTGAACGAATTGCCGCGTCGATAAGTAAACTTAAGATTAAATAACGATAACGACACAACGCTATGATTATGAAAAAACTTGTACTCACCGGTGCTGCCGGACGGCTTGGCTCCTATCTACGTGAGCCGTTGTCCAAGATGGCCGAGGAACTCGTCAGCACCGACCTGACCGATGACATCGGTACGCTGTACGAGGGTGAGACTTATGTAAAAGCGAACTTAGAAAGCTTAGACGCGATGGTCGATCTGTTAGCAGGGGCCGACATGGTCGTCCACTTCGGCGCTATCGGCGATGAAGCCCCGTTTGAACAGATTCTTGGCCCCAATATTATTGGCGCCTACAACGTGTGGGAAGCGGCTTATCGCAACGCAGTGCGTAGGGTTGTCTATGCCAGCTCGGTGCACGCGGTTGGTATGCACTCGAAACGAGACTGTATTGGTACTGACGCGCCACATCGGCCTGATACCTTTTATGGTTTAGCTAAATGTTTCGCCGAGGACTTAGCCAGCCTGTATTGGGATAAGCGCGGTGTAGAGTCGGTGTGTATGCGCATTTTTTCGTGCGCTCAAGCTAATAACCCGCGTTCACTGGGTACCTGGTTGTCGTATGATGATCTCATTCAGATGGTGCAGCGCTCGATTGACACTCCAGTTACTGGGTTCACCGTGGTTTACGGTATTTCTAACAATGACCGCGTGGTTGTTGATAACACCAAGGCCAGTTTTCTTGGCTATCGACCACGCGACAATGCCGAAGAATTTGCAGACGAAATCTTAAAAAACACTCCGCCGCTAAATCACGCCGACCCTGAGCATACGTGCATTGGCGGCCCGTTCGCCGTTGTTGAGTTGGGTAATAGTGGTGTTGCGGGCATGAATATTGTGAATGACACCAAGAAAAATTGAGTTAATCGCGTGTTAAGTTACGACGCGCACCAAAGAGAGTAATATGAGCGATGTTGTTGGCCATTTGATTGGCGGTAAGTTAGTAGTGAATGCGCATGATCGCAGTCAAGCGGTCTTTAATCCTGCGACCGCGGTTGAGTCGCGACTTGTTTCGTTGGCATCTACAACGACTGTTGAAGACGCCATTAGCGCCGCGCAAACGGCGTTCCCCGCGTGGCGCAATACATCGCCGGCGAACCGCGCGCGAATCATGTTTCGCTTTAAAGAGTTACTACACACCAATGCGGATAAAATTTGCCAGCTAATTGGTCAGGAGCACGGCAAAATTGTGCACGACGCGGCTGGCGAGTTACAACGCGGCATTGAAAATGTTGAATACGCTTGCTACGCGCCCGAGTTGTTAAAGGGCGAACACAGCAAAAACGTCGGCCCGAACATAGATGCTTGGAGCGAGATGCAGGCATTAGGCGTGGTTGCCGGTATTACGCCGTTCAATTTTCCAGTGATGGTGCCTTTGTGGATGTACCCAATGGCGATTGTCTGTGGCAATTGTTTTGTGTTAAAGCCATCTGAGCGCGACCCCAGTGCCGCTTTGTTTGTGGCCAAACTATTGCAGGAGGCTGGTTTACCTGACGGCGTAATGAACGTTGTTAATGGTGATAAAGAAGCGGTTGATACCTTGCTCAATGATGCACGTGTTCAAGCCGTAAGCTTTGTTGGTTCGACCCCCATTGCAAAGCATATTTACGCTAGCGCAACTGCAAACGGAAAGCGTTGCCAAGCCTTAGGTGGTGCAAAAAACCACGCCATTATCATGCCAGACGCGGATATGGATAATGCGGTGAGTCAGCTCGTCGGTGCGGCCTACGGGTCTTCGGGTGAGCGCTGTATGGCTTTGTCGGTAGTGGTCGCAGTGGGTGACGAGGCGGCTGATAATTTCGTAGTCAAAATGAGTGAGCAAATGCAAAGCCTGAAAGTAGGTGAGGCGACTGATGCGAATAATGACTTCGGTCCGTTAATTACGCGCCAACATAAAGATAAAGTGGTGGAACATATTAATAGCGCCGAACGCGATGGCGCGGTGGTGGTGGTTGACGGACGAGACATCAGCATTGATGGCTACGAGCAAGGTTTCTTTGTTGGTGGTACCTTGATTGACCACGTTACCGCAAGCATGACGTGTTACCAAGAGGAAATTTTCGGACCGGTACTACTGGTTGTTAGAGCAGAGTCAATGCAGCAGGCGATGGATATAATTGACGCGCATGAATACGGTAACGGAACGTGTATTTTTACGCGCGACGGCGAAGCTGCCCGATTCTTTAGCGATAATATTAACGTCGGCATGGTTGGCATTAACGTGCCGTTACCCGTGCCTGTCGCATCTCACAGTTTTGGCGGCTGGAAGAACTCATTGTTTGGCGATTTGAGCGCGTACGGGCCCGATGCTGTGCGGTTTTATACCCGCAGAAAAACGGTGACTCAGCGCTGGCCATCGACTGATGTGCGAGAAGGGGTTGAATTTTCAATGCCCACAATGAAGTAAGTTAAGCGAGAGACGCGCGAGTAAGACAAAGTTTCTGTGGTATAACAATTGAGACGCATTGATGAAGTAGGTAGGGCATTAGAAGTTAATTGAGGTTGTAACAATAACAATAAGGTACACCACTATGACGCAAACCA
The DNA here is from genome assembly GCA_938048185.1 of uncultured Arenicella sp. Taxonomy (GTDB): domain Bacteria; phylum Pseudomonadota; class Gammaproteobacteria; order Arenicellales; family Arenicellaceae; genus Arenicella. Next base: position 40,154 of record CALIVT010000017.1, read on the forward strand.
TCGTATACACCAGTCGTGCAAATTTATTTGAAGGGGAAAATCCGGCGTCTAAACCGGTTTGGCTGGACCGCTTGGTCGAACTTGCCTGCGCGCGAAACAAGGCCTTAAATATTTCAGGTGTTTTGGCGTATAAAAATGGCCGTTTGATACAGCTAATCGAGGGCGAGTCGCACGATATCCAGCGTTTGTTTGGAAAGATAGTGAACGATACTCGGCACAGGAATGTGCGCACCTTACTTGATATAGAAAACAGCCAAAGAGCGTTCCTTAATTGGGGTATGGTGCTTGAGGCTGACATCGATGCCTCGTCACTTTTTCGCGACTTTTTATATGCGCACTTTGAGCATTTGGTCGAGATGGGCGAGCAACAGTCGGACGAATTGATCTTTTTTATTGATCATATTTTCAATGAACTCAGACAGATAAAATCAGGAAAACCGCTGTTGAAGAACTGAGAAGTTTCGCGCACTTTGTTTTACTATAGCGTGCCTCCAAAAAAACATTAAATACAGAGTGTGACCAACCGACCTTCAGTTTCGGGCGAGCTCGCCGCCGAACAAACGATTAGCCGCTTGGGCCTGTCTTTGTTTCTAATTCTTTTCGGTTCGTTTCTCGCGCCGCTGTTGATGCACTCGTCAACCTTGGCGATTCCCGCGATTGCCAGGGAAATGAATCTAACCGCTGATATTGTTAGTTGGTTTACCCTTGCACAAGTGCTGGCCAGCGCCTGTTTTGTGTTGCCAGCAGGCAAGCTTTCTGATCGCTTTGGTCGGCGACGGATGTTTTCTCTCGGTTTGGCAATTTGCTGTATCGCCTGTTTTATCGGCGGTTTGGCAATCAATGGTTATATGATTCTTATTGCACGTGCCTTGCAAGGTATGGGCGCCGCCTTAATCTTTGCTGCCGCCGTGGCGTTACTGGTGAGCGTGCCACCTGAGGACCAGAAAGTTCGGCTTATGGGCGTTTATATCTCGGTAGCCTATATTGGAATGGTGAGCGGCCCGCTGTTCGGGGGCTTGTTAATTCAGCACGCCGACTGGCGCTTGGTGTTTTTTATCCCTGGTGTGCTGTTTATGATGATGTCGATCATTGGTTTCGGTTTCATTCACTGGGAACGTTACGGCGATCGTGAGACTCGTATTCGAATGTTGGATGTGTCGCTTTATGTTGCGGCGCTGCTGCTCATTGCATTTGGAGTATTCGATGCCGCGACGTTTAAAGGACAAAGTTTATTGGCGATTGGTGCTGTTTCGTTTGCCGCGTTTTGTTGGTTTCAATCCAAGCGGCGCGACCCGCTGCTGCAAGTGAAGTTGTTTACTCAAAGTCGCACGTTTACGGTTCTAGGGTTCGCACATTTTCTAGCGTACGCCAGTATCTTTACGTTGCCGTTTATCTTGACGCTCTACCTTCAGTTCATTAAGGGCATTGACGCGCAGTCGACCGGATTTATTTTGTTAGTACAAGCCCTCTGCACGTCTCTTGTGGCACCCACATCGGGTTGGTTGTCTGCACGTTTTCGGCCGCGTTATATGATTTTTGGCGGTACTATTATCTTTGCGCTTGCTTACCTAATGTTAGCCGATCTAAGTCCCTTAAGCCCCGCTTGGTTAGTGGTGATAGCCACTGCGATGATCGGTACGGGTGTGGGGGTGATGGACGCGCCTATTTTCCACACAAGCATGTCTACCGTTAGTAATGACTTGCTGGGCAGTGCCTCCGCCACCATGAACGGTATGCGAACGATGGGCGGATTTGTTGGTATCGGTGTTGTGTCTTATCTGATGGGTTTGCATTTAAATAATGCACAGATTGAGCCCGAGGTTTATCCGCAGTTGATGTTGGTGATTCAACAGTTCTTCGCGCTTGCGCTTATATTTTCTTTAATGTCCTTAACGCTCTTGTTTTATGGTGTGCTGAGCCGCCCGCGAGCCGACGCGTCCGCAGATTAAGGTGAGTTCTATGAATTTCCTCTTTAGGTGTGCCTTTGATACGTATTATTCAGAGAAAATACGCTTACTCGAGAAAGCGTGATTTAAGCGCCGAGCTTGGTACCATACAGGCAGTGCGCTTACCTAAAATTCGGTAGCGGTTCTTGGCGATGAATGTGTAGACAGCATCGCGTATGACTTGTGGGAAGATTGCCAGCGCTCTCAGGTAAGACCATGGTTTTCTCAGGTTTTTCGAAATTTCCAGCGCGGCGCTAGATCGGGTATAGGCACGCGCGTCTTTGATCAGAACAAAGGTGGTAGGGTCGTTTGCGTCCAAGCCAAGATGTTCTAATATTTCAATGCCAATGCGGCTTTGCGTGGTGGTGAAATAGAACACTGTGTTAGGATCGTTACGAATAATAAAGTTTATCGATGCGTTACAAAACTGGCACACCCCATCAAACACGATCAAGTTATTGGGCAGTGACTCTAGCTTCATAGCCATAGTGTACACCCAGGTCGAGCGGTTGGTAAAAGAGATGAATCACTAGTCAAAGAATCAATCGAGCAATGAGCCAACATCTAATTTTCGGCGCCGGACTGATCGGCGGGTATATGGCCGGTTGTTTCGCTGCGAAGGGCTTGTCTGTGACTGTCGTTGGGCGTGAATCGATGCGTGCACGCTTTGCGGGCGCGCTCACAATCACCGACTACCACGATCATAAGGCCGTGGTGACTGGCCTTGAATTTATTGCCGGTGGTGAGCGGCCAAGCGGTGACTATCACTTTATTTGGTTAACCGTTAAATGTACAAGCTTGGATCAAGCCCTGATTGACCTTGCTCCTTTTGTTACCGAAAAAACGGTTATTTTGAGTTGTCAAAATGGGCTAGGCAGTGACTCTCAGGTTAAAGCGATGTTTCCGAATAATGATGTGCGCCGTGTCATAATGACACCCAACGTCGCGCAACCGGGCGATGCGCATTTGCATCGAGGTTCTCAGGGTGATTTATTAGTAGAAGCGTATACGTTAGCGAATGGCTCGAACCTCGCAGACTTAGTTTCAAGTGACCTATTGAACGCGCGCCATATCCAAAGTATAGAGCCCTATAGTTGGGCAAAATTGCAGTTGAATTTGGGCAACGCCGTAAACGCTCTGGCGAATGTGCCGGTAAAAGAAATGCTAGAGCGTCGGCCATTTAGACGAATTATTGCGCTCTCAATGCTCGAGCTGATCGGTGTCGCACATGCCAAAGGTATTGACCTGCCGAAGTTGGCTGCGGTACCCATGAGTTGGGTGCCAAACATTCTTAACATGCCAAATTTTATGTTCTCGGTGTTAGGCGCTAAAATGCTCGATATCGATCCTACGGTACGTACCTCAATGTGGTGGGACTTAAATAATCAGCGCTTAACAGAAGTAGAAAATTTAAATGGCGCGGTGGTGCGTGAAGGCAAGAAGTTAGGGATTGATTGTCCTGTGAATCAAAAAATAGTCGATACGATTCACGCCTATGAAGCGCGCACGAACTCACCGAGACAGGCATTCTCAGCCGAAGAATTTTTAGCCGACTGCGTCAATCGTAAACAATGATTATTGAGTCGGCGCTAGGCGAAAAAAGGTCAACGATCTGTGGCACTGATAAAAGGCGTCATTAACGATAACCCAAATAGGAGGAGTATGAAACTATACGACGAATACGTTTTACCGCACCTAATTAATTGTGCCTGCGGGCTACGTGAGATTGACTCTCAGCGTGCCAAGGTCGTACCGCTAGCGCAAGGTAAGGTGTTGGAGATTGGTATGGGTTCAGGGTTAAACCTCAAGCACTATGATGTCAATAAAGTAGAGATGGTTTGGGGCTTGGAGCCGTCCTCTGGGATGCGACGTAAGGCCCAAGCCAACTTAGCGCAGAGCAAGGTATCAGTTAAGTGGTTAGACCTGCCGAGCGAGTCAATTCCGTTAGCCGACAACAGCGTTGATACGATTGTTCTTACTTACACCTTATGCACAATCGCCGATTACGAGACAGCGCTGAGCGAAATGAAGCGAGTATTGAAAGGCGATGGCAAACTTATCTTTAGCGAGCATGGCGAGGCGCCTGACGTTGATATTCAAAAGTGGCAACGGCGCGTTAACCCGATTTGGAAAAGGTTAGCCGGCGGGTGTAACTTAAACCGGAAAATACCCAGTTTGATTTCCTCGGCGGGCTTTCTTATTAGCGAGCTGAACCAGTGTTACCTCAAGGGGCCGAAGGTGGCGACCTATCAATATTTTGGAGTTGCTGTCCACAAACCCGTATAAGCAGTGATAGCCGTTATGCTGAAACACGTACTGATTTTTTTCATCCTCATTTCCTTAACTGGCTTTAACGCTGACGCCAATGCTCAAACCCATTATGTTGCAGTCAATGGCAGTGATAGCAATGGTGACGGCAGTCAACAATCGCCTTGGGCAAGTATTGGTTTTGCCATCGATAATGTTAGCGATGGTGCAACAATATTAGTCGGTGCTGGAACCTATAACGGCCGCGTACGCTTGGATCAAAAATTTCAACGCGGCGTGCTGATTCAATCAAACCCTCCTTATCAAGCAAAGCTCCGTCACAATAATGGCGCTGCCGTTATTTGCTTTACCTGCCAAGGTGTAACCCTTGATGGTTTTGATATCGCCCACAGTGCGAGTAACAACCGCGGGTTGGTTATTCAAATTCAAACCAATGAAGCGCGTGACGTGACACTACGCAACAATATTATTCACGATAGCACCGACAATGACTTATTGAAAATCAACAACGGCACCCGCGATATTCTGGTACAGGGAAATATTTTTTACAATCAAGCGGGTTCGGACGAACATATCGATATCAATAGCGTTAGCAATGTGCGCGTCATCGATAACGTGTTTTTTAATAGCAAGTCTCAAGCGATTACCAGCTCGTTTGTTTTAGTCAAAGACAGCAATGGAAACAGCGATGGCGTGCTGGGCTCCAAGGATATATCGATTCGACGAAATATCTTCTTTAATTGGCAAGGTAACGACGGGCAAAGCTTCGTGCGCATTGGCGAAGACAATACTGCGAACTTCGAAGCCGAGAGAGTGCTGATAGAAAATAATCTCATGCTCGGTAATTCGTCGCGCTTAATGCGCAGCGCACTTACCATAGGAGGCTCAAACGACATTCGTTTTCAATTTAATACCGTGGTGGGTGACCTGCCGTCTCGCAGCTTTGCCGCTCGCTTAGTGCGTGGTGGACGAGCCAATGAGGGTATTGTGCTGAGCAACAATATTTGGTCTGATCCAACCGCGAGCATGGGAACCGAAGGTTTTAATGGCGCCGACGTGTTTGAAGCCTTGGCTGGCGCAAATGGCGCGGTAAGGCTCGACAATAATGTTTATTATAATGGTAGCAATGCCGTTCCACCTGACACAGCTCAGGAAGTAAACATTACTAAGGATTTGCACGCGAGATTCGGAGATCCTTTGTTACCAGCGCCGTCATCAATAGTGCTTCCGGTGTATAACGGCGCTACTTTCGGTGGCGGCTTCGTTGCCATACGAGACGTGTTTATTGCGCTTGCTAATCGCTACGGTAAACCTGCCAGCGCGAGCTTGGCTATTGATCAAGCTCGCGGGCCAGCGCCGCAAGATGATTTACTAGGGGCCACGCGCACAGGCAACGCTGACATTGGTGCGATCGAAGTTGGCGCGTCCAATCCAAATCAGCCCCCTGCGCCGAGCGATACTAAATCGGTTCTTGCTTGGTTATTGCTCTTGTTAGACTAGTTAGGTTCTTAGTGTTGGTTGTTTTCCTAACGTAGGATATGCGTGGTGACGCGGTCAGCAATGCTTTTTTGTTTGCTAGATTCAAACGGGTTTATCCGCTAACATCCTTCGAGGACAGAAACACGTCACTGAAAATTAGCACTAGCGCTAGGACAGCCACAATGATAATCGTTCCCGTTGAGAAAACAATAGATTGGCGACGACCGCCGATGGTGTTAATCATGCTTGTTGCATTGAATGTTCTGGTATTTGCGTTTTACCAAGGCGACGACAATGAAGCTGTCTATGATGCGGTAGAGCATTATCGAGACAAGGGTTTGCTTAACACCGAGTGGCGCGCGTACCAAGCCTACACAAAGATGTCGGACTCATCGTCTGATTTACGTAAGACCGATAAACACGCGATTTATATAATCATTAGCGATGCGGGTTTTGATCGCTTTATGGCGCAAGGAGGTGAGCGTTATATTCCGAGCTCGAAACGTGCTCGTTGGCGTGATGCGCGCAACGAACTCGAACGTATTAGCAACAAAATTAGCAGTAAAGCGTACGGTTTTCATACCGATGAAATTTCGATTATCGAGTTGTTTAGTTACCAATTTTTGCACGGTGATGCAATGCACCTAATCGGCAATATGGTGTTTTTGGTGTTAGTCGGCTTTGCTGTCGAAGCGGCACTTGGTAGCGCCGTCTTTTTGGCTTACTACTTAGCCGCCGGTGTTGGTGCGGCACTGTTGTACGCAGCTTCTTCGTCAAGCATCGGAGGTTTAGTTGGCGCGTCGGGCTCAGTGTCTGGGGTAATGGCTATGTATGTAGTGCTCTTTGGTTTGCGTAAAATCAAATTTTTTTATTGGATATTTATTTTTACCGGCTACGTTCGAGCTGCCGCTATTATTATGTTGCCGGTCTATATTTTAAAAGAGGTGCACAGCTATTTTTCAATCGAGGGTTCAAATGTCGCGTTCACGGCACACATAGGTGGCTTTATTTGTGGTGCACTTCTAGTTTGGCTGACCAAAGAATATCGCTCAAACGCGATTGATGAAACCTACCTCGACAATACGCCAGAAGAGGTCGACCCAACCTCGGCTGCACTGCAACGCGTTTATGAGTTAATGGGGCGATGTGAATTTTCTAAAGCGTGGGAGATGTTAAAGCCAATAAAGCAAGCGAATGCAAACCGAAAAGATATTGTTGAACTTGAGTTTAATTTAGTACGCGCTTTGCATCCGTCTAAGCTAGAAGACTATCTACTTCATCGCATGGGCAAGAGCGGTAATAGCGAAAACTTGATCGGCGCGCAATTACAGCAGTGGCGAAAATATAATGCTGTGCAACGTGCTGGTTTGTCGAGTGCTAAACGTGACAGTTTACTAAGCAGTGCTTTGGATAACAGCGTGCTTGACATTGCCGAACAAGTGTTTGAAACGCTCAAAGCCGACGACGAGCGTGCGATGACACTGGCTGTTTCGGCCAGTCAGATAGCGACCTTTTGCGAGCAAAAAAATATCCCGCAAAAAGCGAAAAAATACAGTCAACTGGCACAAAATCTGACTAAGCCAGCATCTGTAAATAAATTGGGCATAGAGCTATGAACTGTCAGTTTCATCCCATCGTGCCTGCAGAGAATCATTGCGATCATTGTCGCGCAAATTTTTGTGGACAATGTTCCGATACTCTACCCCGCGCTCGCATACGAGACCACTCGTCGGCGTGTTTCGTCTGTGGCGGAGCGCTTACGCCGCTCGCCGCAGGTAATCAGATTATTCCGTTTTGGTCGCGTATTGGCGACATATATAGATACCCGTTGAGTGTTCAGGCGCTTATCACAATCTTGGTAATTTCGACGTTAAGTACCTTGTTGCGAGGGTTCGGTCTATTGGCAGTGATTCCTTCGGTCGCAATCGTTCTCTATTCGTTCGCTTGCTTAAGACGTACCGCGTCGGGCGAAAACGAAGCCCCTGATGTCGATGCGAGCTTCCAAGGCTCGATTATGCCGGTGTTCTATGCCGGCGTCAGCACGTCCGCCGCCGCATTCGTCATTTGGTTTGTATTCGAAAGTTTTGGCACTGGCATGGGTATTCTCCTCAGTTTTTTCGTCGGTTTGTTGATGCCGGCTGCAATTATTATTATTGCCGTTCAGGGAAAGCTATTTCCAGCATTACATCCTGGGAATCAAATTGAAATCGTAAAGGCCACGGGTATTTCGTATTTTGTAATGCTTTTATTTATCGCGGTTATGGTTTCTTCAACCGCGGTGTTATCGGGTTTTTTAGCGCGCACCAGTTTTGCTTCAATGAATTTCTTTATGACGTCAGTCATTAGCAACTATTACAGCATCGTCGTCTATCACATTATGGGTTATCTGGTATATCAAAATCATGCCGAGCTTGGTTATCACGTTTCTGGTAGTGCCGGCGTCAAGCACACGAATGATCGTAGTGAAACGCAACGCGAAAAAATCCAACTAGAAATGCTTATTAAGGCTGGAAAATTTGACGCGGCTCGGGGAGTCGCGAAACGTATTCTACAAAACGACGCATCCATGTGGGAGTGGGCTAGAGCATTTAAGCTTTTTTGTGCCGCTCAGCCGAGTAAAGATGTCGATCTGTATTTTGAGCGTTACGTTGATAAACTGATAAGTCTGGATGAAACCGAGAAAATTGCAGATGCTTACTTAGATATTGTTCGGGTCAAGCCATCATTTGAGCCCGCGAGTGATGCGCGCAAACTGGACATTGCCGACGCTTTACATCATATCGGTAAACACACGCAGGCGGTCAGACTAATTCAAAAGCTGGTGGTCGAGTCGAATGACCATGATACTGTTGGGCGTGCGCTACTGCTTTTGGTCAGTGGTTTTCGGCGCTTGCCGGGTTCTGGCAAACATTTAGCGCACTATGAAAATCTGCATAAGCTTCATTTGGCAAAATCGTTATAGACCATGTTTGGGTAATCGAGAAATTAAAATGACTAATATCATCAGCGCTTTGTTAAGAGTTTTTACGCTCATTTTATTATTACATGTAGGTTTGAGTCATGGGCATGCTGATAGCTCGCACAGTCGCGGGCCCTCTGACGCGAAGTCAAAGGTCGCAATCGTATTGCACGGCGGCGCAGGCACGATTCTAAAAAAGAATTTAACGCCGGAATTGGAGCGAGAGTATCGCAACACGCTGAGGAGAGCGCTCGACGCAGGCTACACTAAATTGCTTTCAGGTAAGAGCAGCGTAGAGGCCGTAAAAGCTGCGATCGTGATTCTAGAAGACTCGCCATTATTCAATGCAGGCAGAGGTGCTGTGTTTACTCATGCCGGAAAGAACTCGTTAGACGCCTCGATCATGCAAGGTGACGACTTAAGTGCCGGCACTCTAGCCGGGGTGCATCGTGTTAAAAATCCGATTCTACTGGCTGACAAAATTCGCACTGACTCAGAGCATGTCATGATGACCGGTGAAGGCGCGGAGGAGTTTGCAAAAGAGCATCAGGTTGATCTGGTCGCGCCTAAATATTTTTTTACTGAACGACGTTGGCAGTCATTACAAAAGGCGCAGAGCGGTGACGCTAGCCAAACGAAACTTTCGCATGATGACGCTGAGAATTTTAAATATGGAACAGTCGGCGTAGTCGCATTAGATGTCAGTGGCGTGATCTCTGCGGGCACCTCAACCGGCGGTCTAACCAACAAGCGTTATGGTCGGGTCGGAGACTCGCCAATAATCGGCGCCGGAAACTATGCAAATTCGGAGTGCGGCGTTTCAGCGACCGGGCATGGCGAGTTTTTTATCCGCGCTGTCGTGGCCTACGATATTTGTGCGCTATTAAGCTACCAAAAAATGACCATTCAAGATGCCGCAGACGAGGTGATACAGACCAAGCTACGTGCGATGGGAGGCAATGGCGGGGTGGTAGGTTTGGATGCACAAGGTAATATTATGATGAGTTTTAATACCCCAGGCATGTACCGCGCCAGTATTGATAGAACTGGCAACGCTGAGATTAAAATATTTAAAGATAGGTAGCCAGAGCCTCAGGTTTAACGACCTTGTACTTTATTGGCTTCTGGCCTTGGTCGGTGAACACGCCTGCCGCTAATTTTATATAACGTAAAAGTTTACCCAGCGTTTAGTGCCGCAATCGTTTGCTGATACGAGTCGTGGTCAGCGTGCTGGTCATAGGCAAGTGGCATGCCCATCGCCTTTCCTTTGGCCGTTGCCGCAGGGTTGCTAAAACCGTGTAACACGCTAGGATAGTTAACGATTTTATAGTTCGCTTTGGCATTGTCCATCTCGGACTTAAATTCAAGCAGCGCATCTGGCGTCACCATGGGGTCTGCTGCACCATTAAAGACCAAGATTTGGCCCCTAAAGGCAGCGGCTTGCAGCGGTGAGTTTGTTTGCAATGTTCCATGAAAACTCGCTACCAATTTTAAATTCTTTCCTTTTCTAGCCATCTCTAATGCAACTGCGCCGCCAAAGCAATATCCGATGATACTGACGTTATTCGGGGTTACGTTTGTCTGCTGGAGCAAAGTCGCATACGCCGCATCGAAGCAGGCTTCGATTGCCCCGTTGGTATTGCGCGCGGCGTTCATTAGTTGGCCCGCACGCTCAGGTGTGGCGGCTACTTCTGCATTGCCATAGAGGTCGATCGCAAACGCGATAAAGCCATCCTTAGCGAGCTGGTCCGCTCGGCTTTTCGCATAGTCGTTTCGCCCCCACCATTCGGGTGCAATCAGCACTGCTGGCTTGAGGGTGGACTCTGTGGTGTCGGTCGCAAGATAGCCGATATATACCGTGTCGTTAACGCGATATTCTATTTCTTGAGTTGTGATTTTCATGGCTCGCTTAGCGGTCTAGGCCACCCATACATAAATACTTAATTTCCAGATAATCTTCGATTCCATACTTTGAGCCCTCACGGCCCATGCCACTTTGTTTGACGCCGCCAAACGGTGCCATTTCATTTGAAATGATGCCTTCGTTGATGCCGACCATGCCGTATTCTAAGGCTTCACAAACGCGCCACACGCGACCGATATCGCGGGTGTAAATATACGACGCTAAACCAACGTCGGTATCGTTCGCGAGCCCGATAACTTCTTCTTCTGTTTCGAATTTAATAAGCGGGGCGACTGGGCCAAATATCTCTTCGGTGGCGACGCTCATATCGGCCGTTACATTGCTTAAGACCGTCGCTTGAAAATAACGGCTGCCGGGCTCGTTCACTGCGCCGCCAACTAAAGTTTTTGCCCCACCTTTAAGCGCTTGTGCGACCAGCTCGCTGACCGATTCGGCCGCCTCGAGGTTAATCAACGGCCCGATGTCTACATTAGAGTCGCTGCCGTCGCCCATTTTTAGTTTGTTAACCGCGTGCACGAGTTTCTCTGAGAATTTTTGATACACACCGCTTTGAACAAACAGGCGGTTGCTACACACACAGGTTTGGCCTGCATTACGAAACTTAGAAACCATTGCGCCCTGTACCGCCGCGTCGAGGTCGGCGTCGTCAAATACGATAAAGGGCGCATTGCCACCCAGCTCCATCGATGTTTTTTTAACGGTCGACGCGCATTGTTCGAGTAGCTTTTTACCGACTGCTGTAGAACCGGTAAACGTGAATTTCGCAATTCTAGGATCGCCCGTTAATACGTTGCCGACAGCTCTGGCGTTATCGCTGACGATCACATTAAAAATACCCGCTGGTATGCCTGCCTGCTCACCGAGCTCTGCCAACGCCAGTGCCGAGAGTGGTGTTTCGCTCGCAGCTTTGACTACGAACGCACAGCCCGCCGCTAATGCAGGCGCAGCTTTTCGGGTAATCATTGCGTTTGGAAAATTCCACGGAGTAATCGCTGAGACGACGCCCACGCCTTGCTTAATAACCACCACTCGTGAACCGGGTGATGCGCCGGGGATCGTGTCGCCGTATATCCGTTTAGCTTCTTCAGAGAACCATTGAATGTAATTCGCGCCGTACGCTATTTCGCCTCTGGCTTCGGTGAGAGGTTTGCCTTGTTCGGCGGTCAGTATCGCGGCTAAGTCATCTTGATGTTGCATGATTAACTCAAACCAGCGATGCAACACCTCGGCTCGTTGCTTTGCTGTTTTGGCGCGCCACGCTGGCATCGCGGCCACGGCGGCATCAACGGCTTGCGTCGTGTCATCTGCACTGGCGCTGCTCACTGCAATAATGTTGTTACCTGTCGCCGGGTTGCTTACTTCGAATTTTGATGCGTCGCTGTTGTGCCACACGCCATTGATATAACTTCCGTTCTTAAGCAAATTTTTATTAAGTTCACGTGTTGTCATTGAATAGTTCGCTGTTTAAATTGTTCAAGGTTTGAAATAGCTAAGGTGGAAATATTAGTCCTAAGGTGCGGATCAAGACAGCACTTTATCATCGGTAAATTGCTGGATATCATTGGCGCTGTACCCCAATGACTCTAGCAGTGGTTGGGTGTCGTCATTTGGGCCTGGCATTGCGAATTCTGAATCATCCGCATTGCTTTCAAAAACCGGCGCGCTGCGCGGGTGTAAAAATTGCCCCTGTTGCTTTAATCCGCCACGCGCTAGGTTTTGCGGATGCGCGGCCGCTTCTTCATAATTTAATACTGGCGATACGCAAGCGTCAGATCCATCGAATATCTCAGCCCATTGATCGCGTGTTTTTGAAGAAAAAATAATCTCTAGTTTTTGATGTTGCTCAGCGTGTTTTGACGGGTCGTTTTGTTTGCCGAATTGGGTTGGGTCAATGCTTAGTTGAGAAAGCATAAGCGCGAAAAATTGTGGCTCAATACAACCCACCGCCATATATTTTCCATCTCGAGTTTGATAGCAGCGGTAGTAGGGCATGCTTCCATCGAGCAAGTTTGATTCTCGCGTTGGTTGCCAATGGCCAATGCCAGCGAGCGAATAAAACAGACTCATCATGGACGATACGCCATCGATCATGGCTGCATCGACTACTTCTCCCTGACCTGTCTTCTCTGCTTTTAACAATCCTGCCAAGATACCGCTCACTAAAAATAGAGAGCCGCCGCCATAATCACCGATTAAATTCAACGGTGGCATTGGCGGTTCGCCTCGCTTGCCGATTGCGCCTAGGGCTCCGGTAATTGAAATGTAATTGATATCGTGCCCGGCCACTTCGGCCCATGGTCCGGTTTGCCCCCACCCGGTCATGCGGCCGTAGACCAGTTTTGGGTTAACTGCATGGCACTGCGTTGGACCAACCCCCAAACGTTCTGTCACACCCGGTCGCAAACCTTCGCATAAGACGTCGGCACTTTTAACGAGCTTTAATAAAATTTCCACTGCCTTAGGTTTAGACAAATCCAGTACCATCGTTTTTTTTCCACGGTCCGATATCATTGGCATGGTCGGCCCGGGGCGGTTAACGACGATTACCTCGGCCCCCATATCGGCCAATAACTGGCCCGCATAAGGGCAGGGACCAATGCCGGCTAATTCTATTATGCGGTACCCGTTCAATGGCTTAGTCATTTATCTCTCGCGCTGACAGTGTCGGTGAATTGGTTTGGTGCTTAGTGAATGCGTTTACGACCATGTCAAAAAAATCGCGTTTTTGCAGTTGAGTCGCGGACAGTTGTGACGATGAATGCCGAGCGTCCCATAACGAGGTGCTGGCGGACTCATCAAAGGGCGAATGTTGATCGGCGAGCTGGTGAAACCGGTTGACGCGTTGCGTCGCCCGTTGGTGGTCCGCCGTTACTAACATCACCGCATGGTTCAATACAATTTGAGTTTTTGATGGCCCGCCACGCGTCCAACGTTGTGAGGTGCCCGCGAGCTTTTTACCGTCTAATAAAATATTATAGTCGCCATCGCAGTAAGCTCCAGTCGCCGGACCAACCTCGGTGATAAATCCTAGGTCATTGAGCACCGCTTGAATGTGCGCGCAAAAGTTCAAATACGAGTTGACTATATTTTTAGGCCCGTGGGTTTTGGCGATGTGAGTAATCGCTAAAATTCCTTCGCCGTGTGGCACGGTGGTCCCGCCCGAACGGCGCACTGCAATCTCAAAGTCTTGTTGTTCGAAACTCTTGTATGCCGAGTCGTAGTCAGCAAAACGTTTTTCTTTTGCGGTAATGCAAAGGCCTTCGGCTGCTTGCCAACAGCCCCAAATTGAATTGAAATCACGAGCACCACCAAGCGCGGAAATTGAGTCTTCTTCCCAACGCAAAAACGATTCTATGGAAGAGCCAAAGTTCGGAGTAAGCGGCAATATTTTCAACTTTGATCCGTCGTTTTAGGAAAATTAAGCAGCGGGACGGACCGAGCTTGAAAAACACGCGTGAGTTGCGCCAATACCGAAACCGCAATTTCGCTCGGCGTCTTCGCTTGAATGTCGAGTCCAATTGGCCCATGAATTCGTTCGCATTGCTCGGCAGTAAACCCAAGTTTGAGCAGCCCCTCAAGTCGAATGGCGTGTGCGCGCCGACTTCCAAGGGCACCGATGTAGGCCAGCTGGCTTTTCAACATGTGCTGTAGAATCTTGGTTTCGCGTTCGTGTTCGTGAAACATTAAGACCACCGCCGTATAGCTGTCGCACTCCAGATGTTCTATTTGTGCGTGGCTTGTTAGCAAACTTATTGGCGGCGTCGTATTCGGGTGCGATGGAACGCAGTTTTCTTTCAACTCACCCAGGGTTTGCGCGTCGGGTGTCAACACCGTGACTTGATAGTCAGCATGTTGAGCCAGCTTGGTGAGTGCCGTCACATTTGGGCCTGCGCCAATAATATTGAGCCTGCGTTGTGGTAAGTACCAGCGTTCAAAGTGACTGTGCTCGATACTGCTGGCGGCTGAACGATCAGTCTTGCTCCGCAATATTCTTAGCGGTGACTCTTGTATAGTAGAAAATTCTAGGCCGACTACCTTGCGCGCCACCGAGTCGTTTAGTAAATCGACAATATGGTCTGTTTGTATTCCTTGTTCAAACCAAACATCAATACCTGCGCCACAGGGTAATTGAATATCTAGATACGGTGACCCTAACCCATAACGTACCGAGTAGCTTCGCTCACTTTTGATTGCGTTTACGCCTTCATCAGCAATTGCTTGCTCAGCGCAACCGCCGCTTAGATAACCAAACCACTGACCGTCTTCCGCGATCGCCATTTGACTGCCGAGCGGACGTGGTGAGCCGCCGTCCGCGTGGTAAAGTGTTGCTAAGCATACGGCTAAACCTTGCTGTGACCACGCAAGCAACTGCGGCAATACGTTTTCAACATTACTACGATCGATCGTCATTGTTAATGGGCGTGCTGGGCTGGGGCTAGACCAATTGATTTGATCAGGAGTAAGCGCTTATGAGTAGCGCGAGGCGATATAAGCGTTTGCGCAGCGCATTTTATTTCCAACTGAGCCCACCGACCCATTGACCTGCTTTGGGCGAAAAAATAGCAAAGCTAACATGACTGTAAACACCGCCCTTGGCGTAGGGGTCGTTTTCAAAGAGTTTGCGTGCAACCGCGACATCATTTGTGTCGTATACGAACCCGCTACCGTCATATTCTCCGCTGCGCATGGCGTCGACACTTTGGTTGAGCGGTCCAGCAACGCTTACAAACGCTTGAATGGTTTCAATATAGTCAAGGTGTGCTTGCGCCAATGTCTTACGTAACGTTGGTGCGTTGTCAGAATCTTGACAGATAACGAGTACGGCCATATGAATTTCCAGAACGTGAGTGGTTTCCCAAAGGGTTCAATTATTTTGCGATCAGAAATTGAAGCATAACACTCTGGGCGAAGTTTTTTTATTGTGGGTTGATGCCTACATGGTTGTAGATTCATGGGTGTGCATTTTTAGTTTATTTTAGTTCGGCTGCCGAGCTTGAAAATTTAAGATAAACTGTCGTCAGAAATGATTTGAGGTCACGCTATGTCAGAAAATCAATTGCAAGATAACGATGTCGTTATTGTATCGGCCGTGCGCACGCCCATGGGAGGGTTTCAGGGCGCGTTGTCACCGCTAACTGCAAGTGACTTAGGTTCTGTTGCTATAAAAGCCGCGATTGAGCGTGCCGGTGTAAGCGAGGCAGACATTGATGAAGTGTTGATGGGTAATGTACTCAGCGCAGGTGTTGGCCAAGCGCCAGCCCGGCAAGCGGCTTTAGGTGCTGGTTTACCTGAAAGCTCGGCCTGTACTACGGTCAGTAAAGTGTGCGGTTCTGGCATGAAGGCACTAATGTTGGCGCACGACCAAATACAAGCGGGTAGCGGCACGGTGCTTATTGCCGGCGGCATGGAGAGCATGACGAATGCGCCATATTTCATCGCTAAAGCGCGTGGCGGCATGCGACTTGGACACGGCGAAATCAAAGATCATATGTTCTTTGATGGTTTAGAAGACGCTTACACTGGCAAAGCCATGGGCGTGTTTGCGCAAGACGTGTCAGACGCCAGAAAAATCAGCCGAGAGGCGATGGACGAGTACGCCTTAAGGTCACTGAACCGCGCTCAAACCGCAATTGCGAACGGTTATTTTGTTAACGAGATCGCGCCAGTTGCGGTTCAAACTCGAGCCGGCGAGATGACGGTGAGCGATGACGAACAACCGGGCAATGCCAAGCCTGAAAAAATTCCTAATTTGAAGCCGGCTTTTCGTAAAGATGGAACGGTTACGGCGGCGAACTCCAGCTCAATATCAGATGGTGCGGCGGCAATGCTAGTGACCACCGGAGCACGCGCGCGCAAACTCGATTTAGTTCCGATGGCTAGAATCCTTGGTCACGCGACGCATGCTCAAGCACCGAGTGAATTCTGCCTCGCGCCTATTGGCTCAATCGATAAGCTGCTCAACAAGGTCGGTTGGGTTCAAGCTGATGTTGATTTATTTGAAATAAATGAAGCGTTCGCAATGGTCACCATGCTGGCCATGCAAGACCTTGGCCTAGACCATAACAAGGTAAATGTTAATGGCGGGGCCTGCGCCTTAGGTCACCCAATCGGTGCGTCGGGTGCCCGTATTATTGTGACCTTGCTGCATGCCTTGCAGCGTTTAGACAAGCGCAGGGGTATCGCCAGCCTGTGCATCGGCGGTGGTGAAGCAACCTCAATCGCGATTGAGATGCTTTAGCGATAAAATGAATGTCGCGATTGTTGGTGCCGGAATAGGCGGTTTGACCGCTGGCTTGTGCTTGGCTAAGTCTGGGCACCGTGTCTCTATTTTTGAAAAGGCGAGTCGGTTCAGCGACCTAGGTGCAGGTATTCAGTGTGGCGCGAATGCGATGCACGTGCTCAATTACCTCGGGCTTGTTGAACCGCTCGAAGCGCTGGCGGTAAAGCCAGCCAGCGTCGATTTTAAGGATTATCAAAGCGGCCAGGTTCTGCATAGCATGGATTTAGACGAGGCCTATCATAGAAGATACGGTGCGCCTTATTTGCATATCCATCGAGCGGATTTGCATTCAATCTTACGGCGCGAATTTAGTCGCGTTATGCCCAATGGCTTACACCTTGGCGCCGCAGTTGAGTCTTTTGCCGAAACGGCCTCGGATGTGCGCGTTAGCCTAAGTGATCAACAGCAGTTGCAAACAGAGTGTCTGATCGTCGCCGACGGCATTCATTCGTTACTCAGAAAACAAATTGCTGGAGACGTCGCACCGCGTTTTACCGGCAATGTCGCGTGGCGCGGAGTCGTGCCAGTAGAAAGGTTACCAACCGACTGGATGCGTACCGTCACCAGTAATTTTGTTGGCCCAAAGAAGCACATGGTGTTGTATTACTTGCGCGATAAAAAACTGGCTAACTTCGTCGGAGTAGTCGAGAACCAGCGATGGCGTGATGATTCTTGGGTGGCAAAAGCACCCTGGGAGGAACTCGATGCGGACTTTGCCGATTGGCACCCGTGCGTGCGCTCGATAATTAATGCTGTTGATAAGGATCAGTGCTACCGCTGGGCTTTGTATGACCATAAACCGCTAAGTACATGGAGCTCCCGGCGTGTAACCTTGCTCGGTGATGCGGCGCACGCGACGTTGCCGTTTATGGCAAGTGGTGCGGCAATGGCCATTGAAGATGCGCGTGTATTGCAGCGTGCGCTAGATGAGACCGATTCGGTCAGTGACGGACTGAATTTATATCAGGTTAGTCGAATAGAGCGCACCAAGCGCATACAAAAAGACTCAGCGCGCGCGGGTAGTTTGTATCATTTTGAATCACGTTTTATGCGCAAAGCGGCCTTTACTGCGTTAAAGCTAGCAGGCGAGTCTCGGCAACAGTTTTTGCCCAATTACAATGCTAACGCAGTGCGTTTAGGCTAAGTCACTTGTCTGGTTAAGTTATTTTATGTCTTGCCCTCATGCTTGGCTGTTGAGGGCAGTCGTTGAGGTCAGCCGTTGAGGTCAGCCGTTGAGGTCATAGTCCGCCATAGACGGTTTCCCCACCAATTATTGTCGCTAATACCTTTATATTTTTAATTTGTTCGGCAGCGACCGCGCGCGGGTCGGAATCAAGCATTACAAAATCAGCGCGTTTGCCGACGGCTAAGGACCCCGCCCGATTCTCTTCAAAACCAGCATAAGCGTTATTCAGGGTGTAGGCTAGTAACGCCTCTTCGACGGTAATTTTTTCATGTGGTTGCCAGCCATCTGGGTGTTTGCCATCTAACGTTTGACGAGTCACGGCGGCATAGACACCGTGCAGCGGGGCAATCGGCGCCACCGGCCAGTCTGAGCCAAAGCTGAGAATTCCCCCAGCGTCCAAAATGGATCGAAAAGCATAGGTCGTTTTGATTCGATCTGCGCCAATTTTACCCTCGGCCCAACGGCCGTCATCGATCGCATGATATGGATGAGCGGCCGCGATTATGCCTAACTGGCCTAAACGTTTAATCGCGGCAGCACTGGGGTGTTGAAAGTGTTCTATACGAAAGCGCTTGCTTGCGACTTGGTTTGGCGCGGTCTTTTCAAAAGCATCAATCAAGTTATCAATCGCCTTATCGCCGATAGCGTGAATAGCGAGCTTTAACTCTGCTCGGTCGGCTTGCGTTAATAGATTGACGAGATTCTCTGGTTCGATTAACGGGAATCCGCGATTATTGTCATCGTCGCTATACGGCGTGTGGAACCAGGCAGTGGCTGAGCCGAGCGAGCCATCGACTAGCCCTTTAACTCCACCCCATCGCAATAGTTCGTCGCCGGCGCCGTTTTCGTCAAGCATTGCTCTAGCGGATTGCCAGTGCTCAATGGGTGTGTAGACATTAGCCCTAATTTTCAATCGTCCGCGGTCACGTGCGAGGATAAACGCATCGAGTATTTTGGTTTCATCCGGGTTGCCGCTCATCGCATGAACTTGGGTTACGCCAACGCTAAATGCTCGATCTTGTGCTAACTCCATTGCGTGTAGTAGCTCAGTCTCGCTGGGGGCGGGAATGACTCTTTGTACCAAAAGCATTGCTGAGTCTTTTAGCAGCCCGGTTGGCTCACCGTTCGCGTCGCGGATGATTTCTCCACCTTTTGGTGTGGGTGTATCTTTATCAATGCCGGCCAGCTTTAATGCCGCTGAATTGGCGAGCGCCATATGGCCGTCAAGGCGCATAACGAATACTGGTGTGTTCGCGGTTCCCTGATCGATCCATTG
Source organism: uncultured Arenicella sp. (assembly GCA_938048185.1). Classification (GTDB taxonomy): domain Bacteria; phylum Pseudomonadota; class Gammaproteobacteria; order Arenicellales; family Arenicellaceae; genus Arenicella. Next base: position 59,472 of record CALIVT010000017.1, read on the forward strand.
CTTGTCGGGGAGTGTGCCGCCCCAAAGTGTATGGTCCCAAGCGCCAATTAATACCCAGCGCCCTGAGTCCAGTGTGTTAGCGTGATTAGTAATCTTGCTAGAAAATAGCTCCGGTGTATTTGCGTTGCGCAGATCGACACTGGCTAAACCGAAGCCGCCATCGAGAAAATGAACATGGTTGTCAATAAAGCCGGGCATCAAAAATTTGCCCTTCAGGTCAACCGTTTGGTTCGCCGTGATTGCCTCGTTTGGCGTATCGCCGATAAACACAATATTGCCATCCTTAACCGCCAGCGCACGTGCAGTGGTGTGCGGGGTGTCGGCGGTCCAGATTGCGCCATTTACAAGTAGCAAGTCCGCATCGATTGTTCTTAGTATTTTTGGACTGCACGCGCTTAGCGAAAGAAAAAACAGAATAGAGGCGAGTGTTTTCATTATAAATATCCGCGGTTAAATATGTTGAGCATTGCAGACCGTGGTTTACGGAAAGCCATGGCTCAGTATATCTGAGGCGTCGATGCGTGTACTTGCGAATGTTTGACACATGGTTTAAAGGGTTTTTATATGGGCTTGACCCTCGGCTTTATGTAGCGCTAGAGGGGCGTAGCAGTTCTATAATTATCTGTACGAAGTGGTTGATTGCTCAGCAAAATAGTGTGTGGTTTTTGATCCTGTAAATTAATTTCAAAAAGGTGTTGACGCGCAGGATTAAAACGTTAAACTGCGCCTCCCTTGTTAGAGCAATCAAGCAACAAATTAACACTGTTTCTTGGCTCTCACCGATTTGAGATATTTTCAAAAAGGTGTTGACGGGGTCAGCTGGAAGCGTATAATGCGCTCCACCTTGAACGGTAGACGAGAGTCTGCTCGGACAAGACCGCTCTTTTAAAAATGAAACCAAACAATTTGTGTGGGCGTTTTCTTAGATGAGAAAGTCGCACAAAAACCGGTAAACCAGACTCTTATGTCTTGCGACGGTTGGGGGCTTACGCTCTTAACTGGATCATGGCAGCTCAATTCCGAGAGAGGCTGAGAGACCCAGCTTTTATTATTTTTGGCTGTAAAACAAAAAATTCCTTTAGTAATTAGATTGAACTGGAGAGTTTGATCCTGGCTCAGATTGAACGCT